>NZ_PGVA01000001.1 GCF_002860125.1 Bacillus canaveralius
GAACACCCTGAAACCCGAGGACAAGAAGACAATATCTAATTCCTGTTTTCTACTCTACAAAGAGCATCACCCGATTTTTTGGATATGAAATTAAATTATTCTATAAAAATAAATGGAATGTTTTGCTTAGTAAGCGATTACTTCGGTGAATCTAAAATTATCATAGTATTGTGTGAATATTCAATGATTTCTCTACATACGATATCTACCAAAAACAAGTTAAGGGCAATATATTTACATTTTAATAATTTTAAGATATTATTTTAATATTATTTACGCTTAATCTTAATTGAAGAACGGGGGAACCAATTCAGCGGCTTTGCCGCTTGGGGTGAATTCATGAGTGAAAGGGCATTTTGTTTCCAAGTCCTAACCCGACAGCTAACCTCGTCAGCGTCTTAGAGGGAACAGTATGAAAATTGTTTCTGTTAAAAAAGACACTCCCAACGTGTGTTTTTTTTTGTATAAGCAGGGCAGCCATCGTGTTTCCCTCACCGAGATTATTGCTTTTACAGCATAGAAAATTACAGAAGGTGAGGATGTTAGATGAAAAAGATTAGTTTAGCCGGCCAAATTTTTATCGGCTTAATTCTCGGAATTATTGTAGGGGCTTTGTTTTACGGAAGTCCGGAAATTGCGTCGTATTTAACGCCCATTGGAGACATATTTCTCCGTTTAATTAAAATGATTGTCGTGCCTATTGTGATCGCAAGTATCATTGTTGCCGTAGCAGGTGTAGGCGATATTAAACAACTGGGTAAAATTGGCGGTAAAACAATATTATATTTTGAAATCATCACGACCATCGCGATCATTGTGGGGATTGCTGCAGCAAATATATTCCAGCCTGGTGCTGGTATAAATATGAGCCAGCTCGATAAAACCGATATTGCCAGTTATGTCGACACAGCTGAAACTCAGGAAACTAAATCGCTTGTAAATACATTGGTAGAAATTGTACCAACCAATCCAATTGCGGCCATTGCAGAGGGTGACATGCTTGCTATCATTTTCTTTGCGCTTATATTCGGTCTGGGGATTTCTGCAATCGGTGAAAAAGGAAAACCGGTGATTGCCTTCTTCCAGGGAACTGCGGACGCCATGTTTTATGCAACAAATCAAATCATGAGATTCGCTCCGTTTGGTGTTTTCGCACTCATAGGGGTAACTGTTTCAAAGTTTGGGATTACATCGCTAATCCCGCTTGGGAAATTGGTGCTTACTGTATTTGGAACGATGATTTTCTTTGTGATAGTAGTTTTGGGAGTAGTTGCGAAACTGGCAGGATTCAGTATCTTTAAATTGATTAAAATATTGAAAGATGAGTTAATATTGGCTTTCTCGACGGCAAGCTCAGAAACGGTATTGCCAAGGATTATGGATAAAATGGAGAAAGCCGGATGTCCGAAGCATATTACTTCTTTCGTAATTCCGACTGGCTACTCCTTTAATCTCGATGGTTCAACGCTGTATCAAGCACTTGCTGCCATCTTTATCGCCCAAATGTATGGAATCGATATGAGTATCGGCGAGCAGATTTCGTTAATGCTTGTCCTGATGGTAACTTCGAAAGGAATTGCCGGCGTTCCGGGAGTATCATTCGTCGTTCTGTTAGCCACATTAGGAACTGTTGGCTTACCTGTTGAAGGTTTAGCATTTATCGCCGGAATCGACCGAATTCTCGATATGGGACGAACAGCTGTAAACGTGGTAGGAAACTCTCTTGCGGCAATTGTCATTTCTAAATGGGAAGGTCAATTCAACCCAATGGAAGAAATGGAGCCAATTGAGCAAGCTTCATAATATCTGAACAAAGACAGCCAGGAGAAGGAAGATTCCTTTTCCTGGCTGTTTTTCTATTTGAATATGAGTAGCTACTTTCCGAAAAGGTATTTATCTGCCCTGTGACATTTCACACTGCATTTTAATTTGGGAGCGCTTACTATAAGTCGCATATTAATGTCGAATAAATTACTTCTATTATAAAAAGTTAACAAATTGGGGTTGATAAAACTGAATCTAGGTACAGTTCTCGATATCGCCATAAGTAAGCACCCGGATAAAATTGCTTTAATTGCAGGAGAATCCCATTATAAATTTTCAAGATTGAATTTAGAAGTAAACAAACTTGCATCTTCCATGCAAAAGCTCGGGATCCGAAAAGGAGAACGAGTAATGGTTCTGCTTCAAAACCAAGTTGAATCTGTTCTTATTTTTTTTGCCGTTCAAAAATTAGGAGCGATTTTCGTCCCGCTTAATTACAACCTATCAATAAACGAAGTTCAATACTGTATCAATGATATCGAGCCGAAAATTATTTTTTGCGATTACGATAGCTTCGATTATATGGACAAAATTAAATTGAGCAGCAGGCCCATTTTCGTAAGCATTTCACCATTGGGCGGTGATATTAGCTTTCAGGAATTGATCCTGCGGGGAGCAGCTGATTTTGAGACTACAACATCTGATGATCATGAAATAGCAATGATATTATACACCTCGGGAACTAACGGGGTTCCGAAAGGGGTCCCACGCTCACATAAAAACGAATATTCATCGACGATAACCTTCATAAATCAAAATAGATATGAACCTTTCGAGACAACCTTGGGTGTTATGCCGATTTGCCACATTAGGGGAATTCGAATGATTCTTGCGATGATTTTTTTAAATGGAACATATATCATTCCACCCCCATTTTTTGATTCCATGGACTTACTTAATTTAATTTCTAAAGAAAAAGTCACTTGTTTATTTATGAATCCGACTAAATACTACGAGCTCTTAAATGACCCAAACATCAAAGATTACGATTTATCCTCACTAAAGAAAATCTCCTATGGTGGCGCGCGAATGTCGGAGGATCTTATAAATAATTGCATCCAGTTATTAAAACCAGAGTCTTTTATTAATTATTATGGGTGCACAGAAATTTTCACAATTGCCACTTGTTCTGTACTAGAAGACAGAACAGGCTGTGTTGGGAAACCTGGTACTCAACAGAAGATTAGGGTCATCCATCCCAGCAAGGTTAATCTTTCTACACCAGAAGATTTAGTTAAAAGAGGAGAAGTGGGAGAAATTATCGTCCATATTGAGTCTATTGAGGCTTTTAGTGGGTATTGGAAAGAGCCGGACTGGTTAGAAAACGCAATTCAGGACAATTGGTTTTTTACCGGAGATATTGGTTACATAGATGAAGATGAGCACTTGTTTATTGTTGGCCGGGTAGATAATATGGTGATTTCTGAAGGGGAAAAGGTGTTTCCTGACGAGATCGAAGAAGTATTGCTTAATAACCCTAAGGTAGCTGACGCTCTGGTGTTGGGAGAACAGGATCAACATTGTGGGCAGATCATTACCGCCTATATCGTTCCAAGTGATTTAACACTTACCGTCCAGGAATTAGACTACTATTGTAAAAACCACTTATCCAGTTATAAACGACCAAGAATATATAAAATTTTAACAGAAATACCGACAATGAAAACTACAATAGATCAATTACATCTACTTTCTACCTAAACGCATGGGATAACTAGTCCTGAAGGGGTGATGTACATGGCAGGGTTGTTGATATTGGACTATGAGAAAATAATTCGGCAAGAAATTAAATTAATTTTTAAAGAAAGCCAATATAACCATCTGTCAATTTACGAATCTGATTCTGGAAAATCTGCATTAAGTATTTTTCAGCAAAAAAAGCCGAGTTTGGTCATTATGGATTTATCACTGCCGGATGTTGATGGAATTCAACTCGGTAAAGAATTTATAAAAATATCTCCAAAAGTTTCTGTCATTGTCCTTTCACAACTAACAATGTTTGAAATGGTTGAGTCTTCGATCAACGCAGGTTTTTCTGGATACCTGATCAAACCTCTTTCCAAAGTAAAGCTTCTCAGTATCGTCGATAGGCTTCAAATTCCAGATCTGTTTCAACATTCGACTGATACGAGCAAAGAAAGCGAATCAGTTGATGCTGCAAAACAACCGGTCAAACACGCTTTGGAATTTATTCACAACAAGTACCAAGATGAACTCACTCTGCATGAGGTTGCTAACTATGTTTATCTCAGTGATTGTTACTTCAGCCGTTTATTCAAAGCAGAGATGAAGATTTCTTTCATTGAGTACCTAAAAAAATACAGATTGAATCAAGCTAAAAGGCTGCTGAAAATGACCTCTTTCCCCATCGAAGTCATTGCCAATAATACAGGGTTCGCAAATGCAAGCTATTTCACTACCACGTTTAAACGAATGGAAGGAAAAACCCCCACTGAATATAGGGGCGACTTTGTTAAATTATTTGATAAAACTCATTAAATATTCATGTGAAGGTGTTAGTGATTCAAAACTCGGTTTTTCATTTTTGCATTAATTTAAATGTTGTTGCATCCATGCACTCTCCGTACTTTCGTTCACCGACTTTAAGGTATCAAAAGTGAGAGCAGGATGCTTTTTTTTATTTTTAATGGGGGAACCGCGTTCGGTGATAATTCAAGGATCACTTCCCACATCCATGATACAACCGGAAACATGACATCAAAAATATAGCAAAAAAGTTGAATCTAAAAGGTCAAAAATCTTAATCCGAGTGAAGAAATGCAAAGATATAATTTGGATAGTTAATTAAAAAATTTAATTAAGTAAGAGTGTTAAGGAGGTGCCAGCATTGCAATTTTTGAGTACTGGGATTGCTGATCCTGGGTACTAGAAAGGCCTGTAAGAAGAATTACAATGCTCAAACATAACTTCGGAGATTAATGAAAGCGTGTTCATTTTTATTTTATTAATTGTTTGCCAATGTAAATATTACGCGTAAGTAGTTCTGTAAGGTGCCCTGCTATGTAAGGGCTGTGTTCCAGAGAGTCAGCATATTTTTTACTTGGGTTTAGGCCATGATTTTATTAGGAGGTTGGACTGGTAATGAAAAAAAGAATGATAGTTTTTGTTGTCTTAATGATGGCAACTCTAGCACTAGTTCTAGCAGGCTGTAGTGGAGATAAAACGTCTGCTACTGATAAAGAGGATGGAAGCAAAGGAAAAAAAACGGTTGGCTGGGCAATGGCTTATTTTGATCATCCAGTATATCAAACTATGATGAAAGCTTCCAAAGAAGTGGCAGAAAAAGAAGGAATCGAATTAGTATTTGCTGACGGAAAGAACGATCCGGTTGTCCAAGCTTCGCTAATCGATAACTTTATTGCACAAAAGGTAGATGCAATTATTGTAACGCCAACGGTGGCAGACCCCCTAATCCCAGCCATTAAGAAGATTAACGAAGCGGGTATTCCACTGCTGATTGTTGATCGTACGATGAACACTCGAGGTACTGGCATTAAATGGGATGCATTAGTTAGTTGGGATATGGCGAAATCAGGCACTCTTGGTGCCCAGCAGGTTGCAGAATCGATAAATAAAAAAGGTAAGGTTGTCGTGGTTGAAGGTACACCGGGTGCAGGACCTACTATTGAACGTGGCAATGCTTTTTATGAAGAGCTTAAGAAATATCCCGAAGTTGAAGTGGTATATAAGGTATCCGCGGATTTTAACAGAACTAAAGGCATGGAGGTAACTGAAAACATACTGCAGCGTTATTCTAAGGGTGAAATTGATGCTATTTATTACATGAACGACGAAATGGCTCTTGGTGGAATTCAAGCAATCAAATCAGCTGGCCGGTTACACGACTTCAAAGTAATCAGTGTTGACGGTCAGAAGGAAGCGATGGACGCTGTCAGAGCAGGAGAAATTGATGAAGAAACGATATTCCGTCCTGATGAAGAAGCTGTAGCCGTTAGCATTGCCGCAAGCATCGCCAGAGGGGAAAAACCTGATTTGGCAAATCAGTCCTATAATGATCAAAAATTTGAATTAACTGAATTTGAAGGTATGCCTTGGGTCCGCCCGACTTGTTACAAAGTGGATAAGTCCAACTTGGATGCACCTGAATGGCAAGGGTGGTAAGCGCTGGTTTCGCTCAATTTTATCAGCTGGTGCCTTTTAAATATGAAAATACTAAGTTATAAGGAGATGGAAGTATGGCTGTTAAAGAGCCTCTACACTATCAAATTGATACTGCAGCTAAGCATAGCAAACGTATTGAAGAGATGCTGAATTATGTAAACTCCGTTCGAGCAGGTATTTGCATTGAACGAGCACGCTATGTTACTGAGTCGTATCGCCAAACAGAAAATCTTCCTTATATTATGAGGCGTGCAAAAGCATTAGAGAACACTTTGAAAAATATGACTCTTTACATTCTGCCAGGCAGCCTTCTAGTTGGAAATCAAGCTTCAAAGCCCAATTCTTCGCCGCTATTTCCTGAATTTACAGTAGATTTCCTGGAAGAAGAAATATTTGAAGGTAAACCGTATTTTCCAGATGAAAGACCCGCAGATAAATTTGAAGTTGATAAAAACACACTGAGCGAACTAAAGGAAACACTGGAGTGGTGGCACGGTAGGACTCATAAAGAAAAAGTGTATGCGATGCTGTCGGAAGAAGCGGTGCTATCCCAAGACTCTATTGGAGCTGTGAATATAGTTAACTTTTTACATGGTGGTGACGGTCATCTAAGTCCACCATATGACTGGCTGTTTGAACATGGTCTGCGTTACATGATTGATCAATGTACAGAAAAATTAAAGCAAGTTGATTTCGCTTGTCCGGAAGGTATGGAAAAAAAGCGTTTTTACGAAGCTTCAATCGTGTCGATGCAGGCAGTGATTGACTTAGCCCAACGTTATGCAAGGTTGGCAGAAATTGAAGCGGAAAAAAATCAAGATCAGCAGCGTAAACTGGAACTGCGGGAATTGGCCCGTATTTGCCGAAAAGTTCCTGAACATCCGGCGGATAGCTTTCACGAAGCACTCCAATTTATGACCTTTGTCCAGTTCGCAATCCAAATAGAAGATAATGCTCAAGGAATCTGCCCTGGACGTTTTGACCAGGTGCTTTTGGATCATTATCAACACGATATTGCTGCAGGAGTGATTACTAGAGAGGAAGCCCTTGAACTTGTTCAAAACTTTTTCGTTTGTTTGTCAACTGTGGAAAGAATTAGAAGCTGGGAAGATACGGATTATTTCCGGGGGAAACCGATATTTCAGAATATGACTATTGGTGGAACCGATCCTGAAACGGGATTGGATGCTACAAATGAATTAACCTATCTTGTCTTAGATGCAATTGCAAACACCCGTACAGTGCAGCCGTCCCACTATGCTCGCTGGCACAAGGGAGCGCCAGAAAAATATAAGATGAAAGTAGCTGAAGTAATTCGCCTCGGTACAGGATTTCCGGCTATATCCAATGATGACTTATACATTCCTGCTATGTTAAACCGTGGGTATGAGTATCAGGATGCTGCGGATTATTGTATTGTAGGCTGTGCAGAGCCAGGGGTAGCCGGATTAAGAGGTGGAAGGACTGGAGCAGCTTGGTTTTGTTTGGCTAAAGTGTTTGAAATGGCATTGTATAACGGATTTGACACGAGAAGTAACGTTAGCCTTAACCCGAATCAAAATGGGAAAGATCTTACAAATTTTGAATCATTCGAAGAACTTTGGAGCGCTTTTGAAGATCAGGCTAAGTACTATGTAAAACTTGCGGTCATTATGGATAACACAACAGATAAATTATGGGAGGAGTATATGGAAGAACCTTTAACATCAGTTCTGGGTTGTCCGACAACCACTATTGAAAGGGGACGCTCCTTAAAGAGGGGAGGAGCCAAGTACGATTTTAGCGGGAACGAAACGATTGGTTTGGCAAATGTGGCGAACAGCCTTTATGCCATAAAACAACTTGTATTTGAGCAAAAGCAGATTACCGGTGCTCAACTGCTTCATGCGCTGAAAACAGATTTTAGCGACATTACCACAAATCCTACAGGTCCTGAAATCCAACAAATGTGCCTGACAGTTCCTAAATACGGTAATGACATTGATGAGGTGGATTATATTGCCCGTGATGTACTGGCGCTTATCTGTGAAGAGTTTCCTAAATATAAAAATACCCGGTATGGTCGTGGACCTATCGGTGGCGTTTTCCAGGCCTCTACAACTACGGTGTCATCCAATACACCTTTTGGAAGGATAACAGGAACATTGCCAGATGGAAGAAAACGTGGTACTCCAGTGTCTGATGGACAATCACCAATGCGGGGTACAGACACGGAGGGGCCGACAGCGGCAGTTAAAAGTGTGTCAAAAATTCGCAACGTCATTTTGTCGGAAGGTTCACTTTATAACCTGAAATTTTTACCTCAGGATCTCAAGGATTAAGGAGGAGAAAAACTCATGGCTCAAAAAGGTTTACAAAGGTTGGTTAACTTAATTGATTATTATTTCTCTCTCGGTGGAATGCAGATGCAATTTAATGTAGTTAGCAGGGAGACGCTCTTGGCTGCACAAAAAGACCCTGACAAATATCGTAATTTAATTGTTAGAGTTGCCGGATATTCCGCTTATTTCGTCAATTTGGATAAGACGGTTCAGCAGGACATTATCGAAAGAACTGAAGAAAGAATTTAGAGAAGAAAAGACCGGTCTTGGATGAAAGCCGGTCTTCATTTTACCCTAAGCTTTGTAAAAAATTTTGAAAGAGGGCTGCACGAATGTCAATAAGCAAATGTGACCAAGAGAAGGTAGCTCAAATCTTCAATATACAGCGTTGGAGTTTGCATGACGGTCCAGGGATTCGTACCGTGGTTTTTTTGAAAGGATGTCCATTACGATGTCTTTGGTGCTGTAATCCAGAATCACAGGAGTCCTACAGCGAAATGGCTTATTTCAAAGACCAATGTATTGGCAGTGGACGGTGCATTAAATCCTGTCCTCATGGAGCGATAACACTGAGCGGTGATAGTTATATAACTGACTATAGTAAATGTATAGAACATTGTTATAACAGGGAGGAACCCCCTTATAAGTGCACGGTGAATTGCTGGAGCCAAGCCAGAAAGACCATCGGTAATTCGATGTCGGTTAGTAAGGTATTGAACGAGGTACTGAAAGACAGCCTTATGTATAAACAAAGTGGCGGAGGGGTAACAGTTTCCGGGGGAGAACCTATGAGCCAATTCAGTTTCGTTAAGGAATTACTGCAGCAGTGCAAAGAAAATTGGCTGCATACAGCCATGGAAACCTGTGGGTTTTCACGGTGGGAAAACTACGAGGAGATAATGGAGTACGTAGATTTGCTTTTCCTTGACTTGAAGCATTTTGATGATGACAGGCATAAGGAATTGACTGGTCAGAGCAATGTTCCCATTTTTGAAAATGCCCGTCGTTTGGCAAGTTTCATGCGCAGTAAAGGAGGAGAAATGGTCGTCCGGATACCGATAATCCCTGGGTACAATGACTCTGAAGAAAACGTTAAGTCAATTGTTGGATTTGTCTCTTCCCAGCTGGAGGGAGTTAAAGTCATTGAACTTATGCCCTATCATAGGCTTGGTCGAGGGAAATATCCAGACATTGGGAAGTCATACCAGCTTAATGATGTTGAGGTTCCTTCACAAACCAAAATTGACAGCCTGCACGAAATCATCTTACAACACGGTCTGGCTGTTCAATACTAGTTATAGGAAAGGGAATGGTATAAATGCAATCAGACATTCTCGTTATGGAAGAAATAGAAAAGTCTTTCCCTGGAGTCAAAGCATTACAAAAGGTTCATTTAAGCGTTCGGAAAGGAGAAGTTCATGCCTTGCTTGGGGAGAATGGAGCCGGAAAATCCACCCTCATGAAAATTTTGGCAGGTGCCTATAGTAAGGATGCAGGGAAGATTTTCTTTGATTCGGAGGCAGTTGAAATAAAGAATCCTAAGCATGCCCAGGAGATGGGAATATCTATCATATATCAGGAACTAAGTATTTTACCACACTTAAGTATCGCGGAAAACATCTTCTTGGGCCGCCTGCCAAAACGAAAAAGGTATCCTTGGCTAATTGATTGGAGCAGATGCTATGAGGAAAGTAAGGAGCTTTTAAACAGATTGGGACTAAAGGTGGATCCTCGCACCCCTGCTTCCCGTCTTAAAGTGGCAGAGCAACAAATGGTTGAGATTGCTAAATCTTTATCTTATAACGCGAAAGTAATCATAATGGATGAACCTACCGCGCCGCTGACCTCTCATGAAATTGATAATTTATTCGAAGTGGTGAATATGCTTAAAAAACAAGGCGTTAGTATAATTTATGTTTCCCACCGTTTACCTGAAATAAAGGAAATTTGTGATAGAACGACGGTGTTACGGGATGGTCAGAACATTGGTACAGTAAATGTAGCAGAAACAGAAATCGAAGATTGGGTTAGCATGATGGTGGGGCGCGACCTCGACAAAATGTTTCCTAAACACATCGTACCACATGGGTCAGAAACCTTGGAAGTTCGTAATCTCGTAACAGACAAATTAAAAGATGTCAGCTTTAAAGCTTATAAAGGGGAAATTTTAGGAATTGCCGGGCTTGTTGGTGCTGGACGTACTGAACTTGCTCGGGCCTTGTTCGGAGCTGACCCGATATTAAAAGGGGAAATTAACATAGCAGGAAAACCTGTAAACATGTGTAGTCCCCGGACAGCGATCAAAAATGGTATCGGATTAGTTCCGGAAGACAGGAAAGGACAGGGGTTAGTGCTGCCGATGTCAGTCAAAGACAACACTACTCTAGCCAATCTGCCGGGCATCAGCAGGCTAGGTAAGCTTAGATTGGGTTTGGAAGGGGCATTGGCAAAAAAATTCGTGCGTGAACTTGACATTGCCACGCCAGGTATTTACCAAGAGACAGTAAACTTAAGTGGTGGTAATCAACAAAAGGTGGTCCTTGCCAAGTGGCTTTGTTCTAAATCCCAGATCTTAATAATCGATGAACCTACAAGGGGTATTGATGTGGGGGCAAAGGTGGAAATATACGAGCTGCTGAATGAATTGGTGGGTAATGGTGCTACTGTTATTATGATTTCCTCAGAGATGCCTGAATTGATAGGAATGAGTGATAGGGTCATTGTGATGCATGAGGGTAAAATAACAGGTGAATTGAAACGCGAAGAGTTCAGCGAGGAAAGCATAATGCGTTATGCATCAGGTCTTACTGACAACGCTAATAGGAACCCAATGGAGGTTGATGTTCTTGGAACAGCTTACCAAAGCGTTAACTGAGTCTGGAAATAGGCGTAGTAGTTTATCTTCTATCAAATGGAGTGGCAGCAACCGAGAGCATTTGATCATTTTTTCAGTTTTATTGGTTTTATGTATAGGCCTAAGCATGGCGTCTCCAGCCTTTTTGACGCAAAGTAACTTGCTCGACATCACCCGGGTTGTTTCCATAAATGGAATAATGGCGCTTGGTATGACTTTTGTCATTCTCACCGGCGGGATTGATTTGTCGGTTGGCTCAACATTTGCCTTGGCAGGGGTGATTACTGCAGGTTTGGTGACGGGGAGTTACAGTGACTCGACTCTGGTAGGTTTAGTAACTTTACCTGTTCCATTCGCTTTATTTGTTGGAATTTTGGTGGGAGTGGCAATAGGCTTTGTCAATGGTTTAATTATTACTAGATTCAAGGTAGGAGCTTTTGTAGTGACTTTGGGAATGATGATCTTTGCCCGGGGATTAACTTATCTGTATTCCGGTGGATATCCGGTTAATTTTAAACCTATGTCCGCTAGTTTCGGATGGATTGGACAAGGTTCTGTTTTGGGCCTCCCAACACCAACGGTTCTTTTTATCGTTATTATAGCTTTGTGTTGGTGGATTATCAGATATACGGCGTTTGGCAGATCGGTTTATGCCATAGGAGGAAATGAAGAAGCAGCAAGGCTGTCAGGTATAAATGTTAAAAGGATTCAGATTTTCGCGTATTCTTTTCTAGGTGCTTTAGCTGCTTTTAGTGGTATTATCATGACTTCTCGAGTAGCTTCAGGATCTCCTGTTGCTGGAACGGGTTATGAGTTGGATGTTATTGCTGCAGTGGTTATTGGAGGTACCAGCCTTGTAGGAGGTAAAGGCTCAATCTTCGGGACCATTCTTGGAGTTTTCATCATCGGTGTAATTGAGAACGGCTTAAACCTGATGGGAGTATCTACTTACTACCAGTACATAATCAAGGGTTTGGTACTCATTACGGCTGTGGGGATTGACGGTTATCTTCGCAAGAAAAAATATTGATTAAATTAATGGAGGGTAAGTTTATGGAGTTAATAAGTAAAGATCGTAAAAATTCCTCTCCATCGCTGGTAGCAGTAAGGCCATGGCTAACAAAGCTGGGGTTGGAAGGGCAGCAATTGATCATTCTGGTCGGTCTGATTCTATTGATCGCACTGTTCTCAGCAATCAATCCAGACTTTTTGTCTTATAAAAATTTTGAAGACATTTTGAGGATGTCTTCAATTTACGGTATTGCTGCTCTCGGTATGACTTTGGTAATGCTCACCGGGGGTATTGACCTGTCAGTTGGATCTGTTATGGCTTTAGGCGGGGCGTTGAGTGCCGGCTTTCTCGGTATAGCTTTCGGTGCTGCTAACCCGATACAATTGCCTTTTGTTCTGGCCGTGTTGCTGGCCATTATAATTACGGGTGTTATTGGATTGCTCAATGGCTTTGTGATAACTAAATTTAACATAGCCCCTTTCGTTGCTACACTGGGGATGATGACTATTGCCAGGGGCTTAACCTATATCTACACTGATTTTACCGTTGGAGGAATACCAGGTTCACCAATCACGTTCAGCCATCCGCTATTTGATTGGCTGGGAGCGGGCTATATAGTTGGGATACCAACTCAAGCCGTAATTTTCATAGTTTTGGCCCTTGTATTGGGATTTGTGCTTCGCCATACTGCCTTGGGAAGAAATGTTTATGCAGTCGGAGGAAATGGGGAAATCTCACGATTAGCTGGAATAAATAAAGATTGGATCGTGATGATTGCTTATATGGCGATGGGAGTTTTAGCTGGTTTAAGCGGCTTATTGTTAACCGGGAAATTATCGTCTGCATCACCCTTAACCGGAACGGGGTATGAGCTTGATATCATCACAATAGTGGTCCTGGGCGGTACAAGTATGATTGGCGGCAGGGCATCCATTTTTGGTACTGTGCTGGGTGCGTTGATTTTAAGTGTAATTACTAATGGTTTGAATTTTTTAAATGTCCCTTCGTTCTATCAATACTTAATCAAAGGGACGATTTTAGTAGCTGCGGTGATATTTGACCAAGTATATCAACGCAGAGTAAATCATAAGAAATCTGATTAACTCATTCTATTTAGCACAATCATAAAAATTCCTTTCATACAAACCGAAAAGGAGATTTTTCCTTTTCTGTTTGTATGGAAGGGTCAGCATTATATGAGATGAGAACTATCCTTAAAGATGGCATACATCCATCCTTGTGCAGGGCAGCAGGATAGATAAAAATGAAAAGAGGAAAGAACGATGACAACTGGAATGGTTGGTAGCTTTCAGTTTATGAAGTCACTCAATAAATCACTTATATTGAATGAGATTCGTACGGAAGGACCCATTTCCCGTGCGGAAATTGCCAAAAAAACCAATTTGACTCCTCCCACGGTGACCAATCTGGTGAATGAACTATTAGAGTCTAAATTAGTGTTGGAGAGTGATTTGGGTACTTCAACCGGAGGGCGCAAACCGATCATGCTTTGCCTCAATTCTTCTACTTTTCGTGTTATTGGAGTTGATGTAGGAGTCGATAATCTTAAATTGGTTTCTACTAATATTAACGCTGAAGTCATGGATACCCTTCTTGTTAAAATGCCTAATTCATTATCAGCCGAAACATTCATGAATCTGCTGATTAAATCGATTCATGGCATGTTCGCAGAGCTGAAAAATGATACCCTTCTTGGTATTGGTGTAGGTATGCATGGGCTCGTCGACCCTCAAAAAGGAGTGGCCCAATACGCGCCAAATTTAAATCTGCGAAATATTCCTATTCGGGAAAGGTTAGAGGAAGAGTTTCAAATACCTGTTGAAATAGAGAATGATGTCAGAGCGATGGCCCTGGGAGAAAGCTGGTTCGGAAATGGTCAGGGTATCGATAATTTTATCTGTATTAATGTTGGAATGGGCGTGGGGGCAGGCATTATTTTAAACCATAAGCTTTTCACAGGATCAAGCTTTACGGCTGGAGAAATTGGCCATACTACGATCGATGTGGAAGGGCCAAAATGCAGCTGTGGAAATTATGGATGCCTGCAGGCTCTTGTTGCAGGACCGGCAATTACAGCGAGAGCACAAAAGGAAATTCGCCTTGGCAGGAAGAGTCTCATTGAGGAATTCGTACATAGAGATTTGGGTCAGATCACTGGGGAAATTGTTCATCAGGCTGCTCTCAAAGGTGATCAACTAGCGATTGAAGTCCTTGGAGATGCAGGCCGTTATCTTGGGATCGGAATTGCAAATATGATCAACACGTTAAATCCGGCCAGGATTATACTGGGCGGAGGTGTCTCGAAAGCTGGGGAATTTCTCTTGGCACCTATGAAGGAAATGGTCAAGAAAAGGGCATTGAATTCAACTCCAATCAGTACGACAAATTTGGGGGAATACGGTACGGCTATTGGTGCTGTTACACTGGTTCTTAAGAAGATTTTTTTGCCGGAATATAGCTGAATCGAAGAGATATGCGAAAAGCGGGCATGAAATTCCTGTAAAGGATAGATCACTACCCCAAAACGACATGCCTATTGGAAAGGTCACAGTTCAATTTTCTGTGACCTTTTTGCGTTTATTCACATTTTGTTTAGTTCGTCCAACTGATTATTGAGTGCTTTTAATTCGGCTTCAATTTCATCGAGCTGCTTGTAAAGTGGGGTGGTATTACCTTGTACATATTCAAGTTTTTCCAGGTCATTCTGGAGGCGGACATATTCGGCTTTAACGTCTTGGATTTTGTATTGGATTTCGGATTTCTTCACATATATCACCTCATACTTCTTTTACTACAGTAGTAGCGTAAAAAATAATTATACCCCGGTATATGTAATAAAAGAATTAATTTTTTATAAATATTGAAAAGGCCAGCAGTTTTAAATAAAACTGTCGCATTCTGGCTCTTATGAACTGCTTCTTTATAAGAAAATGTCATAAATGATTGAGGAATTCTCAATTAATTAATTTTTGTTATACGTTTTCTAGAACATGTCTTTGAAAATTCATACAACGGTGATCGCTCGTATTGATTTACAGTATTGACGCCCATTTTAACAACGTTTTAGGTCTTAAAAGAGCATTTAAACAAATTTGAATAGCGTCCAAAAGTTTCTTCTGGACGCTATATTAAGAACTGATTATAAAATTGTCAAATAAATCTAACAACATCCTCCAAAGGCAGCCGAGTAGTCTGGAATGCCGGTTCGGCCGCTTTTCCCAACGCAATCAAAACAACTGGTATGTATCTGTCTGATACATTGAATCTCTCACGGAATTTTTGTTTGTCGAATCCGCCCATTGGTACCGTGTCATAGCCTCGTGCTTTTGCGATTAGCATGAGCTGCATCGCGACGAGGCCGGCATCGAATGATGCTATATTTGCTCTTACTTCTGTTGGTGCCAAAGGATATGTTTTATTGGTTCCTTCAATTAAGCGGTTCATGTTCGCTTCATCCATAAAGCCTGCTTCATGGGCACTGCGATAGACTTTCTCCACATTTTCATACATTTCTAAATCGCCTAGAATCGCGATAACAGCAGAGGAAGTTTCAACTTGCTCCTGGTTATTGGCGATAGCTCTCAGCTCTTTTTTTGTTTCTTCATCCTGAATGACAAGGAACTGCCACGGCTGTAAATTGCTTGATGAAGGAGCAAGTGTGGCTTCCTTCAAAATGTCTTCAAGTTCTTCTTTTGAAATTTTATAGTCCGGATCATACTTCCTGACAGAATGTCGTTCACGGATGACCGTTGATAAGCTTTGCTCAGATGCTGACAATTTCTATTCCTCCTAAAATCATTTCACTTACTAAAAGTAAGCAACTTTTACAGCTTACTATTTGTAAGTGAAACCTGTCAAAAAATTTGTTTCAACATTCCCCACGTTTTTAAATTACAGTAACTAACACAGGCCCATGTTTAGCATTTTTATCGTTTCGCTTAATTAAGTCCAGTTTTCGCTTAATTGTTGATTTTTTCGCTTAAATAATCGGGGTTTTCGCTTAATTCCCTTGAATTATCGCTTAATTAATCTGATTGAATACTAATAATAGGAATTTTAAGGAATTTAAAGTAAAAATATGTTAGTTTAAACATCTCAAATTAAGCCATTAACCTTAATTTGATCATATTCCTCTCAAAAGAGCATATAAAATGATTGTTTTTTGATCCTAATATCAGCTTTTCCATACTTTAAGAAATATAATAGGTTCCTCTACAAAAAACCTCACCTCAAACCTTCACTTCGATTCACAAAGGTAGACAAAATACTACACAAAATGTTGGGATGAAAGCGGTAACAAAATGAAAAAGACGGGTGATATAATAAATGCAACAAAATAAGTGAATTATTTCACAAACAATACAACTTCAGGGGAGGACAAAGACCATGTCTGTGATCATTAATGAAAATTTGATAAATCTGTGATCTGCTACAAAAGAGGATATAATTGAGAATTTTTGGTCCCCGCTGGTAATGTCCCCCATGTACTCCAGGATGGAATAAACGGGGCAGGCATGAGTCTTTTGCGCTTAAAAAAGGGATAAGCTTTGGTGAGTTCAACGAGATCACGGTTATTATTGTGCTGGCCGCCACACAAGAAAAAAAGCATGTCCGGGCTTTATCCCAGCTGAATAAAATCATGTCTGATGAAAACAACATTCATACCATTCATCAGGCCGCGTCAGCAAAAGAATTTATGCAACCCGCCAGAACACCCGTGATTTCAAACGTGAGATGAATGGCGGGTGTTTTCTTTTGGTTTAAATACGGAACTTATGTTCTTATTTGTGTATAATAATACAGAAAGGCAGGTGAAGACTCAAATGAGTTCCGGTTCAAAAAAAATGTACGGAGTTCAAAAAGTACATTTAAAAAATCTTACCAAAAAGGAATTCTTAGCATTAAGACAGCTGTGCCGTTTAAGTAAAAATATGTACAATGTCGGTTTGTATAACGTTCGTCAACATTTTTTTGAAACAAAAGAATTTCTAACATATGAAAGTTGTGGTCGGCCACAACAAAGAGTGGAAACAACAAGTGAAAATGCGAAAAAAAGATAAACAGTCGTTTGTTCAAATCCCTCATTCACAGTGGATAAACAAGCTTCATTCCATGTGTAAACGCTATGGTATTGAATTGATCGTACAGGAAGAATCCTACACTTCACAAGCCAGTTTTCTGGACAATGATGAACTGCCTATCTACAAAAAAGAAACAGAACCAGTTACAAAGTTCTCCGGAAGTAGAATTAAAAGAGGACTGTATCGCACAGGACAAAAGATACTTGTTAACGCTGATCTTAATGGTGCAGCCAATATCTTAAGAAAAAGTAACCATAATGTCCATATGGACAAAGTGGCTAGGGGGCTTTTGGCGGTCCCAATGAGAATTCGTATGGTTTAAACCTACAAGGTACAACCTAACCTATCTCATAAAAGAATCCCACGAATTAATTCGTGGGAGGTTCAAGCATTAATCGAAAGTCTTTCTGCTTAAAGATGATTGTGCTTCAGAATGAGTCTTTTCTCTCGCCAATACAACAAATAACGCTCCGGTGAGCACGATGATTCCGCCGCTTAATTGCAAAATCGACATGTTTTCTCCGAACAATAAGGTCGAGCAAACAATCGTAACGACAGGTTCTGCCATGCTCAGAATTGACGCTTTTGTAGGGCCGATTATGTTCATTCCCGCAAAAAATGTAAACATGGCGATAACGGTTGAAAACAAGGCAATGCCAACAATCGGAATCCAGCCTGACATTTCAAATTGAAAGTTAAGGGTGTTTGTTAATAAGCCGCCAGCTAAGAATGAGATCGAGGCAAATAAAGCAGTAAAGGCGCTTGTGATGATCGGCTGTACTTTTATAGCAACAAGGTTTCCGAAGATGATATAAACAGAGTACACAATCGCAGCGCCAAGGGCTAGCAAAAGTCCTGTATAATTTACATTTCCCGCCGGTGCACCGAGGATAAGGACCATCCCAAATAAAGAAAC
The DNA here is from genome assembly GCF_002860125.1 of Bacillus canaveralius. Classification (GTDB taxonomy): domain Bacteria; phylum Bacillota; class Bacilli; order Bacillales; family Cytobacillaceae; genus Bacillus_BJ; species Bacillus_BJ canaveralius. The sequence continues at coordinate 18,173 of NZ_PGVA01000001.1, forward strand.
TATGATCGAAACAAGCAGCGGCTTTGATAGTTTTTCTTTGTTGATGAAAAAGGAGAGCACTGCCACAAAAACAGGATATAAATATAGAATTAATGCTGCTAAGGAGGCGGGGATATATTGAACCGCCACAAAGTAAAAAGTCGATTGTAAACTGTATAAAACTCCGCCAAGAATAAACAGTGAAACCAATAGTTTTTTCGTTATCGCCAATGGCTGCTTTTTTATCAGAGGATAGGAGAATAAAATCATCGCAGCAAACGCAAAACGTAAGAACAATAGAGTCGCCACACTTATGCCGCTGTCATAAGCATAAAGCGCAAAGATGGGCAGCAAACCGAACCCCGTTGCAGATATTAAAATTAAAAAAATACCCACATACATATTGCCAATCCCCCTATGACTCGCCTTGTATGATATTATTCCACCAGCCAATATACAATCCCTTTAAATTGTTTAGGAGATGTGACAAATTATTCCCGACCTTTCGACCTATAAGGAGCGGGCTGTTAGTAGTGTTTTTACAAATGGTATAGACAACTAGACTTAAATAATGATAATTTCAAAATATTAAAACTACTTTAGGAAGAAGTGATAAATGAATTTCTTTTAGGACTATCTTGAAAAGCGGTTTCCCCGAAGATTGATCAGTCTGGAAATAATCCCATCTAGGACTTTCTTTACTATATTTACTTGTTTTTAACAATCGCTGAACATTGGGCTAATGTGCAGTTGGTATGTTGTAGTTGTTAATCTACTAATCTATTGGGAGGAAGAATGCGTGCATGCAATCAGGAAGACAGTAGTTTATTTGTTGGCTATTTTGCTAGTTTCACAATCAATTCTACTCCAAGTTTCGCCCGGTTCCAATACAGCGGTTGCGGAAACGGCAACGCCTTACTCGCTTGGTCCGGTTATTGAAGAGTGGGCGAGACCCGTTGCACCTGGTGTCCAGGAATCATTGATGACAATCGACAGCGGAGCAGGGCGGCAGGAAGCATTTGTCATGAACGTTGACACAAAGCATCCAGACATACATATAGAGGCAGGTCTTCCGAATGGAAAGGATTTTGGGATGCAGACTGTCCGCCAGCAAGCCTCGTTTGTATCGAAGCCAGGCAATGTGGTCGTCGGCGGCGTGAATGCCGATTTCTACAATACTTCAAACGGCATTCCAATTGGCTCGGTGATCCGCGATGGCAAGATTCTGCAAGCTTCCACTACTGAAATATTTGGCATCAAAGAAAACGGGGAAGCGGTAATCGGCTACCCCAATCCTAGATTTACATTGCTGGTTAACGGCGTAGACACAAAACTGAATGGTGTGAATGGAACACGAGGTACCAACCAATTGGTCGCCTATACTCCTGATAAAAAAACAACCGGAACAAATGCGTCGGGAACAGAAGTGGTGTTAACCCAAGTTTCCGGTGATGTTCGAGGAATTGGGACGATTACCGCCCAGGTAGAAGACGTAAAAATCAATCAGGGAAATACGGAAATTGCCGAAGGAAAGCTTGTCCTTTCCGGCCATGGAACCGCAGCTGATTTATTAAAAAGCTTGCAGGTTGGCCAGCAAATTGAATTGCGGACTTCGGTCGCGGCAGGCTGGGAAGATGTAAAAGAAGGGCTGGGCGGCCGCATCATCCTTGTTGAAAACGGGCAGAAGGTTCAACTTGAAGAGGGCTCTTTTACAACGACGCGGGCACCAAGAACAGCGGCAGGTATTAAAGCTGATGGCAGTATTTTCTTTGTCGTGATTGATGGCCGGCAGCCGGGTTATTCCGAAGGTGTTACCGTTTTTGAACTGCGCGATCTGATGTTTGAAATGGGCGCCGTTGATGCCTTGAATTTAGATGGCGGAGGGTCTTCAACCTTCATTACCCGTACGAATGGGGAGAGCGGCTTATCCGTGGTTAATCATCCTTCTGATGGATTTGAACGAAGCGTTGCGAACTCTTTCCTTGTTGTATCAACAGCAGCTGAAGGCGCACTAACGCAGCTCGCTGTTCAGCCGGATCATTTATTGATGCTTGCCGGCAGCTCTTACGATTTTAATGCAAAAGGAATGGATGCAGCGTACAATCCGGTTGCAATGAACGGTGAACCGCAATGGCGTGTTTCCGATGGGGCAATCGGTTCAGTGGATTCAGCCGGAATTTTCACATCTGGGCAAACTCCAGCCAGCGGGGAGTTAATCGCCGACCTCAACGGCTCTACGGGTACGTCGCGAATTACGGTCGTCAACCAGCTTTCGGCACTGCACTTGCCGCAAGATAGCTTAACCGTTAAACGAGGGGAAGAGATGAACTTTGCTGTGAAGGCTATTTCAAACGGGAGAGCTGTTCACGCCCACCCGGCTAATTTTAAATGGGAAATTACCGGCGACATTGGAATCATTAACGAAGATGGAACGTTTAAAGCGGCTGATAAAACCGGAACAGGTACGATCAAAGTCAGCTATGGTGATAAGTCTGATACGATGAATATTCAAGTCGGAAAAATGCCGGTTATTTTGGAGACATTTGAAAATGGTCTGGAGCATTGGGTGGCAAGCGGTGCCCGTTACCAATCACTTTCGATTCGCCAGACCACCTATCCGGAGCCGGCACGCTTTGGCAACCACGCACTGCAGTTGAACTATGATTTTACAGGCACGATCGGAACATCCGGTGCTTATGCACACACGAAGGAAGATATAATCATTGAGGATTACCCTGAAAAGATCGGGATGTGGGTATACGGCGATGGCATGGGCCATTGGCTCCGTGCGCAATTAAGGGATGGAAACAACAATGCTTTTCCAATCGACTTTGTAACTAATATGGATTGGGAAGGCTGGAGATATGTTGAAGCAAGCGTACCTGCTGGAAAAACAACGCCATTAAAGCTGGATCTTGCTGTTCGTTTAATGGAAACAAGCAACGATAATAAAAACGCGGGTACCATCTACGTAGATAATATCCGTGCCGTTTACGGGGAAACAAATGACGATTTAGTCAATCCGGTCATAACGAAGGAATATCCTGCAGAAAATGAAGTAATCGTAACAAATGAATTAAAAATCAGTGCCACCGCCCAGGACAATGAAGGCGGCACAGGTATTAATCGTGAACGTGTCTGGATGTATCTGGACGGACAAAAAGTAGAGGCTGATTTTAATGCGGAAACAGGTGAGATTTCCCATATCCCTGATTTTCCACTTTTAGACGGTTATCATCAGGCGAAAATCGTCGTTCACGATCACTTCGGCAATGAAAGTGAGCGCGTCTGGCAGTTTGAAGTCGACAGTGCAGGCACGGGAATTAAGCCAATTTACGAAAAAGAAGCTTATGTAGGTAATGAGTATGTGGCTGCGCTTGAAACGAGCCAACTGCAAAATATGAAGGGCTTAAAGCTCCATTTTACTTTTGATAAAACGAAGCTCCAGGCAGCGCCAAATCAAGTACTGCTCAATGAGGACATTCCAGCTGATAATGTTGTGAAAAACGAAATCACAGCTGAAGGCGATGTAGTTCTTGAGTTAAAAAATCTAGATACCATCCCTGGCGCAGAAACGATAACAGAATTAGCGAAGCTGCCGTTTCAGATCCCAACAAACGCAATTGAACCGATCTCGCTTCAGTTTGTTGAAGGAACTGCGACACTCGCAGGAAGGGACCAGGCTGTCAGCATTTATATGCCGGATATCGAGGCTCAAGTAAAAGCACATTACAACATTGCAATCGATCGGGCATCTGTCGGGTTTGACTCAGAAATTACAGTTAGAGATGAAAAAGGCAGAGCGGTGAAAGGAGCGGTCGTTCAGGTGAAATCACCTGAAGCTGAGCTTGCCGTCATTAAGTCAAAACAAGCGGCATTATTCCGTGATCCCGACCGGAACAGTGAAGAACTTGTACTGTTTTCAAAGGAGGAGAGCACCATTATCCAGGAAAAGCAAGGTGATTGGTTAAAAGTGAAGTTTGGAAAGCTTGAAGGCTGGATCGAGACTGACAAAGCAAGCATATCTTCATGGGTATTGGGCACGACCGACCGGAAGGGGAGAATTAAAACAAACAGACTGTCGATCATTCCTGCAGAGCTTGTGATCCAGGCTCAAAAAGAAAGGCGCTACAGCTTTGAAACAAAGGTAAAGGTTCTAGATCACCTTGGTACACGAACACCGGAACGAACAAACCTTACTTTTAGCGAAAAAGAGAACAGAATGAATGTCACCTGGACAACTTCACCTCTTACAACAGCTTCAGTTGTCGAGGTTATCGAAACAGGCCGCTATGAAAAAGATGGATTTAACAGAAAAGCGGTCAAAAAAGTGAAGGGAAACAGCAGGGAGTATGCTTTTGACTCTGGTGAGGTACAGGTGCACTTAGCTTCATTAAACGGTTTAAAACCGGGAACTTCCTACACATATCGGGTAGGGGACGGTGCAGAGGGAGGCTGGAGTGAAGCGGCGACATTTACGACAGCGAAAAAGACCAATGACCCGTTCAGCTTTATTTTAATGGGTGATACCCAGGCACCTCCGAATCAAACTGAAAATGGATTTGGCGTTTTTACCGAAATTTTCAATAAAGCTAAGCAAGAGTACCCTGATGCATCGTTTATGGTTCATGTTGGGGATATGATCGATGACGGGAATCTTTACTCGCACTGGAATGCGTTCTTTGAATCAATGAAGGATCCGAAGCTGGCTGCGTCAACGCCGATCGTTCCTACGGTCGGTAACCATGAAAACATCGGTACAGGTGTTGAAACCTTTAAACATCTCTTTAACACGCCAAAGAATGGGCCTGATCAATTTAAAGGAACCACCTATTCTTTTGACTATGGCAATGCGCATTTTGCCGTACTCAATACTGAAACAACGAAGGAAGGTCTCATCGAACAGGCCGAATGGCTCAAAGAGGATATGCAGGAAACCGATAAAAAGTGGAAGATCGTTGTTTATCACAGGTCTCCATACTACTCAAACCCGGCAGGCGGAAGCGAAACCGTGAAGGAAGTTTGGCCGAAAGTTTTTGATGAGCTCGATATCGACCTCGCTATTTCGGGCCATGACCATTCTTACGTGCGCACTTTCCCGCTTGAAAACGGAGCTGCGGCTGATCGGGGCACCACGTATGTGATTGCCGGATCAACCGGCAAAAAGTTTTATGCGACAACCCCTCAAGATTATATGGACGTTTATTTTGACGAAGACACGCAGGTTTACACAAATGTATCGATAGACGACCAAGGAATCAGCATTTTAGTGAAAACACGTGATGGAAGAATCGTTGATAATCATACGATTACAAAATAGAAAGCTATAGTTGCAGAAAAGGGACTGAACTCAAAAAAGTTTTTTACTTTTGAGTCAGCCCCTTTTCTTTTTTAGCAATAAAAATAAACATATTGCCAGTCATGAAGATGATAAATAAAATCAGTTAAACATTTTTATTAAAAACATAGTCGGGTACCGTCTGGGATTTTAGCTTATTTTATTGCTAAGTAGGGCCAGTTCACGAAAAGTTTTTGTGTTCATTTCCGGCAACAGAGACCGGAACCTTATAGCCTTTTAAAAGGACGTTGGAAGTTTTGGTCTCGGCGTTTACGGCTTTTATACCGAACGCGCCGTTATCTCCTGCAGCCTTGACGTCTGCAATGCTGGCGTTTTTGACGCGCGAGCCAATGTCGATCGCTTTTGGTGCCGAATGGTCAATTCTCACATTGCGGATTTGGACTCGATCGGCGTGATTATCTCCGCCGAAAACCTTTATATCTGTGCCTGCTTTTTTAAAACCTCTGATTGTGATGTTGTTCAAGACTACGTTTCTCGACCGATATTGGATCGCGATAACAGGATTTTTGTGATAGTCATAATCAGGATCGCCAATCAAAGTAAAATGGTTGATGACGACATTTTTATAGGCGGACACGACAAGTGCGCGCGGCGTCGAGCCTGCATATAAATCCGTATAAATTGGCGCAAGTGCCACGAGATTGGTTGCCCTGATATTAAAGGCTGTTTTAGACTCCGGGTCAGTGATTTTATGATGGCCAATATGGCGGAAGTTATAGGATCGGTTATCATTGACCGAAATATGCCCGATAATCTGGACGTCAGCTGCAGCAGAGGAATTATGATGTGCTTTAATTTCGACGCCGCCGAAGCATCTTGAAGTAGAATTGTTGACGAGCCAAACGTGGCGTGAACCGTCATCGACTTCAATCCCGTTCGAATTAGAAAAGCCCTTATTATGGGCCCGGCCGCTCGGGTCACACATATGCGAATTCGAGATTAGGATATTGTCGCTATGATGCGTGGTAATCCCGTCATCCCCGAAGCCATAGCCGTTTAAGTGATCGAGCCAAACATACTTGCTGGGGCCACGTGCCCGGTATCCATCTCCCGAGTAGTTGTACAAAGTGGATGAAACATCGAAGCAATGAAGGCCCGGATTGATCCCTTCTACTCCTTTCACCCAGCCAAATGTAACATTGGCGTAAGTGAGGCAGCTGGAATGATTGCCCCAAGTACTTGTTTTGTCGGTTGGGCAAAGCCTATCGGCATTCCAGTCCAAGCTCATCCCTTCGACTAAAATATGATGATTGCCTCGCCAATGGTTGGCGTTTGTAATCAGCCTTCTTCCTTTCGGTGCTTGATGATGCAGTTTTATCGTGGTCAATCCTTTTCCAGCGCCAACGAGACACGTCCATGAAGGAAGCGTGATTCCTTTCGTGATAAAAATCCCTTCAGGCACATAAACTTGTACCCGGCCATTTCCCAGTGCTTTTCGAAAAGCTTCGGTATCATCCGTAATGCCATCTCCGGCTGCACCGAAGTCCTTTACATTTACTTCGCTATTAATCTCATTTAAAAATTTCTTGTACTCTTCATCTAACAGCGGTTTCCACTCTGGAAAAATCTCGCCTTGTTCATTTACACATGTATCTGAAGAAATCGATGGCTCATTACTGGACGATGTTAATACAAGATCAGCCAGTAGTTTTGGGAGCCTTTTAATAAACAAGAAAACGGATCGGTGTTGTGCCCCAGTATACTGATATTTATGTTTATTCAGTTGCTGAAACAATTCATCGGTTTCCTTGATTGCCTTTTTAATATCAAGTTCTTTCTTCGAAATTTGTGATATCAAGGCGCGGTTCTTACGTGGGTCATGTTTTTTATCCAAATAAATCATCTTCATACCACCTTCACCTGAAAAACATTTCTTCATGATAAAAATAATATTCCCCGTCTGTCTGGAAGTAACCGTAAGGCTTTATCCTTCTAGTATATGTTTATTCCAAGTAAATAATGGTAATAGCACAAATGTAATTAACAATTAATACTTGGTTTACATGTGGCTGATAGGATGAGGATGATAAAAAAAGGAGGTATCAAGCAATGAAAAATTGGATGAAAAAATTTGTTATTGTTTTATTGGCAGTCTTATTGTTGCCAGCGGCTGTACAAGCAATTAATGGTCCGATCAGCAGTGCTGGCAGTCAGGATGGAGGAATTGGCAACAGCAGTCATTACCTCGATGAAGTGCCGAACATTTCAATGGACCCAAAAGTAAAACAGATTATTTATCCACTATTTTCAACACCTTCTGTAAGCAAGAAAGGCGAGTTATTAACCATTAAAATTGATAGCCAGGGAAAAGAGGCGGCAGGATGGAGCATCAAATTAAAGCAAACGAATAACTCTTCGTTAACAACAGAGTATGAGCTGCCTGTCCAAAAGGTATCTTCTGGCCAATCACACTGGAAGAAAAGCTCAACCATTTATGATGTCACCGTAAAAATTCCAAATGATGTTCCAGAAAAACTGTATGATCTTGAAGTTTCATATACCGGGAATGGCAAGCGAATTACTGATGATCAGCCTCATTCGGTTAAAGTGGTCAATGAATTTAAGAAAGATTTCACTTTCATGCATGTAACGGATACGCATGTCGGTTCACCCCGGAATTTAGGTGATCATGGAGACCCGGCTGCAACAGAGCCAGCACAATTAATTGAAGCGGGGCTTTGGAATCCTGATCCGGAAAAACGCTGGTTATATTTGCAAAAGGCAATCAAAGAAGTCAATTTGATGAATCCTGATTTTGTGGTTGTAACCGGCGATTTAATGTTCGGGCAAATGAATCCACAGGAATATATTTACGAATATGAAGAAACGTATAAATTTCTGCAAAAATTAAATGTACCAGTTTATTTGGTCCCGGGCAACCATGATTATTATGCGCAGGATGCGACGCTTGCCGATGGCGCCAAGTACTGGGAGCAATATTTCGGGCCACAGTATTTCTCGTTTAATTATGGACCTTATGCCCATTTTATCGGCTACAATTCATTCGACTGGCATAAATTTGACAGGAGCGGACATGGAACTCTCTCTGTCCCGACATGGGGCGGACAAATCCGCGAAGAGCAACTAAACTGGATTAAACAAGATCTTGCCGACAATGAGAAAAATGCACAGGCAGGGCAAGTTCGCGGGCTTTTCTCTCACCATAATCCGTTATGGCAGGACAGGGAAATTTGGCCGCACGACGACGCTGAAGTTCAGGAATACTGGAAACAATACGATGGGCAGCATAATCCGCAGCGTCTCGATACACTGATGCTCGGCGAAAAGCTTGGACTGAAATATGATCAGCAATGGCATGGGGAGAATGCAAACGAACTGATCGACGTGATGCAGCAACACAAAGTCAATATAAGCCTGCACGGCCATACGCATGTAGATAACGTGACTGAAAAAGATGGAATCCTTTATACAACGACGGCTTCCGTCGAGTTATCTGGAAAGCCGTGGGTCGGTTTTAGAAACTTTAAAATGAGAAAAGGACAATTCACTTCTTATAATTATGAAGAACCGGGACGCTCGATTCCGATCTATATGAACGGCGAAACGAAAAGCGGCATTATGTCATTTGAAGCGAATTACAAAGCAGCAAACGATGGGCAGTCGACCTCCCAGGAAGCAACCGTAACAAATCGTCTGAAAAAGCCGCTTACAGTCACTGTTCCGTTTTATATGGCTGCAGGTGATTATCGAATTTCATCCGGAAAATTCAAACAAAATTACAGTGCAGACGGAAAGCAATACATCGAAGTAGAAGTCACTGTCCCTGCCGGAAGTGAGCAGAAAATTACTGTGCAGAAATAACTTGAAAACCCCCTATCTGAGCATCGTTGCTTGAGAGGGGTTTTTTAATGGGATTTAATATTCCATTTAATGTTATCGCTTAAATAAAGCTGATTTTCGCGCGATTATTGATTTTTTCGCTTAAATCATGTCACTTTTCGCTTAATTCCTCTTAGTTTCCGCTTAAATACTCTGAATAGGCCAGCTGATCAGTATGATTATGTAAATATATGGATTAAATTGTAAATTTTCAGAGCTTTATGACAGCTACATTCCCTGACTGATTATATTTCTCCGCTAAATAGATCGAAAAAGAGAGTTTTTTGAACAGAAACACTAGATTTTTGTGCATTTGGTAGTCAACCAGCCTTTCGAAAGCGTTCTGCTGATTTATCCAACATGTTTCCTTACCGGTGTCGAATCACTTTATTGTTACGGTTTTTTAAAAGATTCATGAAGAAAATTAGGCAAAAGGGCTTTTCTAGAAATCGGAATTTTGTGTTAATTGAGATTGATAAAGACCTAGCAAAAATAGTTTTGGTTCCTTTGTCCTGAATGAATATGCCCAATCTCATGAATTGCTGGTTTACATTCCTTAACACTCGGTTTAAAAAGTCCATTTATAATAAAGCCGATTCAAATAATTTATGCGGAAAGGGGAACGATCATGAATAATGAAAGAGTAATGGACGAATGGATTAAGAAATGGAGCGAAGAAAGTCTCGGAAGGAATATGGACCGCCGTGATTTTCTGCAGGGAGCAAGTAAAATTGCCACCTTGTCACTTGGGCTCGCGATTGCACAATCGATGGGCGGACTTGATGTAAGTGCAGCTTATAATTTCACGGAGTATCCGTTTACTCTTGGTGTTGCGTCAGGTGATCCTCTTTCAGACAGTGTTGTTTTATGGACAAGGCTTGCTCCCGACCCTTTAAATGGCGGAGGAATGCCGTCTAAAAAATTGCCGGTAAAATGGGAAGTGGCCAAAGATGAAAACTTTCGAAAAATTGTCCAGCGCGGCACGGAAGTAGCGGCACCTGAACTGGCCCATACCGTCCATGCTGAAGTCAAGGGATTAAAACCAAACCAGGTATACTTTTATCGTTTTAAAAGCGGAAATGAAATAAGCCCGACAGGTAAAACGAAAACACTTCCTTCATCCCGTTCCAGTGTTTCTAGCATGACATTCGCTTTTGCTTCATGCCAGCAATTTGAACACGGTTTTTATACGGCTTATCAGCATATGGCTAAAGAAGAGCTTGATCTCGTTTTCCACCTTGGCGATTACATATATGAATACGGGCCGAATGAATATGTTGCTCCAAGCGGTAATGTCCGCACCCACAGCGGTCCGGAAATTATTGCACTTCAAGATTATCGAAACAGGTATGCCCAATACCGTTCAGATGCTGACCTTAAGGCTGCCCATGCTGCCTTTCCTTGGGTTGTAACCTGGGATGACCACGAAGTGGAAAATAATTATGCGAATGTCACTCCCGAAAAAGGACAGTCGGTTGAGGAATTTATCAAACGCCGTGCAGCCGCCTATCAGGCTTATTATGAGCATATGCCTCTCCGCAGATCTTCCTTGCCAAAAGGAGCTGATATGCGGTTATATCGGAATTTTTCTTATGGTGATTTGGCGGAATTTAATGTACTGGACACAAGGCAATACCGTGATGACCAGGCGAACGATGATAAAAGCTCACCGCAAACACCTGAATCTCTTGATCCCAACCGCACACTTCTTGGCGATGAACAGGAACAGTGGCTGTTTGAAAACCTGGCTGGCTCAAAGGCGGCATGGAACGTGTTGGCCCAGCAGATCTTTTTTGCTCAGCGAAATTATGGTACGAGCACAGCTCCAAAATTCAGTATGGACTCATGGGATGGCTATCCCGCGGCACGCGAGCATTTACTCAAATCTGCTGAAACCAAACAGGATTTAAACAACGTGGTCGTTCTAACCGGAGATGTCCATGCAAGCTGGGCAGCCAATCTCCATACTAATTTTGATGATCCCAATTCAAGAATTTTCGGTGCGGAATTCGTCGGCACTTCGATCACTTCAGGCGGAAACGGCGCTGATAAACGGGCAGATACTGACCGGATTTTAGCATTGAACCCACATATTAAATTTTTTAACGATTATCGCGGCTATGTCCGCTGCACGGTAACACCGGAACGTTTTCAAGCGGACTACCGGGTTGTTCCCTTTGTATCAACAAAAGGTGCTGACATTTCAACAAGAGCCTCATTTTTACTTGAGAAGGATCAACAGGGAATCAAGCAAGTGGCAACTGCACAAATCCTGCAAGGTGTCCAATTGTCAAATGAGGTTGAGGATGATCGTCACCACGCTCACCAACGAGCCCATGAAAAACAAAACGAAAAAAAGCGGGAGAAGGTAACAAACTAGTTGGAGCTCCCTATTAGAGCATCAACTTTCGACAGGAGGTGATCATGATGTTTTCGAACATTGGTATTCCGGGGTTAATCTTAGTACTCGTGATTGCGTTAATTATTTTCGGGCCTTCCAAGCTTCCTGAAATCGGCCGTGCCTTTGGAAGAACCTTATCAGAATTCAAGGGTGCAACGAAAGGGTTAGTATCCGATTCAGATCATGAGGACGAAAAAAAGCCGTCGCTTACGGCCGTTAAAAAAGAGGGATAACCATCAGATATTAAAAAAGGGTAGACGGGGGAAAGCTCGTCTGCTTCTTTTTTGTAAAAGTTCTTTGCAATCATATGGAGGATAACGACGAGGAGGTCAGCAAAATGGAAAGCAAGAATCTGCAGGTTTTCGGACATTTGGAAGAACTGCGAAACAGGATCATTAAAACATTAACAGGATTTTTGGCGTTCATGATTGTGAGTTTCCTGTTTGTCGAGGAAATTTATAAATGGCTGATTAAAGATTTAGATGGCAAGCTCACTGTCCTTGGCCCGGGTGAAATTCTTTGGGTGTATATGGTGATTGCCGCGGTATTTGCGATTGCCGCCACCATACCATTGGCGGCGTTCCAGACGTGGCGTTTTGTTGCGCCGGCATTAAAAAAAGAAGAGCGTAAGGTAACGCTCCGATTCATCCCTGGCTTATTCTTCTTATTTATTGCAGGAATCTCGTTCGGTTACTTCGTGTTATTTCCGATTGTTTTAGGTTTTCTTATTTCACTTTCAGCGGGACAATTTGAGACGATGTTTACTGCCGAGAAATACTTCCGGTTTATGATTAACTTGATTCTTCCGTTTGGATTTTTATTCGAAATGCCACTGTTGGTAATGTTTTTAACACGGTTGGGAATTTTAAACCCGATGAGGCTGGCAAAGGGCAGAAAGCTTTCCTACTTTGTCCTCGTCATCGTGTCGATCTTGATCACGCCGCCAGATTTAATCTCAGATATTTTGGTGATAGTTCCGTTACTGGTTTTGTATGAGGCCAGCGTACTATTATCCGCGATCGTTTATCGAAAGAGGCTGAAACGAGAAGGCACAGAATTATCAGTGGCTTAACGAGGATATATGCCAAACAGGCAAACAAAAAGGATAGCCGCAAGCTCGGCTATCCTTTTGCAGCTTATTTGCTGCCTTTCTCTTTTAAAACTTCTTGTAAACGGTCAGGGAAGTTGGTGAATATTCCAGTTACACCCCAATCAATCAACGTGCGCATATGTTCTTTTTCATTGACGGTATACGGATGTATTTCGAGGCCGTGCTGGCGAACTTTTTGTACATATGCTTTATCAATTTTGTCAAAGTTCATGCCAACCCCGATACTGTATGTTTTATAATCTTCCAGCTCATCGTCAGTAATCACGGCTGGCGTATCGTACCATAATAATTGTACAAGCGGGATTTCCGGCTCCAACTCATGGACTATTTTTAAGCTGTCAGCACTGAACGATTGGATGAGTACTTTGCCCGAAGAATCTTCCGAACCTGTTAATTTATACTTGCTAAGTACTTCGAGCAGTTTTTCTTCCATGCCCGGATAGACTTCAGGGGATTTCGTTTCGATATAATAGCGGGAGCCTTTACCGAATGTTTGAATGACTTCGTCAAGCGTCGGTACTTTTAACCCAACATACTCTTTTCGTGCCAATTCCGGATATTTTTCATTGAACCATGAACCGGCATCCAGCTCCTTGATTTCGGAGAGTGTGTAATCTTTAACATACCCTGTTCCGTTTGTTGTGCGGTCAAGGGTTTCATCATGCATCGCGATCAGCTCACCGTCTTTTGTCATTTGCAGATCAATCTCGATATAGTCTCCTTTCATTTTTTCCCCAAGTCCGTAAGCCAAAAGCGTATGTTCCGGGGCATGTCCTGAGGCGCCACGGTGGGCTACGTTTAAAATTTTGTTTGGATGCATTGGTTTAGCGGCGTCTGCATGTCCGACAAATCCGGTGCTAATTCCAACTAATGCGGCTGACATCAATACATTTTGTAAAAGTCCTTTCATCTCCTGTTTCCCCTTTCGTAGTTAAGATCATTTTTAGCATAATGGTTGGATTTTAAGTGAATATAAACAAATATTTAAAATAGGATGACAATCCTGTAACAAACATTGATTTATATTTTCCGGAAACATTTCCTTTTGAGGAAATGTTTTATAGAATAAGAGTGAGAATATTCAATTTTTCCTGCATTTTTTTGAAATTATAAAATAATATTGATCAAAATTAAGGGAGTTTACATATGGGGAACAGTATGCAGCCACATATCAGAATTGGCGAGGATTATCGGATTCATTATGCGCTCTTGCCTGGCGACCCGGGCCGTGTTGATGAGGTCGCCAAATTTCTCGATCAAACCGAAGCCGTGGCGAACAATCGCGAATTTAAGACAATTGTCGGTTCTTATAAAGGAGTTCGTATTTTCGTGACTTCGACGGGAATCGGCGGGGCATCTGCCGGAATTGCTGTCGAGGAATTAAGGAATATTGGGGTCAATGTGATGATTCGCATTGGCAGCTGCGGGGCGAATCAGGCCGAGGTAAAATTGGGAGATTTGGTAATTGCGGGCGGTGCTGTCAGAAATGACGGGGCCTCAGATGCCTATATTGATAAAGCTTTTCCGGCTATTCCTGATACCGGCTTGCTGTTTCATGTGATTGAAGCAGCTAAAAAATCAGGGTATCGACATCATATAGGGAAAGTCAGGAGCCATGACAGCTTTTATACAGATGAAGAACAGCAAATCGATCAGTACTGGTCAAGCAAAGGGATTTTAGCTTCCGACATGGAAACAGCCGCACTGTTTGTCATTGGGGGATTACGCGGTGTAAAAACCGCATCTATTTTAAATGTGGTGGTAGAAAAAGAAGGAAACCTGGAAGGGGGGATTAATGCCTATTTAGACGAAGCAAACGAAAGCAAGCTTGGCGAACAGAAAGAAATCATCACTGCATTAGAAGCCATTGTCTCTTATCATCATTCATTGAAAAGTTAAAAGGAGGTTTCATTTATGCAAAAGCAAAGTATGTGGTCATTTCGATTTTCTACTTCAGCCCTTGTGTTAATTCCGACTGCCGTAGGTATTAATTATATAGGGAAATTATTTGCAGGGTTGTTAAAGCTGCCGCTATGGCTTGATTCGATTGGTACCGTATTGGCAAGCATGCTGGCAGGCCCGATTATTGGAGCTTTAGCAGGTGCTATAAATAATATTATTTATGGGTTGACGCTCGATCCAATTTCGTTTGTGTACGCTATTTCAAGTATCGCAATTGGTTTGGCAGTCGGAATTTTATTTTATAAAGGCTTGATCTCGAGCTGGTCTCAGGCTGCTGTGGCCGGGTTGATTGTCGGCCTCGTTGCGACAGTTGTGTCGACGCCGATCAACGTAGGTTTTTGGGGAGGACAAACAGGGAACGTTTGGGGAGATGCGTTATACGCGATTATTCTGGCAAAAACAGACTCGATTTGGCTTGCATCCTTCCTTGATGAACTCGTCGTCGATGTGCCGGATAAATTAATGGTCGTCCTGATCAGCTACGGTATTTTCAGGGGGCTGCCGCAAAATGTGGTGCACTTATACGATAACAATCATAAATTGGAGACTCTTGACTAACCAGGCTGCAATGCATAGAAAGATGGTGAACGTTTTTTGAAACCGATCAGTTTATATTCAGAGAGAAGATCAATCGTCCATGACATTGATCCGATAAGTAAGCTCTATTACATTCTTTTTTCAATTTTGGTGCCAATCATTTTGTCATCGCTCACGATCTCTTTTATATGCGTTGGACTTAGCATTGTCCTGCTCTTTGCGGCTAAGGTGTTCAGAAAAACGCTGCCTGTATTCGGCTTTGTTTTTCTGATCCTGATTACGGTCTTCATCATCCAGGGATTGTTTAGTCCCGACAACGAAACAGCTCTCTTTCAGGTCGGCCCAGTTACGATGTATGAAGAAGGGCTGATGCATGCGCTGATGATTACTCTTCGTGTGATCAGTATTGTTGGTGCTTTTATGATCCTTGTCCTGACGACGAAACCGGCGGATCTCGTCGAATCTCTCGTTCGTAAGGGGATGTCGCCGCGGTTCGGGTATGTGCTCAGCTCCGTTTTTCAAATCATTCCGGAAATGATGTCGACAATGGGCACGATTACCGATGCACAAAGGGCAAGGGGAATGGAGACAGAAGGCAAATTGAGCGTCAGGATCAAGGCGTTTTTACCGCTGCTGGGACCTGTCGTGTTAGGGTCATTGATCAATACGAAGGAACGAGCAATGGCGCTGGAAGTGAGAGGATTTAACTCCCCGACACCAAAGACCTATTTATATGAAGAAAAAAATTATACTTTCAGCAAAGCTATTCAGTGGACGCTCTTGGTGCTAACCGCATTTGCCCTCGTCTGGAGGATCGTTGCATGAATAAAATCATCGTCGAAAATCTTAAGTACAAATATCCTTTA
This sequence comes from Bacillus canaveralius, assembly GCF_002860125.1. Taxonomy (GTDB): domain Bacteria; phylum Bacillota; class Bacilli; order Bacillales; family Cytobacillaceae; genus Bacillus_BJ; species Bacillus_BJ canaveralius. The sequence continues at coordinate 34,228 of NZ_PGVA01000001.1, forward strand.
TCGGCAACGCTGGCACTTGATACTTTGTCTTTCGAAGTGGCAGAAGGCGAATTCATTGGAATTATCGGCGCGAATTCAGCGGGAAAATCAACGTTATGCCAATCAATTGTAGGCCTTGTTCCCCATTTTTATAAAGGTGCATACGGTGGAAAAGTAAGCGTCGATGGGCTGGAAGTCAAGAATCATTCTATCGATGAACTTAGCTTAAAGGCAGGCATCGTCTTTCAAAATCCGTTTACGCAGGTGACCGGGTCTAAGCTGACTGTTTATGAAGAAATTGCCTTCGGCCTCGAAAATATCGGTCTATCGCGTGTCGAAATGAAGGAACGGATCGATTATGTTCTCGACCTGTTAAATATAGCCCAATTGAAAGACCGCAATCCTTTTGAATTATCGGGCGGGCAAATGCAAAGGATGGCAATTGCCAGTATCATCGCCATGAAACCGGGTGTGATTGTTTTGGACGAACCGACTTCCCAGCTTGACCCGGAAGGATCCGAAGAGGTTTTTCAGGCTATTCAAGACTTGAGCAAACAGGGAGTAACGGTGATCTTATCTGAACATAAAATGGAGAAAATCGCCCAGTATTGCAACAGAGTGATGCTGTTAAATTGCGGCAAGCTGATCGATTTTGACACCCCGGAAAAGGTTTTTTCCCGCGAGGATTTAGAGGACTATGGTGTAAGAGCCCCTGTCTATACAAGGGTTTGCAAAGCGTTAAATACTAAAATCGCCGGTACGGATCTTTATCCTGTTACGCTCGATCAGGCATATATGGCACTCGGGGGTAAAAGTCGATGATCAAAGTTAGCAATCTATCATTTTCCTATCAGCAAGGAAGCCCGATTCTCTCTGCAATAAATTTGGATTTTGATACTAGGACGACGGCGATTATTGGTCAAAATGGTGCCGGAAAAACAACCTTCGTCAAATTGTTGAAAGGACTTTTGAAACCGTATGGCGGGGAAATCTTTATTCAAAATCTTCGCGTCAACGATTCGACTGCGGCCGAGCTGGCCAAAACGATCGGGCTCGTATTCCAAAACCCAAATGAGCAAATATTCAAACGCAATGTATTGGATGAGGCCATGTTCGGCCCGCTGAACATCAAGATGAGTACTCATACTGCGCGGCAAAAGGCAATAGAGGCGCTGGAGATGGTCGGGCTTAACGATAAGCTGGAAGTGAATCCCCATGATTTGAGCCTGTCGGAAAAGAAGCTGCTTTGCATTGCTTCAGTAGTTGCCATGGATACGGACATCATTATTTTTGATGAACCGACGATTGCCCAGGACCATGCAGGAAAAGAAAGAATCCGAAACATCATTAACACATTAAAAGAAAAGAACAAACTGGTCATGACGATCATCCATGACATGGACTTCGTCGCCGAGAATTTCGAAAGAACGATCGTTTTAAATGAAGGAAAGGTCATTCTCGACGGGGATACACGGAGCGTCTTCGCATCGAAAGAAATTTTGAAAAATGCCCATGTCGAAGCCCCGGGAATTACGCAGCTGGGAGAGAAGCTTGGTTATAAGGAGACGTTTTTGAGTGTTGAGGAGTTTATAAAAATGTATAAGCATGTAACTGAAAAAAAATAGTTTATAGCAGCAGTCTTACGGTTGCGTAAGGCCAATCACCAGACTGTAGTGTGATTTTTAGTTTTTTGAATATATTACTGGCAGTATTATAAAAGATTATTGTATGTTTACTGCTTTATCTCGATTGAATAACAACAAGAATAGCAGAAGATTATCACCTTAAAGGATGACTTCTGCTATTTTTAATAATGTTTTAATAGCTTCTGTTTATTGGACGATTTTGAGGTCGCATCCTACATGGATGCGTGGATTGAAATTTTTGGTCCCAATGTTTCAATGCCGCTTCTGGGGGTCGCATCCTACATGGATGCGTGGATTAAATATTGAACTTTTGAATCTTTGGATTGTTTAACATGAGGAATGCTCATGTGATATGGATAAGTGAACTTATTTTGATAGGACAATAATCCACGAAAAGGCCCCGCCCAACAAGTCAGGTGAGGCCTTTACAGTTATTTCTATCCAATCGTCCACTTCTCTAAATCACAAACAACTTTGCCATTTGAATAAAAGCTGATACTTTCGTCCTCAACATCGGGAAAATATCTCGCTGTAAACACTTCTTCTCCATCATTGACAAAAACCTCGATAGAAGAGGTATCGAGAAAGATCTGCAGCTTGCCAAGCTTGTCCAAATGACAAGCTCGTTGTTCAATAGTTCCATCTTTAAAGCTTTTTCGTTCCAAAATCAGCTGTTTCGAACCAGCATGATATACAAGGGCTGCGTTATTTCGCAAGCTGATTTTAAATGTTTCTGCTTCATGCTTCTTGAAGTTCAAGATCAGTTCAACTGACCTTCCGCCAACTTCTTCAAAAACAACATCACCGGATATTTCGGCTTCTAAAATGCTAACCTGCTGATTCCGAAGCAGATGCAGTTCTTCAACTGGCTGTTGGATGAGCTTATCGTTTTTCAACTTCAGTTCCCGCGGCAATGTCAAAGCATGAATCCACTGGTGGTCGACGGTCGGCTGAAAAGGTTCATTTTCATCAGTTATCCCCATCCAACCGTACATGATCCTTCTTCCTTTTCCATCGAGCATCGTCTGCGGTGCATAAAAATCAAAGCCTCGATCCAACTCCGTAAAAGAGCCATGTTGAAAAGCTGGTGCAGAATAGTCTAGGCTGCCAATAAAATAACCTGACTGAAACACATTATTGTATAAGTCTCCTTCCGGCTCAAGTCCTTGCGGAGAAACGAGAAGGACATCTTTCCCGTCTAATTCAAACAGATCTGGGCATTCCCACATATAGCCGAATTCACTTAATCCATTCAGGCCAGAACCCGCAATGATGCCAAGATGCTTCCATTCATAAAGGTCTTTGGACGAGAATAAGACGGCTGCGCCTTGTTCTGAAAGGGTTTGGGCGCCGAGAATCATGTACCACATATCATCTTTTTTCCAAACCTTTGGATCGCGAAAGTGTGCTGTGTACCCTTGCGGAAGCTCGATTACCGGCCCTTTTTTCTCAAAATGGATTCCGTCGCTTGAAACGGCCATACACTGGTAAGTTTGCCGCTGATCGTGTTCGTCTTTCACATTTCCCGTGTAAAATAAGAACAGTTTGCCATCATGCTCGATGGCACTGCCGGAATAGCAGCCGTTTTTTTCGTACCATTCACTGGGGGCTAGAGCAATTGGTTTTTCCCGCCAATGCACTAAATCCTTTGAAGTATAGTGGCCCCAATACTTGGCACCGTGCCCGACATCAAATGGATTCCATTGATAAAAAACGTGATAAACGCCTTTATAGTGAATAAGCCCATTTGGATCATTCAAAAGGCCAACAGGTGGCATGAGATGATAGATTAACCGATGTGGGTCACTCGCGACTGTCTCTTTAAGTCTGTCTATTTCTTCATATGCTTTTTCCATTAGTTCTTGCTCAGTCATTTTGAAGCTCCTTATGAATAAAGACAGGCATAAAATGGCCGCCTGTCTTTATTTTGTATTAGCCTTTTTGCTCGATTTCTTCCTTCATTTTATCTGTGTATCCGAACATCCATGTCAGTGCGAATGCGAGGCCGATGGCGATTAAGTTTACTAAAATGTACAGCAGTATTTGCCCGTTTAAGTACAACAAAGTACCCGGAATTACGGTAATCGCCATTCCTGTTGCTTTAAGGCCGAGTAGGGAGGACACAAGCCCGCCGGCAGCTCCGCCGATTAATCCCATGATAAACGGCTTGCCATAGCGCAAATTTACACCGAAAATGGCTGGTTCGGTAATTCCGAGGAAAGCTGATAAAGAAGACGGCAGGGCAAGAGCCTTTAATTTAGCAGATTTTGTTTTTAAACCAACCGCCAAAGCGGCTCCGCCTTGTGCTGCAACAGAACAAGTGATAATTGCGTTGTAAGGATTGTTTCCAAACTCTTCAAGCAGCTGAATTTCAAGTAAGTTAAAAATGTGATGGACACCGGTTACAACGATGAGCTGGTTTAAGCCTCCGATCAGCAACCCGCTAATTCCGAGTGGCCAGGAGAGAACTGCAACGGTACCGTCCAAAATAATGTTTTCCAGACTATGAAAAATTGGTCCAATCATAAATAAGGCCAGTGTAATCATGATCAGTAATGTTAAAAATGGTGTGACGATCAAATCCAAAGCTTCAGGGACCCGTTTGCGGATTTGCCTCTCCAGCTTTGCGCCGATAATCCCTGCGATAAAGGCAGGAAGGACTGAGCCCTGGTAACCAACTACCGGAATAAATCCAAAAAATTCAAGTGGCTGCACGTCACCGCCAGCTACTCCCCATGCATTTGGCAGTGCTGGGCTGACAAGCATCAAACCCAAAATAAGTCCAATTGTCGGTGTTCCGCCAAATACTCTGAACGTCGACCATGCGACAAGAGCAGGCAGGAAGATAAACGCAGTATCCGTTAATATTTGCGTAAATAGAATAAAATTCTCGGAAATATCATCAGGTGTCATTCCAAATAAAGCCAGTATTTCTTCCTGAAGAACAAGGCCGCGAAGCCCCATGAATAAACCGGTTGCGACAAGGGCAGGAATGATCGGCACGAACACATCGCCGAAGGAACGGATTGCCCGCTGAAGGAAGGTGCCGCTTTTCGCTGCTTCTTTAGCCTGTTCAGCTTTAGACGACCCTTCCAAACCAAGGCTTGTTACCTCTTCATAGATGCGGTTAACGGTTCCGGTTCCAAAAATAACCTGGTACTGGCCTGAGTTAAAGAATGCGCCTTTAACTTTATTAATGTTTTCTACCTTTGACTGGTCAATCTTTTCTTTGTCATTGACCATGAGTCGTAAACGAGTAGCACAGTGGGCAACCGAGACAATATTTTCTTCTCCACCGATAGCTTGAATAAGCTCCTCAGCGATTTTACGGTTTTCTGACATTTTGTTCACCTCAATTAAATTTTGTGGAATCGATTACACATCGAAGTAAAAAATATGTAATCGATCGAAGTTGATTAGCTATGGAACCGATTACACACCCTATTATATACTGTTTCTTTTAATAATTCGATAGTTTAACACGATTTTTTTTTCTTTTTCTTCTCCGGGCCTGTTAATTTTATTTAAAATCTGCCGTGCCGCTTCTTCCCCGGCTCTTTCATAGTTAAAATCCATTGTGGTTAAGGAAGGCGAAACGTATTTGGACATCTCGGAGGCACCCATTCCCGCTACTGCAATATTTTCCGGGATGCGGTAACCAGATTCCTTTAAGTATTGCATCGCACCAACAGCCAATCTATCCGTAACTGCCAGCACGGCAGTTGGTCGTTCCGTTGCTTTTTCCAAAATTGTTTTCATTGCCTTATAACCTGACTCAACGTCAAAAATACCTGTTTGCTGCCAGTCATCCACGATTGGCAGATCGTGTTCCTTTAAAGCAGCCAGGTAACCATCCTTGCGGGAATGCCCCACCGATCGGTCCGCCGGGTCTACACCGATAAAAGCAATTTTTTGATGTCCTCGATTGATCAGCAATTCTGCCATTTCTTTGGCCGCATAAAAATCGTCGAAGACTACAGTAGATACATCTGGTATTTCCTGTCCGACTGCGACAAATGGAATATTCAGGTTCTCTATTTCTTTAAGCAGTTCATCATTTATATTCGTCGCGGAAAGGATTACACCATCAACATTTCGGCTTTTCAGCAGCTTTAAGTATTCAATTTCTTTTTCGGGCTCAAGATTCGTATTGGTAAGAAGGATTTGATAGCCCTCATCTGCAAGGATTTTATCTATGCCATCCACAAGCCTGCTTGCTGTTTCAGTACTGATTTTCGGCAGCACGACTCCAACCACTTTCGTTTTTTTTGTGCGCAGTGATTTGGCATATTCGTTTGGAACATAACCAGTTTCCTCGATAACCGCAAGGACCCGCTTCCGGGCCTCCTCGCTAACATAACCCGATCTATTCAATACCCGGGAGACTGTTGTCCGGGACACGCCGGCCTGCTCTGCAATAGCATTAATTGTAATCAAAAAAAATCCCCCTAAGAAAGAATTATTCAGATTTTATTGTATAAAAGATTTCCTTCTTTTTAAATGGTTTATCGTGCGAAAGTCATTGTCTATTTCTGGACTGTACAACAATAACCGCAGCCTTAAACCAGCCTAATTGCTGTAAAAGCAGCGGTCACTTCGTAAAAATAGAATCATATTTTTCTAGTGCTCAATAAAATATCTTTTTCTCGGCTTTGCAGGATAGAAAACAATGGATGGCTGTGTGATGCGAATATCAGCAAAACCTTCAATTGTTTGCACCGCACGCTGGTCCGTAAATCTCTCCATATTCACTATATTTAATGCGCCTGTTGAGCAAGCTTCAACGCAGGCAGGGGGAAGGCCTTTATCCTGGCGGGGATAACACATTTGGCATTTGCTTACTTTTTGCCTCTCATAATCAAACTGCGGTGCACAATAAGGGCAAGCAGATACACATAAACCGCAGCCATTGCAAAGGTTTGAATCGATTAGGACAATCCCGTCATGGCGTTTCGCAAACGCGTTTTCAGGACACACTCTGAAGCACTCGGGGCTGTTGCAATGATTGCATGAAATGGAAAGATGGACCTCCTTTGAAAGCTTTGAAACTTTCCGCCAGCGTATCGACCCGTCAGTATGGTTTTCATTTCGACAGGCAATTTCGCAAGCTTTACATCCCAAACAAATATCTGCATTAAAAACAAATCCAATTTGTTTATTCATATGTCTCATCCCATCTCATAACATCCACATGGCTATCATAAAAATTCGAACTGGATTGACTCCTGACCGCCGGAAGATGATTAACGATTAGTTGGTTAATTGAGTTATCGCTGGTTTGATTGACACGGACAATACCGATAGGGAGGTATGGATTTAAGGTGGCTTTCGCTTTTACCGAACCATACTTATTATAAACAGATACGAAAGTTCCTTCTTTGATGCCTTTTTCGAATGCAGCTTCGTCGTTGATCTCAACAATCGTTTCTTCCGGCTCCGGGTTTAACCAGGTTAATGACTCATATTGCGAATGAATTTTCAGCAAAGATTGCGGTGATAAAAGCCTGAATGGATAAGAGCAATCTTCGTCAGATTGATACTCGGATGGCCGGGAAAATAAGTTACTTTCCAGATCAGGCGAATAAAAATAAAATCTTTCTTTTTTGGCTGGTACTTCATAATCTTTTTTTCGGAAATGCGGCGCTGCCAGCAAGTCTTCATAGCTGTTTAATGAATAGAGATCTTTAATATCTGGTGTCAGTTCCTTATTAATCCAGTCAACAGGTTCAAGTTCCGCAGGGAATGTTGAAAACCCGGGTGAAAGTTCATTTAGCTTTCTTGTTAATTCCCGGGCAATCTGCAGGTCACTTTTTGCCTCAAAGTAAGGCGAGATAGCCTTTTGATTAATGGATAACCAGTGATGCCAATAGCTTACATGAAGATCATCCTCTTCAAAATGGCTCGCAGCCGGCAAAACAAGGTCGGAATACTTAGCTGTCTTCGTCATATATAAGTCAACCGTGACAATTAATTCCAGCCTCTTAAATAGTTCTTCCCAATCTTTTATATTCAGGTCTTGTGAAAACGGGCTCCGGGAAGCAATCCACAAAAATTTTAAAGGCGGATCATCAAGATTATTCGCGCTTAAAGCAAAATCAATATTATTGATACAACGGGAAGCTTCAACATAAGGGTGTTTTTTTTCTGGATGATTCGATAGTGCCAATGGAAAATCGTCAATGTCATCATGCATAAAATACGCTCCGCCATTGGGTATGTCGAGATTCCCGGTCATCGCAACCAAAGAGTTAATGGCTTGAATGCTATCTCTGCCATTTTCATTGCGCTGCATGCCCAAACCGCTCCAGGTCGCAGCAGGTTTAATCGTGGCGTACAACCGTGCAAGCTCTTCTATTGCCTCCAATTTAATGCCTGTCTCCCGGCATACTGAGTCAAGTGCTATTCGAGTCATAACGTAATTTTTGAATTTTTTCCAGCCGACTGTGTTGCCCGGACTAAAATCCTCTGAACAGCTGCGTTGAATCAACAGCTTTGCGATTCCTAACGCAAGCAAAGCGTCTGTTCCAGGTTTAATTTGAATATAAAGATCCGCTTTGACGGCTGTTTCAGTTAAGATTGGATCAATGACGACTATCTTGGCACCCTTTTGCTTTGCTTGAAAAATAAATTTCATTTGGTGAATGTTCGTTGCAGCTGGATTAGCTCCCCAGATCACGATTAATTTTGCGCCTGCCATATGTTCTGGATTAGGGCTGACCACATGGCCAAAAGAGGCTTTTACTGCCTGAAGCCCGGATGATGCACAAATATTTCCGATCGGTTTTGTATGCGGGCCGATACTATTAAACATTCCTTCGACTGCATAATGAAGCATTCCTAAATTCCCGGAGAATTTATTGTAACCGGCTGCCAGGTTTGATCCATATCGGTTATATAGTTCAAGCAGTTTTTCAGCAATGATTGTGTATGCTTGATCCCAGGAGATTCTTTGCCAGTTCCCGGACCCGCGCGGCATTTGCAAAATCGGATATTTTAAGCGGGACGGATTATACACATATTGTGTGTATGCATATCCTTTGGCGCACAGTCTTCCCTGTGTATAACCGTGCTTCGGGTCACCGCTTACTTTTATTAGTTTTCCATTTTCGACGTATGACAAAATGCTGCATGTTCCAAAACAATTCCGCGGACAAGTATTGCGATAGATTGAAGTCTCCATTTCCACCACCATCCATTACAGTTTATGGAGTTGTTTAACCTTTAAAGCTGCTGCAATGTTCAATTTTGTGTTAATATCATCTATTTTTTGATCCAGTATTTCTTCAATTTTTTTAATCCGGTATCGTAACGTATTACGGTGCAGGAATAACGCTTCAGATGCTTTTTTCAGATCGTACTGGTTATTGGCAAATTGCTCGAGTGTATACATGAGTTCGCTTTCATTTACCTCATCGTATCTTTGCAATTTCCCTAATATATGATCATAAAATTCTTTTAGATCCTGCAAGTCATGCTTATATAACACTCTTGCAAGTCCAAGATCGACAAAGAAGGGGATGTCTATTTTCAACAGCAGTCCTAACTCAAACGCCACCTTTGCTTCCTGATAGCTTCTGAAAATCTCTTCCGGATTTAGATATATTTTTCCTACTCCGCAAGCCACTCTGTTTCCTAAATTAGTCTTATTGATCAACTCAAAAATATGAAGTATTAAATCAATCAGAGTCTTTCGGTTATCCAGCTCGTGTTTGTTGTCAGTTGGCAAGATAGCGATTACTTCGTTTCGTTTCGCAATCGTGGTCGGATTTATATGATGTTGATGTAACACTTTATCGACTACATATAAAAGAATATCCATTAATTGTTTATCTGTTGAATAATAATCGTAATCTTTTATCGAAAACACCAACACAACTAAAGGTTGATCAAGATCCCAGTTCCATATTTGTCCATAGGACAGAATATCTTCTTTTTTCTTGAAATTCCCGTAAAGCAAGTCAAACAAAAAAGCGTCCTTGAACCTAAGTGTTTCCTGTTTAATATCCATTTTTTTTCTTAATTCAAGCGCACATAAAGATGAAGCAAAGTGCATCAGCGATCTATACTCTTCTATATCCTGTATATTTGCCTCATGTAAGAGGATAAAAATATATCCAGTGATCTGGCTGCTATATGTAATGGAGCTTCCGACCGCTTCTGTATGGTAGTTCGCAGAAGAAATCACACAATGAAAAAAGGTCTGTTCTGAAGCCATGCCGGAAAGCGGTTTCATTTCGATTTCTATAGAACTGATAGCCTGATCATAGGCTGACGAGGAGATTACGTTATAGAATGGGTCCGTAATGATGACCGGGAATGATATTAGCATTGATAGTTTAGTTGAAATTCCGCTCAACCCGTCGCCAGAAGCGATCAGCAATTCCTGAATAAAATCAGGGATGTTATAACTCTCATTCATTCACCCACATTCCTTTCTAATAAGTCCAATGTACTATACATCATAGCTTAGACCTGTTTTAGGGAACAGTAATCAATGTCACAGGATATAAAAATCATTGTCAAACGGTACAAAAATCAGAAGTTAATTTTGTACTTTGCGGCCGTATAAATCTCTTTTTATTCATTTTATAATAAAAGCAAGTAAGTTAATGTGAATAAATTCACATGTTTGCGGAATAGTTCTTTTTTATCAGGAGTAAACCAACAATAAGTTAATTGTCCAGTTCAAAATAAATGAAAAAGGAAGTGCCTTATGCTGAGGAAAATCACGAAAGACAACCTTGGAACGGTAAAAAATAAATCCTTCCTAAAATATGCACAAATATACACAAATATAGAAACCGAGACTATTAAAGCGATAGAATCATTCGGATTGCCGCTTCAGCAACGAGAGTTCAATAAAGACAGAGGAAAGAAATTAACACAATTGCGGGCAGCCGGGGCAATCCTGCGCAATAACGATAAAAGTATTGCGACAGGCCGGATTTCCAGTGCATGCGAAGCTTGCCAAACTGGTGAAGGAAGCTATACGTCTTTTATTTCGTTAAAATGCCATCGAAATTGTTATTTCTGTTTTAACCCGAACCAGGAGGACTATACGTTTTATACAGATCGACAAAAAGATATTAACAAAGAGCTGCTCGAATTACTGGAGAACGGTGTTGAACTCAAGCATTTAGCACTTACTGGAGGAGAGCCTTTACTTTTTAAAGAAGAAGCGATTGCTTTTTTTGAACTGGCCAATGAGAAAACGCCGCAGACGTATACAAGATTATATACAGCCGGAGATTTGCTGGATGTGGGTACTTTTGAACGACTAAAACAAGCAAATTTGAGTGAAATCCGCTTCAGCATTAAGATGGAGGATTCCGTCCAAAAGAGAAAGCATATTCTTGGGAAAATCGCCATGGCAAAAGAATATATACCTTATGTTTTGGTCGAAATGCCTGTTATTCCCGGTACGCTCGAGGAAATGAAAACACTCATTTTGCAATTGGAGGAAATCGGGATTTACGGAATCAATTTATTGGAGTTTTGTTTTCCGCTTGGGAATGCTCAAGCATTTAAAGACAGGGGATTTATATTGAAAAACCCGCCATATGAAGTGTATTACAACTATTGGTATGCAGGCGGGCTGGCTGTCGCTGAAAGTGAGGAAATGTGTTTAGAACTGCTGGAGTTCTCTTTAAAAGAAAAATTGAATCTCAGTGTTCATTACTGTTCTCTTGAGAATAAACATACAGGCCAAATCTATCAGCAAAATTCCGATCACAAACCTCTTGATGAAAGTTACCTATTTTCGAACCAAGACTATTTCTTAAAAACAGCGAAAGTGTTTGGAAAAGATAAACGAAAAGTGCTTCCCGCTTTAGCTCAACGCAAAATTTTTCATATTGAGAATAGCGAACATGATTTTGTTCAATTTCCAATCGAGGCAATCGAACGTGTAGGAAAAATCAATATAGAAATAGCCATTTCTTCAAATGTTGTTGAGCATGTCGATGGTGAGTCTGTTATACGCGAAGTAAGCGTTGAATGGACAACACCTGGTTTATTTCAATTGGACGATATTGTCGGTCCGGTCGAACAAGGAGGAGAAATAAGATGAATACAACTATCAACCTGCCAGACTTATCGAATATTTTTTACGCAAGACAATATGCTTACGATATATTAAGGAGATTTTTTATCGAAGAACCTTCAAGGGATTATCTCAAACACTTTGTCCAACAAAATATGATCCATCTATTCCCGTTCCTTGAGGAATCAGAAGACCTTAAGGAAGGGATTGATCTTGTCACGAATTATTTGAAAGAATTCGATGTTGTAAACAATGAAGATCACTTCGACAATTTACATTGGGATTATACAAGAATGTTCATAGGACCATACGAGGTACCGGCCCCGCCATGGGAATCGGTGTACGTAAGAAAAGACCGTATGATTTTTCAGGAGTGTACGATGGATGTACGAAAGTCATATAACAAGTTCGGGTTTGCAGCGAGTGATGACAGTATTGAAGCTGACGATCATATTGGGCTCGAATTGGATTTTGTTTATCACCTTAACGAACTATGTATCGATTCGGCAAATAAAAAAAGCGTTCATTCTATAAATGAAGTGAACTACTTACTAAATGAACAGCAGCAATTTATCAAAAAACATTTATCAGCCTTTGTGCCCGCGTTCAGCCAAAAAGTGATCGATAGCGCAGACAGTCAGTTTTATAGCGGGCTTGCCAGAATATTGAACCATTATATAAAAGCGGATTCACAAGTTCTCCACGAGCTTTTGAATATAGATTTTGTCAATTAATTTCAGTTTGAAAGGAGTATTACGATGTTCGATCTATTAAAAAAAGCGGAAGAATTTAAGATGTCGAGACGATCTTTCATCGGCTGGTCTTCTGCGATAGCAGCAACCGCTGCAGTGCCTGTAGCACGAGGATTGGTTGCTAAAGCAGAAGAAAACAGTAATTCGGAAAGCAGCAGCAATGAAGAAATTTGGAAGTCTGCTGCTTGCTGGCACAATTGCGGCGGCCGCTGCGTGAATAAAGTTCTTGTCAAAGACGGAGTCGTTGTCCGCCAGAAAACGGATGACACACACCCGGACAGTCCTGATTACCCGCAGCAAAGGGGTTGTATAAGAGGCCGTTCACAAAGGCAGCAAGTATTTGGTGCAGACCGCTTAAAGTATCCGATGAAAAGAAAAAATTGGGCGCCAGGCGGCGGCAACAAGGAGTTGCGGGGGAAAGACCAATGGGTCCGGATCTCATGGGATGAAGCATTGGATATCGTCTCAAGTGAAATTAGCAGGATATCCAAAAAATATGGAAATGAAGCGATCTGGGCAACAGGTGCTGGAGAAATCTCAAAAGTAATGGCGGTTAACGGTGGTTGCACTACTGACTATGGTACTACCTCATGGGGTGCCTGGAAAGATGCCTCAACAATGATGGGAATGGCTGAAGGATGGATTGATGTAGGTATAAACGATCGATTGGATTTACGCAATTCGCAATTAATTGTGTTATGGGGAGAAAATCCAGCCTGGAGCAGTCCGGGAAGTCCAACCTATAACTTCTTGCAAGCGAAAAAAGCGGGTGCCCGTTTTATTTCGATAGATCCAAAGTATACTGATTCTGCTCAAGTGCTCGAAGCAGAGTGGGTACCGGTTCGGCCCGGAACAGACCATGCATTGGCGTTAGCGATGATGTACACATTGCTGGATGAAGATAATTCTGCGACAAACTCACTGATTGATTGGGACTTTTTGAACCGATATACGGTTGGATTTGATCAAGATCATATGCCGCAAGGTGCTGATCCAAAAGATAATTTTAAAGACTATCTGCTGGGAACATATGATCATATGCCAAAAACACCGGAATGGGCTGCTGAAATATGCGGTGTGCAACCTGAAAAAATTCGTGATCTAGCCAGGCAGGTTGGCTCAACGAACCGTGTAGCACTTTTGACAGGCTGGGGCCCGGCGCGAATAAATGATGGAGAAGGATGGGTTCAAGCCTTTTCAACGCTGGGACTCATGACTGGACAGCTTGGACGGCCGGGACAAATGACTGGAGTTAGCTGCCACAGAGCAGCCGGAAATGGCGGTCCGTGGTTGGTAAAAGGTGGTATGGCCGGTTTGCCAACTCCAAAGAATCCTGTCAAAAATTCGATTAATCATAATGAAATATTTACAGCCGTTCTTGATGGAAAATACCTGCAAAAGGGTGAGGGAGAAAAACAAGCCAACATTCAGCTGATTTATCATCAAAATAACGCAACTTTACAAACACGCGGGGCGATCAAAAAAGGAATAGAAGCACACCGTAAAGTGGAGTTTGTTGTTAGCCACGCATACGTTTTGAATACAAATGCCAAGTATTCCGATGTTGTTTTGCCTGTCACGACTGAATGGGAAAGAGAAGGCGGTATGCTCGAGGGGAACCGTGAAATATTTATTGTCTATACAAAGATCGTTGATCCACTTTACGAGGCGAAAAGTGATTCTCTGATCGCAGAAGAACTTATGAAGAAGCTCGGTAAGGATCCTAAAGAGCTGTATCCTTTTGATGAAAAGCAGGCATTTTTTAATAAACTGGCAACAAGTACGGTAATTGCAGCCAGTGGAACAGGCTATGAACCGCTTGTCACGATTACAGATCAGGATATTAAAGAATGGAAGGTTCAAGGTAAACCTCAACAGGGCAGGATTATGCTGAAAGAATTTTTGGAAAAAGGCGTCTATCAGGTCGAGAGGAAACCAGGCGACAATTTCGGGCATATCGCCTATAAGAAATTTATTGATGACCCGACTGGCAGCCCTTTAAAAACGAAGAGCGGAAAGTTCGAAATTTACTGCAGTACCATTAATGAAGCGTCAAAAGGGTTGTGGACAGAAATTTCCCCAATTCCAAAATACACAGCAAAAACAAAAGGATACGAAGATACCTTTGCAGATTGGGAGAGTAAAAAGAAAGGAAAATATCCTTTCCAGGTTTACAACCCGCATTATTTAAGGCGGTCACACAGCACTTTTGATAATGTTCCATGGCTTCGGGAAGCCTGGCCAAATCCAGTTTATATCAACAAAAGTGATGCCAAGCTTAAAGGCATTAAGGATGGAGACACTGTATTATTATCCAGTGAGTTCGGAAAAACACTTAGACCTGCATCATTAACGGAAACTTTAATGCCTGGTGTCATTGCTTTGCCGCATGGTGCATGGGTGGAAATGGACGAGAAGGAAGAAGTCGATAAAGCCGGAGCGGATAATATGTTAACAGGTCCTATTCCGACAGGTTTAGGGACATCCGGCTGGAACACAGCGATTTGTGATATGGAGAAATGGGAAGGTGAACCACTTGAAGCAGATGACAAGTGGAAACAAAGGGTTCTTTTCTGAGGAGGTATAGTAAACCATGGCTCAAATGGGTTTTTACATCAATATGGCTATTTGCATTGGCTGTAAGACATGTGTTGTTGCATGTAAAGATAAAAATGATCTTGAAGTCGGAAGGAATTATCGAAGAGTATATGATTTTGAAGAAGGCAAATATCCGAATCCGGCTATCTCTCATTTATCGATCTCTTGCAACCATTGTGAAGAACCTAAATGTGTAGAGGGTTGTCCGACGGGCGCAATGTATAAGCGAGCAGAGGATGGCGTTGTATTAGTAGACCACGATAAATGTGTCGGCTGCAAGTATTGCCAATGGAATTGCCCTTACAGCGGCCCGCAATATAATGAAGAACTAGGTAAAATGACGAAATGTGATACATGTATTGATTTGCGTGAAAAAGGGGAGGAACCAGCTTGCGTCACTTCCTGTCCAATGCGTGCTATCGAAGTGGGTCCAATCGAAGAACTTCGCAAGAAATACGGAAATGTAAATGAAGTGAAAGAAATGCCTAGTGCATCAATTACGCATCCAAATATTGTGATTACTCCACACAAATATGCAAATTAAAGGAGGTCTGTTACCATGCATGAATGGGCGTTATTAATCTTTACAGTGTGTATGCAGGCTGCCATCGGCGGCATGCTCGTGCTGTCGTTGTTCTATCGGAAACTATCAAAATCGGGCTCGGAAAAAACGTTTGCGATGATGAGAACTTCTCTGCTTGCGATCGTGGGGTTATCGATCATCGGTCTCACGGCATCATTCGCCCACCTGGGTGCACCAAGCAATGCCTTCAATACGATCAGGCACTTGGGCTCCTCGTGGATGAGCCGCGAAATATTGGCGACCGGACTGTTTATTGGCACGGCTTGTGTCACAACCGGCCTGGCGTTTGTCCAGAAGAAGGTGAATCCGTGGCTATTGCTCGTTTCGTCACTGATTGGTTTGGTTGATATTTACTGCATGGCTGCGATCTACGCCAATACACTGGTCAGCGGCTGGCATTCGATTAACACCTTTACTTCCTTTTATGGCACGGCATTTGTGCTCGGACCGGTATTGGCGGCTAGCTTTATCGCACCGTTATTACGGAACAAGCAGAGTGAAGCGGAAGCTAAGGGCCTTGTTAAGTATGCCTTTTACATGGCGATATTCGGTATTGCCGTCCAAATCGTCGGAGTTGCCCTGTTTTCATCGGCTATGCCTGAAGTGAATATGATCAGCGGAACGAACGCAATGACCGGTTTGGAAGCGTATCAAGGCACAGTAGCTCTGCGCTGGATTATTGAAGTTATGGGAGTCGGCGTATTGGGATACTTGTCAATGGCGAACAGGAAAGTGTCTTTATCTTTTGCTTATGTGGCGCTCGCCGCACTGGTTTTCGCTGAAGGCATGAGCAGATATGTATTTTATGTTTTAGGTTCCTGATTTTCAAAATGAAGTTCTTTGAATGTGCAATCTTCTAGGGGGGTTAAAGTGATGGGTTTATTCAGTAAATGGGCAGAGAGTCTGGATTACGAATATGAAATATTAAAAACGTGCACCCGTCATCAAAGCCCCCGATCAAAATGTGAAAAGTGCCTGGATTCCTGCGATATTGATGCGATCTCAATTGTTAAAGGCGTTCCTGTTATTAATAATGAGGAGTGTATAGAATGCGGGAAATGCATGGCTGCTTGTCCTGTCCAGGCAGTTGCAGGCATTTTCCCGAAAAGGACAGTGATTCAAAATCAGCTTGTAATTACAGATGACGATATACCTACAGTAATGGAACTCCTCGTCTACTATAAAAAAGGTATAAGAGCAATTGTCTGTGAACAAGAAAAATTGAATGAAAACTTGGAAAAAACAATCGATGAAGTGAATAGCGTCTTGCAGGAATTAGGTGAGTCCGCTTTTTCAGTTATTTTTCAAAAAGGCGGGGGCTCAACAGATACATCATGTACAAGAAGAGATTTGTTTATTGGCTGGAAACAAGAAACTCATTCTTGGATGAAGCAAATGACACCGGCTAAATGGCGGTTTAATCAAACTGACTTAGAATTGGCGAAACATTATCCAAACCATCAATTTTCCGAGATTAAATTGGACATTAGCAAATGTACTTTATGTAGGGCATGCCAGGTTCTTTGCAATAAAAACTGTTTGACTGTAACGGAAACTGACTTTTCTATTTCTGCTCAACGATGCTCATCTTGCCGCTTATGTGAGGATATATGTCCTGAAAAAGCAATCTTTGTTGAAGAAAGAATTTCACGACATAAAACAATAGAGCATCCTGTGTATACGAAAGTCTGTACATCATGCAACAAAAGCTTTGAGACATTGTCTGCGAACTCTGAAACATGTGTAACATGTATAAAAAGAAAAGGATTTTTGGTGGCGAGATAATAATTGAATTGTAAATCATATTTTAGGAGTGGTCTTGATGTTATCAAACATTGGAATACCGGGATTAATATTGGTTTTAGTACTTGCTTTGATTATATTTGGTCCAAAGAAACTACCTGAAATTGGCCGGGCAATGGGGCAATCATTGAAGGAATTTAAAAATTCCACTAAAGGGATCATGGATGATGATAAAGAAAAAAAAGAGGAAAATGACATTAAGTCATAATATGAAGTAAAACTTTTTCGGATAAGGATGTGTTTTCTTTAGAATATGTCCTTTTTTTAAAAGATAAGCGTACTATGTCAAATAGTTTTTTTGGATTTTAGAGTAAGGCAAACACACCTATTCTAATTTAAATCCAAATTATGGATAAAAGAAGAGCAACTGACAGGAAGCTCTATGAAAGCTAACCACCAGTTCTCAAGTCTGAAGTAGTTATCCCCGTTTCAATACTGTAGGGATGCATTCTGGCGTGAGTACAATCTGTTGATTTCATTAACGTACAATTCGCATTTACAGGACGAGGTGGACGATGCTTAACTCCGAGGTCTTATAGCCTCCAGAAAGTCGTTCCGATCTTACCTCGACCTCAAAAGCAGTAGCAGCTTTATTTAAATGATATTAGACAACCTAATAGTGATTTAACAGATGCTAATAGGCAGGTATAGCTCAGTTTTTTATTCATTTCATGAAGCAAATTAAAACATTGTTGTTTTTTTGCCCGGTTTTTCTTTGTTTTCCCTAAATATATTCGGCCATTCCATTTTCCTTCAGCAGTTCGACGATTTCTTTGACAGACTGCGCTTTGTCCTTGGGACAGATTAATAGTGCATCCTCGGTGTCCGCAATGATGAAGCCGTCTACTCCTATTGTCGTGATTAGTCTGCCGTTTCCATATATGATCGAATTGCGTGTATCTATTCCCATGTGATTCGCTTTTATAATGTTGCCCGATTGATCCGGTGGGAAGATCGCGCCAAGCGCATCCCAGCTGCCGATATCATTCCAGCCAAATTGACCAGACAGAACAACGACTTCATCGGAGCGCTCAAGAATGCCGTAATCAATCGAAATGTTTTGAAGCGTCGGATAAATCTTATTAATGATTTCCTCTTCCTGCTCCGTACCCAGATAATCGCTGATTGGAAGCATCGTCTTATACAGCCGGGGCAGATAACGCTTGAAATTCTCAATAATAACGGATGTTTTCCAAATGAACATACCGCTATTCCACAAATAATTACCTGACGACAGATAGCCTTGCGCTTTCTGGAAGCTCGGTTTTTCTACAAATTCTGCTACTTCGTATACGGCCACAGGATTCGAAGCAATGGGCTCTTTATCAAAGGCGATATAGCCGTAGCCGGTAGAAGGGAATGTCGGTTTAGTTCCGATGGTTACGATTTTGTCCGTTTCCATCGCGACTGTACAGGCTTCGTCCAGCGTAATCCGGAATTGTTCTTCATCCGTTATATAATGATCGGAAGGCAATACGACCATTAAAGAATCACCGTGGGATTTTTCTATTGATAACGCCGCAAAAAGTATACTTGCAGCCGTGTTTCGCGCAACAGGCTCGATCAAAATGTTGCGTTTCGATACACTGCTATGCATGATACTCTCCAGCAATACAGCTTGAGAACGATTCGTCACGATTACTGTATTTTCCTGAGGGATAATGCCTTTGAATCGTTCGATGGTATCATTTAACATAATATCGTTTCCGCTAATATTTAGAAGCTGCTTCGGAATCTCTTGTCTGGACAGCGGCCAAAAGCGGGTTCCGCCCCCGCCCGCAAGGATAGTAGCAAATTTATTCATGATGCATCACCAAATGGGCAATAGAGAAGGAAATGATACTCTCTGAGCCTTGATTAAGGTTCAACCCCGTCGAATGGATGCCGTCATAACAAGCCCCGGTTTGAGGATCAATTAGAGGGGTTTTTAATGAATTATTTCCTAAATACCATTCATAGCATAAGGCTGCTTGCTTCAGATAAGCGGTGTCTTCGAGCACGATCGCAGCTTCCTTACAAGCAAGAAGCATTTCACATGCTTCAATCGGCTGTTCGTCATAGGGAACGGCCTTTCCGTCTCGCAGCAGCCAGCCGTGGCTGCCAATCGGCTTATAATATCCTTCTTCAGAGTAGGTTTTGGATGCTAGAAAATCCAAGCTTTCCTTGGCCGTGTCCCTCAAACTAACTTTATCTGTAATACGGAATGCTTTTAATAGTGCCCATGGAAGCATCGAGTTTCCGTAGGTAAGGCTGTCTTCAAACCAATTCCAACCATTCCCCTTATTGCGGGTATATTGATTGTGCAGTCGGACCGCCATATTTTCGATCAGATCGATAATGAATGCTCTGGGCAGAATTACCTTCTCATCTGCGGTGCTTGGCGTGTGGAGATATGGAAAGGAGTAAGTTAAAGCATTAGGCGTTTCTATCAGGTAACTTAGACCGATTATGGCATAGGCTTGAGCACGTGGAGATCCGAGCGCATCGATATGCGGTAATGCCTGATTGATTAAATAACGGCAGGTGTTTAGCAAATTATCGGGCAGGGAGGAGGAATGGGTGAGCGTGAATCCAAGCGCCCACAGCGTGCGTCCTTGACAATCCTCAGAGCCGCTATCCTCAACGAATGAACGGTTATAATCCATAAAGTTTCTAAAGTTTCCATCGGCATTCTGAGCGTGATGAATGAAGGAAATATAAGTATGAATCAGGTCCAACGTGACTGAATCTTTTTTGCTGCTATACAATAAAACGGCTGCGATTAATGCCCGTGCGTTATCATCTGTCGTATAGCCCATCGAGCGATCGGGAACTCCAAACTTGGTATGCTGAAAAATTCCTGTATCATCCGTTATCCTGCGCATATAATCGGACTTAAACTGTAGTATCGTTTGTACTCCCATCAAATCACACTCCTATTAGCTAACTCTGAAATCGTTATTTTCTCTTGGAATATTGTGGCATAGGTTTTCGCGATTTCGCTCCACAGCATGGTTCTTCCGAGTTCAAGTGTGCGATTTTCCATTTCTTTTATCATAGTAGGGTTGTCCAGTAATTGGAGGATGCAAGCTTCCAAGGAGGCAGAATCTCGGAAGTTTGCCAGTAAGCCCCTGCCCTCTGCCAGCATTTCCTCGGCATATCGGTAAGGAGTGGAAACTATGACCCTTCCATAACCGACTCCGTATGCCAAAGTGCCGCTAACGGCCTGATCCTTGCCTAAATAAGGAGTTATGTAGACGTCTGACATGACAAGCGATTGAATGACTTCTTCCTGCGTCAATAGCTTGTCGACGAAGAGAACGTTATGATTTAAATCGAATTCTTTCACAAGATCCATCAGCTTTTGTCTGTATACCTCGCCTGTTTCTTGTTTGACTACCGGATGTGTTTTCCCAAAAATGATATAGAGAGAATCCGGATGTTGTTTAACCACTTCGCGCATTGCCTCTATGCTATATTCAATTCCTTTGCCAGGACTTAGAAAGCCGAAGGTGGATAAAACTTTTCGATTCGCAAAGCCATATTGTTCTTTAAGCTTTGATCTTGATTCGGTTTTGACATAAGGCACGCCATGGTGAATGAAAGTGACTTTTGTGGCATCAATTCCATAAATAGAGATCAAATCCTTTACGCTAGACTTCGCCATCGTTACGACTTTAACACTTAGTTCCGCAACTCGATTCATGATGTGTCGCTGCTTGGCAGAAGGTTTAGTCAAGACGGTATGAAAAATGACGATATACGGAATACTCAGTCTCTCGACGAATGGAATCAAATACTCCCCGCTTTCTCCGCCATAAATACCGAATTC
The DNA here is from genome assembly GCF_002860125.1 of Bacillus canaveralius. Lineage (GTDB taxonomy): Bacteria > Bacillota > Bacilli > Bacillales > Cytobacillaceae > Bacillus_BJ > Bacillus_BJ canaveralius. Next base: position 55,442 of record NZ_PGVA01000001.1, read on the forward strand.
ATGCTGGATAACGAGAAGATCAACGTCTGACAAGTCAAGATAATCAGCCGTATCTATATAATCCGACAGCTTGTACTGGTCAATTTCCCTCATCACCTGCTCCTGATAGTGGTAAGTTTCGTTGTTGTTGATTGCAATGATACGAGGTTTATTGAAGCCTTGAATGTGTTCGAATTCATCTAATAAATCTTGTGTAAATGTAGCAATGCCGCATTCTCGCGGCAGGCTGGTTCCTAGAAAAACGATATTCCGATTGTTGCTTGAATTTTTCATATAAAGAGCCTCCATAATTGTCGCGATTTTTGGGTAAAAAAAAGAAGATAAAGAAGTCTTTATTTTCTATAGGGAAAGTGGTATTTTATTTTCTGTAAATTCAAATTATTTCCTGTTCACACTATAACATGACCATTTTTTCTTGTCAATTTTATTGACTCTCCACCATTCTCCATATATATTAATGTAGGAGGTGCATGTATGGCAGTCATACGCAGTAAATTGAATGAAGTTATGGAAAATCACGATCCAAAATTATCTATACGTAAGCTTGCAAAAGATGTTAATTACCACTTTGATTCCGTTCGTCGAATGTATAAGGATGAGATGGTACAGTATCCCAGGGATTTGTTGTTAAAGCTTTGTCTATATTTTAATGTCCAGCCGGGACAGCTCATTAGAATCGAAGAGGATGAAGAAAGTGATTGCACGATAGATCAATCGATTGATCATGAGGAGGACGGCAATGACAAGGAAACCGATAAAAACGGAAACCTGTAAACAGCTTCTGGATAAATTTTATGCGAAGCCCCGTTTAACGAAAGTGGAGAAGTTAGCGTTCTCTGGGGTTGGAAATCGAGATGTATATAATATAACGGCCCCGTTTCGATTTGACGGGGAGGAAGTGATCTTAGGAAGAGTTGAGGAACGTGATAGTGAGTTCTCTCAAGTCTTCTTTTTTACATGCGACAATCAGATTTGGAGTCCCCGTAAACATACACATACCTATAATTTACAGGATCCATGCACAACCATCATCAAGGGTGAATTAATTGTTGGCGGAGTTGAAGTCATCACTGCAGCCGATAATCCTGGGAAGATTGTGTCATGGATCACTCAATTTTATCGTGGGTTTCAAATTGATTCGTTACGTCACTTTTCATCTGGACCCGGTACGATGAAGGATATTCGCCTAATTGAGCTTGCGGATGGCAGGGTAGGCGTATTTACAAGGCCGCAAGGAGCAAGAGGCGGAAGAGGGCAAATCGGATTTACTATAATCGATTCTTTAGAGGAGCTCAATGAGCAAACCTTCATTGATGCAGAAATACTTCAAGATCAATTTGTTCCCGAAGATTGGGGAGGTGCGAACGAAGCGCATTTATTGAGGAATGGTCATGTGGGCGTTCTCGGGCATATAGCCTGCCTTGATATATTAGGTAACAAGCACTATTATTCTATGGTTTTTTCGATAAACCCCGAAACCTGTGAGAAAACACCTATAAAAATTATTGCTGCAAGAAGTGATTTTCCAAGAGGCCCCGGCAAACGGCCAGAGCTAGAGGATGTTATTTTTAGCGGTGGACTTATACGGTCGGGCAATGGCCGAGCAGTGCTTTCCGTTGGCGTTAGTGATGCCGAGGCTTATCAGATTGAAATCCCTGATCCTTTTATCGAATATGAATAATGAGAATGGCTTATTTGACTAGATTCTATGGTCATGTTATAATCAATATGACAAGAATTTATGGTCAAAAGAGAGCGGGAACAAACAAATGAGTAAATTTATTCTATTAAACAAGCGCACTGGTGAAACAAAGTCCCACATGAAACTAGCAAGAAAACAGGGACGCATCCCGGCTGTGTTGTATGGGATTGGTAAAGATACTTTATCATTAGAAGTTAATGAAAAAGAAATACTGGACATTTTGAAAAAAAATCCACGGGCTATTCTGCAGGGCAAGACATCCGATGAAAAAGTGATTCCGGTCATTGTTCAGAACATTCAAAGGGAAACCTTGTCGGGCAAATTGTTGCATATTGACTTTCAACATGTGAACATGGCTAAAAGCATGGATAGCAAAGTTACCATCCATTTTTCAGGAGAGGCAATCGGCGTGAAATCTGGTGGGGTACTGCAGGTGGAAATGTATGAAGTAGAAGTCCGCTGTATGCCTGATGATTTGCCGACTTCAATGGAAGTGGATATAAGCGGCCTTGCTTCTGGCGACCAGCTTCTCGTTTCTGACCTGATTTTCAAGGATGGAATTGAAGTATTGACTGATCCGAATGCTGTTATGATTCAGATCAAAACGGTTCACGAGGAAGTAGAAGAAACAGATCCCGTCCAAATATAATATAGAGAATGTGGTTACATCTCCTTACGGCAGAAAGTGTGAAAATTCATGGTTCCATGAACCTAGACACTGCTGCTTTGAGGGGATTTTTTTTTACTATCAGAATTTTTATCTTTGAAATTTGATACTGTCTAGCTCCGAGCACTATAGGCTCGAGTGTTGTTACGAAGTGCCGTAACAACCTTCGGTAGTCAAATATTTACAGAGGTAATTAGCATATCCTAAGCAATAAAGGAGGGAAGATGTATCAAGCACTCTTCAAGAAAGCATTTTAGTTGTCATCTTCGTATTTCATCCTCAAAATTCTGTGTATTTTAAGCAAACGTAAAGAATTTACAAATAATTTACAACTATCAGCAATTCTCCAGAAAATTCGGCTTTTCTGATGATTTCTACCGATCTTATCTTAATAAAAATTTGCAATCTTTATATCTTTTCATTAAATCAGCTTAATATATGTTTTTTATGCTTAAGTAGAAAATACATACACGTTGGGTTAAATGATTCACTAGGCCAGGTCTATCATTGGCGCAAGGACCAGCTCCTGCATTTAAAAGTTTTTCAGAATGAAAGAAACTAACTTTTTTGGCACGAAGGGTATATCCCGATTTCTCCAATCGAGTTAGGACTTACCATAACCGAAAAAACCTGTGTCAGAAAACTGGCAATCAACCAATGATTTAAGGGGGAAAAATAAATATGCGTAAATGGGCGATGACTTTTATCGTTGCAGTATTAATGACAATAACAGCAGCTTGCGGAAATAATTCAAGCTCTTCTGCTAATGACGGCGGGGCTGCTTCCGACACTACAGCTGAAGCTAATGAAGCCGAATTGGAAGGAACGTTGAACTTCTATACATCGCAGCCTGATGAAGATGCTGCTAAATTAGTGGAAGGGTTCCAGGCAAAATATCCTAAAGTAAAGGTAGAAACCTTCCGGTCAGGTACAGAAGAGGTTATTTCAAAAATCAAGGCGGAACAACTGGCTGGTGATATCCAGGCTGATGTACTGTTAGTGGCGGATGCTGTCACTTTTGAAAGCCTGAAGGAAGAGGATTTGCTTTTGTCTTACGAATCACCGGAAGCAGAAGGGATTTCGAAAGATTTGGTTGATCCTGATCGCACTTACTACGGCACTAAAGTAATGGCAACAGCGCTCGTTGTTAACACAGAAAACGTAAATAAAATGCCGTCGAGCTGGGATGTTTTGACCTCAGCAGAATCTAAAGGAAAGGTCATTATGCCGAGTCCATTATACTCGGGTGCTGCAGCATATAATTTAGGCGTACTAACACGCCACGATGATTTTGGCTGGGACTTTTATGAAAAAATCAGCTCCAATGAAGTGACAGTGACGAAGGGCAATGGTGATGTTCTTAAAAGTGTTGCGGGTGGAGAAAAGGATTACGGAATGGTTGTCGATTTTGTTGTTGCCCGTGCAAAATCAGAAGGTTCACCGGTTGAACTTGTTTATCCGCAAGAGGGCGTACCTGTTATAACAGAACCGATTGGGATTATGAAAGATTCGCAAAATGAAGCTGCAGCCAAGGCGTTTGTCGACTTTGTTTTATCTGAAGAAGGCCAGAAACTCGCTGCTGAGCTAGGATATACACCGATTCGTGAGGGTGTCGAGGCTCCGGAAGGATTGAAAACAATCGATGAGTTGAAAGTCATTTCTGCGGATATTAACGAACTTTTTCAATCAAGAGAAGATGATAAAAGACAGTTTGAACAAACAGTTGGTCAATAACTTGGCAACACTAGAGGAGTGGAGAAAATGATTCCACCATATCAAAGTTCATTAAGGAAAGCGAGAACGTTTTACTCGTTTTCCTTTTCTTCTATTTTTCGGAGCTGGTCGGGAATATTGGGCTTCTCATTGATTACATTTCTATTTTTACTGCCTGTATGCCGTTTGGTATGGTTGAGTGTTGTCTCGGAAGGGAACCTCAGTCTCAATCTGTATCAGGAGGTTTTAGCAGAAGCAGTAACATGGACAACGATAAAGAATACGCTTTGGATTACGATAGCGAGTACTTTTCTCTCATCAGTGTTAGGTGTAAGCCTCGCCTGGATGATGGCCTATGTAAATTTACGCAGAAAGAAATGGATACAATTATTTATTTTTATGCCGTTTATCATTCCTTCCTATATTACAACCCTGGCTTGGGTACAGTTTTTCGGCAAAAATGGCCCACTTGCAGCGTTATTTTCTTCGGACGGGCCAATCTTTAATTTATATAGTATGGAAGGAATTATTCTAGTGTTAGGGCTGTCCCATTATCCGCTTGTTTATTTATTGAGTATAGAAGTTTTTCGAAAAATCCCCCGGGAACTGCAACAGGCGGCCAGCGCAGGGGGAGCAGCAAAGTGGACGATCTTTACGAAGATTGTTTTCCCGATGGCACTGCCTGGCATAGCCGGAGGAGGGCTGCTGGCTTTTTTGTCTAACCTTGATAACTTTGGAATTCCTGCTTTACTCGGAATTCCGGCCAACATTCGTGTACTAAGTACATATATTTATGAACAGGTCATAGGTTACGGGCCGACAGCATTTGCGAGGGCGGCAGTTTTGTCTGTTCTACTGGGATTGATTGCTTTAATCGGGACGGTGCTTCAGTGGTTGATTATTAGAAAAAGCCAGGTTCATGAAACGGCGAGCCGGGACATGGAACCCCGCTATTTTCTTTCAAACGGTTGGCGTTCGACTGTTGAGTTCACTCTCTGGACTTTTTTGCTTTGTACAAGCCTGATCCCTTTTCTGACGATGGCTGCAACGTCTTTTCTTAAAGCCTATGGTTTATCTTTTCGCTGGGAAAACCTTTCCTTGAAAAACTATCAATATCTATTGTTTGAAGATGCTAAAACGATAAATGCAGTTACCAACAGTGTTACCCTTGCTCTGGTTGCGATGCTTTGCTGTCTCGTAATCGGGACGACCATTGCTTATTTGCGCTTTAAACATCCATCTGTGTTTATTCGCATAACCGAGATGATGGTTACGATTCCTTATGCTCTTCCTGGTACTGTGTTTGCACTCTCAATTATCCTCATGTGGCTGCAGCCGATCCGAGGATGGCAGCCCGGTGTGTATGGGACTGTTTGGATTTTATTAATTGCCTATATTACAAGGTTTACCGTTCTGCAAATGCGCGGCAGCTTAACTGCATTTTCACAGATTGATCCTTCGATGGAAGAAGCAGCTTTGACAGCTGGTGCAGGATGGCTGGCGAAGTGGAGAAAGATCCTTGTGCCGCTGCTATTGCCTGGTGTAATGGGAGGCGCGTTGCTTGTATTCTTAACCGCTTTAACAGAATTAACAGTTTCAAGTTTGTTGTGGTCAAGCGGGTCGGAAACAATTGGGGTTGTCATTTTTAGTTTTGAACAGGCTGGTTACAGTACATTTTCAACAGCTTTTTCGAGTATGATTGTGCTGGCGATCCTGCTGCTCGGGATTTTGTTTATTTTCGTCGAAAAAGTTTGGAAGAAGCGGGTGATAAAGAACGATGATACACATTAATGAGGTAAGCAAGAAGTATGGAGGGTACACAGCACTAAAAAATATTAATCTCAAACTTCGTGAGCAAGAATTTGTCGCAATACTGGGACCTTCCGGCTGTGGTAAAACTACTTTGCTCAAGCTTTTGGCAGGATTTATGAAACCTTCATCCGGTGAGATCACGATTCATGATGATCTCGTTGCCGGTCCCTACAAGCTTGTTCCACCAGAAAAACGAAATATTAGTATGGTATTTCAATCTTTCGCCCTCTGGCCGCACATGACAGTCGCCGAGCATGTATATTTTCCGCTTAAACACCATCGTTATGGGAAAATCAAAGATAGACAGGAACAGGCTGGCCGTGTTAGCGAGACGCTTGAAATGGTCGGCCTTGAGAATTTAAAGAACCGATATCCTTCCGAACTGTCGGGAGGCCAGCGCCAGCGCGTTGCTTTAGCAAGGGCGATCGTCCCCCGCCCGGCTTTATTGCTTATGGATGAACCACTCAGTGCGCTCGATGCGGAACTAAGGATGGAAATGCGTAAAGAAATTCAGGGAATTCACCGGCAGTTGGGCACAACCGTTGTCTACGTTACCCATGATCAAAGTGAGGCTCTCGCTATGTCGGACAGAATTGTGGTCATGAATAAAGGTGAAATTGAGCAAGTTGACCCGCCGGAAGCTATTTATACGAAACCCAGAACTGTGTTTGTTTCCACTTTTGTTGGAAAAAGCAATTTAATAACCGGAAAATGGATCAATATCGATACCTTTATTCCTGATGGTTTTCCACATGTCAGCTGGCCGGATATGGGAACTTCGGTCGAACTCAAAAAGCAACATCTATACCCGATCAGGCCCGAACAATGGGTAGTCATCGAAGCGGAGCGAGGCGAAGTAACGGGAGAAATACTTTTCGCCCAGTTTCAGGGAAATGAAATTCATTATAGTGTACTAGTGAATGATCAGACGTTTAGTGTATATTCATCAGTTTTTAATAAACGCTTTATTCCTGGGGATAAGGTTAGCTTGAAAGTAAACATTGGTGTGAAGGAAACAGCGATATCCATTTGATCTGCACTTTTGGAGCTCAGTTTTCAGGGTAAGCTGACTTTGTTTCGGAAAAGAGATGAATGTGATAAAGTGACAACAATCAGAATTGTTGCTGAGCTGCCTAATCTATTAGGCAGCTTTACACTTTATTTTTTCAAGAAGAGAGGATTAACATGAAGCAAACAGCCGGTCGATTTCAAGAAGAAATTATCGTAAGAAAACAAGTCAACTTAGATTATCTATTACATTTGCCGGAAGACTACCATTTTGACCAGGAGAAGGCTTATCCGCTTGTCCTATTTCTTCATGGAGTCGGAGAGCGTGGCAATAATGTAGAGTTTCTTAAAAGGAATGGGCTACCGAAGCTGGCAGAGACTAAGGAACTACCATTTATTCTTTTGTCACCGCAGTGCCCCAATTATGTGGAACAACCAGGAAACTTCTTTGCTGCTCAAATCTAGACAAATCCCCATTCCGATTCTTTGTGCATATAATACAGAATGCAAGAGAATACAAAGGAGTGGAGAATATGAACAACACTGCCTGGAATGTCAGTGATCCATATGTTTATCAAACATTAATGTCTGTTGTGGGAAATCCAGTTGTGGTGCAAACAGTGCGCGGCTCAGTTAGAGGTACATTGAGAAATGTGAAACCAGATCATATTGTTGTTGAAATGGGAGGAAACCCATTCTTTATTCGAACACAGCAAATCATCTGGGTGGTTCCGAATCCAAGGATGAAAAGAGAATAAGACAAACTGCCCCGACATAAGCATAAAATAGGATAAACCTAATATCGGGGGTGGGTACGATGATGAAGCGGGTTAACAGGATTGCCATAGAGCTTCCGAGACCGGAACATGGAGATGCCAATGCAGCCTCGGCTGTCCAGGATTTATTGGGTGGAAAATTCGGTGAAATGTCGACGCTGAACAATTATATGTTTCAATCGTTTAATTTTCGCGGCAAGAAGAAATTGCGGCCGTTTTATGATTTGATTGCAAGCATTACGGCAGAGGAATTTGGCCATGTTGAATTGGTGGCGAATACGATCAATCTATTAAATTACGGAAATACATTTCCGGGGGATCCGGACATGGCACCCTTACAAAATGGGAAAGATGCCAGGTATTCTCTCTACTTTACGACAACCGCCCAAACAGCCTATCCGGGAGATTCAATGGGAAGGCCGTGGAATGGTGAATACGTGAATAATTCCGGAAATTTGGTTGCTGATTTACTGGCCAATTATCTGCTGGAAATTGGCGCAAGAACACATAAAATGCGCGTATATGAGATGACGGATAATCTAGTTGCACGGGAGCTGATAGGCTACCTGCTGGTTCGTGGTGGAACTCATATTCTTGCTTATGCTAAGGCTCTTGAAGTGGCAACTGGAGTCGAAGTAGGTAAAATGGTCCCGTTGCCAAGATTGGGAAATGACAAATTCGATCATGCCAAAAAATTTATTGCCCAAGGTTTGGCCAATGTACTATATACTTGGGGAGAACCGGAATATCGCGACATAAATAGAATTTGGAAAGGCAGAAATCCTGAAACCGGAGAACTGCTAAGAGTTATCGATGGAATGCCGGAAGGAGCCCCGGTTCCAGACTTTGAAGAATTACCTGAAGAATTTGCCCCTGATATTGATCGCGATGACTATCAAAAAGTCTTAAAACGATTAATGAGCAATGTTAAGTCAGATTAATTATTAGAAAATATGACCCTTCCATTGGAAAGGGTTTTTTGCTTTATTCAAAAAGCCGTTCAGCAGGAGAACGGCCTATGAAGAGAATTTGCGGAACAAGCTTTGTTGCATTTGAGAGTTTTTTTTGGAATTGTTTCGCAATGCAAACTTATTTGTGGCAAAGTTTCGAACTTATGAAATTATGAGGTTATTCAATTGACGGTTTATTTCTCAAATGCTATTATCTTATTAATCTTATTAAATTACTTGGTTTTCTTATCTAGAGAGGTGAAGGGATTTGGCCCGGTGAAACCTCGGCAGCGGACTCTTTTTAAGGGAGTACTGTGCTAATTCCAACAAGCGCAAGGCTTGGAAGATAAGAGGCGTCTTTGCAGGACATCTTACTCTTCTTAATGATTTAAGAAGGGTTTTTTACTGCGGAAAAGGAGGGGATATAGTAGTGGGCGAATGGAACAAGAAACAACGTTTTGCAGCTTTATTGTCCGGTGAACGGGCAGACCGCCCAATAGTCAGCGGCTGGCGCCATATTTTAGACAAAGAACAGAATGCTAAAGACTTAGCAGAAGCGACCGTTGCTTTTACGAAGCAGTTCGATTGGGACTGGGTCAAAATCAATCCGCGGGCAACCTATTACGCAGAATCCTGGGGCAATACATACGATTTTCAGGATTATAGATCGGTTTTTCCGAAACAAACACGCGCAGTCATCCAAAAAGCTTCAGATGTTTGGGATATTCATGAAAAAAAAGCTATAGAATCCACGCCATTAAAAGAGCAATTGGAGGCTGTAAAACAAATTCGTCAAGGGCTGCCTGATACTCCGCTTGTCCAAACGATCTTTTCACCATTAACGGTGCTGTTATTCCTGGCTGGCCAGTCGGCTTATGTGAATGATACGGTCTATGGCAGTGAAAATCCTGTAACCATTGCAGCATTATTGTCAGAACAAAGAACCGGTGTTCATCATGCCTTACATGCAATTGCGATGACATTGGCGGATTATGTAATAGAATTGAATCGTGCCGGCGCAGATGGCATCTTCTACGCTGTAACCGGTACTGCTAACCCGGATATGTTTGAGGCGGCTGCCTTCAATGAGTTTTCCAGACCTTATGATCTGATTGTGCTGGAAGCGGCCCAGCAAGGGAAGCGAATCCTGCACACCTGCGGGGCACATGCCCAACCCGAGAGGTTTAGCGACTACCCAATTGATGGGATCAGCTGGGACACAAAGGCGGCAGGCAATCCTGATCTCGACGCAGCATTGAACGCGACAAAAATAGGTGGTGTTGACCACGCGTTGTTTGCGGCAAATGATATTGGCCGGATTCATGCCCAAGCTGAGGAAGCTCTGAGCATTATGGCAAATCAACCATTTATTTTGGCACCAAATTGTTCGATTCCCGTCAATGTAACGGATGAAGCTTTAATACAGTTACGACAGTCAGTATTGGAAAAGGAGACAATGGAATGAAAAAATTAATTATTACTGTTTTATTAGGAATGGTATTGATACTGGCGGCGTGTGGGAATGAATCGAAGACAAATTCAGCTGCCGAAGATAAAAAGGAAATTAATGTCGGCTTTGGGGTTGGAACGTATGAAGACCAATTCCGCAAAGGTATTTTACCGATTCTTGAGGAAAAAGGGTATAAAGTGAATATTAAGACATTTTCGCAAAACATGCAGGTAAACCCGGCGATGCAGGAAGGCTCAATCGATGCGAGTGTTTTCCAAAGTACTGCCTACATGGAGGGAATTAATGAAGAGAAAAACATGGATATGACGGGCATAGCCTTTATACCAAGTGCACCGCAAGGTTTATACTCCAAAAAGCACACATCCCTTGATGAAGTTAAAGATGGTACAACAGTGGCACTGCCAAATGACCCGGTTAATCAGGAACGTGCTGTACGAATTTTGGAAGAACTCGGTTGGGTAAAAGTGAAATCCGATGCCGGTATAACTGATTTTAACTTGAACAGCGTAGAACCAGATCAGTATGAAATTAAGTTCGAAGTATTGGATCCAGCTCAAATTTTGGTATCGCTGGAGGATGTAGATTATGGTGTAGTGAATGGGAACTACATTGCCAATGCCGGCAAGAAAATTACCGATGCGCTGAAGATTGAAAATACTCCGAAACAACACCGAAATATTGTATCGATCAATAAGAAAGATAAAGACACACAATGGGCAAAAGACTTGAAAGCAGCTTACGAATCGAGTGAATTTGAAGAATATATCAATTCTGAAAGCAAATATGATGGTTTCATTTTACCGGAGGCATGGAAAAATAATTAGGAAGGACTTGAGTAAAATGGGAAAGAAACGCATACATTTTATCGGCGGAGGCCAAATGGCTGAAGCGATGATACGTGCTGTTGTGGCCAACCGGACAGTGGCGGCTGGCGATATTAGCGTTACCGATATTAATGAAAGTCGGGCCCTGCTTCTCTGTGAATCATATGGTATTCAATGCCCTGCTTCACAAGAAACTGCCGTAGCTGAGGCCGACCTGGTCGTTATTGCTGTTCGTCCACAGGATGACCTAGCCGGATTGGGCAGGACTATCCGCCAATTTGCAGCACCGGATGCGACCATTTTATCAATCGTTGCTGGTGTGACGATTGAAAAACTCGGCAGCTACTTCGGATCTGACCGTCCAATCATCCGTTGTATCCCAAATACCTTGACTGATACAGGGTTAGGGTACAGCGGTGCAGCATTGAATGACTATGCTTCCAAAGAGCAAGTTGACACCTTCCTAAACGGCTTTGGCAAAGTGCAATATCTTGATGAATCACTGATTGACATTTTTACAGGGTTCGGCGTGGCAATTCACCCGGCGGCGTCGGGATCAATGCCCTCTATGAATTAAACAACAGTGACTTCGCGGCGGGATTGCAGCGAAGTGTCCTGGCAGCCGTGAAGCGGACAACTGAACTAGGAGGACATCAGCAATGACGACGTTACATTGGGACCATACCGTTCATTATGTAAACGACCTGGAAAACGCGATTGAAATGTTTAAAGAAAACGGACTGATTGCATTCAAAGGCGGTTCGCATAAGCAGTGGGGCACATACAATGCCCTCAGCTATTTTGGCTTGACGTATATAGAGTTTTTGGCCATTGAAAACCGTGAATTAGTCGTCAAAGCCGATCCGTCAAACGTGGTCGTCAAGGATGCAATCAAGATGTTGCCGGCAAATGAAGCCTTCAGCCGCGTTGCCATCCGTACCGACGATATCGAAGATACAGCTGCTACATTGAAAGCAAACGGGTTAAAACTGTCACCCATCATTGATGGAAAACGTTTAAACACGCTCGGCCAATTGATTGAATGGCGGATGATGACGATTGAGGGTGATTTTCAGGGTCTTGTCTACCCATTTGTGATCCAGTGGAAAGGCAGCGACGAAGATCGTTTGGAAAATCTCACAGCATCAGGGATTATCCAGCCCCATTCGGCCGGTGATGTTTCACTCGATCAAGCGGTTTTCCACGTGCAGGACCCGGCTGCTGTCGCGGCACATTGGCAAATGCTATTCGGGCTGTCAGTTATCGAAACGGGCGATTCCTCTGTAACGCTTGGGATTAGCGGCAAGTCGTTTATTTTCAAACAGGGGGCTGCCAATCAGTTAACACAGCTTGTTTTTAACACGGACGCAAATGATTTGAAAGGCAAAACGATAAAAATCGGGGAAGCTGAATACGTTTTTTGATCTTATGAAGTTACGATTAATGAGCGGAACTTGAGATTTACGAGCGAAGAAAGCAGGACACCAATAGGTTTCCTGCTTCTTCTATACTGTGCTAGAAAGAAATAATCATTCCATTTTTCCCTGCGTAAGTGCCCATGGTGGCCCCCATATAATGCACAATTACGTCTTTAGGATTAAAGTTTTGAATGATTTCTTGTCTCATCAGTTCTGCATCATCTTCGTTGCCAGTGTGCGTAATCCCAAAAATGGTATCCGAGAAATCTGCTTTCCTTTCGCTAATGATTTCGATTGTTCTTTTATGAAATTTCTTCGTGCCGCGAATTTTCTCCTTCATTTCTACGACGCCGTTAATACCCTCTAAAATCACTTTAATATTAAGGATTTTCGCAACAGAACCCTGGAATCTGCTCAAGCGTCCACCTTTTACGATGTTTTCGAGTGTATCGAGGAGAATCAGAATGTTCATGTTTTTCCTGTATTCTGCCAGGTTTTCAACGATTTCTTCCATTGAATGGCCTTTTTCTGCAAGCTCTGCAGCCCTGACAACTTGGAGGCCATGAGATAAAGAGCCAGCCAGTGTATCGAAAACCGTTACATTTCTGTTGGAGATATCTTTGCCGAGAAGAGCTGATTGATAGGTCCCACTCAATCCCGAAGAAATGGTCAGGCAAAGCAGTTCATCGTTTTTTTCAAATTTGTTAAAGACTTCTGCGAAAGCTGCAGGCGATGGCTGTGATGTTTTCGGAAGCTCGCTTGAAGAAAACATTTTGACGAAAAATTCTTTTGGCGTTAAGTTAATCCCTTCTAAAAACTCTTCATTTTCTAATTGAATTTTTAAAGGAACGACAGCAACGTCGTATCGGTCTAACAATTCCTTTGGCAAATCTGCCGAGCTGTCCGTAATAATTTTGATCATTCCGATCCCGCCCCTAAAAATGTAATATTTAATTAAAGTATAACAGGTCTGTGATTATCACCATAAATTATAGCTTCAATCCTTTATTGAATTTTTTTAAGTGAGGGTCAGGCGCTCGTTGATAATGAATGTATGAAACCTTTGTGACATGTGTCTTGGTTAAGAAAATTTCGCTACGAGGATGATAAAATAAAGTTAAGAACAACAAATTTATTATGCACCAAAGGGGTGGTAATGGGACGAAAGATAAACTTATCTTTTTTTAAGCTTACTTGTGAAGTTATTCACGAAGGTGCATTATTTTTGAAAATTTCAAGAGGAAGGAGGTCTTTGTGATGAAATATAAAAAATCAATAAGTATTCTGACCTTATTATTACTTGTTTTATCGTTGGTTGCTTCAACTTATGGAATATTTTCAAGCGCTGGCTCCGGACCGCATCAATTTACCACATTGTCCGGTGAAACGATCCAGCTCTATGGGAAAGGAATTTATAAAAATGATTCTGTTTCAGGTGCTGAACAGGAAATAGCCCAGGATATCGTCACCCTTGGACTGGGAATTCCACTCCTCATGATTGCCCTTTACCTATCGAGAAGGGAATCGATTCGCGGCCGTTTTTTACTCGCCGGAACGTTGGGATTTTTTTTATACACCTATGCATCATACTCTTTTCTGACCATCTACAACTCGTTTTTTCTCCTCTATGTGATCCTGATGTCCGCTAGTTTTTTTGCATTCATATTAACGATTATGTCTTTTGATATGAAAAAAATGGCTGGTCATTTTAAACCGCGTATGCCCGTAAAATTTATTGGCAGCTTTCTTATTTTTATCGGGGTAGCGATCTTGATCATGTGGCTCGGCAGGATTATACCGGCACTAATGAACAATACGGTTCCTTATGGGCTCGATCATTATACAACGTTGGTGATTCAAGCCCTGGATCTCGGCCTTATCGTACCGGGAGGGATTTTATCGGGAGTGCTTGTACTAAAAAGAAAGCCGTTCGGATTTTTGCTCGCCGCCATTTTTATTGTCAAGGGATTTACAATGTTGACGGCAATTACCGCCATGTCCATCAGAATGATCATTGCCGGGGTCCAATCAAGCTTTGCAGAGATTGCAGTTTTTACTGTATTTAACATCGTCATTATCTTTTGTTTGTATCTTGTTATGAAAAATATTCAAGAGCCGCCACAGTACGTCGGCTGGAAAAGTATCATTAAACAAGGAAAGGAGCGTCGACTTTAATGAAGACGATTATCATTTTTGCAACGAAGCATGGCAGTGTAGAAAATGCTGCAAGATTACTGAAAACGAAGCTGGGCGAAAAAACGGATTTAGTAAATCTGGCGAAGGAGACGAGACCTTCAATAGAAGAATATGATACCGTTATCCTTGGTGGATCAATTTACGCAGGCAATATACAGAAGAGCTTAACTAAGTATATAGGTGAAAGTTTACCTCAGCTTTTACAAAAAAATGTCGGGTTATTTATTTGTGCCGCCGAACCAGATTCGCAAACAAGATTAAAGGAACTTACTGGTTCATTCCCGCCGGAACTGTATCATCATGCAAAAGCAAAAGACATTTTGGGGTATGAAATTCACTATAGCAAGATGAATTTTTTTGAAAAAATGATTGTGAGATCGCTGATGAAAATTAAATCAGACCATTCTGCCCTATCTATCGAAAATATTGATGATTTTGCGAAATCCTTGAAGGCAGGCTAGCTTATTTTAGCATTGCTAAAAAAATGTAACAGGGCCAGTCAACGAGAGGCAGTTGAACTGGTCCTTCTAAATTTTAAGCTGAAACGGGAATGGTATAGAAACTCGTTCCAAATCCATTAAACACAGGAATTTGGAGAACAACATGAATTGTTTCAAAAACAAGACCCCGGCGCACAATACCGGAGTCATTTGTTGCCTGCCAGGCTTAGGCCATCTTAGACAGCCACATTTTTATAATGTGTCTTTCAACGATATGAGTTATTTATGCCCTAAAAATGCTGCTGATTTTCTCAATTTCTTCAGCCGTTAGCTCGACATCCAATGTTTTTAAATTGTTTATTACTTGCTCTGGTTTTTTTGCACCGGGGATCAATACGTCGATTGAGTCCCGCGTTAAATACCAGGCAAGCACAACATGAGCTACTTCTGCGTTTTTGGCATTGGCAATTTCGCGAAGTTGCTCGACTTTTTCGAGGTTGCGGATAAACGCTTCTTCCTGGAAGAGTGGATTTTTTGCACGTCCGTCTTCAAATTTTGTATCTTTATTGTATCTTCCGCCTAAAAGCCCGGCTGCAAGCGGAAAATAAGGAACGAATGAAATGTTATGTTCTGTTGTATATGGCAATATCTCCTGCTCGACCTCACGTTTGAATAAGTTATATTCAGACTGCAGGACATCAACATACCCATCCACATTTGCTTCCTTTAATTGCTCGATTGAAAAGTTGGATACACCAATGGCTTTTATTTTTCCTGCATCTTTTAGTTCTTTTAATGCACCGACAGCCTCGGCTTTTGGCGTATGTTCATCAGGAAAGTGAATATAGAACAAATCAATATAGTCAGTTTGCAGTCTCTTTAAACTTCCCTCTACCACCTCTTTTAAAAATGCTGGAGAGTTATCAAGAACGACCTCGCCATTGACAAATTTATGGGCGCCTTTCGTAGCAATGACTACATCGGAGCGGTTGCCATTTTCTTTAACCACTTCGCCAATTAATTCTTCAGAGCGCTCAGGGCCATAAATGAAGGCCGTATCCAAAAAGTTGATGCCATTGTCTAAAGCCGTACGAACTACTTCTTTTCCGGTATCTTCACTTAGATTTGGATAAATATTATGCCCGCCAACCGCATTCGTTCCAAGCCCAATCCTGTTTACATACAAATCGGTGTTGCCAATACGTACTTTTTCAGCCATCTTCATGTTCATCTCCTTTTCGTGTTCAGTCCTATCATACAAAAATCAGAGGGGAATTTGAAATAATTGGTTTGCGCGATATTCATTCTATTATGGTGAGCCGCATTACTGGTGCTTATTACGACGGCGAGGTTATTGGCGTTGATTTTCATATAAAAGGCGATGTAGAAAAGGATAAAGCCGGTCAGTATATGGCCCTCTATGAAATCTTTGATGGTGATGAAAGGATGGGTGAAACGAAAGAATTAGTCTATTTGAACCCTACAGATAAAGGTTATGCAGGACATATTCAGCTGAATTATCCAAAAGCAGAATTACCCCCTGAGGCTACTTTTCCACTGGCCTTTTTAAGAATTGGAAAAGAAGAAGGGGGATGGAAATTTGATGTCCCAATTAAGCAATTACCATACGAAACAGCCGAAGTGGATAAAGAAAGCAGCGATATTCATTCAAACATAAAGGTTCATTTTGATTCGATTATTGCAGGAAGGTCATCTACCGCAATTGATTATACAGCAACTTTTCCAAATGAAGGAACAAAAGATCAAGTCAGGCTGGAAATTTATGATGACCAAGGAAAAAGATTTGAACGGTTGACAGACGGGATTGATTTGGAGACTACAACCAAAGATAATCAAATAAAAGTAAAAGGAAGAACAATAATTCCACAATCAACATACTTAGAAATCAAGCCAAGTGTGGCATTATATGAAAAAGATCAATTCGTAGAGTTGGAGAAGAAAACTCCATTTGAAATAAAAAGCAGTAGGCAGAATCTCGCTGTAAAAGTAGAAAAAATGGTCGTGGAGGGCAAAAGTTTCAGCGTTGATTTTCAAGTTAACAATGGAGACCCCAACAACCAAGACTTCACGTTTTTTGAAAATTTTGCCCGTAATGACGTTTCGTTAGTTAAAGAATCAGAGAAAGACACTTATGAAGAGCCGCTTAAACATTCATTGAATGTATTAGACAAAGAAAACTTACGTTTCAAAAGCACCTTTGATATTAGCAAAATAGACGATCTCCAGGATTATGTTCTCAGGGTGAATTTAAACTCATTAGGTATGAACATGCCAGTTGAATTAGAACCGGTGAAAATTAATTTGGAGGAATAGCGTCGTGGTTAGTTAGCTGCTAATATAAGTATTTCGAAAAGATTGGCATAAAATGAAAGACTAGCCCCGAATAGAAGCTAGTCTTTTTCATATTTATGAAGCTTTTACATCCGCCTGGTTTTCGGCCATTTCTTGCTTTCTTCCAAATGCACTTAAAAGCAAACCGACTCCTGTACCTACGAGGGCAGGCACGACCCATTCCAGTCCAACTGAGGAGAACGGAAGCACTTCACGCAAGGTTTGTAGTGGGCCCAAATCGAGGCCAAATGTGTTTAATCCGCCGATTACGGCAAATACTCCCGTAAATAGCATCGCGCTGCCGTATACCTTTTTCGTATTTTTAAAATAACGATTAAAGAAGGCAAGTGTGATCAAAACGATTGTTAATGGATACGCTGTCACAAGGAATGGCACAGATACTTTCAAAATTTGGCTTAAGCCGAGGTTCGAAAGCGTGAATCCAACCAGGGTGATGACGAGAACGACTGATTTATAAGTTGCTTTTGGAATTAGTTTTGAAAAGTATTGGCCGCATGCTGCTGTCAGTCCGACCACTGTTGTAAAGCAAGCTAAAGTAAAAATGAATCCAAGCAAAGCCGTACCGCTTTGCCCCAATAACAGCGTTGAAGCAGCGGACAGGATTTCTGTCCCGTTTTCAAACGGCCCATTTACTGCCATTTTTCCGCCGATCAGTCCTAAGCTCACATACACAAGTGTAAGTAAAACTGCAGCGATGACCGCAGCTTTCAATGTGTATTTAGTTAATTGCTTTTCATCGCGGACTCCTCTTTGCTGAATAGCAGTGAGGATCACGATTCCGAACGCGAGCGAAGCGAGGGCATCCATCGTGTTATACCCTTCTAAAAATCCTTTAAAAAATGCTCCAGCCTGGTAGTCAGCAGCCGGTGCTTGCAACGGTGCATCGAGATTGGCAAACCCGACTGCACACAAAACAACCATTGATAACAGCAGGGCAGGTGTAATCCAGCGGCCCATATACTTTTCCATTTTGGACGGGTTTAAGCTGATCACAAATACGAGTGAAAAGAAAATTACAGTATACAAAAATAAGACCAACGCTGAGCTTGCAGATTCAGGAACGAACGGCATTACGCCCATTTCAAAAGCAACATTCGCATTTCTCGGAATTGCCAGGAACGGCCCAATGGATAGATAAACAATCACCATAAAGATTGCGCTGAAATATGGGTGAACGCGGTTTCCGATCGCCTGTGCTCCGCCCTTTGCAAGCGAAACGGCAAGCAAGACTGCAAAAGGAAGGCCAACTGCAGTTAGAGTAAATCCAGCCATGGCGAGCCAGAACGCAGTGCCCGATTGAGCTCCCAGAAATGGAGGGAAAATCAAATTCCCTGCTCCAAAAAACATTGAAAATAACATTAATCCAATAAATAAGATGTCAAATTTCCTCATGGTTTTCTCTCCTTTACTGTATAAAAAAAATAAAAAACTCGTCCCTAAAAATAGGGACGAGTTTGTGCTCGCGTTACCACCCTTATTCCGCAACTGTTAAAAAAACTCGCGGCTCTCAGTCAACGTACTATCATACGTGCTCCATCGTAACGGCGGAGACCCGTCAAAGCTTACTGTTTTCAGCTTTGCATCTCGGAGATGATCTTCGGATAAGTACTGAACACCGGCTTCCACCAACACGCCGGCTCTCTTTAGAACAGTGATCCCATCTTACTCTTCTCGTCATCAATTTTATTATTAAAAATAATT
This sequence comes from Bacillus canaveralius, assembly GCF_002860125.1. Lineage (GTDB taxonomy): Bacteria > Bacillota > Bacilli > Bacillales > Cytobacillaceae > Bacillus_BJ > Bacillus_BJ canaveralius. Next base: position 74,493 of record NZ_PGVA01000001.1, read on the forward strand.
TACCAGAGGAAAAATGATATGTCAATATAATAAAATAATTTTAATAATTCTATCATTAATTACTTTTTAGCAATGAAACCAAAATTAGCCAGGTATACAAACAATAAAGAAGCCATTAAAGTGAAAATAAAAAGAATCGGAGATAATTTAATTGAAAATGAAATCATGAAATATACGATGAGCATAAAAATCCGATCGGAGAGGCAACACGCAGAGAGGTCCGTAAGCTGGCGTACTGGCATGAAACCTTTCATTTCTGGATTATAAGCCATGAGGATGACATAGATTATCTCTATTTTCAGCTTCGCACTTAGGAAAGGCCATGAATTAACAAAGCAAATTCAAATAACAGGGGATAATAACACTGTTAGGCTACGTTAGAATATCGACTAGTTGACAATCAAGTATGTTTTGTATTATGCTTAACGGTAATTAGTTGAATAGTTCTCCTAGAGGGGAGTAGCTTTTACAGCAAAGTCGTCATTTCGGAGTTTTACCACTCCCGGCTTTGTTGGCAACATAACGTTGTTAGCAAGACCTTTGCCTGTTGGTAAAGGTCTTTATTTGTATTTAAAACCTTTACCGCATGTTGGTAAAGGTTTTTTAATTATAATGAAGGGAAAAAACCATGTGTTTTTTTCAACAGGATGTATGACTATTCAGCTGTCGATTATAAAAAAGGAGAAATGAAAAATGAATAAAAGGAAAGTATCTTTTAAGGAATTAATCAGAAAAAACAAAGAAGAGCTGTTAAAGGATAAGCTTGAGCTCGAAAAAATCGAAAAGCGCGTAGATGAAAAAATACGCAAGGTTAACTAAAAGTTTCTATTATTATTCAGGAGGGTATTCGGTGTTATTAAGAAAATATATGTCGCTTGTCGGAATAGGTTCAGCACAGATCGATCTTATTCTGCAAAAAGAAACTTATAAACAAGGAGATCCTGTCCATGGACATTTCTTGATTAAAGGCGGCACGATTGAGCAACACATTAAACGAATCGACTGTGATTTGGTTATGATTGATCACGCTGAGGGAACAGAAAAAGTAGTAGATACTGCTACGATTTTAACATCAACACGTATTGATTCGGAACAGTTCAATGAAATTTCATTTTCTTTCCAGCTGCCATCTTTTGTGCCCGTTTCAACGGAGGATAGATCATACCGTTTTAAAACAAGGCTTACCTTTAATGAAGGTGTGGAAAGCAAGGATCAGGATATGATTCAAATCATCCAATAAACAAGGGTTTCGGACACAAAGGCAAGTTTCCAGCGGACTCTCCTGGATGCTTTCACGAAAAAGACGCCTAATGAACGGACATAAAACGATGATTTAGATGATTGAACTTTTAATAAATGAATATTATTGCTTAGAAGGTTGCCGGTTAGCAATGCCCTGTGGTTTAGTAGTAATGGTCAAGCATCTTCTGGAATAGGATAGGAAGCGGGCTTTTTACGGACTTGCATGTTTTATGAGTACTCCTTCGTGGAAAATAACAGTGTTAGTCCATAATCACTGTAACAAGGAGACAAAGAATGACTGCACAGAAGAGTCCGGGGCGGAATATCTATTTTTAGACATCGCTGCTGCCCGTTCCGATGCGAGCGGGTGACGATTCGATAAGCAATGTTAAGCAAGAAAGGGGGCATTTAACTTGAAATCATTCAGTGAATTGGCTCAAAGTGTAAAATTTTCGAAACAGGGCTCACAAACGATGCTGATGAGGAAGGACTGTGACCTTGAATTTATAGGTGCGGGAAGAAGTGCTTTTGTATTCAAAATTCGCTCGACCGATAAAGTCTTAAAGGTGTTTTTCCCGCCGTTTACGGAAGTGGCAAAGGAAGAGGCAGAGGTTTACAAAGTTCTTGGAGAAACTCCGTTTTATCCGGTATTGTACGATTCCGGAGACAATTATATCGTCATTGATTTTGTTCAGGGGAACACTTTATTTAGCTGTTTGGAAAAAGGGATACCAATTACACATCGACATATTCAAAAAGTGGATGAAGCGCTTCGTTTTGCACGTAAAAGAGGGTTGAATCCGTCCGATATTCACTTGCGAAATATCCTGATCACACCTGCAGGTGGTATAAAACTTATTGACGTTGCCCGCTTTCGGCAAACGAAAGATTGCTCCCAATGGGATGATCTAAAAAATGCCTTTTATGCGATTTATAGCCACCGGATCTTCCCTAAGAAAATTCCTGCATCTTTGCTGAACCTTATTGCTTTTATATATAAGAAATGCGAGGCGTGTTTGCAAAAAACTGAAAAAGTAAAAGCAAACAGGGCAAGCAGGCGTTCTTTTCCTTCTGGAGAGGACTGCTTATGAGCAACATCTTTCATCCTCCTATCCTTAATTAGAATCTCGTACACCTCGACACCACGAATAAAGAATGCATAAAAAGGCGTGCTTTATGGAAAATACAGAAGAGCTTTCATTTATCTGGTTCGAGTTTTTATTTCATTATTTATAGCTGGAGGTTGGTTTTTTTGGCAACAGAAATATTGGTACTTATTGTACTGATAATTTTAAATGCATTTTTTGCTGCATCTGAGATTGCATTAATTTCATTGAATGATAATAAAGTAAAAATGATGGCTGACCGAGGCGATAAAAAGGCAATCATGCTCCATAATCTTCTTTCAGAACCTAGCCGTTTTTTGGCTACGATTCAAATCGGCATCACACTTGCCGGATTTTTAGCAAGTGCCTTTGCCGCTGAGAGTTTTGCCGGGCAATTGGCAGAAACGCTTTATAATCTTGGTGTTCCGCTTTCCAGGGATCTGCTTGCCACGATTTCGGTAGTCGTCATTACACTGGTGCTGTCCTATTTTACATTAGTGCTCGGCGAGCTTGTCCCAAAGCGGCTTGCTTTGCAAAAAGCCGAAGCGATTGCGAATTTTGCAGTGGCACCTTTAACGTTCTTATCTAAAATATCTTCCCCGTTTGTAAAATTATTAACACTATCAACGAACTTAATTGTCCGTATGTTCGGAGTCGATCCGAATGCCGATGATGAGCATGTCACCGAGGAAGAAATTCGCATGCTCGTTGACGTCGGCAAAGAACGGGGAACGATCGAAGAAGACGAAAAAATGATGATTAACAATATTTTCGAATTCAATAACAAGACAGTTTCGGATATCATGACGCATCGGACAAACATAGTTGCGATCCCGATTGATTATACCCTAAAAGACACGGTCGAGCTTGTAAGTATTGAAAGATACACGAGATTTCCGGTCTATGAAGAAAATATCGATCATATTGTTGGAATCCTCCATGTTAAGGATTTAATCCAGTTTGTTGAAAATTCTGAAGCGAAAAAATTCAATCTCCGCGAAATGATACGTGCCCCTTTTTTTGTCCTTGAATCAAAAAGAACGGATCATTTGTTTAAGGATATGCAAAAAAACAATGTCCACATGGCGATAGCAATTGATGAGTATGGTGGTACAGATGGAATTGTTACAATCGAAGATCTGATCGAGGAAATCGTTGGCAACATTTTTGATGAATATGATGAACCTTTAGCGGGTGATGAGGAAATTAAAGAACTCGGACCGAATACTTATTTGATGGCGGGAACCACCAATCTTTATGAAGTCGAGGATATTGTGGACAGAGAACTGCCAACCCAGGAGTATGATACATTGAGCGGATTTGTAATCGGGCAGCTCGGCTATATACCTCCGGTTGAAGGCCAGCCTTCCATTGAGACTGAAAATATTGTGTTCACGGTTGTCGAAATGGACGATAAACGGATTATGAAAGTGAAGGTCGAGGTTAAGGAAGAAACCGATTCGCCGGAGTAATAAATCGATTGCTTCTTGGCCGTATATTAAAAAAATAGCATAAAAGTGAAGCTATCTAATTTCTCTGGGATTGTGGGACTGGATAGCTATTTTTTCAAGCTCAATTTTCATAATGTTTAAAACAGTTAGATTAGTTGTACTAACTTAAAAACCTCTCCCATATACTGCAATTAGAACATGACGAGGAGGGTTTATATGGAATTTCATCAAGTCTATGATCCGATGGGAAATTCATTTTTTTCTACGTTGCTAGCGGCTATTCCAATCCTGACACTACTATATTTGCTTGCATTTCATCCTCATAAAGATAAGCTTGGCAGAACCCATTACGGGATTGCTGCTCCGCAAGCGGCGCTTATTGCCGGGGTGGTCACCATTCTTATGGCAATACTGCTGGTAGACATGCCTGTTTCTTCTACTTTAGCCGCTTTTGGTTATGGTTCTTTTTTTGGCATGATTCCGATCGGCTGGATTGTTGTGGCTGCAATGTTTTTGTATACGATTACATTGGTTACTGGTCAATTTGACATTGTGAAATCATCCATTGTTTCTTTATCTTCTGACCGGCGTATCCAAACACTTCTGATCGCTTTTTCCTTTGGTGCTTTTATTGAAGGAGCTGCAGGCTTTGGCACTCCGGTGGCTATAGCGGGAGCACTGATGGTTGGGCTCGGTTTTCGGCCCATGGCGGCAGCTGTCCTCTGTTTGATTGCAAATACGGCTCCGGTTGCGTTTGGAGCAGTAGGAACTCCGATCATTACGTTGGCGACTGTCACCGGTCTTCCAGAAATGGCGTTGTCGGCAATGGCAGGGCGTCAGCTTCCTTTTTTCTCAGTGCTCGTGCCATTTTGGCTTGTTACCACCATGGTATTTATGCATAAAGGAAAATGGAAACAGGTTTTAGAGATTTGGCCCGCCATTTTGGTTACAGGTGTCACATTTGCGCTAACCCAATTTTCTGTTTCCAACTTTATCGGACCGATGCTTGTTGATATTTTAGGAGGAATTATTTCTATTATTGCGTTAATTTTACTTCTCAAAGTATGGCAGCCTAAAAATAAATTTTATCTGCCTGGAGAAGAGGAGGTTATAAAGTCTCTTGAACAGCAGGAAACTAAGTATAAATCAGGAGAGGTGGCCAAGGCTTGGGCGCCGTGGGTGTTCCTGACGCTTTTTGTCTTCATGTGGGGCCTGCCACAATGGAAGGGGCTCCTGAATTCCTTAAATATTTTTGGTATTAAGTCATTGTATAGTATTCCCGTTCCTTTTTTGGACCAACTAGTTTTCAGGACCCCGCCTTTAGCAAATGAGTTGGTCCCGGAGGCTGCGATCTTCTCATTTAATTGGCTTTCGGCGGCCGGTACAGGAGTATTTTTTGCGGCAGTCATAAGCGGTTTGTTCCTGCGGATGAACAGTGAACAGTGGAAGCTCTCTGTCATCCGAACGGCGCAGCGAATGAAAACACCCTTGATTACGATTGCTTTGGTTTTGGGATTAGGATTCACAACGCGCTATTCAGGCTTAGATGCGATTCTCGGTCTTGCCTTTACGAAAACAGGCATATTTTATCCTTTCTTCGCCGCGATGCTGGGTTGGCTGGGAGTCTTCCTAACCGGGAGCGATACTTCTTCAAATGCTTTGTTCGGAAGCATGCAGCGAATTACAGCAGAGCAGTTGGGCCTCGATCCCGTGCTTATTGCCGCATCCAACTCAACGGGGGGAGTTATGGGGAAAATGATTGATGCCCAGAGCATTGTCGTCGCAACCGCTGCCTGCTATGAGGATCGCAACGAAGGAGCTAATGCAGTAGGGCCAATATTCCGGGCGGTCTTTTTCCACAGTCTTGCCCTGGGCGCTTTAATGGGAGTTTTAGTCATGCTGCAAGCGTACGTGTTTCCTTGGATGATTCCGGCATATTGATCTTTAAATGATAGGCTGTTTTTACGGGATCATGGCTGGATAGTGATTTTGTGAAAAGATGGACTAATAAATCATTGAGGCAAATTCCCTATGGATTTTGCCTTTCTCTTTTAAAATATTGCGCTAATTTTTTAAAAAACACGGTATAATTAGGGAAAATTCACACTTTTAGAAAAGCTAAGAGGCGAAAATAAAATGCAGAAATTATCCGAATGGGGAATGAATTATTTAAACAATCTCAACCTGCCGTTGGGAAGTCCGTCATACCGCTATTTAGAACGCATTTGTCATGCGCATTTAACAACGATTCCGTTTGAAAACATCAGCAAATTGCTCTATTTCCGTGATAGGCAGCAACTTGGTTTTGCGATTCCTCCTTTTGATATGTTTGTGAATAACTATCGTCAATTTCATTTTGGCGGGACTTGCTATTCTTTAAACTCAAATTTGATGTCCTTATTAAAAGAAATCGGGTTTGCCTGCTATCATATTATGCTTGGAAAGGAACATATCGGGATCATTGTCGATGTTGAGGGAGAAAGAGTATATGTGGATTGTGGTGCCGCAGCTCCTTTTTTTAAACCAGTAAGGTTCGAAAATGATCCAAATAACGTTTCTCAATTTGGAGACGATAAGGTTCAGTTATTAAGAGTTGATGGAGAAAAACATCAATATAAATATGTTCGTTATACGCAGGGCAAGCAAAGCGGAAATACATGGGAGTTCAATTCCAAGAAAGCATTTGAGCTTGCTGATTTTAGTCATGCAATAGAAAAGTCCAATCAGCCGGGTGCCACTTTTATGTCAATTTTACGATGCCAGTTGTGGCAAACCGAGAAAGATAGGAGCGTATCCCTCGTGAACAATCAATTTTCAATTCGATACGCAAACGGAAACACCATCAAAAAAACACTAACATCAGCTGGGGAAATTGAAAAAGTAATCACTGAAGAATTCCTGCTGCCTAAATTACCGGTGGCTCAGGCAATTGATGTGTTGAAGGAATTGAAGGTTGATATTTTTTCAGGAAAGTAATGAATCGAGAAGGAGCAGTTTCTAAACACGATAATGGCGTATACTCTAAACAATAATCTTAATTATACTTAACGAACTTAAGTTGATAAACGATGTTAGGTTAAGGAGTAAGTTCTCCTCGATAAAAAAAGAGACCGGTCAGGGTCTCTGCTGTGAATGATTTTTTATCCAAGCCGCAATATATGTTAAGTCAGGCTTTTCCACAACCATTTTTACAGTAAAATCTTCTGCTTGTTTTTCATCTACATCCAGAGTGTATCCATTGATCCATAAAAACTGGTGTAGGCAAACAAAAGCTGTTCTTTTGTTCCCGTTATGGAATGGATGATTTTGTGCCAAGCTTTCGAATAACGCAGCGGCTTTTTCTTCAATATTCGGATAAGCATCATTTCCAAAAACTGAAGCCTTTGGCCTGTTAATTGCACTATCCAATAATTCAGCGGATTTTACGCCAATGGTTTCTTCTGGTGTGTATTTTCTAATAACAACACCATTTAAAAAGATAGCCTGCTTATGTGTAATATATTTCGTCATCACTCAGATTCCTAACTTTTAACGGTCTGCCAGGTTTCGCAGTGTTTTATCGTATTTTTTAAACATCTCTTGCATACCCTCAAGAAAATCCTGATCTATATCTTCAAATCCTTCCATGTTTAACAATCGTTTCTTTTCAAAGGAAACCTTTCCGTTCTTTTCAATATTAAAAATAACTTCGTCTCCTTGTTTCACATTTAAATGCTCTAATACCTCGGCAGGAAATGTCACGCCTAAGCTGTTTCCAATTCGAGTAACCTTTCTTTCCACAGGTTTCACCGCCATTTTAGTCATAATAAGTTTCATTCCTCATTATTAGCATATGCTGACGAATTTATAACAGTTTATTTTATTTTACTGTTATAACTATTATAATCATTATACACCTTTAGATTTGTATGTAAACTAAGAGATATAAAGATTCTGAATTGCAGCATGTGTGAAAAATATAAAACGAGGCGCTTTTTTTTCTGAACAGAATACTGCTGTTAGTACACAAAATCACCATAAATTTTTTGCAGGGTATTTGCCTTTTGATATAGAAGGTTTTTGAAAGCAAATGAAAGGAGTGAAAATATATTGATTGTAAAAAGACGGACTGTTCCATTAAAAATTCAAGTTGGCGAGGCATTGCTAAGGAGGCTTCCTGAAGGAGCTTTTTCCCGGGAAGAGTTGCAGGGAGATTTGGAAAGAAGGAGAGCAGGCTATTGGGGAGAACAGTCTATAGATCACTATTTAAGCTTCCTGGATGAAAAGAAGTATCTTATTTTTCATGATTTAAATCTCCCCAGGGGTGAGTATACGTTCCAGATTGATACGCTCCTCCTTACAGCCAATCTAGCGATTATTTTAGAAGTCAAGAATATTGCGGGCACATTATTTTTTGATCAGCTATTTCACCAGTTGATTCGGACGAATGCGAATGGTAAAGAAGAAGGCTTTCCTGACCCAATTACACAAGCAAGCCTGCAAAAATATCAACTGAACGAATTTTTGCACGAACTGCAGGTACCTGATATACCGATAGAATATGCAGTAGTGATTTGCAATAAACACAGTATTTTAAAAACAAATCCCGGCCAAGAGAAGATTTTTCGAAAGGTATTCAAAACTCCCCATCTCCTCAACTGGATTCAAGCCTTGGAAAAAATGTATCCGAAAGAAGTCCTCTCGTCAAAAGAACTTCGTAAAATCAGCCGCCAATTGATCAAAAAAAATACCCCTCCAAGAAAACTTTTTCTTGATCGCTACCTTACTTCAAAAGATGAGTTAATAACCGGCGTTTATTGCCCTTTTTGTTTTTATATTCCCATGCAGCGAATGAAAAGACACTGGCATTGTCCGGATTGCAGCACGAAGTCTCGAGATGCCCACATGCTTGCATTGCGTGATTATTTTTTGCTGATTGATTCGAAAATAAGCAACCAGCAATTTCGTGATTTTGCACAACTGTCATCAAGAGATATTGCATCGCGATTGCTCATTTCCACAAATTTTCCCAGCTCGGGCACGACAAAAGGAAGGTTCTACTTCCCGCCAGCAGATTTATTTAATGTTACAATTTTAGATAAAAAGGGTTTCGCTTAATTAATTTGAATTTCCGCTTAATTAATGATTTTTTCGCTTAATTATTGGTGCGAACGCTTAATTAATGCCTCGTTCCGCTTAATTCTAGTCAATTTCCGCTTAATTATTTTTTCACGACTGATAGAGGGTTTATGGGTAGCGAGTTAACTCCCCAAGAATAGTGAGTTGTCCAATTGCCATTTCAAAAATGACTCAGGAACGACAAAAAGCTGCACGATTCATAATGAATTGCACAGCTTTTTGTGTCTTTTTGTCCTGATTTTTAGAAAATTAGCTTTGGCATCTTGCAGGTTACAGAATGTTTAACTCGGACAGCGCATGCGGATTGATAAAAAACTAATCTGTAAAAAAGTTCTCCGTATAATAAGGATGCGCTTCGGGGTTAAAGGCGACTCCGACACCGAGAAATTCGTATTCTGGTTTTAAAATATTTTCTCTGTGCCCAAGTGAGTTCATTAGCCCTTCGTGTGCAAAAATGCTGCTGAATTGGCCTGAAGCAAGATTTTCTCCTGCAACTGTAAAGGAAATGGCATCCTCTTCCATGCGGTCGAATGGAGACTGGCCTTCAAGATTGGTGTGATTGAAATAATTATTTTCCGCCATATCCAAACTGTGTTTGCGTGCCGTCTCTTTTATTTGGTCGTCCCATGTTAAGATAGGCAGGTTATGATTAACCCTCGTCGCATTTGTTAAATCAAACAATTGATACTCAAAGCCTTCCCTCAACTGTGGGCTTTCCGCAGCGTAAAAATCCTGCTTCGCTTGTTCAAGCTCTTTACTGATGATTTGCATGGAGGTAACGGTATTGTTTTTGTGGATATCATAGAAAATAGTTACATAGTTGTTATCCAGCAAAAACACATCATAGTCCCTTTTCTCTTGAAACTGAAAATAAACCAGCCCTTTGCGGATTTGTGATAATGGCTCCCCTAATTGTGCGAGAACCGTTTCTTTCGGGGTCCCGAGCTTAATGTCTTTTGTTGATGTAATTAAATCCTGGCTCGTGTATAGTCCAGCCACTTTATCATTCTCATCATATGCCAGCATGAAAAAGTTTTGATAGCTGTCATGGTAGGCGTTCCATTCGGTTCCGTATTCATTGGCAGTTGACCGTTTCGGAGCTCCGATTTGTTGTTCAACAGCTTCCTTTGAATCTCCAATTTCAATATTGTAGACCGAGAACATTTGCTTAGCGGGAGCAGACAGATTGGGTTTTTCAAGCTTGTTAATCGGTTCTGGCTGTTCGTTTTGCCGGGGTTGTTCTGCAACTCCATTCAATTGTCCAGCCAGTTGATTTATTTCATCGTACAAAGTATCAATAGCAGCGGAAAAATCTATTTTTTCTATATTCGAGCGAATATCGTCGATAACCGGTGCTTTATATAATTGTTTATCATAGACAGTCCATATTAAAAATAAGCATAATAAAAAAACAAAAAACCGTCTCAACTCATCGCCCCCATTTCTTAATTTTTGGAATGAATAAGCTGGTCACCCTCAACTGCTATATAACAACAAAGGGACGGATAATGCAACAATAATACCCTATTATCATATTAAAAGCTAATGGAAAGAGATTAATGTGTACGTTTTACGATAAAAAAGAAGCAGGGATCTGCTTCTTTTTTAAAACTCACCATCCGCTTGCGTAAATGGGATGTTCAGCCTGTTTTCGACTGCACGCAGCCGCTGGTTTAAGCGTTGCAGCCGCCGCGTATGGCGTTCATCATTTTGATTTATCCTTTGAATTTCCTGGTTAATGCGGCCGATCTCTCTATTCAACCGGGTAATCTCCTGGTTTTGCCGGTTGTTTTCCCTGTTTAGCCGTTCGTTTTCTCTTGTCTGTTGTTCACTTTGCCTTTCGAGCGCTGCCACTCTTCGTTCGAGGGCCGGCTGTCTCTCATAGTCATACTGCGGGTGCATATACGGATCGTAATTCGCTGTGAATTCGTCAGGTTGCTGGGGGACATATCCGGGATAAAATTCATAAGGGTTCATAAAGCATCTCTCCTTGATATTTTTATAGAGGGGGGCTATACTCTTTTACGGGAATTTCCCGTTCGAGCATGATAAATCTCTATAAACTATGCACGTTTGTGCCGGGTGACTGGGCGAATAACTTTATAAATACCCCGGATTTTTAATGGTTTGACAGAAGGAGTATTTTTGGTGATGATCAAGAAACAAGCCGCCAATACGCGTTGTATTAGAAAGGACTGGACGAATTGTATTTAACCATAAAAGAAACAGCGGAATTTTTATCCGTTCCGGAAACATACGTTGAAAAGATGGTACAGAACAATCAAATTCGCGCTATCCATGATGGAGAACAAATTTTAATCAACAAGGAACAATTCAACACACATCTAAAACAAATGGAGAAATATAAGGAACTAATCGAAGAAGTACTAAATGAACCTATTCCTGAGGATTTGGATATTAAGGATGAAGATTAATATACTAACTGTCATGAAAAGCAGGACCCATACACACAATGGTCTCCTGCTTTTTTTGTTGGATCAATGCACTAGATTAATGACTCACGCTTTCCTGGTTCATAATAACTTTGGATCGGATTTGCTTTGTTAAATGACTTAATAAACCAAATCCTATGGCCCCGGCCGCCGCCAAAACAAGCCATGGCCAATTGCGGTCTTGCAGGCTATTTGTAAAATATGCACCAAAATAGTTCCCGCCGGTTGCTCCGAGTGCAAAGGAGATCTCAAAAAAACCAAAATATGTAGCATGAAACTTACTCCTTGTGAAATTGGAGACCGCTAGATCAGAGGAAGGCAGGACCAATGTTTCACCGATTGTGAAAAAAAGGATGCATGCTAAAAGCCAGTATGGAGAAGCATTCAAACTTATTGCAGCAAGAGCCAGTAACATGATCAGGAAGCCGGCTTTTATCAACTTTAATGAATTAAACTTCTCATAGAAACGTCTGAATAACACCATAAATATAAGCCCGGTGATAGCGTTTACCGTAATGACTAGACTAACCATCTGCTCACTATGGCTGATGTTGTACATATGCAGGGGAATTGAAACTGTTAGCTGCGCAAACATGAACCAAAAAAACGTCATCGCAAAGCAATAATATAGAAATAATTTGTTTTTCTTAATGTCGAGCATCCCTTTCAAAAATGATTGTTGTTTCTGTGTAATACTATTTGCATTAATTTTCACCGACTGGAACAACGACAATATGTAAAAGATGAAACCACTGAATATAAAAGGATAGCTTGGATTAAAAAGCAGGAGAAAGCTTCCCAATAACGGGCCAATAATCGCGCCGGCATTGAGACAAATATTCAAATATGAAAATGCCTTTCTTCGAATCGACTCATTTGATTCAGACGAAAAAAACGCCATTGCTGAGGGCTCATACGAAGCGGAGCCCAATCCTATTAAAACGGCAGCAACAATTAGGACATAAAATGATTGGGACGTGCCCAGCATAAGCAGACCTGTTCCTCTTATCAACAATCCGCTAACCATCATCTGTTTATATCCAAACCTGTCTCCCAATCCTCCCGCAACGACGGGGACTCCTCTGGACACAATCGTGAGTAAAGATAGAATAGTTCCTGTTTCTAATGCAGAATAATGAAGATTAAGAGAAAGATGGATGGCCAGAAATGACATGACCGCGAACCCTGCTATATTCATCAAAAAAGCAGACAGTAAAATGACCTTTAAGTCTTTATGCATATACTCCCTCCATTTGTAACCATCATTAACTTATGATGGTTACGTGTCTTTTATGGTAAAATATTTTCAGGAACAATGCAACCAGTAATTTTGAATGGTGGTTACCTATATGAAAACTAGTGAAGATGCACAACAACTCTTATTATTTTTAAATACATGGGAAATCCCCAATCATGATCGAAGACCGATAGAGCATTTGCAGACAAAACAGCAATTGCTTGAATTCGCCAAAACTCAAATCGGATTTACCAGCGAAATCGATAGTTTGAAAGAAGCAGTGTCTTTTAGAAATGATGTAAGAAAAATGATTGAATCGGGCGAAGCAGACTATATCAATACTTGGATTATCAAAAGAGGCCTGCAATTCAGAGTTCACCGTATCGATGCAAAAGAACGATTCTCACCATGGTTCACATCAGAAAAGGATAGCTTGATTGACTTCATGTTGACGAATATGATGGAATTGATCGTCTCTGGATCTTTCCAGCGCATAAAAATATGTCCGGATTGTAAATGGGCATTTTTTGACCAGTCAAAAAGCGGGACAAAAAAGTGGTGCAGTATGAACGTAAACAGTCCATCTGGAAGGGCTTGCGGGACGATTGCGAAAGTAAGACGGTTCAGGAATAAAGAGAAATAACCATAAAATCTGCATTATACAAAATCAAGTGATCATATCAAGGGAGTGACCGCAAATGAAACTGTCCAATTTCGAAGATTCTATTGAAGATGTCATACTTGAGCGGGGCCTGGATTATTTTCAGAACGGACGGGTTGAAAATGTAATAGAAACCACCGATGGTTATACCGTTGAAATAAACGGATCAGATTATTATACGGTCGAAATCTATCTTGGACATGAAGATCAGGTTGTTGATTCATTTTGTGACTGTCCCTATGATTGGGGTCCCCATTGCAAGCATATAGCAGCTGCCCTGTTTGCGATCCGGGAGAAGGAACTGAAGCCGAAAAAAAGTAATAAGAAGAATGCGGCCAGGAATATAGCAGAGTTATTCAACTTTGCCTGGACGGTGAAGAGACTGATGCTGATTATCGTGGCCTCGTAAACGAGTGGAAGCGGAATCGTTATCAGGCATATGAGCTGCTTAATGATGTTGCAAATCAACGTGAATTAGCGTATGACCTTTTATTTCAGCAGGATTATGATTATTTTTAGAAGCTAAAAGAACTCTATCAACCTGAAGAGTGGGACGATGTTCTTGATAAGATTATTAAAGATTTTGACTCATCCTACCAGTCTTCCGTTTATGAGAAAATCTTGATCGAAGAGAATTTAACATCCAAGCTGCAGGAATATTGCCAGCGCCATCCTTCCTATATCACAGATTTTTATCCGCAACTGACCGGTGAATTCAGTGAGGAAGTAGATGCACTGTTTAAGGATTATATTGAACAGTCAGCAGCCGAAGCTTCAAACAGGAAGAAATACTATAATGTTTGCCGGATTATCAAACTGTATAAAAAAGCGTGCGGAAAAATCAAAGCTGACGGGCTCATCGAAGCTCTAAAACAAAAATACGAGAGGCGGCCGGCCTTTGTGGACGAGCTGGGGAAGATTAAATGATAGGAGAATAGCAGTGAGCAGAAAGGATATTGAAAAGAAAGTATATAGCTGTGCTTCAGAACTTCTACATGAAAAAGGATACGTCAGTCCTGTCGATCTGCTTATAAAAATGGACCGGCTGACCAAAAAACAAGTGGAAGAGTGGAGATTCGGGAAGATTCCGTATTTAGAGAGGGTGACGATCGGAAATCTCTCAAAATTACATCACACTCTCCAGACATTAGAAAAATTTGCAAGAAAAGAAGAGCTTAAATCATCGAAAACAGTATATATGCAATGGGGCAAAGGGGCAAAGCGCCCGCTTCGTTTTTCAAAAACAGGGAATCCACATATGGAGGGGATGTATTCTACTCATTATGTAAGGATGAAATCTGAAAGACAAACAGATCTTAAATCCAATGGGTAGTCTTTCTGTTATAACCATTTGAATTTCAAAAGAGCTTGGGATCACCAGGCTCTTTTGAATTTAAAAGTTTATAATTATGTTTCCCTAAAATTTATATTTTTCGAAATTGAGTATTAGTTTTTGAATTGAAACAGCTAACACAAGATACTCAAGTTATCTAGAGTTGTAAACACAGAGATCGAGCCTGGAACCTCTCAAGAATTGTGTTCATTCAATCCCGTATTTTCTCATCTTTTTATACAGTGTTGCTCGCGACATTCCTAATTCACTAGCGGTAATGCTTTTATTACCATATGTCTTTTGAAGGGTCTGAAGTATACGTTCCTTCTCTAGTCGTTCTTTTTCAAGAGAAAGTGTCAGAACAATTTTTCCGGACGGCGTTGAGTAATCCTTTGTTTTCGGCAGCAGCAGGGAAATGTCTTTTTCAGTAATTTCATTGCTTTCGTTTAGAATGACTATCCTTTCAACCAGATTGCGTAATTCACGTATATTGCCTGGCCAATGGTAGCAACTTAACCGATTCAGAGCTTCCTTATGTACGGCAGGTATCGGTTTGCTATACTTCAACGTGAGATCTTTAAAGAAATGATCAATCAGGTAAGGGATGTCATCAATGCGTTCTCGGAGAGGAGGAATATCAATAGAAAAAACGTTGAGCCTATAAAATAGATCAGACCGGAATTTTCCTTCTTCTATCATATTTTCTAGAGTTCGATTAGTGGCAGCAATAATTCTCACGTCGACCTTTTTCGGAGCTTGGCCACCAATTCGATATATTTCTTTTTCCTGTAGGGCCCTCAATAATTTTACCTGCATATCAAGTGGAAGCTCCCCGACCTCGTCTAAAAATAGAGTACCTCCACTTGCTAATTCCAATTTTCCAGGCCTGCCGCCTTTCGAAGCTCCCGTATAGGCTCCAGCTTCATAACCAAATAGTTCACTTTCAAATAAAGCAGGCGGAATTGCGCCGCAATTAATGGCAATAAACGGCTTATTATTTCGCAAACTTTCTTCTTGGATTGCTTGTGCAAACAGTTCTTTGCCAACTCCGCTTTCTCCATTGATAAGAATGGTGGCATCGGTCTTGGCTACTTTTTTTGCATCTAGAATAATTCGTTGAATATCTGTGTTTTTCCCTATTAATTTATTAAATGGATCTTCGGTATGATTATTATTGATTCGTTGTTTTAGCTGTTGTAATTCTGTAGAAGTTGTTGTTAGCTTTTCGTTTAACTTGATGGTGGAGGTAATATCTTTTTCCACTGACATACTTCCTATCAGTTCATTATTTTCATTGTAGATTGGAGAGGCACTTATTAATACATGCTTGTCGGGTCGTGGAATATGATACATATCCCGTACGGAGTGCTGGCTTTGGAGAACCTTTAAGTTCATGATATCCTCTTGTTCGAAAAACTCCTGAATGTTTTTTCCGATGATCTTTTCTTTCTTTATTTGATAAGTGTTCTCTGCTGCCTCGTTCCAAAAAATCATTTCTCCTTCCATATTAATGATTGAAATCGCTTCTTCCAATGAAGACAACAAGGTGTGCAGGGTATGAAGGGCAAAGGAATCCTTTTGTTTCAAAAAAAATCACCTCATTAATCGAAAAGTGTATACAAAATAAACACTAGGTATGCAATTTTGTCTATAAAAGAATACACTCTTACAGCCATATTGTAAACAAAACTTGCAGAAAATTAAAAAAAGTAAAGGTTTTGAAATTGGCACACTTCTTGCATGTATAAAGAGCAAAGGTAAAAACCTTATAAACAACGTGAAAACAAACAAAGGGAAGAGAAAGTCTGGACCATCAGGAGAAAGAAAGGGGGGGTGGGATGTTAGTGATCAATGGTCAAGAACAAAGAAGTTTGGTAGATATGAAGGAAGTCATTGAACAGGCGGCAGTGGCTTTGCATGAATTTTCGGCTTCCCGTACTGTAACGCCTATCCGCGGCTCATTGCAATTCGGGAATGGGCAAAACACTGCATTAGTCATGCCGTCGGTTGCAGAACAGCTTGGCACCTTAGGATTGAAAGTGGTAACGGTGGTGCCAAGCAATAAAAACTCAGGAAAGAAAACGATAAATGGTATGGTCTTGCTTTTTGAGTTTGATACAGGTGAACCGCTTGCCCTGCTGGAAGGTTCCTTTTTAACAATGATTCGAACTGGCGCCCTTTCAGGAGTAGCGACGAAGCATTTATCGCGCCAGGATTCCAAAACGCTTACGATCATCGGAACAGGGGAACAAGCCAGGGGTCTATTGGAAGCAGTGCTGGCTGTACGGGATATTGAAAATATCATCCTGTATAACCGTACTGAACAAAAAGCCAACAAATTTGCGGAACTGGTTAGTAGGGAATTTAACAAAAAAGTGCGAGTGTATTCAGATCCCAATGAAGCAGTCCGAAAAGCCGATATTATCGTCACTGCCACCAGTTCTTCGGAACCTGTTTTTTCGGAACCGTTACACGCTGGAGTTCATGTGAATGCAGTCGGTTCATTCCGGCCGACGATGCAGGAGCTGCCGTCGCATGCCATTTCTGCAGCTGACAAGGTAGTGGTGGAAGCGAGGGATGCCGCTTTGGAGGAAACAGGGGATTTGCAAATTCCAATCCGGGAAGGGGTCTTTGGCGAAAATAATATCTATGCTGAGCTTGGCGAATTGGTCAGCGGTGAACGGACCGGAAGGGAAAACGACCAGGAAATTACCATATTCAAGTCAGTGGGACTCGCCATCGCGGACATCGTCGTTGCCAAATATTTATATGAAAAAGCATTGAAAAACGATATAGGGACCAGAATTCAGTGGTAATCCCACTGTTTATTATCTGGAATTCTATAAGTCAATCATTTAAAAGGAGAGAATTAGCATGATAACAAAAAACAAAATTTCTGAATATAAGCATGAACCATTTATGGATTTTTCATTAAAGGAAAACAAGCAGTCATTTGAAGAAGCATTAAGGCTGGTAGATTCACAGCTAGGAAAAGAGTATCCACTTATCATTGGTGGAGAACGTATCATAACGGATGAAAAAATCATATCAATCAACCCGGCAAATAAAGAAGAAGTGATCGGCAGGGTTTCCAAAGCGAATAAAGAGCTGGCTGAACAAGCAATGCAGGCCGCTCTGAGTATGTTTGAAACTTGGAAAAAGGAGGATCCGGAAGCACGTGCTGATATCCTGTTCCGTGCGGCCGATATTATTCGAAAGCGTAAACATGAATTCTCAAGCTATCTTGTTAAAGAAGCCGGAAAGCCTTGGAAGGAAGCCGATGCGGATACAGCGGAAGCGATTGATTTCCTTGAGTTCTATGCCCGCCAGATGCTGCAATTAAAAGATGGTATACCAGTTCTTAGCCGTGATGGGGAAATAAACAAATATAATTATATCCCTCTGGGTGTAGGGATCATTATTTCACCATTTAACTTCCCGCTGGCTATCATGGCTGGAACGGCTGTAGCGGCCATTGTAGCAGGGAATACGATTCTGTTGAAACCATCCAACAATACGCCGGTAGTGGCTGCGAAATTCGTTGAAGTAATGGAAGAAGCAGGCCTTCCAAAGGGCGTACTTAACTATATTCCTGGAAGTGGTGCGGAAGTAGGCGATTACCTTGTTGATCATCCGAAGACCCGTTTTGTTTCCTTCACAGGTTCACGTGAAGTCGGCTGCCGTATTTACGAAAGAGCTGCAAAAGTACATCCTGGCCAAATCTGGTTAAAGCGTGTGATAGCTGAAATGGGCGGAAAAGATACAGTTGTCGTGGACAAGGATGCGGACTTGGAATTAGCAGCCTCATCCATTGTTTATTCGGCATTTGGCTTCTCCGGACAAAAATGTTCCGCCGGTTCCAGAGCAGTCATCCACCAGGATGTATATGATGAAGTGGTAGCCAAGGTTATCGCATTAACGAGGACTTTAAGTGTCGGAAATCCTGAAGACATGAACACATACATGGGTCCTGTGATCGACAAGGCATCTTTCAATAAGGTTAAGAAGTATATTGGCATTGGTAAGGAAGAAGGCAGATTAGTGGCAGGTGGAGAAGGAGATGACTCCAAAGGATACTTCATCCAGCCGACAGTATTTGTAGATGTGGACGAAAAAGCCCGTTTGATGCAGGAAGAAATTTTTGGACCTGTTCTTGCGATCTGTAAGGCGCGCGACTTTGACCATATGCTGGAAATCGCCAATAACACGGAGTATGGGCTGACAGGCGCATTGATATCAAATAACCGCGATCATATCGAACGGGCAAAGGAAGAATTCCATGTTGGGAATCTGTATTTTAACCGCGGATGTACGGGAGCGATTGTTGGATACCAGCCATTTGGCGGCTTTAATATGTCAGGAACCGACTCGAAGGCAGGAGGCCCTGATTACCTCATTTTGCACATGCAAGCAAAAACAACAGGTGAACAGCTTCGTTAATAGAAATGCCTGTATTTCATGGGGTGAGTGATATATAAATTAGAAAATTCATCTTGGAGGGAAAAACAATGTTAGCAACAGTTTCAAAGAATTTTTTTCTCTATGTTTCGCAAAACAAAGGCTTAAATAAGGCGGCAAAAAAATGGGGCTTAAAATTTGGGGCATCCCAGGTTGTTGCAGGTGTAACGATTGACAGTGCTATTCAAACAGTGAAAGAGTCCAATAAAAAAGGCCTGGTTTGTACCCTTGACCACTTGGGCGAGTTTGTTTCGAGCAGGGATGAGGCAATTGAAGCAACGGATTATAACGTGAGGACACTGGAAGCCATTGCAAGAGAAGGCGTAAACAGCAATTTATCCGTAAAAATGACTCAGCTTGGCTTGGATATCGACCGCGAGTTTTGTGTTGATAACATGCGCAGGATCCTTGAAACAGCAAAGAGGACCAACAACTTTGTCAGAATTGATATGGAGGATTATTCACATTGCCAGGTAACGTTAGATATCCTGTGGGAGCTACGCGAAAAATATGGCTTCGATAATGTGGGTACCGTCATCCAGGCTTATTTGCACAGAACTGAAAAAGATATGAAGGAACTGAAAGGCATTCCACTTCGTTTAGTGAAGGGTGCTTATAAAGAATCACCAGAGGTTGCTTATCAAGATAAAGCACAGATTGATGAAAACTATATGGCGATTATTAAAGAGCATCTATTAAGCGGCAGCTACACGGCGGTGGCTTCACATGATCATCATATAATTGCTAAAGTAAAAAAATTTGTGAAGGAAAACAATATTCCAAATGAACAATTTGAATTTCAAATGCTATATGGCTTCAGGACAGACATGCAGAAAAGTTTGGTTAGTGAAGGGTACAAAATGCGTGTTTATATTCCTTTCGGGGATGATTGGTTCGGATATTTTATGCGGAGGCTTGCAGAGAGACCCCAAAATGTAGCTTTCGCTCTTAAGGGCTTTTTTTCAAAATAGTACAATAAAGCTTGCATTGTTTATTGATATTTTCAGACAATGCAAGCTTTTACCGTTGTTTCGAGTGCTGTAAATTATATGCGGGGTAGTAATAAGATAAGTAGAATAAAAATATTCAAATTATTTAAAAAACATTGTCAATTACGAAAATAATGTGATAAGATAAGAAAAAATACAGTAATACTGTAAAAATTTTTATATTAAAGTATAACATCAAGTTTATTACAGGTCTAAGTTAGCTGGAGGTTTAACAATTGGAAGAAGAAATATCTAAAAGAATTAGAGAGTGGAGATTGGAAAGAAAACTTACATTAAAGGAGTTGAGTGAAAAAACAGGGTTATCTATTAGTTTCTTATCACAAGTAGAACGCGCTTCATCATCGATTGCTATTACCTCGTTAAAAAAGATAGCTGATGCTGTTGATGTACCTATAGCGAGCTTTTTCGAGGATTATGCAAATAAAAATTATCAAGTAAAAGTCGATGAGCAAAAGCCTTTTCGAATTGAAGGTTCAGGCTCTATTTATACTAGATTGGCAGGGGAATTTCCAGGAAGGACTATTGAACCTTTGTTGGTAACTTTACCAGCAGAGCAGTCTACCGGGAAAAAAATGAGTCATTCAGGTGAAGAATTTTATTACGTTTTAGAAGGGGTCGTTGTTTTTGATGTAGATGGAAAGGAATATATCGTTAAATCTGGAGATTCCATTCATTTTCCATCCACTATCCCACATTCAATGCACAATCCACTGAACCATGATGTGAAGGTTCTAAGTGTAGTAACACCAGTTATTTTTTAATACGTCTTTTAAATAATGTATGCAAAATAGATTAATTTGAAGATGGGTGGTTAAAGCATGAGAGTTGCAACAGATATTGGAGGAACTTTTACGGATTTGGTTTATGTAGATAATCAAGGAAAGATTGGCGTTGCGAAAAGCCATACGACTCCCCCTAATTTTGAACAAGGAGTCTTGGATGTCATTCATGCAAGCGGTATCAATACTGAGCAGTTTGAAACTTTCATCCATGGGACAACAGTAATCATTAACGCCTTGACAGAGCGAAAAGGCGTCAAAACAGGCTTGATCACAACAAAGGGCTTCCGGGATGTGCTTGAAATCGCACGTGGAAACCGGCCCGACTTGTTTAATATCCAATATGAAAAACCAACGCCTTTTGTGCCACGTTATTTACGGCAGGAAGTGGAAGAACGTTTGAACTATAAAGGTGAAGTTGTCCAGGCTTTACAAAAAGAAAGAATCCAAGAAATTGTCGAGTATTTTAAGAAGGAACACATCGAAGCCATTGCTGTTTCTTACCTTCACTCATACAGCAACCCGGTGCATGAAATCGAAACGGTGAAGCTTATTAAAGAACTATGGCCGGAAGTAGCCGTTACAGCCTCACATGAAGTGACACGGGAATGGAGGGAATATGAGCGCACAAGCACAACTATTTTGAACTCATATGTAAAACCAATCGCTTCTTCTTATGTGGACAGGCTCGAAAATAAATTGAAAGAAGCCGGAAATAAATCCAACAATTATATCATGCAATCCAATGGCGGCACAACAACGTTTGAGCAATCCAAGCAAACACCAATTAACATGGTTGAATCAGGCCCGGTGGCCGGTATTTATGGTTCAGCCATCCTGGGTCAGATACTTGGGGAGGAAAATATCATTGCATTCGACATTGGCGGGACAACTGCGAAATGTTCGCTGATCGACAAAGGCGAAGTTAAAGTAACAACAGAATACAACATTGAACGTACAGACCGCACGGCAGGTTATCCGATCAAGGTTCCGGTAGTGGACATTGTGGAAATCGGAAACGGCGGCGGCTCCATCGCCTGGATTGATGACGGCGGCTCATTGCGTGTCGGCCCTCAATCTGCAGGTGCATTGCCTGGTCCGATTGCATACGGCAAGGGTGGAACAGAACCTACTAGTACTGACGCGAATCTTGTGGTCGGACGGTTATCACCTAAAAACTTTGATAACGAAGTTGATATGGAAACGGTCAAAGAAGCCATCAATGAAAAAATCGCCAAGCATTTTGATACTTCAGTTGATGAAGCGGCTCTAGGGATTATCCGCATTGCCAATTCCAATATGCTGAATGCCCTTAAACTCATATCTGTAAGAAAAGGGTATGACCCGCGTGATTTCGCATTGGTTGCCTTTGGCGGCGGCGGCTCCATGCACGCTCCGGCACTTGCCAAGGAACTTGGAGTTCGTAAGGTTATCGTACCTGTGGCAGCTTCTGTATTCTCTGCATGGGGAATGCTGATGACCGATCTTCGCCATGACTACATTCAAACCTTCATTCGCCGGGTGGACGGAATCAATTATGGCGAATTCAATCAAATACTGGCGAGACAAGAAACCGAAGCGATCGCTCAATACGCGGAAGAAGGCGTAAAAGAAGAAAACGTTCTGTTCTCACGTTTTGTTGACCTGCGTTATGTTGGCCAGGAGCATACAGTGAAGGTTCCTGTTCCAAACGGGGAAATGAATGAAGAGAACATGAAGCGGGTCATCCAGAAATTCCATGAAACACACGAGCAATTATACACATTCAAGCTGGAAGAATCCCCGACTGAAATCGTGAACCTGCACTTAATCGCGCTTGGTTCCGTTAAAAAGCCTGAACTCGCGAAGATTAAATGCAATGGCGGGTCATTAGAGGATGCTTTAAAAGAAGTAAGGCCTGTTTTGTATGAAGAACATGGCTGGATTGATACAAAGGTCTATGACAGAGCCAAGCTGGATCCGGAAGCGGCAATTGTTGGGCCAGCTATCGTGGAAGAACAATCCGCTTCTACGGTTATTTACCCAGGGCAGTCAGTAACCGTGGATGTTTATGGCAACTTAATCATTGAGATGGGAGTGTAATCGCCATGGCAAATACAGTTGTTACAAAGGTAGATCCTTTTACATTGGACATCGTAAAAGATTCACTAGTTGCGATTGGGGAAGAAATGTTCTATGCTTTGGCACGGACATCGATGAGCCCCATTATATATGAAGTGTTGGACTATGCTAGCGGCTTGACTGACGAAAAAGGGCAATTGCTGACCCAAGGGAATGGGGTAACAGGTTTTATCGGGATGCTATCCTTCATGGTTCGTGAAACTTTGGAGCAATACAATAAATCCGGTGATTTAAAACCAGGGGATATCATTTTGATTAACGATCCATATGGCGGCGGCGGTTCCCACCTTTGTGACGTCGGGTTGGTTATGCCAATCTTCTACAAGGGAGAATTGGTTGCTTTCTCCGCTAATAAAGCACACTGGACAGAGGTTGGCGGAAAAGACGCTGGTTCCATGTCTACCGACTCAACGGAAATCTACCAGGAAGGTCTGCAATTCCCATGCGTGAAAATCTATGATGAAGGGAAATTGAACCAGGCAGTTGTTGATATCATCGCGGCGAATGTACGTTTTCCGGATCTTTCTTTAGGAGATCTGTGGGCTCAAGTAGCAGCCTTGAAAACAGGAGAAAGACGCGTGCAAGAACTGTGTGATAAGTACAGTAAAGATACCGTCGTTGACTCGATCAATTACCTACTGGACCATGGTGAGCAGCTAGCGCTTAAATCTTTAAGAGAGCTGCCGAAGGGTGTTTATGAAGCAGTGGACTACATTGACGATGACGGCATTGAGGAAGGCCCATTCAGGGTACAGGTAAAAGTTGAAATCACAGAAGATGAATTCATTTGTGATTTCCGCGGCAGCCATCCGCAGGTGACAGGATCAATCAATACGACATTCACCGGATTAGTATCATCTGTTCGTACGATTTATCTTGCAGTCACAAATCCTTCCCAGGATGTAAACGACGGATCCTTCCGTCCGCTTAGGGTCATTATAGATGAAGGTTCCATTTTCAATGCAGTCCGTCCTGCACCTGTTTCCATGTACTGGGAGTCCATGCTGTTCGGAACGGATTTGGTTTGGAAAGCCCTGGCACCTGTCGTGCCGCACCGATTGTCTGCTGGCCACTTCTTATCAGTATGTGTGGCGATTCTTACCGGAAAACACCAGGATACCGATGAACGTTTCTTGATTGTCGAGCCTTCTGTCGGCGGTTGGGGCGCAGCACAGGGGCAGGATGGAGCCTCCGGACAATTCTGTATCCTTGATGGGGAAACATTCAACATCCCTATTGAAGTATGTGAAACACGAAATGGTGTTTTAGTGGATGAGTATAGCTTATATACCGATGGAGCCGGTGCAGGCGAGTTCCGTGGAGGGCATGGTGTTGTCCGTTCCTATCGCGCCTTGACTGACAATCAGGTCTTTACTGCCTCTTTTGGCCGCCATAAATATAACGCATGGGGAGCCAATGGAGGAATAGACGGATCTACCAATTATTTTGAATTCATCAAGACCAATGGTGAAATAGACGGGCCGTTTGGAAAGTACAATCAGTATCCTTTAAATAAACATGATGTGGCACGCCTTGTCACTGGAACAGGCGGCGGATACGGAGATCCGTTAAACCGCCCTGTTGAAAAAGTGGTAATGGATGTCAAAAATGAATATATCACTTTCGAGCAAGCACATCGCGATTACGGTGTGATTCTTGACCCGGTTACATTTGAGTTAAAAGAATTAACTCCGGAGCGCCAAGCAAAGGAGGCGAAATAAATGAAAATCGTAACAGTTATAGACCTTGAAGCAGAAAACCGCCCTGAGGTTATGATGAAGACTCTTTTTAATGAATCGACTATTGATGGCGGCCGCACGAGGATGGGTACGGTTGCCATTCCGCCGGGTTCCAGGATTCCGATCGAAGGAACTGGTGCTCATGACCAGGATGAATATGGACTGGTGTTAAAAGGCTCCATTCTTACAATGAGCGGTGGAAAAGAGCACCGGGTTTCATCCGGCCAGGCTACATTCATTCCCCGGGGAGAGGAACATTGGGCGTATAATGACGGACAAGAAGAATGTGAGATTGTTTGGGTCCTTGTCAATAGATAAATATTTCCAACACAGAAACACTTACAAAACAACATTTATTACAGCTAGAAAAGGCTGATCCAGGTAGGGTCTGGCTCCTCAACACACACAATATATACAGCAGCCATTTGATTAATAGTTTGCCATATATCGTGCATCGTGATTCGGGTCCAGACCTTTTTCTCCTGAGTCAGCCTTTTTTCATAGCTTTATTTTTCAGGAATATTTTCTCGTACATATGGAGGTTTTAAATTGGTATATCAAAACAGGATTAAAAAAGTGCAAAGACTATTGGAAGAAGCAAAACTGGATGCTGCTGTTATTACGTCTCCGCCTAATTTCTTCTATTTTAGCGGTACCTGGTTGGACTCTCATGAGAGATTACAGGCGATCGTTATCCCTAAGGAAGGGAAAGCAACAATGGTTGTCCATGAAATGTCAAAAGAAGAAGTTCATCCAGCGGATTTATTCGACACTGTTTTTTGGAAAGATGGAGACTTTTCTCTTGAACTGCTTGCGAAAGTCCTGCCAGATAGGGGGACAATTTCAATAGATAATCAATGGCCAAGCCAAAATTTGCTTTCGCTTATGAACCTTAATAGCCAGCTAACATTCGTGGACAGTACAAAGGTGATTGGCAAGGCAAGGCTAAATAAAGACGATCAGGAAGTTGAATTGCTGACACGCTCAGGTGCAATTGCAGATGAGGTCATGGAACAGATCTTCACTTTCATTAAGCCTGGTATTACAGAGAAACAGGTTGTTGATGAATTAAAGCGCCTTTTCTCGCTACGTGGAGTGAACGAGTTATCTTTCAATCCGATTGTAGGTGCAGGGGCAAACGGAGCCATTCCTCACCATCAATCCGATGATACCATCATTGCCGAGGGCGATTTAGTAGTCATCGATATGGGAGGCATTAAAGACCACTATTGTTCGGATATGACCAGAACTGTACTGGTTGGGGGAGAAGCAACTGAAGAAATGCAAAAGGTATACGAAACAGTGAAGCGCGCCCATGAAGAAGCGGTGAAAGCTGTTAAACCCGGAATTCCGTTAAAGGAAATCGACCGGACTGCAAGGGACATTATCAGTAAAGAAGGCTATGGGCCTTATTTTACCCACAGAACCGGGCATGGTTTAGGGATTGAAGTTCATGAGGAACCGTTCGTCACATCGAACAATGATCAGCTTCTTGAAGAGGGCATGGTCATAAGCGTGGAACCAGGCATTTATCTGAGCGGCAAGTTTGGTGTAAGAATTGAGGATATCGTTGTTGTTACCGCGAGCGGAAGCAAGAGGTTCAACAATGTCAATCGCGATCTCATTAATACGGTAAATGGATCCACTTTACAGGTGTTAAAGTGGCAGGGTACGCCCAAATTTTAGATTATATTATCTAAATATTAGGAAATTTCTTTAAATGATTTATAAATCTTTGTATAAAGGGGAGGATTTTGTGGCGCAATACCGTTTAGGAATCGATATAGGTGGTACATTCACGGATTTGGTTCTATATGACAAGAAAGACGGCAGTTATAAAACCGAAAAAATATTGACAACGCCAAAAAACCTGGCTAACGGTGTATTGGAAGGGATGAAAAATCTGGTAGATGATTTTAAGGACATTGATTATTTTGTCCATGGAACGACCGCGGGACTGAATGCTTTTCTAGAGCGTAAAGGTTCGAATGTAGCCTTGATTGTCACGAAGGGATTCCGTGATGTATATGAAATTGGACGCGCGAATCGCCCGGATATGTACAGCATTAAATACCGCAAGCCTGAACCACTGGTAAAGCGCCGCAACATTTTTGAAGTTGAGGAAAGGGTACTGTCGGATGGATCAGTGGAAACGAATATCAACCTTGACCAATTAAATGAAGTGATCGATCAAATTGTAGAACAAGGCTTCAACTCCATTTCCGTAAGCCTGTTGCACGCTTATAAAAATCCGGAGCATGAGGTGGCAATCAAGAATGCCATTAAAGAAAAGGCACCTCACATTTCTGTTTCGCTCTCCCATGAAATTGCCCGTGAATGGCGGGAATACGAGCGTACGAGCACAACGGTTATCAATGCTTATGTCGCTCCGATTGTTGAAAACTATCTTTCAAGCTTAGAAGAGAGAACCGGTTCAGCAGGCTTGGAGGGTGATTTATATATCATGCAATCCAACGGGGGCGTCATGACTTCCGGAGTTGCAAAACAGATGCCAATCCAGACACTTTTATCAGGGCCGGTCGGCGGTGCTGTAGGAAGCATCACTCTCGGCAATCTGACGGATTATAAAAACCTGATCTGTGTGGACATGGGAGGAACAAGTTTTGATGTAAGCCTGGTCATCGACGGCGAGCCTGATGTGACATCTGAAACAAGCCTGGAAGAATTCCCGATTCTGACACCGATGGTCAATATCCATACGATCGGGGCAGGCGGCGGATCCATTGCCTGGATTGAGGGCGGCGGACTCAGGGTAGGCCCGAAAAGCGCCGGTTCAGATCCGGGACCTGCGTGCTATGGAAATGGAGGAACTCAAGCGACCGTAACGGACGCAAACCTTGTACTTGGGCGCCTTGATGAGGATGGATTCCTGGGAGGAAATATGAAATTGGACCGGGAGGCAGCTTATGCAGCAGTTAAAGAAATCGCGGACCGCCTAGGATTAGGGGTGCTTGAAACAGCGGAAGGGATTTGTGATATTGCGAATGCGAAAATGGCTGATGCAATCCGTACCCTGACTGTCAGCAAAGGAATCGACCCGCGTGATTTTGCCCTTGTTGCATTTGGCGGTGCCGGCCCGATGCATGCTGTATTAATAGCCGATCTTCTAGGAATCAGGAAAATCCTTGTTCCGGCGATAGCAGGTACCTTCTCAGCATGGGGAATGCTTCAAACGGATATTCGCCATGATGCTGTCCGCACCTTTGTATCTTCATTGAATAGGGGTGACAAGTCGAAAATGGCTGTTCTTTATGAAGAAATGAAAGAAGAAACGAAAATGATATTGGCAAAGCAAAGAGTAAAACCGGACAATATGACGTTACAGCGTACAATTGATCTTCGATATGTTGGCCAGGAGTATACCGTTAACGTTCCTTTCCGATCTGAAAGCAATGATCGACCTGTCAGCCAGCTTACTGACCTTTTCCATGAAATGCATGGAAAAATCTATGGCCATAGTAATCCCGAGGGAATGGTTGAAGCAGTCAACATTCGCATTACGGGATATGGCAAGCTGGAAAAACAAAAGGAAGAAGAAAAACAGAGCATTTCCAAAACAAGTACAGATGTCATTTCCAGAACCAACAAAAAAGTCATCTGGAATGGCGTCGAAAAAAACACACCTGTTCTGACTTCTGAGCATTTACAATATGGCCAGAGCTTTTATGGACCTGCCATAGTAGAAGATCCAGGAACCACAACAGTGATCCCGTCAGGCTACCGGGCCTGCGTAGACCGATTAGGAAACCTTGAAATAACCAAGGAGGGAGAATAAGGATGGAAATGAAAACACGCGTTGCAACTAACCAATTCTTAGAAAGCCCGATTACAACTGAAATCATCCGGAATGCATTATCTTCAGCTGCCGAGGAGATGAATGCCAGTCTTGCGAGAAGCTCCTTTTCT
Organism: Bacillus canaveralius; assembly: GCF_002860125.1. Classification (GTDB taxonomy): domain Bacteria; phylum Bacillota; class Bacilli; order Bacillales; family Cytobacillaceae; genus Bacillus_BJ; species Bacillus_BJ canaveralius. The sequence continues at coordinate 103,128 of NZ_PGVA01000001.1, forward strand.
CCCATCATTTATGAAATGAAGGATTGCAGTGTGGGGATTTTCAATAGGCACGCCGAGTTGCTTGGACAATCAGCCGGTCTTCCGATCTTCCTTGGAAACCTGGATGATTGCATTAAAATCAATACCAACTATATAGGCGGTGTGGAGAATTATAAGCCTGGCGATGTTTATATCATGAACGATTCCTATCTTACAGGTACGCATCTAAATGATATCACTGTCATTTCACCGGTATTTTATCAGGAAGAGCTGGTTGGATTTACTGCAAATCGTGCCCACTGGCTTGATGTTGCCGGACAGGATCCAGGATTTTCGATGAATGCGACTGAAATCTATCAGGAGGGACTGAGAATCCCGCCTATGAAAATATATGATGCTGGTGTTCCGCGAAAAGATGTAATAAATCTTATCACCACAAACAGCCGGTTCAGTGAAGCGGCGTTAGGGGACCTCAATGCACAGATCGCAGCCTGCCGTACAGGTGAAAAACGATTCCATGGGATCATCAGCCGATTTGGACTTGAAACCGTAACGCGTTCCATTGCCGATATCTTCAGACAGTCCGAGCTCATGGATAGGGAAATGATTGCCCAAATCGAAGATGGTGTTTATGAGGCAGAAGGCTGTTTGGACAATGATGGTGTTTCGAATGAACCTGTTAACGTCAAGGTCAAAGTGACGGTCGAAGGAGAAAATATCACCATTGACCTTACCGGTTCCAGCCCGCAAGTCAGGGGGATGACAAACTGCGGCTTGGCCCAAACGGTTTCAGCATGCCGGGTTGCCTTTAAAGAATTAATTAGTCCTGATGCGCCAGTAACCGGCGGGAATTTTAAAACCCTGAATGTCGTAGTGCCAAAAAGAACAATATTCAGTGCAGAACAGCCGGCAGCCTGTGTATTCTACTATTCTGCTTTAGGCCTTCTGATCGATCTGGTTGTAAAAGCCCTTTCTCCTGCCCTTAAGGAAAAGAGTGCTGGTGCGCATTACGGGGACTCCATGATCATTACGTTTGCCGGAAAGGATCCTAGGAGAAATGCTTCATTCCTGAACGTAGAAGCGACCGCCGGCGGATGGGGCGGCTTCTTCGAAAATGACGGTCAATCAGGGTTGATTAATAATGTCAATGGTGACTTCAAGAACCTGCCGATCGAGGTTCTTGAAGATAAATATCCATTCAAGGTGACTACTTACGGCTTCCGCACGAATTCAGGCGGTCCAGGCAAGAATCGAGGCGGTCTTGGCATAGAGCGCGGATATGAGGTGCTAACCGATGAAGCATTCCTTTACCTGTGGTTAGAACGTTCCAAAACACCGGCATGGGGACTGTTCGGAGGAGCAGAGGCAGCAAAACCTGAGGTGACCATTGTTGAGGGCGACAAAGAAGAAAAAGCCTTAAAAGTCAATGCAAAACCGATGAAGAATGGAAATAAGGTTATTGTCAGAACGGGTGGAGGCGGCGGCTTCGGGCACCCGTTCGAACGGGAAGCAAGCCGTGTGCTCGATGATGTCATTGATGACTATATCGACCGCCAAACCGCTTTGGAGCAGTATGGCGTAGTGATCAAGCCTGAGGTATTAGAAGTAGATGAACAAGAAACAGCAAATTATCGGAAAACTAACGGAAAATGACGTGGCGGTGAAACATGAAACGGATCTTAATCACATTTGAGAATGGAGAGAGCTTCCCGGCAACACTGCTTGAAGACAAAGCTCCCGAAACCTGCCAAAAGGTTTGGGAGGCACTCCCTTGTAGCGGTGTGGCGAGACATTCGAGATGGTCCGGCCGTGAAGTAAACTTTACCTTTACATCAAATGGGCACCCTAAAAGAGAAAATCAAACCATATCAACAGGTGCCGGTGAAGTGATCTATTGGAGAGATTGGCCAATGGAAAAAGACCCTGATGTTCAGGAAGTATTAGCAATCTATTACGGTGCAGAACATACGCGGAGCCATAAAGGAGATGAACCAGTAAACGTATTTGCGCAGATTGATTACACCCATCTGGACCTTTTGAGAACAGTCGGGGAAAGAATCTGGTTAAAAGGAACGGAAAAAATACAAATTGAAAAATTACCAAATAAGTATTTTGAATATTAAAAATATTTTATTTTTTTAATAAATAATTACACCTATATTTAAATTTTTATGGTAATATTGTAAATAAGAAAATAGTTAGATAATTCTAAATTTTAAGGTAACAAAGGAGGATGTTCGAATTGACGAAGAAAATTTTATTTATCAACCCGTTGCACACAGATGTCTTTGACGAAGAATTCAGAACACAATTTGAGAGCTATAAAAGTCCGGAAACAGTGGTTGATGTTGTTTCTTTTGCTGGTACAGGGCCGATCCACGTGGAGTATAACTGCTATGAAGCAATGGTCATTCCAGAGTTGATCAGGACTGTGAAGAAAGCGGAAGAGGACGGTTATGACGCGGCAATTCTCGGATGTTTTTATGATCCCGCTTTAAGGGCATGCCGGGAAGTTGCTGAAAAAATGGTTGTTACCGCACCTGCCGAAGCTGCTTTGCACATTGCCACAACGCTTGGAGAAAATTTCTCGATTCTGGTGGGCAGAAAAAAATGGATTCCGGAAATGAAAGAAAACGTCCACAAATACGGCTTCGCACATAAACTGACATCTTTTAAATCGCTTGAACTCGGGGTGCATGATTTCCAAAAGGATCCCGAAGAAACAAAGAGAAGAATCAGGGCTGCAGCAAATGAAGCGATTAAGATAGACGGGGCTGATGTCATTGTATTAGGCTGCACAGGAGAGTTTGGCTTCTTCGAATCGTTACAGGAAGAATTAGGTGTACCAGTCATTGACGCGAGCTGTGCGCCATTTAAATATGCAGAATTCCTAGTGGAAGTTAAGCAAAAATTAGCATGGACCCACAGCAAAAAAGTAGGGTATCAGTCACCTCCTGCAGATGAAGTAAGAGATTTTAAGCTTTTCGAAACTGCAGAGGGAAAAATATAAAAATATTAATTGGGGGAGAGGTTTTCATGGAAGTATTAGCTTCTGCAAAGAAAAAAGAACAAACCGCTGTTGAAGTAGGGTCCTTTTTTCACACGATGCCATTTACGAAAAAGCATAGAGGTATAGGATTTGCGTTGTTCATGGCTTTTGTAATTGAGGCTTGGGAAATGATGATCATCATTATGATCAGCGGGGCAATTGCTGCTGACTTCGGATTGACACCTGTTCAAGTTGGTTCCCTGATCGGTTCCATCTTTTTAGGGATGATTCCCGGTACATACGTGGGGGGAATCTTAGGAGACAAAATCGGCAGAAAGAAAGCGATCATGTATAGTTTACTGTTTTATGGAGTCGTCTCAGCTGCCAGTTCTTTTTCACCGAATTATGAAACACTATATGCATTGCGTATGTTATCCGGTTTTACTTTAGGCGGTGTACTGGCCTGTATTTTTCCTTATTACGAAGAAATGCTCCCGGTCAAGCAGCGGGGTATGGCAGCTGTTTATTTATCTTCAGGATGGCCGATCGGTACATTGATCGCGGTCGGATTGACGGGTTTATTGATGAATCTGGATGGGATATTAGGCGGATGGAGAGCTATTCTATTCGTTAGCTCACTAGCTGGTTTGTGGGCATTCGTCATTGCGAAAATTCCTGAATCTCCATATTGGCTGGCAGGTAAAGGCAGGGTAGCGGAAGCTAAGAAGGTACTTGAGAACATAAGTGAAGGCCATACAAAAATAGATGATCAAACAGAGTTGGTGGTTTATAAGGTGAAGCAAGGTAGCATCTTCGAGATTTTCAAAGGAAAGATGTTAAAAACAACTACTCTGCAAACAGTCGTAAACTTTGCTTTTTCGTTTGGATATTGGGGATTGTATACCTGGATTCCTACGCTATTGCAGCAAAAAGGATTATCTATGGGACAAAGCATGGGTTTTGTGGCATTATCGGCAATCGCACAGATTCCAGGTTATATTGCCTCTGCGCATCTGACAAGTAAATACGGTCGGAAAAAAGTCATGTTCGGATTTGTAATCCTTGCTGCAGCCTTTGGTTTTGCATTTGCATATTCTTCAAATCTAACCCAGCTATATATCTTTAACTTTGCTCTGGCATTCTTCAGCTTGGGAGCATGGGGCGTATGGAATACATGGTTTGGTGAAATCTATCCGACAAATGTACGGGGTGTTGGATACAGCTGGGGTGTTGCGGGACAGCGTTGGGCTAATACAGTCGCTCCATCATTAATAGGTTTTGTAATTGGTTTGGGATGGGCTTTTGGTGCTACGGTCTCATTTATCCAAGTGTTCATGGTCATCACATTAATCACGATTCTATTTATTAAAGAAACCGAAGGAAAAATCTTACATTAACTTATTGTTGTAGGAAAGTAATTTTTCTGAAAAAATGTTCACCCGGAATGCAAGATGATCTTTCATTCCGGGTTCGGATTTTTCTAAACTAACAAACTATAAAAAATGCTTTTCATCCTAATAACTAACGCTAAAAGGAAGGATATTTGTTAATAAATTGAAATATTTGTAATAAATAACAGAGGAGGAAAACAGATGTCAGAACAAATCAGGATTGGTTTCGACGTCGGCGGGACATTTACCGATGGTGTGTTAATGAAAGGAAAGCAAGTTATTTCCAAAACGAAATCACTAACAACCGAAGATATTACAACAGGAATCATTAATGCTTTGGATACATTGCTCGAGCAAAGCAATATTGATCATTCCAAGATTGAAATGGTGTCCCTGGGGACTACCCATACAACAAATGCAATAATCGAAAGACGTAAGCTTGATAGAGTAGGAGTTTTCCGCATCGGTGCCCCTGCAACGACAGCCATTCCCCCTATGACCGGTTGGCCGGAAGATTTAGTTGCTGCCCTTGGCGAGAAAGAGCATGTACATATCATTCGCGGCGGTTCTGAATATAACGGGAAGGATATTGTGCCGCTTGATGAAAAAGCGATAATGGACGCGACTAAGGCAATGAAAGGGAAAGTGGGCTCTGTCGCGATCACTGGGGTGTTCTCACCAATCATTTCCAAGCATGAAGACAGGGCAGCAGAAATTGTCAGAGAGTATCTGGGAGAGGAAGTCTTCATTACTCAATCCCATAAGATTGCTTCTATCTCTTTATTGGAAAGAGAGAATTCAACAATCCTGAATGCTTCCGTTAAATCGGTCATGAAGCGTGCAGTGGAAGCCTTCAAAACAGCCGTTGCTGACCGGAACATCAACACGAAATTATTCGTTGTGCAAAACGACGGAAGCGTTATGAATGCAGATCATGCGGTAGAATACCCGATCTTTACAGTCGCTTCAGGCCCTGCTGCGTCAGTCAGGGGTGCTGTTTATTTATCAGGCATCGAAAACGGCGCAGTAGTTGATGTCGGCGGAACTTCTACAGATGTTGCCTACATTGTAAACGGGTTCCCAAGAGAATCCTCAATTACCGTTAACATTGGCGGTGTCAAAACGAACGTTCGTTGTCCTGACCTGTTATCGATTGCCCTCGGCGGTGGTACGATCATTAAATCCCAGCAGGACAAAGTAACTGGCCTTGGGCCTGAAAGCGTTGGCTATAATCTTGTCAAGCTTGGCAAATCGTTTGGAGGCCCGATCTTGACGGTTCATGATATTGCGGTAGCCACAGGACGTTTAAGCAGAAAATTGGATATTTTTGACACGAATTATGTAACACATCCGGGTGCAATCGAAGCACTGTCACCAGCCTTAGTCAGGGAAGCGAATGCAAGAATCAAGGAACGAGTTGAAATTGCGATTGACCAAATGAAAACAGAATCCGGATCGATTCCTGCCATCTTCATCGGAGGGGGAGCTCTCGCAGTTCCGCAGCAGGACATTGAAGGAACTACAGAGGTTGTCCTGCCGAATCACTTTGAAGTCGGAGGCGCAATCGGGACAACAATCGCTGAAATCGGGGCTTCAGCCGAAATGGCCGTTGACCTTGCTGTTGAAAACAGAAACGATGCGATCGACCGGGTTGTCGCCCAGGCGAAAAAGAACGTACAAAACGCCGGTGCCATAGCAGGTACCGAGGAAATCATCGATGTGGAAGAAATCCCGTTTGCCTATATGCCAGGCAAGAAACAAAAGGTCAGAGTACGCGTAAAAGGCAAAGTATTTGCCTAAACAACTGAGGAGGGAAATACATGAGTGTTTATGACATTTTGAAAGATTGGGGCATTACCAATTATCAGGTAATTGATAAAAAAGCGATCGAGGAAATTACGTTAGGAGCCTCCATTTTAGCTACCGGGGGCGGCGGGGACCCTGAGATCGGGTTGCTTTGGGCCTATAAGGTATTAGAAGAAGGAAAAGATATCGTCATGATCGATCCAATGGATATCCCGGACGATATTTTGGTCGCAAGCCCGGCTTGTTTAGGGGCGGCCCTTGTTTTAACGGAAAAGCCGCCAAATGAAGAGGTGCTAAATAAAGCCATTGAAACACTTGAGACGTATATGGGGAAAAAGCTCCAGGCAACCATTCCTTTGGAGTGCGGCGGGGTAAACTCGACAGTTGCCTATGCTGTTGCGGGCGAACTCGGATTGCCTGTAATCGATGTGGACGGAATGAACCGTGCATTCCCTGAACTGCAAATGACTTCTTGGGCAACTTCAGGAGTACACGCATCTCCTACCGTATCGACTGATGATCGTATGAATACAACAGTTATTGATACACAGGACGATGATTTGATGGCTGAGTCCATTGCCCGGAAGGTAGCCATGTCCTATGGCGGAATTTCCTGGGTTGCCACCTACACAATGACTGGGGCAGATGTCAAAAGAACATCGATCCTAAACTCCCAGAGCATCGCCTGGGATGTCGGAAAAGCAGTATTGGAAGCAAGAAAAGGCCATAATGACCCTGTTGAACAAATCCTTGAAAGCATTAAAAATACCCGAAATATAGAAGGCTATCGTGTATTCAATGGAAAAATCACCGACATCCAAAGGGAATTCGGCGGCGAAATGAACAAGGGCTTCTCGCTTGGTAAAGTGATCATGGAAGGCATCGGGGACTACAAAGGACAGACAGCTGAACTGGACTTTCAAAATGAATGGCTAAACTTAAGAGTAGATAACGAGCTGAAATGTGTGACACCTGATTTGATCGCCATTGTCGATATCGAAACAGGAGAGCCGATCCGCACAGATATCATGCGTTACGGATACCGAGGATCCATCATCCTGATTTCCGCGCATGAACGCATGAGAACAGAAAAGGGCCTGGAAGCATTTGGCCCGAGATATTTCGGTTATGACTTTGATTATGTCCCTGTTGAAAAATTAAATGAAAAACAAAAACAGGAGGCGAAATAAATAATGGACGCTACATTCATTCAATCAACATTAGCAGATAACAACAATAAGCTTGTCTTAAAAACCGTTCTTAATCAGCCATATATTGAAAGAAAAGAATTAGCTGATCAACTGGGTTTCCCAGTGGAACAAATCGATGAAATATGCCAACCGTTTGTGGACAATATGGTTGTCCTTGAGCTTGCAAGCCAGGCAGCCCACAATATCGAATCACGTGTTCCAAGGAAAGTATACCTAGTCAATCCGGAAATGGAACAAACGATCAAAGATTTATTGTAAAACGATAGATTTGCCATAAATGCTGGTAAACCATGCAAAATTCGTTCTTCATGCAAGAACGGGCATGGTTTAACCAGCTTTTTACAAAACAAAAAAGAATAGGTGAGGAAACTTGGATGCAATGGTCTTTCTAGAAAGAATCGAAGGTGTAAGGAAGGTTATGGAAGCCAAGGAGCTTGATGTATGCATCCTGACGAACCGGGCCAGTCTCAGGTATTTCACGGGGCTCCGAATGAATACCGCAGCGTTTAGCATTCTACTGATTTCACAGGAAGAAATCGAGTATGTGGTGGCCAGATTGGATTTAAAACGGGCCGAGAGAGATTGCTGGATCAAAGATATTATCTCTTTTCCTGAGGATACACCAGATTATCTTCATGTATTAAATGACTTTTTTACCCAATGGAACCAAATCCGGGTTGGAGTCGAGCTTCCAGAGCTAAATTATGAAACCTATCACTACCTTCAAGAGAAACTAGCAAATGCCCGTTTTACAAATATTGCAGAAGAAATGGGACAGTTACGCACGATCAAAAGTGATGTGGAAATCAAAATTATTCGAAAATCCACGTATATAGCCGATATGGCAATGCAAGAAGCGCTGAAGGCTGCAAAGCCAGGCATGAAAGAATATGAAGTAACCGCTATTGCCCGCTATGCGATGTTAAAAGAAGGCGCGGAAAACCCTTCATTTGAACCTTTTCTTGCATCAGGGGAAAACAGCTGGCTCCCCCAGCGATATTCATCAGATAAGGCATTGAAACCATATGAATTGAACTTAATGGATATGGGCGGGATTTATCAAGGATATTGCTCGGATATTACACGTACCTTCTCGGTAGGAGAAACCACCCCGGAACAAAAACGGTTATTTTACGATGTATTGGCAGTCCAGCAGGAAACAATCAGGTCCTTGCGGCCAGGCATAAGTGCCGGAGAGGTTGATTACATAGCAAGACAGGCAATCCATGAATTAGGGTATGGCGAATACTTCCCGCACTTAACAGGGCATGGATTGGGAATAGACATCCATGAAGGCCCGATTATCGATAAAGGAAGAACCGATATTTTACAGAAAAACATGGTTTTGACCATTGAGCCTGGCGTATATCTCCCTGGAGTAGGGGCTGTCAGGATTGAAGATATGGTACTTATTACGGAAGATGGATACGAAATATTGACCCAGACAAAGCGCAATCTTATCAGTTAAGTTTTTATGACAAGGAGGAATCGACATGAGCGTATACAAAATCCTGGACAAATGGGGAATACGTGATTATAAAACATTAACCAAACAGGATATATATGACATTACTTTAGGTGCATCCATCCTTGCCACGGGCGGTGGCGGAGATCCGGAAATCGGCCTGTTATGGGCTTATAACGTAATCAATAAAGGCAAAGAGATCGTATTAATTAAGCCTGAAGATGTCCCGCATGATGCCATGATTGCGATGTGCGGATGCTTAGGGGCTCCGGTGGTGTTGACCGAAAAGACACCAAATGGCAACGAATTGAATACAGCTTTTGAAAAGCTGAGCGGGTATATTGGACAAGATTTTGTAGGTGTCATCCCGCCTGAAGCCGGCGGAGTTAATACGACTGTGCCAATGGCGGTTGCAGGGGAAATGGGGCTTCCTGTTATCGATGGAGATGGAATGGGCCGCGCTTTTCCTGAACTGCAAATGACTTCCTTCCATATCGGGGGCGTATCTGCCAGTCCGGTAGCGACGATCAATGAAAAAGGGTTTACCACCATCGTTGATTCTTCAGATGCTTATATGGCAGAAAATATCGTGCGCCAAACAGCCATGTCCTATGGCGGGATCAGCTGGATTGCGGGTTACCCGATGAACGGCGAACAAGTCAGGAAAACATGTATACCTAATACCGTAAGCCTGACATTGGAATTAGGGAAGAAGGTAAGGGAAGCACGCGACATTCACAATGATCCTGTTGAGGTTGTGGAACGGATTACCGGAGGCTGGAGTGCTTTTAAAGGAAAAATTGTCGATATCAACAGGGACTTTGGTGCAGAAAGTACAAAAGGATTTTCCATGGGCCAGATTGTCATGGAGGGCCTCGGTGATCATAAAGGGAGTACGGCTGTCATCGATTTCCAAAATGAGTGGCTTAAGCTGACTGTCGATGGCGAATTGATCTGCCTGCCTCCTGACCTGATTACGGTATTAGACTCTGAAACTGCTGAACCGATCCGGACCGATATCGTTAAATACGGTTACCGCGGAACGGTTGTCGTCGTTCCGGCCCACGAGCGAATGAAGACCGAAAAAGCGCTGGAAGTATGCGGCCCGCGTGCGTTTGGGTATGATCTGGATTTTGTGCCTTTGAAAAATCCATTTGCCATAAAATAGTGTTTGAATAGGATCTGTTCAACTTAAAGGGGGTGATCATCCAGAAAGCACCAAATGGTATGTAAAGCAGTACGCAACCAGGAATTTCTTCATAATCAACCACTAGAGACCACAGAACCCAACTTCTAAGGAAATACACATAAAAAACAAATCCTGCCCTAGATGACCTCTTTGTAAACATGAGAATATTGCGAAGTGCTAATTTTTAAAGATTTATTCTTTTATCGTTTTCAGTCGAGTTCAGCCTTACAAAATGAAGGAGAGAAGGATCATGGATATAAACATATTAAATGACCATCCAACTGATATATTCCTAGCCGCTCACCTTTCATTAGCAGCAATTAATAAAAAAATGGAGGGAATTCTATATGCGAATTTCAGTTGATGTTGGCGGAACGTTTACCGATGTTGTAACACTTGATCCCGCTTCAGGCAATCTGCGCCTAGAAAAGGTAGAAACCGTCCCGCGTAACCCCGCAAGCGGCGTGCTTGAAGGTTTCCGCAAGGCAGAAGTCAATTTTGGTGATATCGACTATTTCGTCCATGGGACTACCCTTGGAATAAATGCCTTGCTAACCCGCACAGGAGCAGATGTTGCGATCATTACTACAAAGGGATTCAGGGATGTGTATGAGTTAGGGCGCACCGACCGGGATGAAATGTATAACTTTAAATATCGGAAACCAAAATCATTGGTACCGCGCCGACACCGATTTGAAGTAGCCGAGCGCCTTGATTACCAAGGAAATGTTGTTACCCCTTTTGACCGTGAAGAAGCGGTTAAATTGGCGCAAGAACTTCGTAAAGAAGGCGTCCCTTCCGTGGTTGTCTGTTTCTTGCACAGCTACATAAACCCAAACCACGAATTGCAGATGGAAGAGGTGCTTAAACAGGAGTACCCGGAAGTGTCAGTCACATTATCGCACCGGCTTACGCGGGAGTACCGCGAGTATGAGCGCACAAGTACAGCGGTTATTGATGCGTATATTAAACCAATTATGCGAACATATTTGGACCGTCTGGGAGGCGAGCTTAAAGAGGAAGGCTATAAAGGCCAATTTTTGCTTACCCGTTCAGGGGGTGGCGCCATGACGGCCAAGGCAGCGAAGGAGGAACCGGTGCATTCAGTAATGTCAGGCCCGGCAGGCGGGGCCATCGGTGCTGCTTATCTGGCAGAGCTTACCGGAAATCCGAATCTGATTACCCTGGATATGGGCGGAACGAGCCTTGACACTACAATGGTGGTGGATGGGCAGATTTCCGTGGAGAATGAGGCAACGGTTGAAAGCTTGCCAATCTCAACCCCGATGATTGATATCCGCACGATTGGTTCCGGTGGCGGAAGTATCGCGTGGATCGATGATGGTGGAGCACTTCAGGTAGGTCCTAAGAGCGCAGGTGCAGACCCGGGTCCAGCCTGCTACGGCAAAGGCGGGATAAACGCGACGTTTACTGACGCAGCATTAATTCTCGGCTATCTTGATGCAGAGAATTTTCTAGGCGGGGCAATGACGATTGATCCCGATCTTTCCCGCAATGCCATCAAACAGCTTTCTGACCAACTGAACCTTACCATCGAACAAACGGCAGCAGGTATTGTCAGAATAAGTGAGGCCAAGATCACCGGGGCGATTCGTGAAATCTCAGTAGAAAGAGGATTCCACCCGAAAGATTTTGCGCTTCTTGGCTTTGGAGGCGGCGGAGGTTTGGTTTCCTGCAACGTAGCAAGGGAGATCGGCATTCCGACAGTCATTATACCTCCGGGGGCAGGCAATTTCTCGGCATGGGGAATGATGATGGTCGATGTAGTGTATGACTTTGCCCAAACCTTTGTAAAGGGCCTTGTTAATGCAGATGTACAGGAAATAAATAAATTGTATGCCAATCTTGAAGACAGTGGACGTGAGTCCCTTGGCCAGGATGGATTTGCTCCTAAGGATTGCAATTTTATCCGTTGGGCAGAGCTGCGCTATGAAGGACAAGAACACACGGTCAAGATTGAGATTCCTGCTGGAGATTTGAAACCGTCCGACATCGCTGGGATTGCAGCCAAATTTGGAAATGCCCACGAGCAGCAATACGGGCACCAAACGAACGACCCGGTAGAAATTGTAACTCTTCGTGTCCGTGCTGTTGGTGTACTTGCCAAGCCAAGGATCGCAAAGCTTGAAGCTGGGAAAGGGGATGCAGCTGCAGCACGCAAAGGCAGCAGGCCTGTCTTCCAAGCGTCAACGAATAGCACTGTTGAGTATGCTGTTTATGACCGTTTCGAACTGCTAGCAGGAGATGAGGTTGCCGGTCCTGCCATTATTGAAGAACCTAGCCATACCACTGTTTTGCACAAAGGTGATGTTTTGACAGTCGGGGAGTACGGGGAACTTGCCATCGCTATTTACAATGATAGAGGAGGTAAAGCATGACTAAGAATGCAGAAATTAAGAAAAACGAAAAGATCGGAATCGATAATCAAGATGAACAAATCAAGGTTCAGGTCATTCATAATTACTTGCTTTCAGCAGCCCGGGAAATGATGCGAAATTTAAAGCGGACAGCCTATGACACGATCATCTATGAAATTCAGGACTTCGGCCTTGGGATTTACGACCGTAAATGCCGATTGCTTGCAGAATCACCGGGTTTAGCGATTTTTACCAGAGGAAATGATTTTGCTCTAAGAAAGATGGTTGAGTTTCTTGGAGAAGAAAACATTCATCCAGGGGACGTGATCCTGTTTAATTATCCGTACTGGAGCTCCAACCATACACTTGATGTACTGGTCAGCTCGCCGATTTTCTATGGTGATGAATTAGTGGGATACGCTGCTTGCAAAGCGCACTGGCTCGACTTGAACCAGCAGGACCCGGGGTATTGCCTTGATACAACCAGCATTCATAACGAGGGACTGATCCTTCCTGCATTAAAGATTTATAAGCGGGGCGTGCGGGATCAAGAGGTGGAGAATTTAATCAGGTTTAACACACGGATTCCGGATCGGGTGGTCGGAAACATGAACGCCCAAATTTCCTGCTGCCGCACTGGTGAGAAGCGGGTACAGGAGCTCGTGGAAAAGTTTGGCCTTGAATCATTTAAGACAGCATCCCAGGAAATCCTGAACCACGGGGAACGGATTGCCCGGGCACGCCTTGAAGCACTTCCAAAAGGAACCTGGTCAGCAGAGGACTATGTTGACGATGACGGAGTCGAGAAGGACAAAATGATTAAAATCAAGGTGATTGTTACTGTGACAGATGATGAATTTATCGTGGATTTCACTGGTACGGACCCTGCCGTAAAAGGTCCGGTTAACCTTCCAATCGGGATTACCGAAGGAGTATCAGCCCTGGCTTTCAAAGGACTGACAACTCCGGATTCACCTGCAAATGACGGCAACTTCCGACCATTAAAAGTCATTGCTCCTGAAGGTTCTCTTGTTAATGCCCAGCATCCGGCAGCCACCTTTACGATCTGGCCGTCCATTCACATACCTGAAATCATTTGTAAGGCATTGGCGCCAGCGATGCCAGACATCGTGCCGGCGTGTTCAGGCGGAGAAGTTGTTTCAGTAATGGGAGTCGGCACACACCCTGTTACCGGCAAAGTCTGGCTTGAAGCAACAAACGAGGCTGTCGGATTTGGGGCCCATGCCGGAGGCGACGGCGAAAATGCCATCATGCACTTGTCTGAACCAGGCTGCCGCAATAACCCGATTGAGGTTTTGGAGAACAAGGCTCCTCTGTTAATTGAAGGATATTATCTTCGCCAGGACTCATGCGGTGCCGGTGAACACCGCGGCGGTGTTGGTGCAACCCGTGTATACCGGTTCACTGCCCCAGGCAGTGCGGTAACGATTCTTAAGAAAACCAAAACGCGCCCTTGGGCTTTAAAGGGCGGCCTTGAAGCAGAACCAAACCATATCATCGTACGTCCTGGAACGGATCGTGAAGAACGCACAGGTGCCATTAACGAACCTCTTGAAGCAGGAGAAGTTCTGATAAGCAGCGCAGGAGGCGGCGGCGGTTGGGGAAATCCATTACACCGCAGCCTTGAAAAAGTGCTTGAGGATGTACGTGACGGGTATATTTCATTGGAAAGCGCAAAGCGTGATTATGGCGTGATCATTGACACGGGCTCTTGGACGGTTGATTCCGAGGGCACGGCCAAGCTTAGACAGGAACGATTGGAGGCCTAGGGACCATGCCATTCATCGATTTGCATAGCGACATCTTAGTTGACGTAATTTGGCGCAGATCCCGTGGAGAACGACGCGTAATAGAAGAGCGGCACCTACCTGTCCTCCGCAAAGCCGGCATTAATGCACTTGGCCTGACGATATGGATAGAATTAGACCAAACACACCGGGCTACAGCCAGAACCCGTGAGGTAATGGCGGCCCTTGAGGCCGAACTGAGTGAATCCCCGGGATGGTTCGCCCTAGTAAGAACTCCTGCTGAGGCTGAAGCAGCAATAAATGCTGGAAAGCTTGCGATCTTACTAACCATTGAAGGAATGGCAGCCCTGGATGAAGACCCTGCGTTGTTTTCGGAATTGTGTGATCTGGGTCTTACTTCCGCCCTTCTGACTTGGAATGAGGCGAATGCCTTTGCGAGCGGTTTCCCAGGATATGACTATGCGGAAGCCAGGGCACTATCCACTCAAGGAAAGGGGTCTTGGCTTACAGGACTGAGTGGACCAGGTGAAGGCGATGTCCGTGGCCTTACCTCAAAAGGGCGAATGCTGCTAAAGCGGATGGCTGAAGCAGGAGTCATGCTGGATTTGTCCCACTTGAACGAAAGAACCTTCTGGGAAGCGATTAACGCTTACCCGGGGCCAGGAGTATTTGCTTCTCACTCCAATGCCCAATCAGTATGCAACATTCCGCGAAATCTTTCAGACGAACAGATCAAAGCAATTGCTGAACGGGATGGTATTATTGGCTTAAACGCATTCTCGGCATTCGTTGATCCTAAAAAGCCTGGAATTGAACGGTTCATTGACCACGCCAGTTACATTGCCGACCTGGTTGGCATACGGCACCTCGGTTTTGGTTTTGATTTCATAGACTATCTTGATCATGAAGCGCTTGAAAGCATCGGCGGCAGTCTGCCGAAGAACCCTGAACTTGATGGAGCGGCCGATGTGCCACGCCTTATTGGGCAGATGGAAAAGCGGGGCTTTTCCCAATCGGACATTGACGGAATAACATGGGGAAACTTTGCTCGAGTATGGGAGGCTGCTATTCAGCATTCATCGTTAAGTAAGGATGAAAATAGAGGATACTAATCGTTGATGATATCGAATATTCAAAGGTCTAAAGGGAAAGGCTTAGCTTTTCCCTTTACTCTAGTATCCATTTTATTCGAGTTTATAAACAAGTATGGAAATCTTAAGCGGCCTCTTATCTATATTTATAATTATGAAAACTAATTGTCACGAAAGATTCCGAAGTATAGGAATTAAGGATTTTTTATGAATTTAAGACAGACTTACACTAGGGGGAGGGGAAAACCATGATCAACTTATCACAATATATTCAAACGATTGACTCACATACTGTTGGTGAGCCTACAAGAATCATTACAGGAGGAGCTCCAAGAATTTTGGGTTCGACAATGATGGAGAAAAAGCATTATTTAGAAAGTAAGATGGACTGGCTGAGAAAATTATTAATGACCGAACCACGTGGACATAGAGATATGTTTGGTGCTATTATTACAGATCCCTGTTCAGAAGGGTGTGATGTTGGGGTTATTTTTATGGATAACAACGGATATCTAAATATGTGTGGACACGGTACCATTGGTACAGTAACAACAGCCTTAAATATCGGAATGATTGAACCCAAGAGATATATTAAGGTTGATACACCAGCTGGCATTGTAGATTGTGAAGTTGAGTTTATTAATGGTAAGGCTAGTAAAGTTACATTTACAAATATTCCAGCATTTGTGTTTGAAGAAAAGGTAAAAGTAAATGTAGAAGGGTTAGGAAATATTCTTGTAGATGTTGTATTTGGCGGAAGTATATTTGGTATAGTTGATGCCGGAGAATTGGGATTAAAACTTGTAAGTGAAGAACAGCAGCATTTGATTTCATTAGGCAATAAAATTAAGAAAGCAATAAATGAACAGTCAAAATTTCAGCACCCACTTAAGCCGGAAATCAATTCAATTGATTTAATTGAATTTAGTTTAAAATCTGAAAAACAAAACATTGATTATAGGAATACGGTTATATTCGGAAATGGACAAATTGATAGATCTCCTTGTGGGACTGGTACATGTGCAAAAATGGCCTTACTTTTTAAGCAAGGAAAATTGCAGGTAGGAGAAGAATTTATTCATGAAAGCATTATAGATTCCAAGTTTGTTGGACGTATCATCTCATTGAGTAAGGTTGGGAATTTCCAGGCAGTAATTCCCCAGATCACTGGATCTGCCTGGGTTACAGGGATGCATCAATTTATTATTGATAGTGAAGACCCTTTTTATGAAGGTTTTTTATTAATTTAACATTGATATGGTGAACTTGAGATGCTTTTTGAGGCTTTGTACGTGTGCTCCATCATTCAGTATACACTTAGATGTACTGTCAATCGTGTGAAAAACCAGAAGCAATAATAAGGGAGAGTTTTCATGGGATCGAAAATTGAAATACGTATTCTGAGTACCTATTCTGATTTAAAGCAGGTTCAAAAACTTGAGGAAAATGTATGGAATATGGACCCTCTTCCTCTCCACCAAACAATTACGGCGTCCCAAAATGGGGGCCTTTTACTAGGTGCGTTTATCGATGGCGAAATGGCAGGATTTAGTTACAGCTTTGCAGGTTTTAAAAAGGGGAAAAAGCTACCTGTGCTCTCATATGCTTGGGATTCATCCCAGTCATCAGGATAAAGGGGTCGGATCTCAGTTAAAACAAGAGCAAAAGAAGATCGCAAAGGAAATGGGTTATGACCTGATCGTGTGGACATATGATCCGCTTGAGACAAAGAATGGGTACTTAAATTTATCTAAACTGCATACAATCTGCTCTACTTATGTGGAAAATTGTTATGGAGAAATGGAAGGCAGCTTGAACCGGGGTCTGCCATCTGACAGATTCAAAGTAGAATGGTGGATAAACAGTCCCCATGTCGAGAAACAGCATAGATTTAAACAAGATCAGGATGATATAGTGATTCAATGGGATGCATTAAAAAATGATCTGCCAAAACTTCTCAATATCGAGAAGCGGTTGAAAACCCTCCATCATAAGGACCAATCTATTTTAGTGCCTGTTCCCGCAGACTTCCAGCGTTTAAAAAATGTAAATAATGACCTTGCGTTTGATTGGCGACTTAAAACAAGAGAAATATTTCAAAGTTTATTTTCAATAGGGTATGCTGTTGTTTCATTAATAAAAAGCGAGGATGAACCTGTTCATTATTATAAATTAGTTAAGAGAAACAAATTGGATATTAATTGATATTCGCGTAATGGGGGAGACAAATGAAGATAAAAAATATAATCTAAGGCATGTGAAAATGAAGATGAAATTCCCTTTTACTACAAGCTTTGGAACGTTTCAGGATAAAGAATTTCTATTGCTTGAAGCAAAGGACGAGAATGGGAACAGCGGTTGGGGGGAATCGGTCGCTTTTCATTCTCCTTCGTATAATGAGGAAAGGGTTAAAACAAATTGGCATATGCTAGAAGATTTTTTGATTCCAAGCATAATGAATAAAGAGATTGAACATCCTGAAGAAGTTTCCGAAATCTTCTCATACATCCGCAAAAACAATATGGCGAAATCTGCGATTGAAGGTGCGGTTTGGGACTTATTTGCCAAGCAAAAAGGCATACCTCTTGCAGCTGCTCTTGGGGGTGAACGGGAAGAGATTGAGGTCGGGATAAGTATTGGAATCCAAAACACGGTTGACGAACTTCTTCGTTTAATTGAAAAATATAATGAAGAAGGCTATAAGAGAATGAAAGTCAAAATAAAACCGGGTTGGGATGTGGAAATGATCAGGTACATCCGGAATCACTTTCCCGAGATTCCTTTAATGGCTGATGCTAATTCCGCATACAGTTTAAAGGATATAAACACATTAAAGGCTCTTGATGAATTTGGTCTAATGATGATAGAACAGCCATTGGCTTCAGATGGCATCGTGGATCATGCCACGCTGCAAAAGGAGATTGTAACGCCGGTTTGCCTTGATGAGAGCATCCATTCTTATGAAGATGCCCGAAAAGCCATTGAACTCGGGAGCTGTCAAATTATCAATATTAAGATTTGACGTGTTGGAGGGTTAGCGGAGTCAAAGCGCATCCATGACCTTTGTCAGCAAAACAATATTCCAGTTTGGTGTGGCGGCATGTTTGAATCGGGAATCGGAAGGGCACATAATATTGCTTTAACTACCTTATCTAACTTTATTATGCCTGGTGACACGGCTGGTTCTTCACGCTATTGGGAAAAGGACATTATTGACCCTGAAGTAGAGGTGAATAATGGGATGATTACAGTACCTAAAAAACCTGGGATTGGCTATGAACCAAATCGAGAAATCATTAAAAGATATACAATAACTGAAAATTTTTTTCCATACATGAAAATGCTCCACATTAATACAGCCACACGCAGAGGTCAGGTCCTTGAAATTTTACGAACCCAGTTTTTTTATTTTCCGAGTACAAGCCATTCTAACATAAAGCAAGTAGAGATTGTTAGGAAATTGATGAGCATATTAACTTGGAAAACTCGTTTCCTTTTTGTTGCTAGGCATAGGAAAATAACTATAACCATTTTATTTACCTCATAGAAATTAAAAAGAAATATTCATAATAATTACACGGGTGATTTAGAAAAATGAGTATGATCAATTGGCGATTGTTTTCCCTCTTATTAACAGGAATCGGAATATCTACATTAGGGATTTTATTTATCTCATTGCAATTAACCTTCTCGTGTTTGAAATGACCCACTCGGCAGCAGCTGTAGCCGGGTTATGGATTGTCGGTCCGGTCACATCGATGCTGACAAATTCGTGGAGCGGAAGTATTATAGACCGGGCAAATAAGAAAAAGATTATGATAATCGCTGATGTGGCGAGGGCAGTCGGAGTCGCGATTATTCCATTTGTTTCAAACATTTGGACCATCTATGTCTTGCTGTTCCTCATCAGCGTTGCGAGAGCTTTTTTTGCTCCGTCATCGACCACGTACATAGCAAAACTTATTCCCGTCAATAAGCGAAAAAAATTCAATTCAATCAACAGTTTGGTGAATTCAGGGGCGTTCATCGTCGGTCCTTCCATTGCAGGTGCGTTGTTTTTAATCGGTTCAGTGAAAATAGCGATTCTGTTGAATGCTGTTTCATTCCTCATTTCCGCCTTCATCATCATGTTTTTGCCTGACACAGATCAACAGGCAAATCCCGCTGAAGTGAAGAAAGGCAGCTATGAAACGCTCCGGGATGATTGGAAAGAAGTGATCCAGTTTGGAAGGGAAAAGTCGTTTGTGCTGGCTGTCTATGCCTGTTTTCTCGCATTTGGCTTATTTTCGTTAACGCTGAGAAAGGATAATACATGCCTTTGATCCGCTTATCCAGCTATTACAAGGGATCTCGTACGATTCCCAAGAAGTTGTCTTTATTCAAGATGTAGTCGGGTAACAGAAACGGATTATAGCTTTCTTGTCAGTATCACCGGAATAGGCTACTCACTTGGTGCTTTCCTGGTCACCGTGGCAACGCGATTTTTAAGCATCAAACATTTGATTGCAGGTGGAATGCTAATGGTCGCAATCGGTTATCTCATTTATGCACTTTCCGATTCATTTGTTGCCGTCGCGATTGGCTTTACGATCCTCGGGTTTTTTAACGCTTTTTCAAACACCGGCTTTAGCACTTTTTATCAAAATAATGTTCCGATTCATCTGATGGGAAGAATGACAAGCGTTATCGGAGTGATTCAAAGTGGCGCGCAAATCGTATTCTTGTTGTTAATCGGTGTATTGGGCGACATTTTCCCACTCCGCTACACAGTCGTCATCCTGGTCGGATTGAACATGTTCCTTTCGGTTTTTATTGCTATCCTCGTTGCGAAGCCTGGAAAACAGGTTTATTTTTCAGAGGGAAAAGAAGAAACAGTAGACTACTAAACTTCAGAGGTGTTTAATTTGAAAGATAACGGCTCTCAATATTACGACAATGACGATTTTTTTCATAAATATACTTTAAAAAGAGAATCAAAGGATAATGCCAATGATAAAATTGAAAAACCCATTTTTCAGGAGTTAGTTGGAAATGCTTTTGGATTACTTTTTTTGAAAAGGAAAAAAGGGATTTTTCTTTCGAATGTCGAAATATTCATACACACTTATTTGAGAGGAGCTTGTTAATGGGTAATCACAACTTGGATGCACTATGGAGTCATACAAAGGAACTGGTTCCTGACTCTATCGAGACACTAAAGGAATATTTAAGATTTCCGACCGTTTCCGCACAGAATACAGCTATTCCAGAAACGGTTCAATATGTAGTCAAAATGATTAAAGAGGCTGGCGGGGAGGCGAAAATTCTCGACGATTTAGGTGGAAATCCTGTTGTCTATGGATTCTTTGCCGCCGGGTCTAATGGAGATTCCAGCAAAACACTCCTGTTTTATAACCATTATGATGTCCAGCCGCCTGATCCATTGGATGAATGGCATTCTGAACCGTTTAACCCTGCCGTTGTTGACGGATTCTGTATGCCCGAGGGGTAGCCGATAATAAAGGCGACCTGGTTGCCCGCTTAACTGCTCTGAAGGTTTTGCAACAAGCAGAAGGCGGACTGCCGTGCAATGTCAAATTCCTGATCGAGGGTGAGGAAGAAATCGGAAGCCCAAATCTTGCTCCTTATCTTAAAAACTATCAGGACTTATTTCAAGCAGACGCCTGTATTTGGGAATTCGGCGGCAAAGATGAAAATGAGCGGATCAACATGGTTGCAGGGGTAAAAGGGATGGCCTATTTAGAGTTGACATGTGTCGGTGCAGCTATTGATATGCACTCATCTGTTGGAGCGTACGTTGACAATGCGGCATGGCGGTTAGTCCAGGCATTGGCCACGATGAAAAACCAGCAAAACGAAATATTAGTCGAGGGATTTTTTGATGGGATAACAGCGCCGACCGACGCAGAAAGGCAAGCGGTTCAAGCCCTGCCTTTTGATGAGAAAGCGGTAGGAAATCTCTATGGACTTACAAGACCGCTCATCACCGCAGCTAACGGAGAAGATCCAAGAGAAGCGATGGTGTTTCAGCCGACAATGACGATTTGCGGCCTGGTCAGCGGCTATACGGGTGAAGGTTCGAAGACGGTTCTGCCTAAAAGCGCCAAAGCGAAGCTCGACTGCCGGTTGGTGCCTGGCCAGGACCCGGATCATATTGAGGAATGTGTTAAAAAACACTTAATCAAGCATGGCTTTACTGATATTGAAGTAACCTCAGTAAACGGGCAAAAAGCATACCGCTCAGATTTTAACCACCCATTTGTGGCTCACGTACTGAAAACGGCTAAAGAAGTCTATCAACATGAAGGCGTGCTCGCGCCCAACTCAGCCGGAACCGGTCCGATGTATGACTTCGGGGAATACTTGAAGCTGCCGATTGTCAGCACCGGTGTGGGTTGGCTAGAATCGAAGGCGCACGCACCAAACGAATCGATTCGCCTTCAAGACTTTGAAGAAGGCGTTGTCCACATGGCTCATATGCTGTCAGGATTTGCAAAGGCACTTCAAGCGGACCAGGAAAGTGTGGAAAGTCTATAATCATACTAAAAGCATTCTACTTTTTTTTGGTAGAATGTTTTTTTCTAAAAAAGGTTAAAAAACATTTTATATACTGGAAAAACTTGTTCTCTCCAAACAAACCTACTCGTTGGATATCCAGATACAGTGAATTTAGCGAAAAAATGCAGGGATTTAAGCGAAACCTCGTTATGATATAAGCGAAAGTCTTCTGAATTAAGCGAAAACGGGTTTTATTTAAGCGAAACAGTATTAATCCTATTTCTGCAGGAAATGCCATTATATCTTCTATAGTGATTCTTCCCCATAGCGAACGCACTAAATTTTACATGAAACCCATCAAATAGAATGAATGGCCTACATTTTTCGGTAATATTTACCCTTATTTTAATATTCTAAATATTGTAATATCTACTAGACTATCATTCTTGTTAGGAGGGAATTGAATGAAAAAGCCAATTTTATTGGCAGCTTTGATAGCTGCATTATCTTTTAGTGCAGTTGGGTCGCCTGCTGTTTTAGCAAAATCAACTGAAACCGCTCACAATCAGTGGGATCATAAATTTGAGCAAATAGTCAGCAAGAGGATAAACGTTGATAATATTTATAACAATATTGATTATCTATCAAAAACACCGCGTGTCGCAGGAACTGAGTCCGAGAATAAAGCGGTCGAATTCATTAACAGTCAATTTAAAAAATACGGATATAAAACCGAAATACAAGAGTTTAAGTTTATCGGTTATACGCCTCCTGATACGGTCGAACTTAGTGTAGATGGTTTCAGCGGCGATCTGCATCCAGGAGCCTTTACCTTCTCTGTGAACGGGGATGTTTCAGGTGCATTGGTGAATGCAGGTTTAGGGAAAAAAGACGAATTGCAAAACCTTGATTTAACCGGGAAAGTTGCCTTTATTAAACGCGGCGAGATTCCTTTTGCCGAAAAAGTGTTGAATGCTGCTGAAAAGGGAGCTGTCGGCGTCGTTATTTATAACAATGTTGATGGCCCTTTAAATGGAACGCTTGGGACGGCGAATGATAAATATGTCCCGGCTGTTTCATTAAGCAAGTCCGAAGGAGAATCGCTTGCCTCCCTGCTAAATAATGGCCAAACATTGACAGCTGCTTTAACAATTGCAGGAGCCGAGTCGGGTGAGAGAACTTCCCATAACGTAATAGCAACAAAACCGCCGACATCGAAAAAGAAATCTACTAATGAAATCATCGTTCTCGGGGCACATCACGATTCGGTCGCCGGTGCTCCAGGCGCCAATGATGATGCATCAGGAACGGCAATGACGTTAGAGCTGGCACGCGTTCTTAAGTCTATTCCGACCGACACCGAAATCAGATTTATTACGTTTGGGGCGGAAGAAGAGGGTCTTCTTGGCTCCAGACATTATGTGAATAATCTGCCTGAAGACCAACTAAACCGGATCGTCGCAAACTTCAATCTTGACATGGTTGGAAGCAAAGATGCGGGAGACCTGATCATGCTTACACTTGATGGAAAGCCCAATCTGGTTACAGAATTGGCCCAGGCTTCCAGCACGAGATTTAATGGACAGCCAACACCGTACGCACAGGGCGGAAGAAGTGACCATGTGGCATTTGCGGAAGTTGGTATTCCGGCGGCTCTGTTCATTCACGACCCGGTTGAGCCGTGGTACCATACTCCAGACGATACAATTGATAAAATCAGCAAGGAAAAGCTGCAGGATGTTGCTGAAATCGTCAGTGCCGCCATCTACGATCGCGCAAAATACGATATAAAATGGCCAAAACCGAAAAAATCGAAGAAACAAAAGGCAGAGGAACTATATTACGAACAAAGTATTAAATAAGACTGAGATAAGGATAATCCCTTCAGTGGCACTACCGCTGGGGGATTTTTTCTGTGATTGCATATCTGAGGCAGACTATTTTAATATATAACTTGTTTTTTCTGGCTATTTTTAGATGGGGCTATGAGAGCGGCTGCTTTTATGGCTCATGAAGACCAAAACTGATTCGGAAAATAGGGAAAGAGGTCTTCATAGGGCTCATGAAGACCCAAACTCATTTGGAAAATAGGAGAAATGGTCTTCATAGGGTTCATGAAGGCGACAACTTATAGGAAATATGAGAGAAGTGAGCTATGAATACCATAAAGTAATAAATTATTGTCGGGAAAAGCTCTGTCTACTTTTAAAATATGAAACTCCGTAAATCAATAATTCACTTACTATAGAATCCCGCAGTTCATTGATTTTTAGAGAGTGTCAGTTGCAATAGTACGTTATTTTAAAAAATTGGCTTCCTCTATTCATTTTATCTTTAGTTTTTTTTGCAAATAAAGCAGCAATAAAGGCTCCTATCGTAATACCTGTGAAAACTAAACCTAACCGATTGGAACCTATATTTAGATTATCCAATGCATAAAATATAAGAACTGCTCCAGATGAGGCTGCTGCAATATTACCAAATAATACCATGAGCGTAGCAGCCATAAGTGTTTTGGTTCCTATTAATTGCTTCCATCCTTCAAGTATTTCTTCTATAAACTTGGAGGTTTCTAGTCCTTTTACTCTATTTCTTCCTTCAGGAATTTCTATTCTTATAATGAATAAAAGTAATATTACCAAGCCACCTAAAGTTATTAATACTCCTTGACTAAAACTTATACTTAGTAGTAAAAATCCAGCTATAGCAGGACCTATCATATTTACGAAAGTTGTAGAAAAAGAAATCTTTGCATTGGCAGAGGTAAGTTGTTCTTTACTAATTAATAAAGGAAGAATTGTAGTATAAGCAGTACCAAAGACATATCCTGATGAAAAAAGTAAAAATCCCAATCTATATAAATGCCATATGGATAAGTTTTCATTGAGTAAAAAAAGAAACATTAACCCTAGACTAATAATCTGTATGGCAACCCCACTTATCAACATTTTTTTCCTGTTATACCGATCAACAAGAGTGCCAATTACTACACCCAAAAGAAGACTAGGTAAAAACTCGATTGCTCTCATTGCACTCATTGCGAATGTCGATTTTGTCATCTCATAAATCATAATGGGTAATGATAATGTAAAGATATGAAATGTAAATAAAGAGATAATATCACCAATCCACAATTTTAAGAAAAAACGGTTTTTCCACAACGATAAAGTATTATTATGAATATTATTTTCTTTTATCAATCTACTTTCCAACTTTCTTCTCCCCCTATGATAATTTTATTAACTTAGTAAATTATTTTAACTACCATAAAACACTGAGTAATTAAAAGTATTTCCATTTTCATAATTAAAGGAATTTCTCAAACAAAAAATTATATTTCTCTTGCTTCCTTTTCATTACAATACAAGTATTTTTTTAATTTAAGAATTGTATTTGAAAGACAGTAATATCAAACTAGCTTCTTTTGATAACTCAATCATCGATAATAAAAAGTGATAAATATTACGTACCTCTTGTATAACCTTGTTAGCAATTTTTTGAGCCATGAACATCGAATAAATTCTGTCTCTGATCCAATATCTAATTAGATATCTCTTCATCTTTATCTAGGTTGATAAAATAATCCTTATGTAATATTGGGACAGTTTGATAAACATTTAAGCGGCTACAATGTTTTACATCCTCTTCAAATCCCCTGTCTCGTAATTCTCTCCCACTTTCGCATTCCCAGATTATTCCACCTAGGTTTGATTTAGAAAAATGAAATGCACCAATAGATACTTCAGCATCCGGAGACTTTTTTCCATTCAAATAAGAAAGTATAGCACCCGCACCTAAATAATCTTCTAAAGCAGGACGAAGAGTATCTTCATGCTCTTTAACATCACTCCATAATTCACCACATGCAACTACAGTTATATTAGCTTTTTTTTCTAAAGATAATTTATTTGCAACAGCAGCCACATTTGCTGCATTAAGCAAAGATCCAATCAAAAGTGCTGGAACATCGGAAGCAATCCAAGTACAAAATGCTCCATTTAGAGAAGTTAAAACATATTTCCTGTTCTTATTATTATAGTCAAATGAAATTGGTGATAATGTCGGTAATCCTAATTGAGCAGCCTCAGACCTTCCTAAAATGTATTCAGCACCAATTTGCTTAGCATATTTATTTCCATCAAGATTGGGTGGATACGGAAATATTATTGCTCCCTTGCTTAAAGCTGAAACTACAGTTGAGGAAAAACTAAGTACATCTACAATTATTATGATATCTCCTCTACTAGCGGCGTTCCTAGCACCTCGCTTTCCCCATTCCAAGCTACATTCATTAAAAAATTGACCAGACATCTAATACCACCTTCTAACTTTTTTTGTAGTTTATAGGAATTATAAGACAAAAATATAAAGATATATAGACTTAATATTATGAATTATTCAAAATATATAATAATAAGCTATACAAAACCTCCAATTTTTAACATAAATTCCCGATATTTTCATATAACAAAATTCTTTTCCCCCTCTGTAGGATATGTCGTACAAGACGATTCTATTTTCATTTTGAAATCCATTTAACTCGTCTAAAATATTTTTAACAAGGTTTTATCCGCATCCAAAAGTTACGGACAATTATTTTTTGAGGATACAGAGATAATCAGTAAAATTAAAGGAGTAATAGGTGTTGAAAAAAAGGTAGTTATATTTTCTAAATAGCCTCAATTAAATTTAAGGATAATTAAAATATTTTACATATAAACACTATCCTACAATGAACTGAACACTAAAAGTTAGACCTAAGTTTAGGCACTCTCATGACATGAATCAGGTAGTGAACTGGGCTCTTTTCTTTTACCTTTCCATCAACTTATTTTTAGTTTGAAAAAGGGGAGGATTCCGCATAATAAACCGTGTTAATGTCTCTTTCACTTAGAACATGGTACAATTAAAAAACGCCTAAAACCAATAGCGTCAAGGGTTTTAGGCGTTTTAACAAATGACCGTTTATTCAGGTTAATGTATATTATACGAATAGTTTCCTCTTCTAACAGTCACCTACATCCACTGATCATATATCTCTTTTCGTGCTTGATTATATAATCGAGCATACAGTTGGGTTTGATGTGGACCGTTATGTCCTAATAGAACTTGGATACATTCCAACGGCATTCCTTTCATGGCTAAAAAGCAGTAAATGTATGACGTAACGTATGAGGTGTTAGGTGAATCCCTAACATTTTTGTATATTCACAGCTTTGTAGAACATTTTAAAGAAATTAGAAAAAAGAATAGTACCCAATTGCCAAACTCCAACGTATACTATTAGCACAACAAACCACAAGACAAGAAAATCTATTGTATATCCCAAGAATGCTCCAAAAGGATAAGGTAACAACTCGGCTGCTTTCGGGACAAACTCCCACCCGTTTCTAAATTTTTCTTCAAACTTTAGAAATAGTAGAACGGGGATCGGTATAGTTAAAATAAATGAAACCATTTTTGCTAAACGGACTTCATCTTTGAATTTTTTCATATCGTAATTTTACCCTTCGTTGGTTTTTTCTGTTTATTAAAGCATCTATTTATTCTGTTGGTACCAGGACTTCTAATTCTCTAACATGATAAACCCTAGTTTGTAGAACGGCCTGAATTTCAGGAGGTAACGAAATAATCAAGCTGTTTAAAATATCATATCTTTCTTGCTGTGTGATTAATTCTGAAATTGTATACTGTAGCAGATACAGTGTTTCAATAGTATATAATGAAGTGTGTTTTTATTTTTCGAATGTTGGATTCACCGTTCAATTAAGTATCTGGGAGTTGAGATTTTGGGAGAAATATTAATAGCATTCATACTGGGAATTGTTGAAGGGTTAGCGGAGTTCCTGCCTATTTCTTCTACAGGTCATTTGATATTGGTAGGACATTTGCTCGGATTTGAGGGGGAGAGTGCGAAAACTTTTGAGATCGTCATCCAGCTGGGGGCCATTCTTGCGATTTCGGTTTTGTACCGCGGGCGTCTAGTTTCTTTATTCAACATCAAGCCCATATTGCGAAAAGAACAGAAATTCAATGCGATACATATCATTCTGGGTGTGTTACCTGCAGTGATTGCAGGTTTATTATTGCATGACGTGATCAAAACATATTTGTTTCAGCCGTCCACAGTCGTGATTGGACTTGTCGCAGGAGCGATTCTGATGATTTTTGCGGAAAAGAAGAAACCAGAGCCGACTTCTTTTTCATTGGATGATTTAACTTACCGGCAGGCCCTAACCATTGGCTTGTTTCAATGTCTGGCCGTCTATCCTGGTTTCTCAAGGGCGGGATCGACGATTTCGGGAGGGTTGCTTGCGAGAGCCAGCTATAAAGCAGCATCGGAATTTTCTTTTTTGATTGCGATCCCTGTTATGATTGGTGCAACGGGATTGGATTTATTAAAAAGTTGGGATCATTTGAGCGCAAGTGATATTCCAATGTTTGCGGTAGGATTTATTACTTCTTTTGTTGTCGCGATGTTAGCAGTGGTAACCTTTTTAAAGCTGCTTGAAAAGTGGGGCTTAACACCATTTGCGTATTATCGAATTGTGTTAGCTATTTTGTTTACGGTATTCGTCTTGCTGTGAAAAAATAGATACGGGTGAAATAGTTTGCTGTTGAAATGAAACCAAAGTCTAGTCACTTTGGTTTTTTTTATGAAAACGCTTTGAAAACGTTAAAGAAATATTCATATCCAGAAGCGAAAATCTGCAGTAAAATTAATATTGTGAAATTATTCACATTCATGTGGCATTCATTTGAAAGGATCTGGTTCCATGTCATTTTACCGGCCTGAGCAAATTGTTAAAATTAGTATTGAAAGCGGGGTAAAGAAAACCAAGTACCCGTTGCAGCAAACATTGATATTGGGTTTCCAGGCAGGCGCATTTGTTGCGCTTGGCTACTTACTGTACATACGTGTCACAGCTCCATTGCCGGCGGAGCTGGCTGGATTAAGTTCCCTGATCGGAGCATCAGTTTTTCCAATCGGGCTGATTCTTACCCTGATTGCGGGAGGGGAGCTGCTGACCGGCAATATGATGGCTGTTCCACTCGCAAGGTTAGCTGATAAAATTGCGACGAAAAAGGTTATTTATAACTGGCTGTTGATTACGATCAGTAATTTTGCAGGTGCGATTTTTGTTGCTTACATATTTGGCCATGTCGGCGGGCTTACCGAAACAGGTCCTTACTTAGCTAAAACCGTAAGTATAGCCGAGCATAAGCTTTCTGCATCCTATCTTGAAGCGTTTATATCGGGTATTGGCTGCAATTGGCTCGTTGCGTTGGCGGTCTGGCTATCATACGGATCAAAGGATATGGCGGGGAAAATGATCGGAATCTGGTTTCCGACGATGGCTTTTGTTGCGATTGGATTCCAGCACGTCGTCGCCAATATGTTTGTCATTCCTGCTGCCATTTTTGCTGGATCATTTACATGGCTCGATTATATTCGAAATCTAGTTCCCGTATTTTTAGGCAATGCATTGGGCGGGTCCGTCTTTGTTGCGATGGCATACTGGCATGCATACAAAAAGGATAAAGCTTGGATACCCGATGAGACCGCTGCCCGCAAGGACACCCTCAAGATCGTGAAAGAGATGTAAAATAACGAAAGCTCTGTTCGAATTTTTCAAACAGAGCTTTTTTTCGTATTGATGTTGTTTTGGAAAATACACATTACGTATAGTATAGTTGGTCTATAGTTATAGGTTCAGACGGTACTTTATACAAATGCACAGTTGCATTAGAAGATGAGCGCAATAAAGCAGGAAGACTACCTGTGGATGAAGTTTAGAAATTAATCAAGAGCGATTTGATCTTTGGGTTACATCGAATGAGACAATTGATGAAGGTTGCCAAAAATGCTTTTTTAGACCATCTTGTCAAGGCGCCTCTTGTCCAGGTGAACAACCATGCCCAACTGATAAAAAACATATTAAGAAAGTATTAACAACTATATCAGGAGTTTCTTAAAAATGGAGCATTAAAAAATGACTAATTTAAAACCTGAAAATATAATATCACCTACATTTTCAATCTCATTAATTATACTTTATATTGGTCGCCTGGTATCATCACTTGGCGATTGGATCTATATGGTTATCTTGAGTCTGATTTTCGCAGAACATGCTCCGCAATATATCCCGCTTTTATGGTTAGCTAAGAGTCTTGCTTCATTTTTTTCTGGATTCATAGCAGGCACGATTTCTGATAGATTTGGGCATAAACAAACGGCTATGGTTTCGGATGTACTTCGTGCCATAACAGTTTTACTAATGCCTAGTTGTATTGAAATACCGTTTATTCTACTATTATTAGTTTTTATAACGAGTTCTTTGGGTTCCTTTTTCTCCTCATCTCTTAATCCTATAATTTCGAGGATCACAGAGAATGAACCTTCATCACGACACCGTGTAAATTCAATTCTAAGCATGATTATGCCATTAGCTCAATTTATAGGCCCTTTTCTAGGAACCATATTAATGCAAAAAAACAACTCACTACCGTTCATTGCTCAATCTATATCATTTATTGTATCAGCAATCAGCTTAATCTTTATTTCTTTTCCCAACGGTGCAATAGGGACGAGTGAATTAAAAACAGAAAAATTAAGGTTAAAAAATCTTTGGGAGGATATCAAATTTTCTTCTAAGTATATTTGGAGGAATACTATACTGAGAAGTATAACCTTAAGTATGACTATATTTATTTTTGGTTCTTCAGCAATAGATGCTTATGAAGTATTGTTTATTACTAAAACATTAGGATTAGGGAAAAGTGAATATGGTTTAATTATCAGTATAGGTGGTATTGCTTACATTATTAGCAGTTTTTGTAACATTTTTGTATCTCGCTACTTGAGTTCAGGCTCTTTATTGTTTTTTGGTTTCCTCATTACTGCTATTGGAAATTTAATATTTGCTTTTTCAGTAAATGTTATAACTCTAGTAATTGGATTGTTAATAACGGCAATAGGAGGAACAACATTTTTTGTAGCGAGTTCTACTCTAACTCAAAATATGGTGTCTATAAATATTCAAGGAAGAATAACGAGTTTACAAGAGATATTGCCTACAGCAGCATCCACTGTCTCTACTGTAATATCAGGTATTTTTATTAGCAGCATTCCAATTCGCTATATCATGATCGCTGGGGCAATAGTTATAATGCTCGGAATCCTCCCGGCTTTAAACGTTCTGTTTTCTTTTCGAACAATTGAACATGAAAAAGCTAAAACTGCTAATATGTAAAAGGCAGTTTTGCTTTCTATGAATGATTAGATCCTGGAACTATATATGTTCAATAAATTAAGGAATTATAGCAATCTATTTTTGTTTTAAGAATGCTTTGAATAAGGATTCTTTTTTTGTTGTTAGGAAACCACTATGGCGGCGATTCTCGCCGCCACCGTTTACCATGAAAATGTTGATTCATAATAAATTTACAATAATTAAAAACCGAATCTCTAATAGTAACGTCAAATGTATAGAAAGAAGGGCAGGGAGGTTGGGCATGGCTACCAATCATTGCAATGCATCTAGTTTCACTGAAATACAGGATCATCATCATTTTCCTATTACGAATCGAGACATTTGGTTGAACGAATTAATGAATAACTATGGAGAAGACATTGTCAGGCTAGCCTATAGTTATGTAAGAGATAAATCAGCTGCTGAAGATATAGCGCAAAACACTTTTATAAAATGTTATAAATATGCTTCTGCTTTTCGAGGTGATTCAACAATTAAAACTTGGTTATATAGAATTGCTATTAACTGTTGTAAAGATTATTTGAGAAGCTCTTATTTTAAGCGTATATTGCCAACTAATATAATTCAAAATTTTATTCAAGAGCCTTCACCCTCAACCGAATCAGTTTATTTCGAGAGTGATAAATCGAATGCTCTAATTCAATGTGTATTTGGTTTACCACCAAAATATAGAGAGGTTATCATGTTGCATTATTTCGAAAACTTAAAAATAAAAGAGATTGAGCAGATATTGGATTTAAAAGGAAATACGATAAAAACTCGATTAAGAAAAGCAAGAACGATGCTAAAAGAAAAAATAGAGAAAGAGAAAGGGGGATATAACTTTGAATGAGAAATTAAAAGATTTAAGAAAAATCATGATTTCTACTGAATTACGTGATGTAAAATTCGGAAACAAAAATAAAGAATATGTCTTTAAAAGTATAAATTCTACTAAAAAAAAGCATAGAAGAGTGAATGATTGGATACCTAGAAGTCTTAGTATTGTGATGATATCTGGATTTATTTTCGCTTCATTAGTATTTGCTAAGGAGTATATTTTGAAACCAGACTCATCTCAAAACAGCCATTACTCTCAAAGTGAGACGAACGAAAGAAATATGAGTTCTGATAGTACGGATAATACTGAAGAGGAAATAAAAAATGAAGATTCAGAAGTATTAACAAAGGAAGAAACTCAACTACTTATGTTAAATACACTGCATCATTTTAAGACAGCTAAAGGTTCATTCATTAATGAAAGTGAAAATTACAAAGAAACAGTCGAATATCAAGTTAGTTTGATAAAAGATGAAATCGGTTCTTATATAAAAACAAATGTAAATATGAAAAATCAAGATTTGAATGAAGAAACGAAAAAAGAAGAAACGGATAGAACAGAGGTTTTTGACGGAGAGAAAATCTTACAGCTTTTTAATGAAAGCAAAAAATATCAAGTGGCTGCTGCTGAAGTACCTTCTACTAGGGAAAATAAGATTACTTTAGAAGAAGTGTATAACCAAACTGAAGACGGTTCACCAGTTTATAGAGCCCATCCATTTGCCGGATCTGCTGCTAGCTCTTTATATCCATATGAAATGGCAACAAATTTTTTGAAAGATCATGACAAATGGGAGATAGAGAAGCAATCTTCAACATTACTTGATAAAAATGTAATTATTATCAAGGGAAGCTTAAATGACGATGATTCTGATAAATACAATGCTTCATCTTTTAGATTTTGGGTTGAGAGACAAACCGGAATTCTCCTTAAAATGGAATTATATAAAGATGATCAAGTTGTAGAATCCCTGGTTACAAATGAATTAGAGTTAAACAAAACTATAGATAAAAACAAATTTTCTATTGCTATACCCGAAGGCTATACATTAGATAAATAATCACAAGATTATTCCATACTTAAGTCATTGAATATAGACCGATTACCTTCATCGGTCTATTTTTTCTAAACCAGGGAGGATTCGAAGTGAAAAAAATAGTAATATTGTGGGTCTGTATATGTTCATTTGTGCTTAGCGCGTGCTTTCCAACAGGCGAACAGAAGGATTCTTCACGTTCGGTAAGCGTAGGTACCGCAAGTGGTTCTACACCTAAATTTATGGAAATGGAATTGGAAGAAAACCTGAAGATTAATGCAGACATAACTGGGGTTGAAAGCAAAAAATTAAAAAACTACTCAATTTCTTTAAAAAATCTTGATGAAAATCAAATATTGAAAACTTTTTTGAAAGACAAAACGATAGTAGAGAACCGTGAAGTTAAAAATGACTTATTTCCTGATTATAAAGACAAATTCTTCGGCTTTTCAGATGGATCGTATTTGACAATGCAATTAGGTTCTATAAGGTATGACGATTCTTTTTATAGTGAACGTGAATACGAAAATGTCATAAGCGGTTCCACCTACTTTATGCGGAATGATTTAAAGGATGTATTTAATGAGACAACACTTGAGGGCCTTGATAAAAACGAAGCGGTTGAAAAGGTCAGGAACGCAGTAAAGGATTTAGGAATCTTCCAGACAGGAAATCCGGAAGTCATTACTCTCGATTTTAAAACGTTAGAAAGCGAATGGGAGGATTACGAAACAAAGGATGGAAGCCAGCCGCGCAAATTTGAAAAAGATGATGAAGCGTATGCTGTCATCTTCCCTGTTGTTCTTGACAAAACCAACATTACTAACAAAGGGT
Organism: Bacillus canaveralius; assembly: GCF_002860125.1. Classification (GTDB taxonomy): domain Bacteria; phylum Bacillota; class Bacilli; order Bacillales; family Cytobacillaceae; genus Bacillus_BJ; species Bacillus_BJ canaveralius. The sequence continues at coordinate 136,859 of NZ_PGVA01000001.1, forward strand.
ATTCCAATGCTGACAATCAAATGGAGGTGGTCGGGAGCCGGATTATGGGCGTTGTCGGTAAGGATGGTTTAATTTTTCTGACGGTCCAGGGTATCTACGAAATAGGTGAAACACTTAAAGACAATATATCCCCCATTTCTTTGGAAACGGCTCTTGAAAAAGTTAAAAACAAGTATAAGGATGTTTTAATAAAAGACCCGATTTTAATATCCAGAATAGCATTGGAATATGTGCCGACCGTATCCACTACTGAGGGAATCAACTATAAACTAATTCCGGCCTGGGTCTTTTCAGGAAAACAGGATTTAACCATTGACGATAAAAAAGGTGGATCATTCAAAATGTCAGCTGATTTCAGCATCTTGATCAATGCGGAAACGGGTGAAGAATTACGCAGCGGGGGTGAACGTTAAGGATGAAAAGAAGAGCCTTTGCGATGTCCTTTATGCAGGTTTTTTCCTCTCCGGTTTTTTATCTTTCCGCCATTGGAGTTACTTTTCTATGTTTCATAAGTATTTGGGAGAGAATATCTGCCTCTGAAGCGGGTGTGACGGTCTATTATAGTTTAGACATATTCATTGGTTTAACCATGTTAAAAAAATTAGTCGTGTTATTTGCGGCCCTTCCTTATGTAGCAAGCTTCTGCAGTGATTGGAAATTTCAATACATAAAACCGGTGGTTATTCGAACCGGAATTAAAAAGTATGTGTGGTCAAAGATTTTCACCTGTTTTGTTAGTGGATTATTAACTGTATTTTTAGGGCTAGTTTTGTTCATTACATTGCTTTCGTTTAAAGTGCCCATATTTCCAAGTGGAAATTTGGACCAAGAATTTCTTCCGCCATTTGGAACGCTGGCTAAGGGAGATTTTCCGATTCTATTATTATTAGCTGAAAGTTTTGTTTTTAGTATGGCTGCTGCATTGTGGACAGTGGTTGGACTGGCTGTGTCCGCATTCATTCCGATTCACTTTGTTGCGATCGCTGCACCAGTAATTGCGAGTTATGTCCTGGAAGAAATGACTATGTTTCTTCCAAATTGGCTTAACCTTTATTATATAACAAGGAGTGCGGATGTGATTCATCAAGGCCCTCTTGTTAGTATTACCTACTTCATTTTTATTTTCATTCTGTTTTCTGTTTTAGCAGGGTTACTGTTTGACTATCAAGTAAAGAGGCGATTACGTAATGAAGTTGTTTAATATATCCCGATTGGTTTGTTATCAAAATTTTCGTAAATGGTCATCCAATTATAGAGTTTGGGTAATCGCAATCCTGCTCATCATTTTGACACACAATTTCACAAAGGAAATCGTTGATTTTGCAAAAGACGTTAATATCGATGTTTCTCCGTGGATATTTCCTTTTCTTTTTACCCAGAAATTTATTAAACTGCTGTTCTTTTTTCCATTGATTTTGCTCTTTAGTGATGCTCCATTCATCGATGAAAATCAGCCATACATAATCGCAAGAAGCGGAAGAACCCCATGGAGCATCGGCCAGATAGGCTATATTATCATTGCTTCCGCCCTTTATTTTATCTTTTTGATGATCCTTACGATTGTCATAAACTTTCCTAGTATTCAGTTTACAACAGAATGGGGAAAAGTTCTTGGAACGCTTGCAAATACAAATGCTGCTGTTGAAATAGGTCTTAAAACCCTCATCCTCCCTAGTATTACTCACTACTTTTCTCCATTACAGGCCATGTGGTTTACGTTTTTGCTTTCATGGCTGGCCGGTGTTTTTTTGGGATTACTTATTTATGTTTTGAATTCCCTTACGAATACGAGAATTTTTGGAGTATTAACAGCATCGTTCTTTCTGGTATTGGATGCAACCATTTTAGGTAAACCATTTCTCTACCGTTTTTCTCCTGTTTCATGGAGCAATCTTGCCCGTATTGATATTGAAGGAACCACACCAATGCCATCGATAACCTATATATATATTGGTTTTGCACTACTTATTGTGACGATGATTATATTAGCCATTATTGTAAATCGTAAGCAGACAATTAATGTTTTACCCCCCATTTAAGGCAGAGAGGAGCTGTAAATATGAAGGTAGCTATAGAGATCGACAACTTAACAAAAAAATTTGGAGATACGACCGTTTTAGATAGAATCACCCTATCACTGGAGAAAAATAAAATTCATGGTTTAATCGGCAGAAACGGTTCGGGAAAAACGATGCTGTTAAAGTGTATTTGTGGATTCGTCATCCCGACAACCGGAACAATCAAAGTAGACGGGCAGCAAATAGGAAAAGACTGCGATGTGCCTGAGAATGTAGGGATTATTATTGAAGCTCCGGGGTTTCTTCCCAACTATGACGGATACACAAACTTAAAGTTTCTGGCTGCTATCAAAAACAAAATTTCAAAAGAACAGATATTTGCCGTTATTGAAAAAGTAGGATTGGATCCCAAAAGTAAAAAACACGTGGGGAAATATTCTTTAGGGATGAGGCAGCGCCTTGGGCTTGCCCAGGCTTTAATGGAAGACCCGGATATCCTTATTCTTGATGAACCTATGAATGGGTTGGATAATCGGGGTGTGTCAGATATCCGTGAGCTGCTTTTGGAACTCAGAGACAGAGGCAAAACAATCATACTTGCCAGCCATGGTAAAGAGGATATTGAAATTCTGTGTGACACGGTACATGAACTGGACCGTGGACAGATTATTAACTCAATTGTAAAACCTAATAAGTTGGAGTATGGAGTCAAGAGCAGATAAAATATTTCAATTAAAAGAGTTTCAACAAAAAGATTGTTTCGGCATACTAAGATATACTTAATATGCCGACAGTCTTAAAGCATTTTCTTTTGGAAAGCAGCGATATGATCATATTCATCTTCCAACAGTCTTGATATTCTGATGAAAATAGGAATTAACTCTTTGTAAACCAAGATATTATCATGGTTGGGCTTAATGGTAGGTATGGGCGCCGACCATTTCTGAAACGACATTTAATGAAACGATTTTACCCAAGCCATACAAACCGAGGATTGCCGCTCCCAGGCAAGAGCTTTCAAAGCTTTCCGGAACATACACGTCTTGATCAAATATATCGGCCACCATTTTTTAAGAAATGGCCACTGCCGCTCTTTCCGCCATAATAATACCCTTTTTTAACGCAAACATCCCGAAACAGTTGTTCAATAGATTGAAAGGCATCCTTATCTCCGCCAATCATAGTGCATGCGCCATTTCGGGCGCCTTCCATTCCGCCGCTCGTTCCGACATCAAGAAAATAAACACCTTGTGCTTTTAATTCTTCCGCCGCGCGCGAATCGATTGCTTATAATTGGAATTTCCTCCGTCAATAAAGGCGGCCCTGCGCTTATTTTTCATGTTTGGTTTCCATCTTATTTGTAACAGTGCTAAAATAAAACTATCAGATATAGTTTATTAAGCTGACAATATGGAGGGATCACGATGAGTGGACAATCGGTAACGATCAGTACTGCAAAAGCTGCGACCGAATTTACGGTGAACAGAATGGCCTGTTATCATCGCGTGAAGGTTCTTGAGGTCATAAGTCCCGGTAACGAGCCCATCTATCTGTTTTTCTATAAAAACCGCTTTATTCTTGGTAAGTCAACGAAAATATCCGACCATTCCCGTTTGAAAAAAGTTTTTACAGAAGGCATTATCTTTTCATCGCCCCATCCGCTTATTGATACGATGCTTCTTCAGCAGCATACCTTCCCATTGAAGTTGGAAAAACAGGTCCAGAACATGCTCCGAAAGCAATATTCTTCACAAGAAACTGCACTCATTCTCTCTTTTTTCGATTCCTTTATGCCAAAACACGCCATCATTGATACAATGAAAGCTTTCTTTTACGAATATCGACGCAATGGCCAGCTCCGCTTTGCTTATCAAATTCTCATGATTATTATTGATTTCGAACCGGAAAATACGTGGGCACAAGAACTTTCCCACCATGTGTATTATCAAAAATATAAGCTCCTTTATGACAGGATAGATCCGGAACTGCATGCGAAAGATTCCCTTTATTCCGAGATGAATGCCTTTTATCAAAAGGAGAGCGAGCCCCATTTTGCTTATTTGCAGACGGTTTTATCGAAGGAAGCCAGATGGCATGACCTGCTCGTCCTATACATCGATCATTTCCGCACATCAAGCTGTCCTGAAGAAAAATATTATGACCAGTTTATACAATTAATTACTGCTCATCTGTCAGAAAAAGAGCGGTCTGTCTTGTTATCGGATCCTTTTCTTAAAAAGGTTGTAAAAGGAAATCGGCTTCAGAAAGAAGTATTTGAAATGATGATTGATATCGGACAATTTGAAGATGCAATCAATCTGATCACTGAACAGCCGCGTTCCAATATTACCGGGCCTCAGCAACAGCAGTTAGCCGAATTATTTGAAAAAAACTCTTTGAGCATCAAGAAATTACACTTGGAAAACCTGCGCACATACCTGATTCATGAAACAAGCCATGTCAATTTGGAAAAGATACTCCAAGCGATTATTCCTCTATTATTAAGTGAAAACAGCATCTCCTATGTCCATAATTGGCTCCAGCCTTTGTTGGAAATTGAAAATTCCATTCCGACCATGAAATTAATTACGTCGATGTTTATCATTCAAGATGATCCGGATAAGCAGTTTTCACTTGGCCAGTATTATCACAAATTTAAACAGTACGAGAAAGCGATAGAGTGCTTTACATGGGAAATGGAATTAAAACCCGACGATCCGAATCCTGTCCAGTGGTTGACAAAGGTTTACCGTGAACTCGGGATGGTTGAAGAATCGAATAATTACCTGTACATCTACTCCAATATGCAAAAAGCTTGAATCGGCAGGGTCGTCTTAATTTTAAAACGCAGTCACGGCTTTTAAAGAACAATTCCAGCATAAGCTTGCTAGAAATGATTTTTTTAAACACGTAATGATAAACATATTTTCAAAGTCACCCAAGCTGAAAAAGATTGGCAGAACAATTCTTTCAGTAGTTCTGCTATAATTTAGAAATAATAAAGATATAGAACAAGGGTGATGATCTTGAATAAACAACTAAAGACCGGACTGGTGCTTGATGTTGAAACGACAGGACTTAGTCCAAAGTCAGATGAAATCATTGAGCTTGCTTTAAAGTTATTTTCTTATCGTGAGGATACAGGAGAGGTGCTTGAGATCATTGATGAGGCTTCTTTTCTAAGAGAGCCAATCTCAACATCTGCCCGGCAAAATTATGACCAAGCCTTTAAAATTCATGGTATCCCTTATCAATCGGTGATGGGCAAAAGCTTTTATGATGCGAAAGTGACATCATTTTTTTACAGGGCGGATACCGTACTGGCCCATAATGCATCCTTTGACAGGAGTTTTTTATACTGGATGTACCCGGAGGTTAACGATTTAGAATGGTATTGTACAATGAAAGGCGTTGCCTGGAAAGACTATGGTTTTCCCAACAGCAAGCTTCTGACCCTATTAAAATCACATAGTATTACCAACTACCAGACACATAGGGCGTTAGATGATATTACATACTTAATGGAATTGCTTAAAAAGATAAGCCCTCAAGGAGCTCCATACCTTAAAGAGGTTCTGCAAAAGCGCCCGATGAGCAAGTATCAACCGGCTGGGGCCAAAAAAAGTTACAAGCGTTCACTTGCTATGGAGGAGAATGGCAGGCATGCAATAAATGAATAACTATTCATAATAATGTAACTTTTTGCAAACTATGTATGATGAGGCTCCTTCACTTTAAGGTCGGAAGTGGGGGAGTGTTGCATTAAATAGGAGCTGTTAAGTGCTTAGAGCATTTTTTTGTTGAACTAAAATTTGATACGAAAGCTATTTATAAAAGCTAAGAATTGTTTTTGTGAATCGAGTAAAATCGTCAAGGTGAAGCTCGATTACTTTTTGAAGAATATTCAGTTGAATAGTTCGATAGTCATGTACAGCGATATTTCTAAATCCAACCATTGCTTTCATTTGTCTGCTTAATTCATCATTAATAATTTTTTGTGAGTGCAGAATGTCAAAAGCATCTCTGCTTGATTGCGGCAAACCAAGCCCTTCTGTGGCAATGATGTGCATGGCGATATCAATACAAGCTTCGCAGGATCTTTGAATATTGAGGATGATCGAGTCCTGCTTTGTAAAATTGTTTAGATTGTCCGGGTTGTCTTTATATTCTTCACGAACCCTCTTTATACAACGTTCAATAATACTGACTTTATTAAGGATGACATCATTTTTCATAGATAATCCCGCTTTCAAAAATTTTATCCAATATAACCTGCCGTTCTTCGTTGAGCTTTGCATACATTTTTAAAGTCTTCATCTCGAACGCTCTTTTTGCAGCTTCATCAGCACAATAAATCGTTTTTCCCGTTGTAATAATTTGAGCTTGAAAGACGGTGGACGACCGGGACAAATCAATAAGGTCAACATCCCTTTTCGCATGATCAGCGAGCTGCTGAGAGAGAATAAATAAATCGTATGGTGTAACTGACTTATTGCTAAAAAAAGCAATATCGAGATCGCTATTTTGGTTTGCTATTCCTTTCGCTGCCGAACCGAATAGGATAACAAAAACTGGTTCAAGTTCCGTCACCAAAGTGTTTATGATTTTCTTACATATCAGTTCGCTCACCTCAATCACTCCAACTCGTTATTTCCTAGTTAAACTTAATTTTAAACAAGAAATTAAGGTTTTAAAATCTTTTTTTAAAAGATCATATAGAAAATTGAATTAAAGAAGATAATAGATGTTCCTCGAACAAAAAAGCCGACTGTCCCAGACACAATCGGCTTTAATCATTCTTTGCTGTGCTGTCAGTTTCCAGCCATGTTTGGGACCATTTTTCTATTTCCCTCATCAGAGGTTCCAGAGATAAACCTTTTTCGGTCAAAGAGTATTCGATTCGAACAGGAGTTTCTGGAAAAACTTCGCGGTTCACGATCCCCTGATTCTCCAATTCCTTTAACCTTTCTGAAAGCAGTCTTCCGCTCACGCCAATCGCAGATTCGATCGTACAAAAACGCTGTGGACCCGACAGCATTTGGTAAATGATCAGCCCTGTCCATCGCTGGCTTAAAATACTCATCGCTTTTTCAAACCTCGGGCAAAGTGCAGTTGTATTCATGTCTTCCATCCTCCCGTTGTTAATAGTATATCCTATTGTGAAAAATAATAACATTATTTTATACCATTAAGTTACTTGACATTATTAAATTACAAAAATATAATTACTTACATAAAGTAACTAACTTTATTGTTGAGAAAAATAAGGAAAAGGAAACAATAAGCAAGAATGTAGTATATGTTAGTTGGAATGAATATTTATACATGGGAGGGTTTTATGGAATTTCATCGCCAGCCACACACATTCGTTCGTCAAGTTGACCTAAAAGTAGAGAATTTGGAGCGGTCTTTAAATTTTTATCAAAACGTGATTGGGTTTCGCGTCTTGGAGCAATCAGCCGGAAAAGCGATATTAACAGCAGACGGGCGAACTCCCCTGTTGTCGATCGAACAGCCGGAAAATGTGGTTCCGAAACAGCCACGCACTACAGGTTTATACCATTACGCACTGTTGCTCCCGAAACGGTCCGATTTAGCAGCGGTTTTAAAGCACTTTATCAAACACGGTTATCCATTGCAAGGAGCTTCTGATCATCTTGTCAGTGAAGCGCTATATTTAGTAGACCCGGATGGAAATGGGATTGAGATTTATACTGATCGGCCTGCTTCAACATGGGATTGGCACAATGGTGAAGTAGTGATGGCAACCGAACGGTTAGACGCAGAAGACCTTCTTGCGGAGGGGAACGGTCAAGAGTGGAACGGTCTTCCTGAAAGAACATTGATGGGGCATATCCATTTGCATGTAGCCGAATTACAAAAAACTGAAGAGTTTTATATTCAGGGTTTGGGATTTGATATCGCAACCCGTTACGGAAATCAGGCATTGTTTATCTCTACCGGCGGATATCATCATCACATCGGATTAAATACATGGAACGGAGTGGGGGCACCGGCGCCTGCTGATAACAGTGTTGGATTGAATTGGTTTTCTTTAGTGCTGCCGAACGAACAAGCTAGAAAAGAAGTAGTCGAGCAGCTCCATAAAATGGGTGCCTTGGTTCAAGAAAAGAGTGGTGTCTTCATAACAGAGGATCCATCCGGAAATCGCATTCAGTTATTAGTTTGAAACTTTCAAAAGTATAAAAAGCAAGAGGCGCTGCCGTAAAGGCTCCGCCTCTTTTCTTGGTTTAAAGCTTAAACGAACTTTTCAACGATACGATCAGGTTGAAAACTGCTTTTCCTTCTGTTGAAAGCTTTGGATCGACATTAAAGTAGCCGTGCCTGAAAAATTGGAATTTATCATGCGGCTTGACATCTTTCATGTTTGGTTCGATAAACCCCTGCACGATCTGCAAGGAATTATCGTTCACGTAATCAAGGAACGTTTTCTCTTCCATGCTATCAACATCTTCATTTTCGTTTGTATCCGCATCGAGAATCAATGGCTCATACAGCCGGAACTCCGCGGGAATGGCTTGAGTTGCGTCAACCCAGTGCAGCGTTCCTTTCACTTTTCGGCCGGTAAAGCCTGTCCCGCTTTTTGTTTCGGGATCGTACGTGCAGCGCAGCTCAATCACTTCGCCGTTCTCGTCCTTGATAACTTCCTCACATTTGATGAAGTAGGCATGCTTTAAGCGTACTTCATTGCCGGGGAAAAGACGGAAATACTTTTTCGGAGGATTTTCCATGAAGTCATCCTGCTCGATATAGATTTCTCGTGAAAAAGGGATTTGGCGCATTCCCATGTCCGGATTCTCCGGATTGATTTCGGCATCAAGCATTTCGACCTGGCCCTCAGGATAATTGGTAATGACGACTTTTAAAGGCCGTAAAATTCCCATCGTTCTTGGCGCTTTCAGTTTTAAATCTTCTCTAATAAAATGTTCAAGCATCGCAGAATCAACTATTCCAAACCCTTTTGAAACACCTGTTGCTTGAATAAACTCGCGAATCGCTTCCGGGGTATAGCCTCTTCGTCTTAAGCCGGAGAGCGTCGGCATTCTTGGATCATCCCAGCCGTCGACAAATTCTTCCTCAACGAGCTGCTTTAGCTTTCGTTTGCTCATCACCGTGTTTGTCAGGTTTAGCCGGCCGAATTCAATTTGCTGTGGCTTGTTTTCCATTTCGCACTCTGCAACGACCCAATTATAAAGCGGGCGTTGATCCTCAAATTCGGTTGTACAAAGAGAATGCGTGACGCCTTCAATAGCATCCTCAAGCGGGTGGGCAAACCCGTACATCGGATAGATACACCATTTGTCACCAGTGTTGTGGTGTGTCGCATGGGAAACCCGGTATATGACGGGATCGCGCAAATTAACGTTCGGTGAAGACATATCAATTTTTGCGCGCAGCACCTTTTTACCGTTTTCAAACTCGCCGTTGCGCATTCTTTCGAATAAATCCAAGTTCTCTTCAATCGAACGATTTCGATAAGGACTGTCTTTTCCAGGCTCTGTTAATGTGCCGCGGTATTGACGGATTTCATCGGGCGTTAAGTCATCCACATATGCTTTTCCCTTGTTAATTAACAGGACAGCCCTGTTGTACATTTCTTCGAAATAGTCGGAGGCAAAGCGCAGTTCATCCCATTCATAGCCAAGCCATTTGACATCTTCTTTAATTGAGTCAACATATTCCTGGTCTTCTTTTAATGGGTTGGTGTCATCAAAACGCAAATTGGTTTTCCCGTTAAAATCATCGGCGAGGCCAAAATTAATGACGATCGACTTCGCGTGGCCAATGTGAAGGTAACCGTTCGGCTCCGGCGGAAAACGGGTGACAACTTTGTCGCGTTTCCCTGTTTCCAAATCCTCTTGAATAATGGTCCGAATAAAGTTTGACGAGTTTTGTTCCAAACAGTATCAGCCTTTCTTTTTATGTAAGTTATCTCTTATTTTAAAGGTATCCCTTATATATTTCCATAGAACTATATACTACTCATAAAAGAACATAAATTCAAGCGTGTTGCAGACAATACGCAAGAAAATGGAGTTGTGATCGCCTGCTTTACGAACAATAGGGGTCAAGAATAAAGAGTTATCGCAAAAAATAATTTTAATATAGTTAAACTGTGTATTTCCGACGTGGAAAAATGAAAATGCTTTCTTTAAAAATGGATGGAAGACGATCCCTTTTACAACATAATTCGCTACTTTTAAAGGTTCGCGTATATGTAAAAAGTTCGGTTTTAGCTTTTGCTTAAAAATTTCCTAATAAAACAAATTAATAGAATGCTAACAAGATTAATATGTTGCGACAACTTACATTATTACTTTAAAGCGTTTATGCTTTTACTTATAAAAATCGTTTAAAAAGTTTTGTTTTTACATTTAAATCCGAACATTACATAATCTTTTTCATGTAAATTGCACCAGTTTAATATGTCGAAATATAGGGTAATTAACTGTTTTTTTATGATCTTAGGAACATTATCTTATTTTTTAGTTTTCTTTATATTGAAAAAATTACTTCTTAACGGTATACTGACATTCATAAAGTAATAACTAAGTGATTAGTAGAACTTTAGATAAAGAGAATTGAAGTTGAGGTGACAGACATAAATGGCTCAAAATGCATTATTAAATGTTGAGGGGTTAAAGACATATTTTGATTTGGACAAAAAGTTGATAGCCAAGGCGGTCGACGGTGTTGACTTTTCAATAAATCCCGGCGAGACAGTAGCCCTCGTTGGAGAATCAGGCAGCGGAAAAAGTATTACATCGCTGTCGATCATGAAGCTGGTCAACAAACCAGGAAAAATCAAAGAAGGAAAAATCTTATTTGGCGGCAAAGACCTTGTCAGCCTGTCCGATAAAGAAATGTCAACAGTGCGCGGCAGTGAAATCGGGATGATTTTCCAGGAGCCGATGACTGCGTTAAACCCGGTATTTACAATTGGCAACCAAATTGTCGAAACATTGATAAGACATAAAAAATTGACAAAAAAACAAGCGTATCAAAGAGGGGTAGAACTTTTAAGGATTGTTGGCTTTCCAAGAGCGGAAGAAACGATGAAGGAATATCCGCACCAGCTGTCCGGCGGAATGAGGCAGAGGGCGATGATCGCGATCGCAATTTCGTGTGATCCAAAATTATTAATTGCGGACGAGCCGACAACTGCACTTGATGTAACAATTCAAGCCCAGATTCTCGATCTTTTGGACGAGATGAAGAAGAAGTTTAATATGGCAGTCTTGTTGATTACGCATGACCTCGGTGTGGTCGCAGAATATGCAGACCGGGTGATGGTGATGTATGGCGGGCAAATCGTCGAAGAAACGACTGTTGAAAGGCTATTTGAGGAGCCAAAGCACCCTTATACAAGCGGATTGCTTGAAAGCTTGCCAGCCCTGGATAAAGACGTTGACAGACTGGGATCCATTAAAGGCACAGTTCCACCTGCATATAACTTTCCTGTTGGCTGCCGCTTTTCCGACCGCTGTCCGCATGTGATGGACAAATGCCGGCAGGCCAACCCGGACCTTTATGCAACAGAACCGGGCCACAACGTGCGTTGCTATCTATATGAATAGAAGGGGGCTTAATACGTGTCAGTTACAGAAAAAGAGATAAAAACAGAGACAAAGCATGACTTGATCATGCAGGCTAAAAACATCAAGAAGTACTTCCCGATCAAGGGGGGGATTATAAGACAAACAGTCGGCCACGTAAAAGCGGTTGATGATGTGTCGCTTGATATTCGAAGAGGCGAAACGCTTGGAGTTGTAGGTGAATCGGGTTCGGGAAAGTCGACTCTTGGCCGGGTGCTTCTGCGTTTGCTCGATCCGACCGAAGGGCAAATCATTTTTAATAATGATGATATAACCACATTGGGGAACCGGAAGATGCGCCCTTACCGCCGGGATATGCAAATGATTTTCCAGGATCCATTTGCTTCACTAAATCCGAAAATGAGTGTCGGTGAGCTGATTGAGGAACCTTTGCTCGTTCAAACAAACAAAAGCAAAAGCGAGCGTAAAGAAATAGCAAGCAGCTTGCTTGAAAAAGTAGGGCTTCGCCCCGATGCAAGGCATAAATACCCCCATGAGTTTTCTGGAGGCCAGCGCCAGCGGATCAGTATTGCCAGGGCACTTACCCTTAATCCAAAGTTCATCATTGGTGATGAACCGGTTTCAGCACTTGACGTGTCGATTCAAGCCCAGGTTCTTAACTTAATGGCCGATCTTCAGGATGAGTTTGATCTAACATATTTGTTTATTGCCCATGATTTGAGTGTCGTTAAACATATCAGTGACCGGGTAGCGGTTATGTATCTGGGACGTATTGCTGAAATATCTCCCAAGAAAGATCTTTATGAAACTCCGCTTCATCCTTATACTCAGGCATTGCTATCGTCTGTACCGACTATCGACGTCCGCAAGCGCAGGGAGAAAATTATTTTGAAAGGGGATTTGCCAAGTCCGTCAAATCCTCCATCAGGCTGTACATTTCGGACTCGTTGTCCACATGCCCACGAACGCTGTGCAGTTGATCGTCCGGAATTAATTGATGTTGGCAACGATCATTTGGTTGCGTGCCATTTGTACGATAAATAATCCAAATCAACTGTTCTGTAAGGAGGTGGTGCTGAACGGAGAGATTGATGTTCCACCATGTAAAACCGAAAATTTAAAAGGGGTGAATATTTTGAAAGAGAAGAAACGTTGGTTACAAATGCTTGTGTTCGTTCTAGTATTAGGATTGCTTGCTGCGTGTAATGGCGGTGGAGACAAGCCTGCTTCAGACGATGGTAAAGGTGAGGAAGCAAGCGGTGAGCCGCAAAAAGGCGGTACGTTAACCGGTGCAATGGATACTCCGCCAGAGGGAGTATTTAACCCTATTTACTATACATCAGCTTATGAAGCAAATATTCTTGATTTCACACATGAAGGATTACTTACCCAGAATAAAGATTTAGAGTTTATTGAAAATCTTGCTGAGTCTTGGGAGTTTAATGATGATCAGACTGAAGTAACGTTTAAATTGCGAGAAAATGCAAAATGGCATGATGGTGAGCCATTCACTGCCGATGATGTGGTATTTACTTATAAAACTCTATCCACCCCTGGATATGCTGAAGCAGGCGGTGTACGCCAAGACTTTGCGGTCCGTTTGCTAGGCTATGAAGAATTCTCTACTGGCGCGTCCACTGAATTCCCGGGTGTTGTCGCAGTTGATGATCACACTGTTACATTCAAGTTTGCCGCACCGAACGTAACAGCCCTTAAAGATGCATCTTTCGATATTATTCCTGAACACATTTTTAAAGATGTTCCTATAGCTGACATTCCTAAACATGAAGGAACATTGGAGGCTGGCAAAGTTATTGGTACTGGTCCGTTCAAATTCACTGAAATGGTGGATGGGGAGCAATACGTTCTTGAACGAAATGAAGATTACTGGCAGGGTGCACCATACCTTGATAAAATTGTATGGCGTATTGTAGACCAGGCTGTCATTCTTGGAATGCTGGAAAATGGCGAAGTTGACTTTGTTGCTGAGCCAAATGGATTCCAGGCTGCCGACTATGAAACTGTAGATGCAATGGAAAACCTTGAAATCATTGAACAGCCTGACTTTGGATACCAGATCATGGGCTTTATGGTGAACCACCGTACACCTGAAGATGCTGCATCCGGTGCAATCAAACCTGAAAATTGGGTGCCAAACGAAAAGCTTTCCAACAAAAATGTACGTCAGGCAATCGCCTATGCAGTTAACCGTCAAGGCTTAATTGATGGATTGCTCTACGGCCAAGGCAATGTTATCAATGCACCAATTGCTACACAATTCCCGGCTTATGATGACGAAAAACCAAACCAATATAAATTTGATCCTAAAAAAGCAAAAGAAATGTTGGACAAAGAAGGATATGTTGATACGAACAATGACGGTTTCCGTGAAGATCCACAAGGAAATGAATGGGTATTAACAATGAACTATCCAACAGGAAACAAGCTTCGTGAACGTTCTGCACCAATCATTCAAGAAATGCTTCAAGATGTAGGCATCAAAGTTGATCTTCGCCAGCCAATGGAATTCCCTGTTTATGCAGAAGCGCTAGAAAAAGATAATCAGGATTGGGATATTTACCTGTTAGGCTGGAGTTTGGACAGTGGTGATCCAGACCCTAGTGGATTATGGTCTACAGACGCAGGTTATAACTATGGCCGATGGAACAATCCAGAGGCAGATCAGCTGTTACTAGATGCAATGAAAGCACCGGAAGCATTTGATGCTGAATACCGCAACAAGGTATATAGCGACTGGCAAGTAAAGTTCCAGGACGATCTGCCTGCATTAATACTTTATGCGCAAAACAGCTTGTGGGCACATAATAAGCGTCTGCAGGGTGTCGATGAATTGCCGTATAGCATGATTAATAAGCCACACTTGTGGTGGGTAACTGAATAAGAGGAAAAAGACTGACGGGAAAGAGCGTGTGGATAACGCCGCACGCTCTTTTCTTGTCAAGAAATAAAAAGTATTGCTCAAGCGCACGACTTTCCGGTAATTAAAAAGATGATCGGCTGGATGTTTGTCCTTCAAAAGAGAGTCTAATCCTTACCTGGATGGATCAAATAGTGCGCTTGTGCTGTTTAGAATGGAGGAGGAAACGTTGTACAAGTATATCATCCGACGCTTTCTTATTTTTATACCAATGCTCTTCGTCCTCACCATTGCCGTTTATGGATTAATTCAAGCCGCACCGGGAGATCCGATCGCCGGTAGACTTCTAGATCCGAATATCGATCCTGCGGCGATTGAGAAGCAAAGGGAGGCCCTTGGACTAAATGATCCCGTACATGTTCAATATTGGAACTGGGTGAAGAATGCTGCTAAAGGGGATTTTGGAGAATCGATTGCTTACAAAGGGCGTTCAGTATCTGATTTAATCAACGGCCGAATCGTCAACACACTGTATTTAGGAACATTTGCGTTGGCTCTTACGCTAATTGTCGGGATTCCGATTGGTATTTATTCTGCTCGTAAGCCATATTCATTGCTTGATTATGGCGCAACTGCATTTGGTTTTTTTGGACTAGCGGTTCCAAGCTTCTTTTTCGGCTTAGTCATCATCTACTTTTTCTCAATTCAGCTTGGCTGGTTTCCATCGCAAGGCTCAGTTTCATCTCCTGGACTTACAGGCATGGAACTGTTTGTGGACAGGCTTCACCATCTAGTCCTTCCGGGTATTACCCTTGGTTTAGCAGGAACAGCTTCATATATGCGCTATATGCGTTCAGAAGTACTTGATGTGCTTAGCAGCGATTATATTAGGACAGCTAAAGCAAAAGGAATGACAGACCGATCTGTTTTGTACAAGCATACACTCCGCAATGCTATGATTCCTATCATTACTTTATTGGGTTTTGAAATTGGTACATTGCTCAGTGGCGCCATTATTACAGAAGGGGTATTCCAATTTCCCGGTATTGGTACACTGTTTATCACATCGATCGGAAATCGTGATTATCCGGTTATCATGGCCCTTAACTTAATGTTCGGTTTCTTTATTTTATTAGGCAATTTATTGGCTGACATATTTTATAGCATTGTCGATCCAAGAATTCGCTACGACTGAGGTGAATAATATGCAACTTAATCCGCAAGATACGGTGAATACAAATCCGGAAATCCAACCGCAAGGCAAGTCGGAATATGGAAAAACGCCTTTCCAGCTTGCGCTCGCTCGTTTTATGAAAAATAAATTAGCAGTCGCCGGCGTAATCATCCTTACTTTGATTATAATTATGGTGATTCTTGCACCGTTTTTTACGGACCAGAGTCCGACTAAATCCAACTTAATGATGATTGAACGTCCGCCAAGTGCCGACCACCCACTTGGAAATGACAGCTCAGGAAGGGACAATCTTTCTCGCTTTTTATACGGCGGACGAATTTCTCTAATTGTGGGCTTTAGTGCGATGTTATTTACACTCGTAATTGGTGTAACACTAGGCTCAATCGCAGGTTATTATGGCGGAAAAATTGATGCGATCATCATGCGTGCTGCTGACATGATGCTGGTTCTTCCATTCCTTGTTATCGTATTAACGGTTGTTGCCGTTTTAGAAAAGGTAACGATCGGGCTATTTGTGACGATTATTGCGCTAACCACATGGCCCAACCTGACGAGGATTATCAGGGGAACCTATTTGTCGCTGCGAGAACAAGAGTTTATTCTCGGCGTAAAGGCAATCGGTGCCAGCGATGCCCGAATCATCTTTAAGCATTTCATCCCGAATGCGATCGGGCCAATTGTTGTAAATGCTTCATTGATGATGGCAACGATGATTATCGTTGAATCTGCACTCAGCTTTATTGGCTTTGGAATTCCACAGCCTACGCCAACATGGGGCAATATGATTTCCGAGGCGCAAAGCTTGCGTATTTTACGAAACAGCCCGGAAGCATGGATACCACCGGGACTTGCCATTTTAACAACTGTCCTTTGTATTAACTTTATCGGAGACGGTCTCCGTGATGCATTTGACCCAAAAAGTAATAGACGTTAACACCTAGACCTGCTGATGAGAAACTATCAGCAGGTTCTATTTATGTGGAGCTGTACATAAGAGGGAAAACAAACTGGCATAACATTCCGGCTTTAGATTGTGTTATCAACAAACGGAATTGGGGAAAAGTAACGTAAGGTTAAAGAACCGAAGCTAAACCGGTTCTTGTTTATATTTTAGGATCCATTTTTAAATACCTTTTTTTCACTAGGTGTGTTAATATTTAGCGGGACGAAATATAATCCTTTTAGAAGGATTAATTGTACATGGATCTTCATGATAGAAGGTTCCTTTTTCATAACAAAGGGAGGGAGATCCTTGGATCAACATAACTTAAAAGAAACGCTCTGGACTAAGTCCTTCATTATGTTAATGGCCGGTAATTTGTTTGTGTTTATGTCATTTCAAATGCTGATTCCCACTTTGCCGCCATACATTAAATCGATCGGTGCGTCGGGGCTGCAAATCGGTCTTGTCACAGCACTTTTTTCAATAGGTGCGGTCTTCAGCCGCCCGTTTATCGGGTATTTGCTCGAGTATAAGGCAAGGAAGCCGCTAGTGATAGTTGGGGCACTAGCACTTATGCTTATTACGGTGCTTTATCCGATTTCTCAAGTTGTCGTTATCTTTCTGTTGCTGCGGTTCATTCATGGACTTGCCTGGGGCTGGTCGACTACCGTAAATGGAACAGCGGCTGTTGATATTGTCCCAAACTCACGTTTAGGTGAAGGCATGGGATATTATGGCCTGTCGGTCACGATTGGAATGATTATCGCACCAAGCCTCGGTATCTATTTGTTTCAAGTCACCACTTTTGATAATTTAATTTATATTTCAGTGGCATTAGGAGTCATTGCCATTCTGCTTCTGGCCATTGCTCGCTACCGGACGCCGGAAGTTGTTGAAAAAACAGGCAAAGAGGAACTGAAATTTTCCTACTTTGGTTCGCTGATTGAAAAAACAAGCTTGTATCCTGCATTTGTAACGGTCATGATCACCTTTGGTTATGGATCGGTTGTGACATTTATCGTGATCTTTGGGGAAGAGCGCGGAATTGATCAAATCTTTCTATTTTATTTGTTCAATGCGATTATGGCATCTTTATCGAGACCATTTGCCGGTAAATGGTTTGATCGGAGGGGGCCGTTTGGACTTGTGCTGTTCTGTACGTCATTAACGTTTATCGGAATGTGGGTTCTTTCTTTCGCCCATTCGAATCTCTTCATCATCATCGCGGGAACCTTGTTTGGAGCCGGGTTTGGTTCTTTAATTCCAACGCTGCAATCATGGACATTGTCAATGACACCGCCGCACCGGCGCGGAGTGGCAAACGGAATGTTTTTTTCGGCAATGGACCTTGGGATTGGCCTGGGCGGAGTCGTGTTTGGCATACTGGCCCAATATGTTGAAACGGCTGCACTTTTCCAGATTTCCAGTTTTTTTCTCGTTATTGCCATCGTCTTTACTCTTATAGAAGCACGTAGAGGATTGATGCGCAGTCGGCGCACTGCATCTTCGCAATAACAAATAAAAAGCGATTAAGAGCGGATCTTCTCTCTAATCGCTTTTTATATTGTCAATAATGTAACAAACCGCCATCATTTTGTATTAAAAATGAAAGCTAAATGAAACTTTTTGCAATAATAACTCTGATAGAATAATAAGGATAAAGACTTATAGCATATTTACCTCTCTCTTGTCATATAGCAATTATTATACTATGGACTTGGAGGAACTTTGAGTCCGATGTCTAGTCGTCCAGCTCCAGTGCCTAGCCCTTCGAGTCGCTTCGGTCCTGCCAATGAAGTCAAAGAACGACTTCACCGTCAGGCCCTCCAGCGCTTGTCAGGGCTGTTCAAGGCACTTACGCTTTTGTTCAAGTAAGATGACTTGTAAATACGATCAGCGGAGGAACGAATTGTGGAAAAGCAATTAATCAAAAAAGAATTTTACCAAACATTTACCGATGAAAATGATGCCAGCCAGCCATCGCGTGTACTGGGTGAGCTTTACGTAAAAGAACAGCAGAAGGATGTTCCTGATTTGTCCTATATCCGTTTTGCCCAGGGGGAAGTGTACTACGCGAACTATGATTTTGAAGCTGCCATTTTTAAATGGGAAAATATCGACAATGAACTCGAGCCATGGGCAAAAAAAAATATGGCTGATGCTTATTTTGCGCTTGAAATATTATCAACAGCCGAGAGCATCTATAAATCAGTTCAAACTGATAACATCATTTTAAAAACAGAAGTTTCCCTGCAGTTATTTACCCTCTACGTACAGCAGGGCAAATTGGATAGTGCCACAAAAGTGATAAAAGAAGCGGTTGTTCTCAATCCCGATTATCCGAATATTACTGAAATCGCAAGAACTTTCTTTGAAGAGCACGGAGATGCAAGAAATGCGGTTGAATTGGCAGTAAATGAGGCAATCAGGACGCAATCACTACATTGGTTTGATCTTTTAAATACCTATATTCAAGATGGTTTAACAAAAAAGATTCAACCGGACTATTTTATGGATGTTTTGATGGCACTGTACCATTCAGATAAAAAGCGTCTTGAGAAAATAGTTGTTTCATTATGGAACAGCTACAAAGGCGAGGATACCTATTTCTCCTGGATTCGCGACATGGACCGCTTTTTAGCTGAGATTGAAGTTGACCAGTCTGTCTCCTGGACAGAGCTTTCCACCCTTTATCAACAATCTTTCCTCGATTTAATGAGTGGAAAATACCTGTTAAAACAACTATCCGGGATTGTTCCCAATCATCTAAGCAATTGGCTGAAAATTTCCGATAACAGCCATGGTTTATACTCAGCGTCTGCCGTACTGGCATGGAGCGAGCTATTTCCTTCGACGATAAAGGTTTCAGCGGCAGAAGAAGCAGAAAACGTTATTGCAGCGTTTAGGACGCGAGGTAATGGCCATGAAGAAAGCCTGCGTCTTTTTGATACAATCACAGCATGGGCGGAACAGAATGAAGTCGAGATAGGAAATCGATTTAAATGGTTGGCGGGCGAGCTGGCTGATCTCAACACGCATCATCTCCTGATTGCCGGAAGTCCGGGAAATGGGAAGTCAGCTTTCATAAATGCGATCCTCGGTGAGAATATTTTAGAACATGATGTTCAGGCAGCTGTTCTTTTTAAAGGTGATGAAGATAATGAAATCACTGAAATTGATGATTCAGAAATCCGGCATATACCCGAGTTAGCGTCTGCTTCTGCGGAAGGAACTGTTATCGATTTTAAGATTTCGAGCCGATTCTTAACTGAAAACGGGCTGTCATTGTTTAATATCCCTAACTTTAGAGGAACGCGCAGTGAAAGAAACGAGGCAGTTCAGTATCTGCATTTGGCAGACAGCCTCTTGTTTGTGCTTGATGCGGGTTCCCCTTTTACAGAGAGGGAACGTGATATGCTTGTAAAAATTGCCGGGGAAGCACCAAATCTTCCGGTCCACTTTTTATTAAATAATATTGCTTCGATTGCAGATGAGCAGGAAGCGATCAAATTGGTAGATGATACTTGGACAAGAATTCATGGATATTTCCAGGAAGCAAAGCTGTTTGCTTTTTCGTCTAATTATGAAAGCACACAGCAATTAAGCGACCTTGCAGAATTTATTCAGGCAAATGCAAGTAACGTAAACACGGTGGAAAGGCGTAATTCCAATTTGTTGTTCTTGATACGGGAAACGATTACGATGCTTCTGAAAAGCAGGGTCGAAATGGAAAATGGTTTGATCGAATCGATCAAATGGAATGAGGAAATGGCGAACAAGTTAAACGGTGCGATCAATCAGCTTAGTGATGTCGAAAAAGAAAAGATTAATATTATTCAAAAATCTTACCGCGGTAGAAAACAGAAGATAAAAAATGAACTTGAAGATCAAATTCCAAAGCTTCTCCAGGGCTGTTCAGATATCATTGAAGAGGATAGTGACTATGGCAGCCTCCATGTTAAACTGAATGATGAGATGAATAGGAGAATTCGGGAGTATCTCTCTGAAACGATGTTGCCGAAATTCAATCAGGAGCTTGAGGAATGGATTGAGTTTTCAAAGAACGAGTTTGGCGAAAGCCAGGCGTTTTTAGCCGATATGAGTGATGGCTTCAATTCGATGTTTGAAGAAGAGCGGATCAAGCTTGAGTGTGATTTCAAAGTGCTTGATGATTGGCGCCGTGATGCGGACCGGATGACGAGTGGAGTGCCTGTCGATACAGTAAATATTTTGCTTCGATTCACACCTTCCCAGTTTCTATTAAAGAGTGCGGGAAAATTGTTCGGTGCCATCCAGCAAAACAAGGTAATGCTCTATAATAAATACACACAGTTCGTAGAAAACGAAGATTATGAAGAAGCAAAAACGTTAATTATCAATAATTTTATGCAGCCATTTGAAATGTTTGAACGGACGCTTCAGCGCGATGTTACAATATTCTTCCGAAACCCGTTCCGTGTTTTGAAGCAGACCGTCGAGGAGACGCAAAGCGAAATCGTGGAAAAGCAGGCTTCACTGGACCAGATCAGAACGAATCCAGAATTGTACCGCGATCCATTAAGGATGTTCGAGGTAAGGCTGCGACAGCTAGAGTGGATGGAAATGGCGGGGAAACAGCTAAGCCATCGTTAAAAACAGAACCGCCCGGGAATGATCACGGGCGGTTCTGTTTAATTTTAAAGATCATCAAAGCCATTCGCATCTGAAGTCTTCGTATACTGGCGCGAACGCTGTTCGAAAAAATCTGTTTTGCCGAGATCAACTTCCTGATAGGCGATAATCCAGCGCATCGGATTTTTTATTGGTGCATTGGGAAAAACGAGTCGTCCATGGCCGAGTTGATTGCAGCGTTTGTTCGCCATATATTGAATGTATTGTTCAAGATCACTCATCGTAATGCCATCGATTTTATCACCAATCACTTGTCTTCCCCACTCGATTTCCAATTCTGCGGCTCTTTGATTTCGATCGCAAAATTGTCGAGATCTTCTGTTCGGTGCTGCGGATTTTCATTGAGTACTTCTTTATATATTTTTTCAAATAATCCGACATGGATTTGTTCATCACGATTGATATAGTTAATCATCGTCGAAGTAGCAACCATCTTCTGGTTACGGGCAAGGTTATAAAAAAAGGCGAAACCGGAATAAAAGAATAATCCTTCAAGGATCACATCATATATAATCGATTTCAGGAAATTCTCAACTGTCGACTCTTGTGTAAAATTGCGATAGCCGTCCGTGATAAAATCATTTCGCTTTTGCAAGGTTGGTTCGGTTCTCCAAAATTCAAACACTTCATCCTGCTTTTTCTTTGGTACAATACTGGACAAGACGTATGAATAGGAATGGTTATGGATCACTTCCTGCTGGGCGAGCATGATCATTAACGCGTTTAGAGAAGAATCCGTTAAATAATCGGCGGCTTTGCTCGCGTAGTCGGATTGAATGCTGTCCAACAATGCCAATAAGCCAATGATTTTTAAAAATGCTTCCTTTTCAATGTCATTAAGAGCTTGAAACTGTTTAATATCTTTGCTCATATTAATCTCAAAGGGCGTCCAGAAATTCGCGAGCATTACCTTATATTTCGGATAAGCCCATGGGAAGCGGACGTCATCCCAGTTCAGAATATTTGAGCTTTGTCCATTGACGATCCCTGTTGAGCGATTGGGCGCTTCCCGATCAACGAGAGCCCTTTGCTTGATTGATTCCATATCCTTAACACTCCTTCATTAGCTATGGCAGCTTTCACATTCTTCGATAACAGCGCTTGAGGTCGAGCGCACATAATAGGTCGTTTTCAGTCCTTGTTCCCATGCAAGCATGTGCAGCTCAAGCAGTTCTTTTGCTTTAATGTCGTTGCGCACATATATGTTGAACGATATTGACTGGTCGATGTGCCGCTGGCGCTTCGCGTTTTGCAGGATGCTCCATTTTTGGTCGATCAAATATACAGATTTGTAGTACCAATTAGTGTGTGGATTTAGATCTGGCGCTGTCACGGGAATCTTGTAATCTTTCTTTTCTTCTGAATACTCCTTGCGAAAAATCGGGTCAATTCCCGATGTTGAACCGGCAATGATCGCCGTTGATGAATTCGGCGCAACTGCCAGCAAATAACCGTTGCGAATACCATATTTATTGATCTCTGCTCTTAGTTCCTGCCACCTGGCTGAATGATAACCCCGCTTTTCAAAATATGCTCCGGTTTCCCAGCTTGACCCCGGGAACAAAGGATAAGCCGCCTTTTCCCTCGCAATTTCAATACTGGCTTTAATCGTCAAATAAGCGATTTCCTCATAAAGTTCATCACAATATTGGACAGCTTTATCTGTCTCCCAGGCAATTCCTTTCAATGCAAGCAAGTGATGCCAGCCAAAGGTGCCGAGCCCAATTCCCCTGTATTTTTGATTCGTCAGGTTTGCCTGCAGAACTGGAATGTCATTTAAATCAATCACGTTATCGAGCATTCTTACCTGAATGGCAATAAGCCTTTCCAAAACGCCTTCCTGAACCGCTTTCGCTAGTGAAATCGACGACAGGTTGCAGACGACAAAATCGCCAGGTTCCTTAACGGTAATGATTTTTCCATCCTCCGTTTTTTCTTCAGTTACCGTGGTCGGGCTCTGGTTTTGCGTGATTTCTGTGCATAGATTGCTGCAGTAAATCATGCCTTGATGATAGTTGCTGTTAGCCCGGTTCACTGTGTCCCGATAAAACATGTATGGAGTCCCTGTTTCAAGCTGCGAAATCATGATGGCTTTAAAAACCTCGATAGTGGGAACGGTATGTCTTGTCAAATCCTGGTGGTTGACGCATTCGAAATATTTTTTTCTAAATGTGCCGCTGCCTGGTTCTTCATCAAAATAATCTTCAAGTGAGTAACCCATTACGGTCCGAACCTCATGTGGATCGAATAGATGCCAATCCCCGCGTTCGCGGACGAGCTCCATAAACAAGTCGGGTATACAGACACCTGTGAATAAATCGTGGGTGCGCAGCCGTTCGTCACCATTGTTCAAGCGAGATTCAAGGAAAGAAAAAATATCCTTGTGCCAAACATCAAGATAAACGGCAATTGCTCCCTGTCTCTGCCCAAGCTGGTCAACACTTACGGCTGTGTTGTTTAATTGTTTCATCCACGGAATCGTCCCCGAGGAAACGCCCTTGAAGCCTTTTATGTCGCTGCCGCGCGCTCTGATTTTACCCAGGTAAACGCCGATGCCGCCGCCGTTTTTCGATAGATTGGCAATATCGGTGTTGGAATCATAAATCCCGCGCAGACTGTCCTCAACGGTATCAATAAAGCAGCTCGATAGCTGTCCGTAGCTTTTGCCGGCATTGGCAAGGGTCGGTGTCGCCACAGTCATCAGCAGATTGGACATCGCCCAGTATGCTTCCTTGATCAAGTCAAATCGTTTTTCTTTTGGTTCATTCATCATCAGCGTCATCGCAATGATTAAGAAACGTTCCTGGGGGAGTTCGTGAATTTCACCTGCATGGGATTTAGCCAAGTATCTTTCAGACAGGGTAACGAGGCCGATATATGTAAACAAAAGATCCTGTTCAGCATTGATAAGACTGCCTAAAGTCTTAATTTCCTGCTCTGTATAAGCTTGCATTAGTTTGCTGCTGTAAATTCCAAGCTTTGTGAGCTTTAGAATCAGGTCGTAAAAGCTTCCGTATTTTTCGCTTGAACGATAGCCCCTCGAGATAGACGCTTTTTCGTAAAGCCTTTCTAAATATATTCTTGCCGCAACATACGTCCAGTCCGGTTCACCAGCAGAAATTCGTTCTAATGCCGCCAAAATCATGTCATTGGCAAGTTTGTCCTTATGAATGTTTTGTTTTGATGACAGCAATGTTGAGATTTTTTCAGCAAATTCAGCTGCATGGAGACCCGGGTATGGCGCAGTTATTTGCTGAATAAACTGATGCACCTCCTGCAAATTTCCCGAGTCTAAATCAGAATAAGCTGTTGGCAGTTGTAAAGTCATGATTATATTTCTCCCTTCTAGTCAATAAAAAAAACCGCCCATCGGTAAAGATGAGCGGATAGAACGAAGAAGAATTCAGGTTATCGAAATGACCTTTTCCTCGCTCTATCCTCTCAACTCCCGAAGAAGATAGTACGTATAAAAAAGGCAGGTCTCCTGGCTCATGCTTCACTCTACTTTAAGTTCCTTCCCATGAGAGCTCTCACAGTGGATACACTTATTTCATCAGCATTTACAGTTGCGGGGACAGCTCCGGACTCACACCGGATTCCCTATTATGTCGAAGCTTTCGACACCCTTTTCATTGGAAAACACAAAATATTGAACTGTTAGCGTTATAAATCACTATATATAGTGATGTAAATCACATTATAAATTGAAAAGACAAAATTCGCAAATGAATTTTCTCAATTTTTTTAAAAAATTATAAAACAGCTGTCTAAACCTACATAGAAAAAGCGATCCAGCAACTCCTGGACCGCTTTTTAGATTCAACTTGAATTTCCACATAAAAATTTATTTAAATGATATCATTTGCCGCGGTGATATTCCACTTGATGGTTTTTAACCTAAACGACGAAAGCCCTACCTCTCTAACGTCCTTACGGCTCCGAAGCCGATCCAGTGTGAATAAGTATTACTATAAAACAAAAGTAGAACGCCTATTTTTTCATACATATCATTTCTTCAATCATTAATTCAAGAAGGGCGAATTTCTATATTATACATTATATTATCTTAATATGCAATAGTTTTTGAAAAAAACCTCTGCGAATAATGAGTCAACGTTTATAAATGGGAAGTACGCAATTTTTTTCGCGCAAAAACCATGGTTGATCCGACCAGTGGAATGAAATCGTGCTATAATTAGTGCAAACGTTTGCTCAACTTGAAAAAGGGAGATAGAGCCATGAAAAGATTATTCGAAATTAATAGCTGGAAAATCATCGAAACGGAGTTGCACAAAGAAAACTTTCGTTTAGCTGAAAGCGTCATGAGTCTTGGAAACGGCCATATGGGCATGAGAGGGAACTTTGAGGAATCTTTTTCCGGTGATCACCATCAAGGCTCTTATATTGCCGGTGTTTGGTTTCCTGATAAAACCCGTGTCGGCTGGTGGAAAAACGGCTATCCTGAATATTTTGGCAAAGTGATCAACTCCACGAACTTTATTGGCATTCGCCTGTTTCTTGATGGGGAAGAGGTTGACCTCAATAAAGCGAAAATAAAAGAATATTACCGCGAGCTGGATATGCAGCATGGTGTTTTGACAAGGACATTCACGGTTGTCGATAATGGAAAAGAGACGCTGGTTGAAACGGTGAGATTTTTATCTGTTGCAGAACCGGAACTGGCTGTTATTCGCTACTCTGTAACCGCTCTCAACTATGAAGGGAGTATGAAGCTTATCCCTTACCTGGACGGTGATGTTCGCAATGAAGACGCCAATTATGATGAGGACTTTTGGATAGAGATAAGCAAGGATGTGCAAGATTTCCAGGGCCATCTCGTTATGAAAACAAAAGACAATCCTTTTGGAACTCCAACATTCCAGGTTGCAGTCGCCATGAAGCTGGCAGTCCAGGGGGAAATGACAAAAATGGTTGCCAATATGGACACGGAATACGTGGATAATGTGATCGAGGCAAGAGCTGCACAAGGAAAAACGATCCATGTTTATAAGTATGTAGCGGTTACTACTGATAGAGACCATGAAGCTGCAAACTTAGTTCACAAAGGTCAAATGATTTTGGAACACTCTTATCAAAAGGGGTTTGACGGATTGCTTGAAGAGCATCGGCAGGAATGGTTAAAGAGATGGAGCCGGGCAGATGTTGAAATTTCCGGTGATGACGAGGCCCAGCAAGGAATCCGTTTTAATTTGTTCCAGCTATTTTCAACCTATTACGGAGAGGATTCCCGTTTAAATATTGGTCCAAAAGGTTTCACTGGTGAAAAATACGGCGGGGCAACTTATTGGGATACTGAAGCTTATGCTATTCCGCTTTATTTGTCCACGGCAGACGCCAGTGTCGCTCGTAATCTCTGTATCTATCGCCATAACCAGCTTGATGGTGCCTATGGCAATGCCCGGAAGCAGGGCATTAAAGGCGCTTTGTATCCGATGGTGACCTTCAATGGCATTGAATGCCATAACGAATGGGAGATCACATTTGAAGAAATACATCGCAACGGTGCGATTGCTTACGCCATTTACAATTATGTTAATTATACAGGTGACCGCGAATATCTTCAGGAATTCGGAGTGGACGTCCTGATTGGTATCGCACGCTTTTGGGCCGATCGGGTTCATTTTAATAAAAAGAAACAGCTTTATATGATTCATGGTGTTACCGGACCAAACGAATACGAGAATAATATAAACAATAACTGGTATACGAACCGGATTGCGATGTGGACGCTTAGCTACGCTCTTGAAGTGATCGATTTTTTACGGAAAAATAGTCATCTGGCAAAGCTGCAGGAGTTGAACATTAGCGAGACAGAAATGCTCGAATGGAAGCACATCGCAGCGAACATGTACCTTCCGTATGATGAAGAGCTTGATGTGTTTGTGCAGCATGATACTTTTTTAGATAAGGACTTAATGACCGTAGATCAGCTAGAGCCTAGCGATAGGCCGATTAATCAGAACTGGTCCTGGGACAAAATTCTGCGCAGCTGCTTTATTAAACAGGCGGATGTTCTGCAAGGGCTTTATTTTCTTAACCATGAGTTTTCGAATGAAGAGAAACGGCGCAATTTCGAATTTTACGAGCCGATGACCGTCCATGAATCCTCCTTATCTCCAAGTATCCATGCTGTGTTGGCGGCTGAACTTGGAATGGAGAAAAAAGCTTACGAAATGTACAATCGCACCGCCCGCCTTGATCTCGATAATTATAATAACGATACGGAAGACGGCCTTCATATTACAAGCATGACGGGCTCGTGGCTGGCAATTGTGCAAGGCTTTGCCGGGATGAGGACGGCGAATGAAACATTGTCATTTGCCCCATTCATTCCAAACGCGTGGGATCGCTACAGCTTTAACATTATTTATCGAAGCCATGAAATCAAAGTAGAAGTAACAAAAGACGAAGTGATTATTTCACAGCGGGGCTCAGAGCTGCAGCTGTCGCTCTATGGCGAACCGAAAACAATTTTCGCCAATGGGAAACTTAATGTACCGCTTAACGGCAAAGGAGGTCGCCATGAATAAACCGCTTGAAGCTGTTATTTTCGATCTTGATGGAGTCATTACCGATACCGCAGAGTACCATTACTTAGCCTGGAAAGCGCTCGCCGATCAGCTTGGAATTCCGTTCTCGCGCCAGTTCAACGAAGAATTGAAAGGGATTTCCCGCATGGATTCGCTTGAAAAAATTCTTACTCACGGCGGGAAACAAGCCCGATTTTCAAGCGAGGAAAAAGATCAACTGGCTGCTAAAAAAAACGAACATTATTTAAACTTGATTAACAGGATTACACCTGCGGATTTGTTGCCAGGGATCTGGAAATTTGTTGCCGATATCAACGCGGCAGGCGTAAAGCTCGGAATTGCGTCAGCCAGCAAAAATGCGATGACCGTCCTTGAAGCTCTCGGTATCAGGGAACAATTTGATATCATTGTCGATGCAAGAACAATATGTCACGGAAAACCCGATCCGGAAATCTTTATAACTGCTGCAAAGCTGCTGGAAGCCGAACCATCCGCCTGTATTGGAATTGAAGATGCAACAGCAGGCGTGGAAGCAATAAAAGCGGCGGGAATGTTTGCCATTGCGATCGGTCCTAAGGAACAGTTTGAGAAAGCCGATCTCGTCTATAATGACACTTCTGAACTATCATTTACAGAAGTGGCGAAAAGATATCGATTGAAAGAATAGCGCACGAAACCACCTGGAGCTAATATTCCAGGTGGTTGTTTTATATGGTTGACTCGTTTCGCTTTATTAGCCTTTGCCCAGTCCGAACGGGACCCGCGTTCAGACAGGCTATTGCTTTTTTGTCCATGCCCAGTCCGAACGAGACCAGTGTTCAGACAGGCTTACGCTTTTTTGGCCGTGCTCAGTCCGAATGAGACCCGTGTTCAGACAGGCTTACGCTTTTTTGGCCGTGCTCAGTCCGAATGAGACCCGTGTTAAGACAGGCTTTTGCTTTTTTATCCTCGCCCAGTCCGAACGAGACCCGTGTTCAGACAGGCTTTTGCTTTATTGTCCTCGCCAAGTCCGAACGAGACCCGTGTTCAGACAGGCTTTTGCTTTATTGTCCATGCCCAGTCCGAACGAGACCCGTGTTCAGACAGGCTTACGCTTTTTTGGCCGTGCTCAGTCCGAATGAGACCCGCGTTCAGACAGGCTATTGCTTTTTTGGCCATGCTCAGTCCGAATGAGACCCGTGTTCAGACAGGCTTACACTTATTTGTCCATGCTCAGTCCGAACGAGACCCGTGTTCAGACAGGCTATTGCTTTTTTGTCCATGCCCAGTCCGAATGAGACCCGTGTTCAGACAGGCTTTTGCTTTATTGTCCATGCCCAGTCCGAACGAGACCCGTGTTCAGACAGGCTATTGCTTTTTTGTCCTCGCCAAGTCCGAACGAGACCCGTGTTCAGACAGGCTATTGCTTTTTTGTCCATGCCCAGTCCGAATGAGACCCGTGTTCAGACAGGCTATTGCTTTTTCGTCCATGCTCAGTCCGAACGAGACCCGTGTTCAGACAGGCTTACGCTTTTTTGGCCG
This sequence comes from Bacillus canaveralius, assembly GCF_002860125.1. Taxonomy (GTDB): domain Bacteria; phylum Bacillota; class Bacilli; order Bacillales; family Cytobacillaceae; genus Bacillus_BJ; species Bacillus_BJ canaveralius. The sequence goes on from NZ_PGVA01000001.1 coordinate 166,214, forward strand.
TGCTCAGTCCGAATGAGACCCGCGTTCAGACAGGCTTTTGCTTTTTTGGCCATGCTCAGTCCGAATGAGACCCGTGTTCAGACAGGCTATTGCTTTTTTGTCCTCGCCAAGTCCGAACGAGACCCGTGTTCAGACAGGCTATTGCTTTTTTGTCCTCGCCAAGTCCGAACGAGACCCGCGTTCAGACAGGCTATTGCTTTATTGTCCATGCCCAATCCGAATGAGACCCGTGTTCAGACAGGCTATTGCTTTTTTGGCCATGCTCAGTCCGAACGAAACCTGTGTGTTCAGACAGGCTTTCACTTTTTAATTCTTGCCCAGTCGGAATCAACCCGCATTAAACCCTGACCGAGTGACACATCAAGCAAAAAAAATAATTGAGAATTATGATAACTTTTGCAAAAATTATCTGAATAATTGAAAATATAGGAGTAATGATATCACTGGGGAAATTCTTAGCTAAAAAGAAAGTATTGATGAGGAGTGGAACGGGATGGAGATCAAGGAAACGATTGCGGTTGTATCGGGCGGCGCATCAGGACTGGGGGAAGCCACTGTTCGAAACATCGTTCAAAAAGGAGGTAAGGCTTTAATTCTTGATCTTTCCGAAGAACGTGGGAAGCGCCTTGAGTCGGAGTTGGGAAAGCGGGTCCTTTTTGTCAAAACCGATGTCACGAATGAACAGAACATTGCTTCTGCCTTGCAGCAAGGCATTTCTGTATTTGGATCTATAAACACCGTCATTAATTGTGCAGGGATCGCAACCGGCGAAAAAATACTTGGCCGACAAGGAGTCCATCGGCTCGATACATTTTCGCGGGTAATCTCAATCAATCTGGTGGGAAGCTTCAACGTTATCAGGCTTGCGGCCGAAAAAATGGTCAATAATGAACAAAACAAAGCGGGTGAAAGAGGAGTAATCATCAATACTGCTTCAGTAGCCGCCTTCGAAGGGCAAATTGGCCAGGCGGCGTACAGTGCCTCAAAAGGCGGAATTGTCGCGATGACCTTACCGATTGCCAGAGAGCTGGCCGCCTTTGGAATTCGCGTTATGGCGATTGCTCCTGGCTTATTTCATACACCTATGTTCGATACTCTTCCAGAGCAAGCACGGTTATCACTTGGTAAAATAGTGCCGTTTCCTTCCAGGCTTGGCGAGCCGCATGAATACGCCATGCTGGTCGAAAGCATTCTGGAAAATCCAATGCTGAACGGAGAAACGATTCGCCTCGACGGCGGCATCCGTATGCAGCCCAAATAAAGGGCGACGTAACCAAGGGATAGTGCTTTTAAAAGAGAATTTGCGTTGTTCTGAAAAGCGGTTAGAAAGCAAATTAAAGAAGGAGTGATCAGATTATGCTTACATTGTTTCGCTATAACTGGCAAGTGAGAGATGAGTGGTTTGACTGGTGCGAGCAGTTGCCGCAAGAAGAATACATAAAGCAGCGCACAGGGGGAGCTGGCAGTTTTCATGAGACGCTCCTTCACATTATTGATGTAGAATATAGCTGGATTCGAGCGCTCGAGGCGAAATCGGATATCGAGATTGATTTTAAGGGTTTTGAATCACTTCAAAGAGTAAGAGAGCTATCGGAACGCTATCATCCTGAGATTTTCGCATTTTTACAAAAGTGGACGAGTGACATGGAGAACTTGCGATGTTCTGCACCATGGCTGGACGACGAGTTTACACGCGGAGAGGTTTTGCGCCATATTATCGCCCATGAAATCCACCATGTTGGCCAGCTGTCTGTTTGGGCAAGAGATCTGGATTTGCGACCGGTTTCAGCTAATCTGATTGGCAGAGGCCTGATGGAAAAACCTGTGAACGATTGATACCAAAAGCAGCCGGACTCCGGCTGCTTTTGCTGTAACTATCTTGGGGAAGGTGAAGATCCTTTTGTTTTGCGGCTATTTATGATTTTCTTAACAATTGGATAAATGACAGGCGCCCATTTAATGGCGGTTTTAATTAATCTTTTCATGAAGGTCTACCTCCTAGTTTATTATTACTTATATTCCCGCGTTTCGACCGGAACAAACATAGAAGAATTCGGCAGAAAACGGCACTACAAAAGTGCTAGCATTCTTCAAAATGGCTGAATCGCCAATCCAGCGCTAGCTAGCACCTCGAATCTTCAGAGTTTCCTCTTCTTGTATCTATTTCATTTGAAAACCAACCGTCTTTTATTACTGTCCGAACTATTTTTAAAGTTATCAGCATTTTCACCATGTCTGATTTTATTAGGTTTGATCATAAAAACGTTAGGGTAGTGGAAATCTGAGTAACTCTTTTTTTGAAAGATTAGTAGAGAGAAAGGATGAGGCAATGTGTCAGACACCATTAATGTGAAAATCAACGGTGCAGACGTAACAACAAAGGCAGAGCAGACCGTTCTGCAATTCCTGTCCGACAGCTCTATTGAGATTCCCAGTGTTTGTTATCATCCGAGTCTCGGACCGATTGAAACGTGCGATACATGCATTGTTGAAGTAAATGGTGAATTAGTTAGGTCCTGTTCCACTGTAATGAGCGATGGCGATGTGATTGATACCGTTTCCCCGGAGGTGCGCGAAGCACAGGTGATCGGTATGGACAGGATTTTAGTCAACCATGAGCTTTATTGTACAGTCTGTGATTATAACAACGGGGGATGTGAAGTACATAACACCGTTAAAGAAATGAAAATCAACCACCAGAGCATACCTTTTGATCAAAAGCCATACCAGGTCGACCAATCCCATCCATTTTACCGATATGATCCAGATCAATGTATCTTGTGCGGACGCTGTGTTGAAGCCTGTCAGGATGTTCAGGTTACTGAAACGTTGACAATTGATTGGGAGCGAAAGCGTCCCCGTGTCATTTGGGACAATGATGTGCCAATTAATGAATCATCCTGTGTGTCATGCGGGCATTGTTCAACGGTTTGTCCATGCAATGCGATGATGGAAAAAGGTATGGTTGGTGAAGCCGGGTATATGACAGGCCTTGATAAGGATACGTTGCGCCCGATGATCGAAATCACGAAGAATATTGAAACTGGTTACGGCTCGATCCTCGCGGTTTCCGACATGGAAGCGGCGATGCGGGAAGAACGGATTAAGAAAACGAAAACTGTTTGCACGTATTGCGGGGTGGGCTGCAGCTTTGACGTTTGGACAAAGGGGAGGAAAATTCTCAAGGTTGAACCGCAGGCAGAAGCACCAGCGAACGGAATCTCCACCTGCGTTAAAGGGAAATTTGGGTGGGATTACGTTAACAGTGAAGAAAGGCTTACAAAGCCGCTGATCAGGGAGGGTGATTCTTTTCGCGAAGCAGAGTGGGAGGAAGCTTTGAGCTTAATCGCCCGTAAATTCACGGAAATGAAGGAACAAGACGGCCCTGACGCGCTGGGCTTTATCAGTTCATCCAAATGTACAAATGAAGAGTCCTACTTAATGCAGAAGCTTGCAAGGGGAGTTATTGGGACCAATAATATTGATAACTGTTCAAGATATTGCCAAACGCCGGCAACGATGGGGTTGTTCCGAACAGTCGGCTACGGGGGTGACTCTGGCTCAATTAAGGATATTGAAATGTCTGAGCTTGTACTAATTATCGGATCGAATACGTCGGAATCCCATCCCGTTTTATCAACAAGAGTAAAAAGCTCCCATAAGTTAAAGGGACAAAAGCTGATCGTTGCAGATTTACGCAAGCATGAAATGGCTGATCGTGCTGACTTATTTGTCCATCCAGGCGCCGGTACTGATATTGTTTGGCTGTCAGCTGTTACAAAGTATATTATCGACCAGGGCTGGGCTGATGAAGATTTTATAAGATTGAAAGTCAATGGTATGGAAGAGTATAGGAAGAACCTTGAAGTTTATACTCTGGAATACGCAGAAGACATTACGGGAATCTCAAAAGAAAACTTGATTGAGATAGCCGAGATGATCCATAACGCGAATAGTGTATGCGCGCTTTGGGCTATGGGTGTTACCCAGCATCTTGGCGGCAGTGATACAAGTACGGCTATTTCAAACTTGTTGTTAGTGACTGGCAACTACGGCCGTCCCGGTACCGGTTCATACCCGCTGCGCGGACATAACAATGTTCAGGGCGCAAGCGATTTTGGCAGTATGCCGGACCGTTTCCCATCATATGAAAAAGTAACCGATAAAGAGGTTCGTGAAAAATATGAGCGAGGATGGGGCGTAAAGCTGCCAGCACACCCTGGCCTCAACAACCATGAAATGGTCGCCGGCATCCATGCAGGCACACTTAAAGCATTATATGTGAAGGGGGAAGAGATGGGCATTGTTGATTCGAACATCAATTATGTTCATGAAGCTTATCAAAAGCTCGATTTCTTTGTAGTCCAGGATATTTTCTTATCGCGCACTGCCGAGTTTGCCGATGTCGTTCTTCCGGCAAGCCCCAGCCTTGAAAAGGACGGGACTTTTACCAATACTGAACGGCGGATCCAGCGGCTGTACCAGGTTTTTGACCCACTTGGAGATTCCAAACCGGACTGGCAAATCGTTATGGACATTGCCAATTCACTAGGGGCTGGCTGGAAATATGAACATCCAAGCGAAATCATGGCCGAAGCAGCCCAGCTTGCACCGCTATTTGCCGGTGTCAGCTACGAACGTCTTCAAGGTTATAATAGCTTGCAATGGCCGGTTGCTGAAGACGGAACGGATACGCCGGTCCTATTTCTTGATGGATTTCCGTTCCCTGATGGGAAAGCACAGCTTTTTTCGGTCAATTGGTCGAAGCCGCTTGATTTTGGTGAAGAGTATGACTTGCATGTCAATAATGGCCGATTGCTTGAACATTTTCATGAAGGCAATATGACATATAAATCAGCGGGAATTTCGGAAAAAACACCGCGCGTGTTTTTGGAGATTTCTCCTGAATTAGCAGCGGAAAGAGGCTTGAAGGATGGCACGCTCGTCCGCCTGTCGTCGCCATATGGAAATGTAAAAGTGCAATGCCATATTACCGACAGGGTTAGGGGAAAAGAAGTTTACCTTCCTATGAATGATGCAGGCGAAGCAGCTATCAATCTATTAACGAGCAGCTACGGGGATAAGGATACAGATACTCCTGCGTACAAAGAAGTACAAGCCAAGCTTGAAATATTAAAAGAAGAGGGTATTAATCCGCTGCCAAAAATCAATCACAGGTATGGAAATCCGCAGCCGCAAATCGGTGTCCAGGTTCAAAAGAAATGGGCCCGCAGCGATTATATTTTCCCGGGCGATCTTGTGAAAAAGGAGCGGAAGCAGCATGGCTAAAGCGATCAAAAAAATCCATCGCATTGAAGTAAATGAACAAGAGAAGCGTAAAAAGGATCTTCGTGAGGTTGAAGATGCGCTGATCGACAACAAGGAGGCGATCCTTCAGTCGCTTCAAGTCCTACACCACATGCATGAAAGGGGGATTCTTTCTGTCTTAAACGGCCTTTTAGGGCAGGGAGACAGGGTCCTGAATATTCTTGTGAAAGCAGCCGACAAGCCTGAAAACACCAATGCCATCAAAAACCTGCTGTTAATGGTCGGAACTCTCGGGATGATTAACGTCCAACAGCTGGAGCCTTTTTTATTAAAAGTTGATGCCGGGATCGCTAGAGTAGCGAAACATGCAAACACAGAAGAAAAAACAAGTTATTTTGACCTTGTTGGAGCATTGAAGGACCCGGAAATCAACCGGGCTGTTACACTATTGCTTAACTTTCTGAAGGGTATGGGCCAGGATACGGAGGAGTTCGAGCGCAATACTGACGGTGCTTCGCCAGCCCAGCAGCAAAAATATGGAGAAACCCTTGAGTGATATGCGGATTTAGGGATAGCTATTTGGCGTCTGCCCTTTGATTTTTTTAAAAAGGAGATGGAAGGAACAATGGCGAAAACGAAAAACCGCTGGCTTATCGCCGCAGCGGCGGTCGGCATTCACATTTCAATCGGTTCGGTGTACTCCTGGAGCGTCTTCACAAACCCACTTCGTGATCAGCATGGCTGGGGATTGAGCGAGATTTCATTGACATTCAGTATTGCTATTTTGTTCCTCGGCCTGTCTGCGGCCTTTATGGGTCATTTTGTCGAAAGGCATGGCCCGCGTAAATCAGGAATGATTTCGTCAATTTGCTTTGGGGTGGGTTTAATTGGTGCCGGATTTGCAGAAAGCATTGAATCTCTTTATCTCTTATACTTTTTTTACGGGGTTCTCGGCGGAATTGGGCTTGGAATTGGTTATATTACCCCGGTATCTTCACTGGTAAAATGTTTTCCTGACCGTCGCGGCTTTGCAACTGGACTTGCCATTATGGGTTTCGGGTTTGCCTCGTTAATCGCCAGTCCGATTATTGCGGACCTGATTACGAATATCGGGATTGCCAACACCTTTTATGTTCTTGGTGCCGTATATTTTGTCGTGATGATTTCCTCGTCCCTGTACCTCGCTCCACCGCCACCAGGATGGCTGCCTGAGGGAATGGCGGAAGAGGAAACGAACGAACAAAGAGAGGGAGACCTTTCCCAACTGACAGCCAACGAAGCCGTAAAAACAGTTCGTTTTTGGGCGCTTTGGGCGATGCTGTTTATCAATGTTACATGCGGGATTGCGATAATCTCTGTCGCCTCGCCGATGGCACAGGACATTGCCGGTTTAAGTGCGGCTGGCGCGGCGACAATGGTTGGAATTATGGGCTTGTTTAACGGATTCGGCCGAATCGGCTGGGCGTCCATTTCAGACTATATCGGCCGTCCAAATGTTTATACAGCCTTTTTTGCGATTCAAACAGTGGCGTTCCTGCTGCTTCCGACGACGACAAACGCCCTATTGTTCCAACTGCTGATTTTTCTCATCCTGACCTGTTATGGCGGTGGCTTTGCTTCGATTCCTGCTTATATCGGCGACTTATTTGGAACAAAGCAGCTCGGCGCGATTCATGGCTATATCCTGACCGCCTGGGCGGCAGCTGGACTCGTCGGGCCGATCCTCGTCTCCTGGATCAGGGAAACGACCAACAGCTACACACTAACTCTCTATATTTTTGTGGCCGCCTTTATCGCAGCTCTCGCAATTTCATTGTTGATTCGGGTCAATATTAAAAAAGTTAGGGAGAGAAAGGGGCAGAGCCAGGGGAAATTGGTGAGCCAGTAGATGATAGGATAATGGAGCCTGGGTTTGTGTGATCCAGGTTTTTTTTGATGACAACTTTTTGACCATGTATGAGTGGAATTTGAGATTAACGAGCAGAACTCAAGATTTAAAAGCGGAATTCACGATTCACGAGCGGACCCACACATAACGGCAGAATATATACAATACTTTGTCATGCCCCGAACTCTTCAATCGTGTGAAGGCGCAGACCAGTGACAAGGGTGAGATGAATTTCGGTTACACGTAAGCCTAAAGGCTTTTCTTTTTGTTCTTATAAGCACATGTAGTATAATTAATCTTAGTTGTGCACTTTTGCAAGTGTTGATGGACATTGATCATTCACTATTTGGGCGGGCTTTAACAAAGTGGTCATTCTGTCGCTGTGCTTGAGAGCGTAAAAACGGTAATCAAATATTAATTAAGCAAAAAAATGAAACATTTTTTGCTTTGCATCGTAAATAGATTCATACTCAGTATAATAATGGAGGAATTCATAATATGAAAAAAATATTAGCTGCTTTACTTTCGATAGCAATTATCTTCGCGCCTGTCGGAAACTCTGTGTTCCAAGATCATTCCACAACTGTGGAAGCGAAATCGTATAAGTCAGGCAAAAGAAGCTTTAACAATAATTCGAACACGACAAACAACAATTCATTTTTCCAAAATAAAAAGTCGGACACTTCGACAACAAAAAAATCTGCGGCCACTACCAATACTAAAGGTGGATTTATGTCAGGCGGACTAATGAAAGGGCTTATGTTAGGCGGACTGGCCGGATTATTGTTTGGCAGCCTATTTGCCAACATGGGAATGCTAGGTTCTATCCTTGGTTTAATGATTAATGTTCTGGCAATTGTCGTTCTTATTTCTGTCATTCGTAGAATTTTCGCCTTCTTTACGAATAAAAAGAGATCACAGGAAACAAATCAGTGGAGAAGTTAATCCTTTCAGAGCAAGAGATTATAAATGCTATTTGCGTTTATGTCTCCCGCAAAAAACAAGTAAAGCCTGAAGAAGTTGAAGTAGAACTTATGTATGATGATGATTATGGGTTTTCTGCGGAAGCATTTGTTGACGGCCGGAAACAAGTACTCGTTGCTGCAAACTTAATTGAGGCTCTCCGATTATGGCTTGATGAATTTTTGAACCGGGATCCTTATGCCGGCATCAAGCTGGTGCTTGATGATGAAGAAGGAATTATTGCACAGATCGCATAAAGACAGACTTGTCCATATGAATAAATAAAAATTTTATCTTTGAACAAAACTTGAGGATGATTAATAAGCCTTTAGGAAAGAGCTGGTTTGAGGACTAGCTCTTTTTTTCATCAAAAAACCTCTAACGAATAATCATTAGAGGTTTATGCGGGTGCACTATATATATAAAGAACGCTCATTTAGAATTCAATGTGTGCAAAATCCTCATAATCAACATCGTGAGGAATTTCATTTTCAACCATAAGATCACGAAGTGCAGTCATGGTAACAGATACGTCCATATCTAAAAACTCTTCACCATCTGCATCAAGTTTAACATAGGGGACATTTCGAACAACATATTCGGTCTGATCGATACGCCAAATGATGTCCTTTTTTAACATAGTTGGTTCACTTCTCACCTTGAGAACGACCTCCTTGTCTATGGTAATCATTTGCTTTCACCCCTTCTACGTGTAATTTGTAACTCTTATACGGAGTTTTATACCCTATTTCATATATATTCAATCTTTATCAATTATTAATCGCTGATTATTTCAGCATCCCGTGGGATGGACCACAAGACCACGACAAGAGTGAAAAAACAACGTCTTATATAAAGGAGATTTGGTAAAGTGTGACGAAGAAGGATATACGCATTGTTTTGTAAACGCAACAGCGATAATCGATCCAGTATAAACTGTCAGTTAAAATAGCAACCGGAATTCCCGCAAATATATCCCCAAATTAGTACTGTAGATCATTCATACAAACGGATACAGAAGACTATTTATATATCAGACTATGATAAAAATAACGCCAAAAAGAAAACGCTTACAAACAAAATGAAGGAGGTCAACCATGCCCCATCCGTATTTAACCGGAGACCATGAGATTTTTCGCAGGTCATTAAGAAAATTTTTAGAAAAAGAAGCCTATCCGAATTATCAAAAGTGGGAAGAGGACAGGATGATTCCGCGCGAGTTTTGGAGGAAGATGGGGGAGCAGGGCTTTTTGTGTCCTGATCTCGATGAAAAATACGGAGGCAGCGGTGTTGATTGGGGTTTTTCGGCCGTCATTAATGAAGAGCTGGAGCGGGTCGGGTCCGGACTTGTCGGGATTGGGCTGCACAGTGATATTGTAGTCCCTTATCTCAATACATATGGGACCGAAGAACAGAAGCAACGCTGGCTTCCGTGCTGTGCGCGTGGCGAGTTGATAACGGCAATTGCCATGACGGAGCCCGGAACAGGTTCCGATCTCGCCAATATTCAAACAACGGCTAGAAGTGACGGGGACGACTATATCTTAAACGGCCAAAAAACATTTATTACGAATGGGATCCATGGTGATTTAATCCTGGTTGCCTGTAAAACGGACCCGAAGGCGGTTCCGAAACATAAAGGAGTCAGTTTAATCGTTGTTGAAAGGGACTCTCCTGGATTTACAAGGGGCAGAAAGCTGGACAAAATTGGGTTGCACTGCCAGGATACTGCCGAATTAATTTTCGAGGATTGCCGTGTTCCAAAAGACAATCTGATTGGTGAAGAAGGAAATGGTTTTCTTTACTTAATGGAAAAGCTTCAACAGGAGCGGCTGATCGTTGCGATTGCAGCGCAGACGGCGGCAGAAGTGATGCTGAAACTGACAATCGATTATGTAAAAAGCCGCCAAGCTTTTGGGAAACCGATTAGCGCATTACAAAACACGCAATTTAAAATTGCCGAGATGGCAACAGAAATCGAAATGGGTCGAGTCTTCCTTGATCAGTTAATCGCGGAACACATAGGGGGTCAGGATATCGTCACGAAAGTTTCGATGGCGAAATGGAAATTGACGGACTCGGCCAAAAAAATTGCCGCCGAATGCATGCAGCTCCACGGCGGTTATGGCTATATGGAAGAATACGAGATTGCAAGACGTTACCGGGATATCCCGGTCGCAAGCATTTATGCTGGAACGAATGAGATCATGAAGACGATCATTGCCAAGAACCTTGGCCTCTGAAAGTTATAACATTAACCCAGAAAGGAAAGATATCATGCGAGAAGCAGTCATAGTAGAGGGTGTACGAACACCTGTCGGGAGAAGAAATGGCGCATTAAAGGATATCCGGCCCGATGATTTGGCCGCGTTAACATTGAAAGAGCTCGTCAATAGAGCGGGGATTGCTCCGGCTCTCATTGAAGACGTGATCTTAGGATGTGTGACCCAATCCGGGGAACAAGCCGGTGATATTGCAAGGGTTGCTTCATTAATTGCCGGTTTCCCGATTGAAGTTCCTGGTACAACGATCGACCGCCAGTGCGGATCGAGCCAGCAGGCGGTCCATTTTGCTGCCCAGGCGATTTTGGCTGGTGATATGGATGTGGTCATTGCAGGAGGAGTCGAGAGCATGTCCCGGGTTCCGATTGGCACGAACTATCAAGGAGCTCCTTTTAGTGAAAAACTAAAGAGGCAGCATGAAATCATTCATCAAGGCCTATCTGCTGAGAGAATCGCGGAAAAGTACGGTTTTACGAGGGAGGAACTGGATCAATTCTCGCTGGAAAGCCACCAAAAAGCGTTAAAAGCACAGGCGGAGGGTCATTTTCAAAAAGAAACGTTCCCGATTGAAGTGATTTTACCTGATGGAAGCACTTCCATCTTTAGGGAAGATTCAGGACCAAGAAAAGAATCATCTTTGTCTGCACTGGCAGGACTGAAGCCGGCATTTACGGAAAATGGTGTCATTCACGCTGGTAATTCCAGTCAAATCAGTGATGGGGCTGCTGCACTGCTGATTATGTCCCGGGAAAAAGCAGAGGAGCTCGGTTTGAAACCGCGTTTTCGGATTCATACCCGCGTTGTTGTTGGATCAGATCCAACTCTTATGCTGACAGGTCCGATCCCGGCAACCGAAAAAGTACTGCAAAAAGCGGGGCTATCTATTGATGATATTGATGTGTTTGAGGTGAATGAAGCATTTGCGCCAGTTCCGATGGCATGGCTGAAAGAGACAGGCGCCGATCCACAAAAGCTTAATCCCAATGGCGGGGCGATCGCCCTGGGCCATCCGCTTGGCGGCAGCGGAGCGCGTCTTATGGTAACGATGATGCACGAGCTCGAACGGACAGGCGGACGCTACGGCTTACAAACAATGTGTGAAGGACACGGAATGGCAAACGCGACGATTATTGAACGGCTTAACTAATTTTGGAGGGATGAATATGTCAACAACGGTTGGGAAAATCTTTGATTTGACGGTAAAAAAATATCCTCATAAAGAAGCCATCTATGATGTTCGAAAAAATCTCCGCTATACGTACCAGCAATGGAGCAAGAAAGTGAACCAGCTTGCAAACGCTCTTTTAAATGAAGGTGTGAAAAAAGGCGATCGCGTTTCAACTTTTCTGTTTAATACAGAAGAACTGGCAACTGCTTTTTTTGCCTGCGCTAAAATTGGTGCCATCTTCAATCCGATTAACTTTCGGCTAACAGCAGAAGAGGTGGATTATATTATGAGAGACGCCGAGCCGACGGTCGTTTTGTTTGAACAAGCGTTAGCCGACGTTGTGGCCGCGATTGAAGAACGTTTTTCAACGGTTTCCTTCTGGTTTATTGATGAAGAAACGCCCGATTATGCTGCAAGCTATCATGAAAAAGTGAGTTCCGCTGCAGACACAGACGTTGATAGCAAAGTTCATGAAGATGATTTATATGCGATTATGTACACAAGTGGAACGACCGGCAGGCCTAAGGGTGTACTGCACCGCCACCGCGATATGGTTGAACAAAGCCTGATTGTAATCGGCTCGACAAAATTGGAGAAACAGGATAATGGGCTGGTAACGGCGCCAATGTTCCATTGTGCTGAGCTTCATTGCGCATTCCTGCCCCGTGTTCATGTGGGTGCCAGAAACATCATTCTTCATCATTTCGAGCCAAACAAAGTGCTGCAATTAATAGACCAGGAAAAAGTGACAAAGTTTTTTGCGGCTCCAACGATGTGGAATATGCTTCTCCAGGAAGATTTAAGCCAATATGATATCACGAGCTTAACACTCGGTTTATATGGAGCGGCTCCAATGGCTCCCGCACTCGTCCATGCCTGCCATGACCAACTCAGGATCAAGCTCGTCCAGGCGTACGGAATGACCGAGATGGGCCCGGCGATTACCTTTCTGTCGGCAGAGGATCAGCTCACGAAAGCTGGTTCTGCCGGCCAGGCCTGCCTGAATCATGATATCCGGATAGTCAGGCCTAATGAAACCGGGCCTTCTAATCCTGATGACGTTGTTCCAGCAGGCGAAACAGGTGAAATCATTGTCCAGGGACCGTGTATGATGAGCGGATATTTTCGCCGTGATGAAGCATCCGAAAAAGCGATCTATAAAGGATGGTACCATTCAGGAGATATCGGTTATCTTGATGAAGATGGCTATCTGTGGGTAAAAGACAGGGTTGACGATATGATCATCAGTGGCGGCGAAAATATTTATCCGCGCGAGGTAGAGGACCTTTTATACGAGCACGCAGGGATTCTTGATGTGGCCGTTGTCGGGCAGCCGGATGACCGCTGGGGCGAAACCGTTACAGCTTTCGTCGTCAAAAAAGATGCGCTAATCACGGAGACTGAGCTTGATGAATGGTGCAAGAGAAGTAAAAAGCTCGCCAATTACAAGCGACCCCGCAAGTATGTATTCTGTGAAGCACTGCCACGGAATGCGAGCGGGAAAATCCAGAAATTTACGTTGAGAAAGCAGCTTGAAGAGCTTTTCAGCAACGGAAAGTCATAAACTCCGTCCGGTATAAGATAGTAATATCTGATATATCCGCGAAAATGGTTGGTATATCCGCGAAAATTTTGATATATCCGCGAAAATGGTTGGTATATCCGCGAAAAATGCTGATATATCCGCGAAAATTTGCATATATCCGCGAAAATGCTGGTATATCCGAAAATGTTGGTATATCCGCGAAAAATGCTGATATATCCGCGAAAATGGTTGGTATATCCGCGAAAATTTGCATATATCCGCGAAAATGCTGGTATATCCGCGAAAATGTTGGAGCAAGCGAGGGGAGCCCCTCGCTTTTAATATTGTGACTTAAACGATCTTTTCCGAATCTCCCAATTTAAAAGCTGTTCGCGGTCTTTCCGCTGAAGATGGGCAATCGGCTTTATTTTAACCAATTTTTTAAAGGACTGTGTTGTTTCTTTAACGGCTTTAATGGCAGAATTGACAGCTGCCTTTTTCTGCTGAATATCGGCGATAAGTTGCTGCTGGTTTGCTGTGAGTTCATCTTTTTCTGTTCTTATGCTTTCCGTTTGTTGCTGAACGCGCGTCGCTGATTGCGAAAGATTGTTGATCGCCGGTTTTGCTTCTTTTAACGTTGTGAAGGCAGAGTACCCTAAATAGATGAGCGAGCCGACAACTAAAGCGATGCTTAAGTAGACAATGAGCATTTAGAAACCTCTCCTTTCTTTATTAGCATCAACCGTTTTTTTATTTTTACCCTGAAATGAACGAAACTAACAATTAAAATCACCTTGTTGTTAAATTGTTTAAAAATTCCGCGAAAAAAGCTATTATGAACAATATAGATTTTATCTTTAGGTTTCCGAAAGATTTGCATGGCACAGTGGACAATCGTTTGGAGGGTAACACATGTTTAAGATGTGGGCTTTTTTAAAACCATACCGGATTCCGGTAGCTATCGCTTTGCTTTTAATGCTGACAGAGCTTGCGGTTGAACTTGTACAGCCGCTGCTAATCGCAAAAATCATCGATGAGGGCATTTTGCGCGAAAATCTCCCGGTTGTGATGTTTTGGGGAGCTGTGATGGTCGCGTTTTCGATCATTGCTTTTGCAGCGGGTGTGACGAACTCATTCTATGCTTCCCATGTCAGCCAAAGCTTTGGATACGATGTGAGAGAAAGCTTATTCAACAAGGTACAATCGTTTTCGTTTGCCAACTTTAACAGGTTTCCTGCCGCTTCGCTTGTTACGAGAATGACAAATGATGTCACGCAAATCCAAAACACGGTTTTCATGAGCTTACGGATCGCGCTTCGAGCCCCATTGCTTGTCATTGGGGGCGTCATGATGGCCTTTGCAGTAAATGTGAAACTTGCCCTTATTTTAGCAATAGCACTGCCAATTTTATTTGTGTTTCTTTTATGGCTAATGAAAAAAGGCAGATCCTTGTTTAAATCTGTGCAGTCAAAGCTCGATGGTGTTAATAATGTGATGCGTGAAAATTTGGTCGGGATGCGGCTTATTAAAGCTTTTTTAAGAAGGGGGCATGAAGGGAACCGATTTAAGAAGGCGAATCAGGACTTGATGGAATGGACGGTTTCTGCTTTGAGGATGATGGAAATGGCAATCCCGGTCCTTCTTTTTGTGATGAATTTAAGTATCATCGCGGTTCTTTGGTTTGGTACGGTTGATGTCAGTACAGGTAAGATGCAAGTCGGTGAGGTGGTAGCCATTGTAAATTATGCAACGAGGATCACTGGAGCTTTTTCGATGTTTTCCTGGATTATGATGGCATTTTCGAGGGCGCAGGCTTCCGCGGAGCGAATGTCCGAAGTGCTCGAAACCGAAATCGATCTATATGATTCTGAACACCTTGACCCTTCCATAATAGTCGAGGAAGGGAAGCTAAAGTTTGACCATGTGTCGTTTCAGTATCCGGAGAGCTGCATTCCTATATTGGACGATGTTTCGTTTAGAGTCAAAAAGGGCGAGACGGTCGCCATTCTTGGTGCGACAGGAGCAGGCAAATCGTCTTTGTTCCAGTTAATCCCCCGGCTTTATGATGTCACGAGCGGGGCGATTTATATTGATGATCACGATATTACAATGATGAAGCTTGATCATTTGCGCAGGAAGATTGGCTTTGTTCCGCAGGAAGCGCTGCTATTTACTGGTACGGTGAAGGACAATATTGCCTGGGGAAAAGAAGATGCGACGATCAAGGAAATCATTGAAGCAGCGAAAAGTGCGCAAATTCATGAAACAATCAATAAATTGCCGAAAAAATATGACACAATTGTTGGCCAAAAGGGGGTAAACCTGTCAGGGGGACAAAAACAGCGGATCGCGATTGCCCGGGCCCTGGTGAGGAAGCCGCGGATTTTGCTGCTTGATGATAGTACTAGTGCATTGGATCTTGTAACAGAAGCAAAGCTGCTTGAGGCGATAAAGAAGTATCCTTGTACAACCCTTATTATTACGCAAAAAATTAGTACGGCGATGGAAGCCGACCACATCATCCTTTTAGAGGAGGGCAAACTGCTTGAAAAAGGAAGCCATGCTTCATTATTAAAGCATTCTTCTCTTTACCGGAGCATTTTTCAATCCCAGTATGGAGAGGAGACGTTGCAGCATGTTCAAGGAGTTAACTAAACCTTTCCAATACAAACGTGTTTCTGTTCTGGCTCGGGATGAAATATCCGAAAAAAAGAAAGTAATAGCGAAAAATGGGTTTGCTACAGTTAAGAGGATTTGGCAGTATTTTGCCTCTTGTAAAAGGTTATTTATATTTGTGCTTTTCATGGTTGTAGCCAGCTCGGCTTTGGGACTGCTGGGACCTTTCTTGATCGGGATGACGATTGACGAATACGTAGTCTCAGGTGACAGCAGTAATTTAATATTGCGATTAATTGAATTAGCGGTTGTCTATCTTCTTTATTCTGCTTCGATTTTGTTTCAAAACTTCTGGATGATCGGAATTGCCCAAAATACAGTATTTACGATGCGCACCCAGTTGTTTAGCCATCTTCATAAGCTGCCGATCCCCTTTTTCGATAAGCGCCAGCACGGAGAACTGATGAGCCGTGTCACCAATGATATTGAAAATGTCAGTACGACCTTAAACAGCTCGGTCATTCAAATTTTTTCGAGTGTACTGACGTTGACAGGCACGGTAACTGTAATGCTCTGGCTCAGCCCACTGCTGACACTTGTTACATTAATCATCGTACCGCTAATGTTTATGGGCATGAAATGGATAACAAACCGAACCGGAAAGTTGTTTAAAGAGCAGCAGCATAATCTCGGCAATCTGAACGGATTTATTGAAGAAACGATTTCCGGGCAGCGAATTGTGAAAACTTTTTCGCAGGAAAAGAAGGCGATTTCCGAGTTCCGTACCAAGAATGCGAAGCTAAAAGAAGCGGGCTTTTGGGCGCAGACGTATTCAGGATTTATTCCAAAGCTGATGAACTTCTTAAATAATTTCAGCTTTGCTATTATTGCAGGTATTGGCGGGCTCCTCGCACTAAGGGGTATTGTCACAATCGGGGTAATAGTTATTTTTGCCGAATATGCCCGGCAGTTTACCCGTCCGCTTAATGATTTGGCCAACCAGTTTAACACAATGCTGTCGGCAGTAGCCGGGGCAGAGCGTGTCTTTGCTATTTTAGACGAGAAAGAAGAGATGCAGGACGAACGTTTTGCAGCCGACCTGCCAGCTGTTAAAGGGGAAGTGGAGTTCCGGAACGTATCATTTTCTTATGAAAAGGAAGATACCACAGTAACAGATATTGATTTTTATGCTGCTCAGGGGCAAACAGTTGCCTTTGTTGGACCCACAGGTGCCGGAAAAACGACCTTGATAAACCTGATCTCCCGCTTTTATGACCCGGACAGCGGCAAAATACTGATAGATGGCCACGATATTACTTCAATAAAACGGGAAAGCCTGCGGCGGCATATGGCTTTCGTTCTTCAAGATTCGTTTTTATTCGAGGGCACTATTAAGGAAAATATTCGCTATGGGAGACTCGATGCCAGCGACAGCGAAGTTGAAGAAGCAGCAAGAAAAGCAAATGCTCATTCTTTTATTATGATGCTTCCTAAACGGTATGATACAGTACTCACTCAGGATGGAGAAGGGATCAGCCAGGGCCAGAAACAGCTGCTGTCGATTGCGAGGGCGATTTTAGCCAACCCGGCACTTCTCTTATTGGATGAAGCGACAAGCAGTATTGATACGGTGACGGAAGTGAAAATTCAGGAAGCGCTGCAGAGGCTGATGGAGGGAAGAACAAGCTTCGTCATTGCCCATCGCCTCAACACAATTCAAAAAGCCGATCAAATCATTGTACTGGAAGGGGGCAGAATCACTGAAAAAGGCAGCCACCACGAACTCCTTAAACGACAAGGCTTTTATCACAACCTGTATTTTGGCCAGCTCCGGGATGGTGCAATGTAACAAGTTGCCGATATAGCGGCCGAAGTTGATGATAAATTCGAAAAGTTGGCGATAAAGCGGTTGAGGTTGATGATATATTTGACAAGTTAACGATAAAACGGCTGAGGTTGATGATATATGCGAAAAATTGACGATAAAGTGGCCGAGGTTGATGATAAATTCGAAAAGTTGACGATAAACTGGCTGGAATATGGATTTCACCTCTTTGATAAATAAGGTAATATAAGAGTGCAAGATTTGGCTGGTTACATTCTACGTTTGTCACAAAGATAAGAAGGCATGGGGAACAATGAGAAAATTAATAAAGCTTTATATGATTTTCATCGCGATTGTGATCGCAGGCTGTTCCCAATCGGAACAACCGGACAACCAGGAGAAAAGAACGGAGCTTACGATTTCTGCGGCTGCGAGCATGAAGGATGCTTTGACAGAAATTAAGACAGCTTATGAAAAAGAGCACTCCGGTGTCGAACTGTATTTTAATTTTGGCGGAACTGGAATGCTCCAGCAGCAAATTTCCCAGGGTGCGCCAGTTGATTTATTTTTATCGGCCGCTGAAGACAAATTTGCTTTACTCGTTGAACAAGGCTTCATTGAAGAACGGTATAGCACCGACCTCGTCGGGAATGAATTAGTCCTTGTCCAGTCGAAAAACCGAAAAGAAAATCTGACAGGATTTGCAGATCTTGCCGATGATGCGGTTGAACGGATTTCAATTGGAACACCTGAAAGTGTTCCGGCGGGGAAATACGCTCGGGAACTCTTGGAGTATGCCGAGTTGTGGGAACCAGTCCAGACAAAACTGATTTTCGCCAAAGATGTTCGCCAGGTTCTCACGTATGTTGAAACAGGCAACGTCGACGCGGGCATCGTTTATAAAACGGACGCGCTTGTATCGGATAAAGTAGAAATCGCCGCTGTTGCTGGCGCGGAAACCCACTCCCCGATCGTATATCAATTAGGCGTCATCCGAGGATCTGATAACCGCGACGGAGCGATTAAATTTTATGAATTTTTACAAGCGAAAAAAGCTGTTGATATCCTTGAAAAATATGGTTTTAATTCATTGGCAGACAAATAGGACAGATTGCAAAACTATTTTTGCGCGGTGTTTTTCAAGTGTGCATTCGCGCTACACAGAAAAAGCAAGCAATGAAACGATTAAAACATGCGGAGAGGTGGTAAAGCATACATATAAACGACCCGAGGAGATGAAATGATGGATTTAAATAAAAAGACTTATTATGTCAATATTGAAAATGGCGAGCTTTTGCAAAATGCCACTGAGCCTGAAGCAGAGTGGAATTTTAAAATTTTTGCAACAGACGAAGAAGCAGCGCGGCTGCAAGAACTTTTTAGCGAAAACTATAATGCTGATTTAAAGACGTACGCCCGGGCTCATGTTCCTTACCTCGAATATCACAAAGCTTCACAAAATGAAGAATATGATGCAACGATTGAACAAGCGTATGCGATGATTTATGAGCTTGGCGATGAAAAAGCAAAGCGCCATATCGAAGGCATGGGAATATTAAATGGAGAAGATGATGAGTTAGGTAAAGCACCATAATAATGGAGCGTTGGGTAGTTAATTCGTTTGCGAATTGGCTGTCCTTTTTTATTGCAGAATAGACTATCGTGTATAATAACATTATACAGACTGGCAGGGGGGATAAAGTTGATTGAGCTATTGCCCTTAATGGTTGAACGGGTCGGAATTCTGGTTATTGTCGCATTTTTACTATCAAGGATGAAGTCGTTCAGGCAAATTATCCATAATGAACCAAGCATCTCAGGTAAAGTTATTTTAATTGCCATTTTTGGAACATTTGGAATCATTAGCAATTATACCGGTGTCGAAATCGAAAGCGGGGCCGTTTCTTCCCATGTATGGCAAGCAGATGTTGACATCGACAGTGCAATTGCAAATACAAGGATCATGGGCGTTGTTATTGGCGGTTTGCTTGGCGGGCCGGTTGTCGGATTGGGAGTTGGTTTAATTGCGGGACTTCACCGCTTGACGCTTGGGGGGTTTACGGCAGTAGCATGTTCGGTTTCAACAATTTTTGCCGGCTATGTAACCGGTCTGCTTAGTAAGCGGTACAGAATCCAAAAAAATCGCGCCCCATGGGGAGCCGTTTCAATTGGGATCCTCATGGAATGTATCCAAATGGGAATTATCCTCGCCGTCGCCAAGCCGTTTGACGCAGCTGTCCACTTAGTTGAAATTATCGCTTTCCCGATGATAGCAGTTAATGGATTCGGGACGTTACTGTTCATTTTAATCATTCAAACAATTCTTTCGGAGGAAGAAAGAACAAGAGCGTTGCAAACGAATAAGGCACTTTATATTGCTCAGCAAACGCTTCCATTTTTCCGGCAGGGATTAAACATGCATTCGAGCCGAAAAGCAGCGGAAATTATCCTGGGCGAAACGAAAGCGGATGCCATCGCGATTACGAACGAACATCAAGTTTTGGCCCACGTTGGAGCCGGGTCCGACCATCACAATCCGATGGAAATGCTGGCGACTGAATTGACGAGGAAAGTATTGGAGCAAGGGCGTATTATCAAGGCCAACGCACGCAGCGAAATTCGCTGCATGAAAGAGGACTGCCCGTTGCAGGCAGCTCTTGTGTTGCCGTTAATCGCCAATAGCAGGACAGTCGGGACATTAAAGCTTTATTTCCTGAATCCGGCCAGGATGGACAAGGTTGAACAGGAACTGGCAGAAGGCTTGAGCAAACTTTTTTCCACCCAACTGGAGCTGGCGGAAGCGGAGATGCAAAGGCGGCTCTTAAAGGACGCTGAAATTAAAGCGCTTCATGCCCAGGTTCATCCGCATTTTTTATTTAACTCGATCAATACAATCTCAAGTTTAATTCGCTCGGATAAAGACAAGGCAAGAGAGCTTTTACTAAAGCTTGGTGTGTTCTTTCGCAGCAATCTGCAGGGAGCCCGGCAGATGTTGATCCCGCTGGAAAAGGAACTCGAGCATGTTGAAGCGTATCTTGCTTTGGAACAAGCCCGGTTCCCGGACAAGTATTCTGTTTATATGGATATAGAACCGCTGCTGAAAACAGTGCTGATCCCTCCCTTCACATTGCAGCCGTTGGTTGAGAATGCAATTCGCCATTCTGTTTCAAAAACGCAAAAAGCGGAAATCACTGTGCGGGCTTATGCAAAGGGTGGGAAAATGGTCGTCGTTACCGAAGATAACGGAAAAGGCATCCCCGCCTCGCTGCTTAAGCATTTAGGAAATGATACGGTCAGGTCTGAAGAAGGAACGGGAACAGCATTGTGGAATATCAAAAACCGGATCCAGGAAATCTATGGGGCGGAAGGAAACTTCCTGATTGAGAGTGAACAAGGAAAAGGTACGAAGGTTTTTATCACCATGCCTTTGGAGCAAAGCAAATGGAGTGAGGAGTATGTTAAAGGCCTTTATAGTGGATGATGAGCCGTTAGCCAGGGATGAGCTGGCTTATCTCCTGTTACGGACGAAAAAAGTAGAAATAGTCGGTGCTGCAGATAGTATTGAAACAGCCCTCAAGCAGCTTTCCGATTTCGAAATTGACGTTCTGTTTCTCGATATTGAATTGGGAGAAGACAGCGGTATCGACCTGGCAAAACAGCTGGTTGAACTTGAGCAAAGACCCGAAATTGTTTTCGCAACAGCTTACGATGAATTTGCCTTAAAAGCATTTGAACTGGAGGCAGCAGACTATATTTTAAAGCCTTTTGATGAAAGCCGTGTCGGCCAAACCGTTGAAAAAATCTCAAAGCTCCTCGCCAGGAAAAAAGCAATCAAGTCGGCAGAACCCGAGCAAAAGCCGCCATTTTTGGAACGGACCGGCAAATTGGCGATTACCGCCGAGGAACGGATTGTTTTAATCAATATTGAAAGTATCCTTTATATAAGTACGGCAGAGGGAAGAACCATGATCGCTACGGATAAGCAAAAATATTATGCTGCAGAACCACTTGTAACCTTTGAGCGAAGGCTGCAGGGTACGCCAATTGTGCGTGTCCATCGCGCCTTTCTTGTCAACCTGAAGGCGATTCTTGAAATACAGCCATGGTTTCATTCAACGTATAATTTAATGATGCCGGATGGAGAGAAAGTCCCTGTCAGCAGGACCTATACAAAAGAATTGAAACAGTTGCTGGGTTTTTAGTCCTGCTGCATTTCAGTCCGCAAATTTTGCACCTCACTCGTGAATTCGTGCATTCTATTTTGAAAAATCATGACTGGCGCTTTCATCATATAAAATAGACTCAACGCGAAAGGGGGATGAATAAAATGAATGCGGTTACAATTGTTATTGCATCCATGTGTATTTTAATGATTGCTTATCGGCTATACGGCACTTTTATGACAGTTAAAGTTTTAAAATTAAATGATGCCAAGCCAACACCTGCGCATGAACTAAATGATGGGAAAGACTATGTACCAACTAATAAATGGGTCAGCTTTGGCCACCACTTTGCTGCGATTGCAGCAGCCGGTCCGCTCGTCGGCCCAATCCTGGCAGCCCAATTCGGTTATCTTCCGGGCTTGCTTTGGCTGTTGATCGGTGCTGTTATCGGGGGAGCGGTGCATGATGCAGTCGTGTTATTTGCTTCCATGCGCAAAAAAGGAAAGTCGCTGTCAGAGGTAGCGAAGGAAGAATTGGGACCTGTTGCCGGATTTTGTACAGGACTGGCCATGCTGTTTATCATTACGATTACAATGGCCGGATTGTCAATGGTTGTTCTCCATGCATTGGAACAAAATCCTTGGGGAACATTTGCAGTCGGGATTACGATTCCGATCGCAATGGGCGTAGGTATTTATTATAAGAAAACCGGAAATCTAAAATTGGCATCAACAGTCGGCTTTATTCTATTAATGATCGGAGTATTCATCGGTCCTTCGATTCAAGGTACTGCACTTGGGGATCTATTAACACTTGATACAAAAACATTGGCTATTATTTTACCTATTTATGCGTTCTTTGCTGCTGCACTTCCGGTCTGGCTTCTGCTCGCACCGCGTGATTATTTAAGCAGCTTTATGAAAATCGGTGTATTTATCGCACTGATTATCGGGGTATTCGTGATTAATCCTGCGATTGAATTTCCGGCTATAACTGAATTTATCGGTGGAGGTGGCCCGATCCTTGCTGGTCCGGTCTGGCCATTCATTTCGATTACAATCGCCTGCGGTGCGATTTCAGGCTTCCATGCCTTTGTAGGGTCGGGGACAACCCCGAAAATGCTTGATCGCTGGAGCGATATTAAAGTTGTCGGTTTCGGTGCGATGCTAGTGGAATGTTTGGTGGGGATCATGGCTTTAATCGCGGCAACTGCGCTGCAGCCTGCTGACTACTTTGCGATTAATTCAACACCTGAAGTGTTTAGAACTTTGGGTATGGATGTAGTAAACTTGCCACAGCTAAGCCAGGAAATCGGCCTTGATTTGGAAGGACGTACCGGGGGTGCGGTTACGCTTGCTGTCGGGATGGCGTACATTTTTACGGGTATTCCATGGTTCGCAAACTTAGCTTCGTACTTTTTCCAATTCGTTATCATGTTTGAAGCCGTCTTTATCTTGACCGCGATTGATGCGGGTACGCGCGTGGCCCGTTACCTGATTCAGGATTTCTTCGGGGAATTTTACAAACCATTGAAAAAAGTTGATTGGCTGCCGGGATCGATTTTTGCGAGCGCGCTTGCCTGCTTCATGTGGGGTTATCTCCTTTATTCTGGAGATATCGGTTCAGTCTGGGCGTTGTTCGGAGTATCAAACCAGTTGATGGCTTCAATTGGGTTAATTATCGGTGCGACAGTTATCCTGAAAATTGCCGATAAACGAAGATACATGCTAACATGCCTTGTCCCTCTTGCTTACTTGTTTGTGACAGTAAACTATGCAGGATACTGGATGATCCAAAATGTATACCTCAATCCAGCTGCAGCTGGATACAACGTCCTGAATGGAATTTTATCAATTATCATGCTAGTTCTCGGAATGATTATCATGATTACTGCGATTAGAAAGTGGATCTCGATGTGGAATTCACCACGAGTTGAATTGGAAGCCATGTCAGCATAATAAAAGAACTGTTAAAAGCGAGGCCGGTGCCTCGCTTTTATTATGGGCAAGCTTCATTTTCCATATCAAATAGAAATACTAACATCCCCATCTTCGGAAATTTCAATCGTGCTGTAGCTACGAAAGGCATCAGGATTTATTTCGTCTGAAATTTCGTCTGAAATATTTTCTAAATACTCGTTATATAATCCAGGCTCCTTGATAACGTGATAAAAATAAACTTTTTTTCCTTCGATTGTATTAGTTTCCCTGAGCACAAAACGTTCCCCGTATTTTTGGGTAAACCAGTGGTGAGCACCTTCATGATCACTAAAGTCGGGCAATTGCTCAGCTAATTGTTCTATATTAAATTCCACTCCCATGCTCCTTTCATCCATCACACTTATTGTTTGGGCTTTCCCAAGCTCTGCTTGGCCATATTAATCATTTCCCGAACCATATTGCCTCCAAGAGGGCCGCCTACTTTGCCGGCCTGTTCAGAAGTTAATTTGCCATTATAGCCTTTGCGCAAAGGAATGCCTTGTTCAGCAGCTACTTCATATTTAGCATCCTCAGGGTTTGCAGTTCCGGCTACCTTCGCTTTTAACTGATCCAACCCTGCTCTTGCTTCGGGAATCAGAATCTTATTTCTTCTTGCCAATTTACATCACTCCTTTGCAGATAGTTTCTCCTAATCGCTTTAAAAAATGATTAAGGTAAAAATTGTACCTGATGAATACGGAGATAAAGATTGTTTTACATTGTCTCTTATCCTATAATTCTAAATAGGTTAAAAATTCAGAATTGTAAAAAGGAGGAACATTTTTGGAGAGTTTCGTTAATGCTTTAAACGGAATACTGTGGAGTACACCGATGGTTTACGTTTGTCTTGGTGTAGGTCTTTTGTTTTCGATTTTAACCCGGTTTTTGCAGGTAAGGCATATTAAGGATATGGTTGTGCTGATGTTTAAAGGAAAAAGTTCGGATGCGGGTGTATCGTCATTCCAGGCCTTATCTATAGCTCTAGCCGGCCGCGTCGGAACAGGGAATATTGCAGGAACAGCCACAGCGATCGCAATGGGTGGTCCGGGAGCCGTGTTTTGGATGTGGTTAATGGCATTTCTCGGAGCAGGTACCGCTTTCGTCGAGTCCACTTTGGCACAGATTTATAAAGTAAAGCGAGATGGTCAATACCGTGGGGGACCTTCTTATTATATTGAAAAAGGGATTGGACAAAAATGGTTTGCTGTGTTGTTTTCGATTTCAACCATTCTGGCAATGGCATTATTAATGCCGGGTATTCAAGCAAATTCGATTGCATTGGGAGTGGAAAACGCATTTGGCATCAGCCCGGCGATAACAGGCATCTTTTTGGTTCTTTTACTGGGTTTAATTATTATTGGCGGGGTGAAGAGGATTGCCACATTTGCCCAGTACGTTGTTCCCTTTATGGCAATTGGCTATATTCTCGTATCATTAATTATCATTGCTTTTAATATTTCTGAAATACCAGCTGTTTTTTCGCTTATTTTTAAAAGTGCTTTTGCGGTTGATTCAGTTTTTGGCGGAATGATTGGGATGGCAATCATTTGGGGCGTGAAGCGCGGGATTTATTCAAACGAGGCTGGCCAGGGAACCGGGGCTCATGCGGCCGGTGCTGCAGAAGTATCCCATCCTGTCAAACAGGGATTGGTACAGGCGTTTTCCGTCTATATTGACACTTTGTTTGTTTGTTCCGCGACAGCTTTCATGATTTTGTTTACAGGATCATTCAACACGGAAAATCCCGAAGGAGGATTCCTTGTCAACAATTTACCGGGAGTTGAGGCCGGTCCTGAATTCACGCAGGCTGCGGTTGAAACTGTTCTTCCTGGTTTCGGTGCCGGATTTGTGGCGGTTTCTTTATTCTTCTTTGCTTTTACAACGATCGTTGCTTACTATTATATTTCCGAAACAAATATCGCTTACTTGGTGCGCGGTAAGGGGAATAATGCAGCAATGTTCTTCCTGAAAATCGTCTTGATGGCGTCAACCTTCTATGGATCTGTTCAAACAGCCACATTGGCATGGGCAATGGGGGATGTTGGTTTAGGGCTAATGGTTGTTACGAATTTAATCGCCATTTTGATTTTGGCGAAGCCGGCACTCATTGCCTTAAAGGATTATGAAGCCCAGAAAAAGCAGGGGCTCGATCCAGTGTTCAACTCGAAAAAATTGGGCATCAAAAATGCGGAGTTTTGGGAAACTGAATATAAATTTGATGGCGAGGATAATGAGCAAGCCTCATAGATAATGAAATAAAAAAACGCACAGGGTTTTTAAATCCCAGTGCGTTTTTTTAAATCGACAAAAAAGGTTGGATAAGGGGTTTCGCTTAATTAATCGGACTTTCCGCTTAATTACGAATTTATCCGCGAGATTATCGCTCCGAACGCTTAATTACTGGCTCGTTTCGCTTAATTCCAGCCAATTACCGCTTAATTAATTTTACACGGCCTTTTTGAAGCCTTGATAAAGACAAAGCCTGCTGTATCCGAGAACAGGCTTTTTTGTATTTGTGGCGGAATTTTGTCTGGAATAAGGGTTTATAGGGGGATTTTCTCCTCAGGATAGGGGAGTTCCCCGATACGGAAAACTTTGCGTGATTTTTACAATTAGAGTATCAAAAGTGATTCTAATTTTCGCAATAAGGAGGAACGAAGATGCAGGCAAAAGCTTTAACAAAAGATAAATCGGGACATCCGGTCGGTAACGCATTTGCGTCCCATTTTGCCAAATCGATGTTTTTAGCTGTAAGTGCAATTGTCTTACTATCTTTTATCGGAACGAGAATGTTTACTCATATTGATTTAAATCTTTACGGATATATGGTTGGAACAATCGTATTCATCGGGGGATTCTTTTATCGGTTTATCGCCTGGGGAGAGCGGCCGCCTACAAAAATTTTCATTAAAAAGGGAATAAAGCTGCTGTTTCGAAAGTCGACCCCGAAAACTTCTGTAGAACATCTTGCTACGTACCGGTTTATTTGGAACCGCGGGATTTACCGCTGGACCCAGCATATGCTGATCGGCTGGGGCTGCGTCCTTGCTTGCCTGGTCACTTTCCCGCTCGTGTTTGGCGGAATGTATTTCACCATGCCGGAGAACGGTTATTACACGGTTGTCGCCATGGGCTTGGATGTAATGACGGTTAAAGCGGATGGGGTAATAGCCTGGCTTTCCTACAACGCATTGAATATTTCAGCGATCATGGTCATCACGGGAGTATGCATGGCGCTCTACCGCCGCTTAAAGAATATGCAGGCAAGAGCGGAACAAACCTTCCTGTACGATTTCCTGCCGCTGTATATGCTGCTTTTAATAAGTGTCACAGGCTTGGCGCTTACTTTTATGAACGTATTTTTACACGGCTGGGGGCAGCCGGTCATGTCCTTGATTCACCAATATTCAGTGATTGTTACATTGATTTATCTTCCGTTCGGGAAGCTCGCTCATATTCCGTTCCGGCCGTTAAGTGTTTTTGCCCGGAACTACCGGGAGCATTATGCCGAGCAGTCGATGAAAGAATGCAAGGTTTGTGGTGACGGATTCGTATCAACTGAACAATCTAATGATGTTATTTCTGTGCTAGGTATAAATGAAATGAGTTTTCAACAAAAAGAAGGCTTCCATCTCGCAGAGCTTTGCCTTCCATGCCGGAGAAAATACCGGATTGCTCAATTTTCAGGAATAGCCACCCACGAGATAAAAGTTAAGGAGGCCAACCAGAATGCAAAGGGATAAATTCTTCAGAGACATAGAAAATGCGAAGCATCCAAATGAAACACTTGTCCCAACACATTGCAGCTATTGCGCCATGCAGTGCGGAATGAACCTGCGTGTAGATACAACAACGAATAAAATTATCGGGGTTGAACCTCGCTACGATTGGCCTGTAACTTTAGGGAAAATGTGTCCGAAAGGGGTTACGGCGTATCAGCAAGTCAATCATCCAGACCGTATCCTCAAGCCGCTAATCCGCGATGACGCTTCTTTAAAAGGAACAAAACAAGGTTTCCGTGAAGCGACCTGGGATGAGGCGTACGACCTGGTCGTCAAAAAGTTTAAAGAGCTTCAGCAAAATTACGGAAAAGATAGCGTTTCCGTTTACGGCGGCGTTTCCATGACAAATGAAAAGTGTTATTTAACAGGAAAATTTGCCCGCGTAGCACTCCAAACGAGATATATCGATTATAATGGACGTTTTTGTATGGCAAGTGCGGCGGGTGGCTTAAATTGTTCATTGGGTATTGATAGAGGCTCGACAGTTCCCTGGACAGATGTTCATGAAACAGATTGTCTATTCCTTGCCGGCAGCAACACAGCGGAGTGCCATCCAACTTCGATGTTCCGTATTTGGAATGTACAGGAGCGGGGCGGTTACCTGATTATTGCGGACCCGCGCGAAACGCCGATTGCCAGAAGAGCGGATGTTCATCTAGACCTTAGACCGGGTACAGATTTGGCTCTGGCGAACGGAATCTTAAATCTACTTATCCAAAACGGCCATGTTGATGAACAATTTGTGAACAATCATACAAACGGCTTCGAAGAAATGAAGCAAGTAGTTAAAGAATTTACGCCAGAATATACAAGCCAAATCACTGGAGTGGCTCCTGAAAAAATCATCCGCGCTGCCGAACTGTACGGAAAAGCACCGAATGCCATCGTCATGTTTGCAAGAGGAATCGAGCAGCAAATTAAAGGAGTAGAAAACGTTTCTGCTTATATCAATATGGCACTTGTTACTGGTAAAATTGGCCGCCCGAAATCCGGAGTTGCTACAATCACAGGACAGGGAAACGGGCAGGGCGGACGTGAACACGGACAAAAAGCTGATGCACTACCAGGCTACCGTAAAATTACCAATCCGCAGCACGTAAAGGAAGTTTCAGCGGTCTGGGGCATTGAACCGGAAGAAATGCCGAAACCGGGAGTTTCAGCATATGAAATGTTTGAGCTGATGGAACAGAAAACAATTCGCGCACTTTATCTTCTTTGCTCGAACCCTGCTGTATCTGCACCTAACCTTAATTATGTAAGGAAGCAAATGAAAAATCTTGATTTCATGGTATGTGTTGACTTTTATCTTTCTGAATCGGCTGAATTCGCTGATGTCATCCTTCCAACGACAACATGGGCTGAAGATGAAGGAACGACCACGAATGTAGAAGGCCGTATCATCAAAATCAACAAAGCTCAAATGCCATTAGGCGAATCAAAGCCTGACTGGCAAATTCAAGTAGAACTCGCTGAGCGCATGGGACGCGGAAAATACTTTTCACATTTAAAAACTGCCAGGGACGTTTTTGATGAACTGCGCTTAGCATCCAAAGGCGGAACTGCTGATTATTACGGAGTAACCTGGGAAAAGATCGAGAAGCAAAATGGCGTGTTCTGGCCATGTAAAGATGAAAATGATCCTGGAACACCTCACCTGTTTCTTGATAAAAAATTCTATCATGCTGATGGCAAAGCGAAAATAATGGCATTGCCTTATAGGCCGCCAGCAGAGGAACCGGATCAGGAGTACCCGCTGCGCTTAACAACGGGCCGCGTTGTTTATCACTATTTATCCGGTAACCAGACAAGAAGAATCCAATTCTTGCGCGATATGTCTCCTGAACCTTTTGTTGAGGTTCACCCGGAGACTGCCGCTAAATATAACATCAATCATGAAGAAAAGGTACGCCTGTTCACTCGCCGGGGTGAAAGCTTCTATAAAGTAAAAATAACAGAGGCTATTCGTAAAGATACGGTATTTGTCCCATATCACTGGGGTCATGACCAATCGATTAATCTCCTAACGATTCCGGCTCTGGATCCGACGTCGCGGATGCCTGAATTTAAAGCGTGCGCTGCCCAGATCGAAAAATCGGAACTAAAGAAGGTGCAATAAATGAAAAAGAGGCTTTATATCGAACTGGAAAACTGCATAGGATGCCGTTCCTGTCTGGCAGCGTGTACACAGTGCGGGGGACATGAAGAACGGAACCGAAACTATGTGTATGATGTGAATCCGCTTGTTGACAGACAGACGATGCCTCTGATGTGCCTTCATTGTGTCAATCCGGCATGCGCAAGGAGTTGTCCGGCGCAAGCGATCCAGATTCATGAAACAGGTGCGGTGTTGTCGGCGCTTGTCGAAAAATGCATCGGCTGCCAGAACTGTACGATTGCCTGTCCTTATGGCATCCCGAAATTCGACACGGAACAAAATTTAATGTACAAATGCGACTTATGTATAGACCGGTCGAAGGACGGTATTCCGCCTATGTGTGCAAGTGTATGTCCAACCAATACGCTGCAATGGCTGACAGAGGAAGAAATCGAAAATAAGCAAAAGCAATATAATCTCGACAATGATAAATGGGTTACAAGCATGCCTTATCTCGAAAGCGAAACAAATGTCAAAGTAAACCTCCCTGGTATCCTTCAGGGAACAACAAAGCTGTATTAGGAGGGATGGTTATGACGGAGAAAAACAATAAAATCCCCTTTAATGAAGATAATTACACTCACAATATTCATCGCAACAATGAACGCAAGCTTGATAGGCGGGGTTTTATGAAAACATTGGTCGGGGCAGCCGGAGTATTTGCGGTCTCGTCCCTGCCATGGGGAGCTGTTGCCGCTAAAGAACTGATGGGTCTAGGTGAAAAGGAGTATCCTCAGCAAAAAATTACGGAAGTTAAATCGCTCGCTATCGGGGATGCAGTCGATTTCAAGTTTCCTGGTGAACATGATGATGCAATTCTGATCAGGCTCTCAGACGAGAAATATGTTGCTTACCAAAATGCCTGTACCCACCTTCGTTGTCCAGTGTTCTGGGTGAAAGAAGAAGGCGAAATGGTCTGTCCTTGCCATCATGGAAAATTTGATGTCCAGACAGGTGCTCCAACAGCAGGCCCGCCCCGCCGACCGCTGCCGGAAATACAAGTAAAAGTAGAAGACGGGGCAATTTACGCAATAAGGGTGAAACGTTATGAAACATAGTTATCTCATGTTTGGTATTCTGTGTGCGATCTTAATGTTAAATATTATTTTTACCCAGTACATGGTACATCAGTATTTTTTTGAAAACTATCGGACTGCGATCGTTTTCGGGGCATTGAACATCATCTTGTTTCCGGTTGCGATTCTGGTATACAAGAAAGATCAAAAAGCGCAAAGGCGTGAAAGCTGATGAACAACGAAACGTATTTGGACTTTTGTTTTATCAGGGAAGAACTGGGGGGCTTTGCTTCCGATATCGATGAGCTTCTTAAGCAGATTTTCACCGGAGCTTGCCTCAATTGGTATTTGGAAGAAAAAATTACAGATGGTACAGAAATTGTCATTGCAGAAGTTAAAGGGATGAGCCGCTGGCGTTCAGAGGACGAAGTGCAGCAATTCCTTGAAGACAATGCCGGCGAACGATTTTGGAATTACTTGCAGGGATATAAAATGTACATTTATCCTGCAACAATGAGAGGGTGCAGCAGCTGTGCAACACATTAATCTGGAGGAATTAAGACGATTTGTTTCGGTTCCCGTAGCTGTGGGCATCCAGGATGATCAGGGCGATGAAAAAGCTCCTTTTATCCGTAAAACAATCCAAAAAATCGAAATCTGTCCTGACGAGACCCACTTGCGAATTTATTTTGACAGCTTTCATTTCTTTGCTGTCCCGTTAACAGCTAATGTTATCCAAACAGAGCAGGAGTGGTCGGCATTTGATCGGGAAAGTGGACTTTATTATTTATTAAAGAAGGGTGTGTAAATCACATGGCAAAAGATAAACGGATTACGTATTGGAATCCAGAGGATGAATCGTTTTGGCAATCTGAAGGCAAGAAACATGCGAGCAGGAACTTATGGATTTCGGTTCCTTCACTAATGCTGGCCTTTATCGTTTGGCAAATCTGGTCGGTGGTTGCAGTGCGCTTGAATGATATTGGATTTGTATTTACCGATGAACAACTGTTTACGTTGGCGGCGATTCCAGGGCTTGTCGGGGCGACTTTAAGATTCTTTTACACGTTTGCCGTCGGGAAGTTCGGCGGCCGAAACTGGACTGTCATTTCAACGGCAGTTCTCGTGATTCCGGCAATCGGGATTGGAATGGCCGTACAAAATCCGGAAACACCGTATTCAGTCATGCTTTTGCTTGCCGCTCTTTGTGGTCTTGGCGGTGGCAGCTTCTCATCTTCATTGGCGAACATCAGCTTCTTTTTTCCGAAAAAGGAAAAAGGGACGGCACTTGGAATTAACGGCGGTTTAGGAAATATGGGGGTTTCGGTCGTCCAATTTGTAACTCCGCTTATTATCGCAGCAGGAACATTTGCGATGGTAGGAGATGGCCAGGTAATCGCAAATGGCCAAACGATCTGGCTGCAGAACGCTGCATTTATTTGGGTGATCCCGATTGTGATTATGACCGTAGCAGCATATTTTGGAATGGATAACTTGCCTAACGCCACTCAATCTGTAGCAGATCAATTTATCATCGTAAAAAGAAAGCACACTTGGATTATGACATGGCTTTATGTAGCAACTTTTGGATCTTTCATCGGTTACGCTGCCGCATTTCCGTTATTACTAAAATCGCAATTTCCAGAGCATATTTCGCTCGCTTTCCTGGGAGCCTTTCTGGCAGCGGCAGCCCGCCCTATTGGAGGATGGATCTCTGATAAGCTCGGCGGTGCACTTGTTACATCATGGGTATTCGTTTTTATGACAGCCGGTGCATTGGGAGTGATCTATTTTACAAACGCAAAACAATTCGCAGGATTTTTAATGTCGTTTCTCATCTTGTTTATCGCGTCGGGAATTGGATCAGGATCAACTTTTCAGATGATTCCAGCTATATTCCCTGTTAAAGAAGCTGCGCCGGTTCTCGGTTTTACAGCAGCCTTTGCAGCATACGGTTCGTTTTTTATCCCGCAATTGTTTGGATGGAGTGTTAACACAACTGGGACTCCGGTAACAGCATTGTATTTCTTTATCGGATTTTACGTGATATCTTTTGGGCTAAACTGGTATTACTATCAAAGAAAAAATGCAACAAAGAAAACGCAAATTGCACCAGCATCTTAACAATCACAAGCCGGTCCCGAGCTAAAACACAGGGGCCGGCAATTCCCTTACAAATTTTAAGGTCCCAGTCAAGGCGGAAGGAGAAGCGAAATGGCGATTTCACCAGCACAAAATATAAGTTCTTATATTATTCAATCCCAGGAAGAAGAAATTAAGAGAATAGCTTTTGAACTTCATGAGGGCGTTGGCCAAACATTATATAGTCTTTATACCGGCTTGCAATTTCTTGAAAGTGGTGTGGAACAGCCTGCCGCTAAAAGTTATTTAAGAGATATGGCTTTAGTGCTCGAAAAAACAATTCAGGAAGTAAGGCTGCTTTCGGTTGAGCTTCACCCCCCGACCTTAACAACATTAGGTTTGCTTCCCGCTATCAAAAGCTATATAAAGCTGTACACTTCTACCTTCGGAATCGAAGTTAAGCTTGAAAACAAAGGTGCTGAGAAGCCAATTGCTGAACATAACAGTATTGCCCTCTTTCGCGTGTGCCAGGAAGCGCTGGGGAATATTGCTAAATATGCAGATACATCGAATGCAAGGCTTTCATTTATTTGGGAACCAGTTTCATTAAAAATTGAAATCAGCGACGCTGGCAAAGGATTCGATGTCAAGAAAGCAATCAATCAATCATCAGGACTGGCAGCCATGCATGAGCGAATGATACTAGCGGGCGGACAATGTCATATTTCCTCGGCAATCGGGAAGGGAACAACGATTCGAATTTCCTTGCCTTTAACTTAACGATAATTTTCACTATATTGACATTGTATAGCATGAATAATGATTATGAGCCGTTTCCAGAAAGCATGACTTGAAAAAAGTGATGCTTTTTCATACGCGTATTTTTCATGAAAAGGAAAAAAGGCATGTTAAAATAGGAGTAACAAAATAAATAAAAAAGGGGGGAAAGTCTCTTGTTAAAAATTTTGCTCGTTGATGATCATGCGGTCGTAAGAATGGGATTGAGTATGCTTTTAAACAACCATCCAGATATGCATGTGGTTGGGGAAGCCTCCGAAGGAAATGAAGGGATCAAAAAGGCCCTCCAGCTTAAACCGGATGTTGTTATTATGGATTTAAGCATGCCTCATGGAAAAGACGGGCTTTCCGCAACGACTGAACTGAAGAAACAAATGCCCGATATCGCCATCTTAATTTTAACGATGCATGACGACGAAGAGTATCTATTTAGAGCGATCCAGGCAGGTGCCTCAGGCTGTATTTTAAAAAGTGCTCCCCACGAAGAGCTGCTTGCTGCGATTGAATCAGTGGCGAAGGGGGAGGCCTATCTCCATCCGTCGGCTACAAAGAGGCTGATGGAAGAGTATTTAGGCAATATGAAGCAGGGAAATGCTGATACGTATAGTCTGCTTTCCGACCGGGAGAGGGAAGTTTTAACGTTAATCGCCAAAGGATTCTCCAATAAAGAAATCGCTGAAAAATTGGTTATCAGTGTAAAAACGGTGGAAACGCACAAAGGCAATTTAATGGAGAAGCTCCAAATGAAGACAAGGCCCGAATTAGTGGCTTACGCTTTAAAAAAGGGGTTACTCGGATATGGGATGTAAAGGAAACGAAAAAATATGACAGAATTAAATAAGTGTCAGCCGGTCGTTCAAGCATGTGATGAAATACTCAAGCAAACAGCCTGCGACTTTGTTGGTATAGCCCTGCAAAGTGACAGCGGGCCGGAAGTCAGGTGGCATTATGCCGCCGGAAACCGTAATGATAAATATAAAAGGATTACGCTGCGGTACGGAAAGGGAATTGCGGGCAGGGTTATTGCAACAGGAAGCCCGATGATGATTGAAGATTTCCCTAATGATATTCAGGGGAAGGCTCTCGAGTATCCGATCTTGCTGGCTGAGAGCCTCGTCACATCTTTTGGTGTCCCGCTCAACATTAATGGAAAACCAAAGGGCGTACTGTTGATTGGCAGAAGAACAAAACAACCCTTCACCGATCTAGAGATGCAGCAAACATTTGAGAATGCCCGCGATTTAGAAGAAATCTTAAATCGCTTAATGAATCTTTGAGCAGGGGGATATTTATGAATGGACAGGTATAGCGAACAGGAAAAGAATAATCGAAATATGCCTCGTTCCAATGAAGAAACGATTTTAGTAAATGCTTCTGGGACCATTTCTTTTCTTAGCAATAGTGCTTGCGAACGCTTCGGTTATCAGGAGCGTGAAGCAGCCGGTTTAAAAATTGATGAACTTTTTACGGAAATCAGCATTAAGGATATAGAGGACGGGATGATTATCCCTCTATACGGAAAGGACAAGAATAGAAGGACGTTTCCTGTCTTTATCAAGATTAATACTTTTCAACTGAATGGTGAAGCATACTTCCTGATCGTGTTCCAAGATGCTAAAGATAAGTCAAAGCTTAGACGGGAAATACGCGAGCCATTAAACGAGCTGGTTGATTTAAAGTTTGCCCTTGATGAATCAACGATTGTTGCTTTTACAGATGAGAATGGAATTATTAAATATGTTAATGAAAAGTTTTGCAAGGTTTCAAAGTACTCTTCTGAAGAGGTAGTTGGCAAAACTCACCGTATCATCAATTCAGGCTATCATCGAAAGGAATTTTTTACAGAAATGTGGCAAACCATTTCTGCGGGCCAGGTCTGGAAGGGAGAAATAAAAAATCGGGCCAAGGATGGAACGGCATATTGGGTCGATACAACAATTGTCCCCTTTCTGAATGAAGAAGGAAAGCCGTATCAATATTTAGCGATCCGCCATGAAATAACCGCGCGAAAACGGGTTGAAGAAGAGCTGCAAAGAATGATGCTGAAGATGATGGATGTCCAGGAAGAAGAACGCAAGCGCCTTTCACGTGACCTTCACGATGGACTTGGCCAAAACCTCTACAGCCACTTGATCACGATCAACCGGATGCAGGCGGACTTGAACCACCCACTGCTTGAGCAAATGCAGCAAGAAGCATTGGAATTGATTGCAGAGGTACGGGAGATTTCCTGGGAGCTGCGCCCTTCAGTTCTCGACGATCTCGGGCTTGTTCCGGCAATCCGCTCCTTCTTATCCAGGTTTTCCGATTACTATAAAATCGATGTCTCCTTCGAATGTGTCCTGCACGAACGGCTTGAAACAGGGAAAGAGCTTGCGATTTACAGGATTATACAGGAAGCACTGACGAATATCCGTAAATATGCGGAAACAGAGGAAGCATCCGTGACAATGAGGGAGACCGACAACTTTGTAAGAGTGCTGATTGAGGATTTTGGAAAAGGTTTTGAATCTGAAAAGATTGCCCGCGGTGTCGGCCTGTTCAGCATGGAGGAGAGAGCTCGTGCCGTCGGGGGCTCGCTTCGAATCAATTCGGCCCCGAAACAAGGGACAAAGATTATTTTGGATGTGCCAATTTAACGAGTCAGTTTCAATTGTAATGTGGAATCCCGTCTTTTGACGGGGTCTTTTTTTGGGGAAGGAATGGAGAAATGTTTGAAACATGAATATTTACAATCTCAATTAAAATATACTGCTGTTCAGCAAACTCAGCTTAAAAAATCGCAAGTTAAAATTTTAGTAAAAATATTGACTGGAATATTGATGTGGATTATGATGGAACTGAAGGCGCTTCCAGAGATGAATCCGGTACATTAAGAGAACTGACCAACAGTGTAATATAAGCTATATCCAAACAGTAATGGAGTAAAATGACCCTGTCTTTAATATTAAAAAATGAGTAAGGAGAAAGGTATGGCAACAATAAAAGATATCGCTGAAAGAGCTGGTGTTTCGATGGCTACGGTTTCAAGAGTATTAAATTATGATACAACACTCTCAGTCGGTGATGACACCAAAAAGAGAATTCTAGAAGCAGCTGAAGCGTTATCCTATCGGAAAAAGTCTGAGCGCCGTCCGCTATCATACAGGATTGCGATCGTTAATTGGTATACTGAACAGCAGGAGCTCGATGATCTCTATTACATGTCGATTCGGTTGGGAGTAGAAAATCGCTGCCAGAGTTTGAATCTCCAAATCAAGAAATTCTCCATGGATAGGTCTCAATCCGTGCAGTCTGATGAAATTGACGGGATTATTGCGATTGGAAAGTTCAGTCCGAAGCAGGCTCAAGAACTTCGTAAAATCACGGAGAATATCGTGTTTGTTGACTGTTCTCCTGATGATGATCAATTCGATTCAGTTGTGATCGATTTTAAAAAGGCTACCGAAAATGTGCTCGATTATTTTCTGAAAAAAGGGCATCAAAAAATCGGCTATATTGGTGGAAGAGAAACGTATAAAGACGAGACGGCTGTGATTGATGACGCAAGGCGGATGAGCTTTGAGCGATTTCTGCGCAATACAGAACTCTATAATGAATCTTATGTATATATTGGAACCTTCTCTGTAGATGATGGATATGACCTGATGAAAAAGGCGATAAAAGAACATAAAAGCAATCTGCCGACAGCGTTTTTTGTTGGAAGTGACTCAATGGCGATTGGATGCTTAAGAGCGCTGCACGAAGAAAATATCTCCATTCCTGAACAGGTAAGTATAATCGGTGTAAACGACATCAGTGTTTCGAAATACGTTTATCCCCCATTAAGTACAGTAAAAGTATACACGGAAATGATGGGGGAAACCGCGGTAGATTTACTTTTGGAAAGGTTAGCTGAACGGCAAATTGCCAAGAAGGTTTTTATTGCTACTCAGCTTGAAGTTCGCGGAAGCAGTGAATAAGCTTTACTAGAAAGAGTTCATGGGATGCTCCATGGACTTTTTTGGTTAACAAATAAGTCCGCAATGATTAATTAAATACTAAGTTAAAATTTTACTAAAAAACGTTGACCTAATTTTACTATTTATATACAATGTTATTGAAACGCTTTCAGTTATTTCTCTAGATATTTATATTCCAAATTACCTGAGGGGAAGAGGTCCTATGGATATTCAAACGATGGAAAGGAAGTTTCAAGAAATTTTTTCTCAAGGCCGCAACGAAGCACGCATTTTCTTTTCTCCCGGCCGAATTAATTTAATAGGTGAGCATACCGACTACAATGGGGGACATGTTTTTCCTTGTGCGATAACGTTCGGGACGTATGGGATAGCCAGAAAAAGAGATGATCGCCAAATCCGCGTGTATTCAATGAATTTTGAAGATACAGGTGTGATTGAATTTACGCTTGACGTTTTGGACTACGACAAGAAACATAGCTGGGCGAACTATCCAAAAGGAATGATCCGCTATTTGCAGGAAGCGGGCTGGAAGTTATCATCAGGGCTGGAAGTCCTCGTATACGGGAACATTCCGAATGGAGCGGGCCTTTCCTCTTCTGCTTCAATTGAGATGCTTATAGGTGTGGCGGTTAATGAAATGTTCGATTTAAATGTGCAGCGATTAGACCTTGTTAAGCTTGGTAAAAAAGTAGAAAATGAATTTATCGGTGTAAATAGTGGGATTATGGACCAATTTGCGATCGGGATGGGCAAGGAGAACTGCGGTATTTTACTAGATTGCAACACATTGAAGTATGAATACGCTCCTTTTAACCTAACAGATCATAAAATTATCATTATGAACACGAATAAAAGAAGAGAGCTTGCTGATTCAAAGTATAATGAGCGCCGAAGCGAATGTGAGACAGCCCTGGGACAACTGAAGAAAGCTGCGCCTATTGACTCATTGGGCGAATTAACAGAAGAAGAATTCGAAGCTATTAAACATTTGGTCACCGATGAAGTTCTGCAACGGCGGGCAAAGCATGCCGTATCCGAGAACCAGCGGACACTACAGGCAATGAAGGCACTCAAAGACAGTGATCTGGCCGAGTTTGGACGGCTCATGAATGCCTCCCATCGTTCACTCAGGGATGATTACGAAGTGACTGGCACAGAACTTGATACATTAGTAGAAGCAGCATGGAAGCACGAAGGGACAATTGGTGCAAGAATGACAGGGGCCGGCTTTGGTGGCTGCGCCATTGCCATTGTAGCAAATGAACGGGTAGATGAATTCATTTCACAAGCAGGCTCTGAATATAAAGAGAAAATTGGCTATGACGCCACTTTCTATGTGGCAAGTATCGGTGATGGTGCAAAAGAAACGACAACGGAGGTGCTGTTATGAGTATTTTAGTTCTTGGCGGAGCCGGCTACATTGGTTCCCATGCGGTTAATCAGCTGATCAAGCAAAACTATGATGTAGTGGTTGTCGACAATTTACAGACGGGACATCAGCAAGCCATTCATCCGAAGGCGAAATTTTATCAAGGTGATATTCGAGAAAAAAATTTTTTGCGAAAAGTATTTGCTGATGAACAAATTGACGGGGTGTTGCATTTTGCAGCAAATTCTCTTGTTGGTGAATCGATGCAAAAACCGCTCCAATACTTTGATAACAATGTATATGGTACACAAGTGCTGCTCGATGTAATGGTTGAGTTCGGTGTGAAAAACATTGTTTTTTCTTCGACAGCAGCTACATATGGCGAACAGGACGTAATGCCAATTACCGAGGACATGCCAACTTTGCCGACAAACGCTTATGGTGAGACTAAATTAACGATGGAAAAAATGATGAAATGGTGTGACGCAGCGTACGGAGTGAAATATGTGTCATTACGCTATTTCAATGTAGCCGGGGCGAATCCAAATGGTGAAATCGGAGAGGATCATGATCCGGAAACCCACCTCATCCCGGTTGTTTTACAGGTTGCGTCAGCACAGCGGGAATACATCTCCATTTTTGGGGACGACTACGATACAGAAGATGGGACATGTATCCGTGACTATATTCATGTTGAAGATTTAATTGCTGCCCACGTTTTGGCACTTCGTTACTTACAAGACGGAGGAGAAAGCAATATCTTCAATCTCGGCAGCAGCCGCGGATTTTCAGTTAAGGAGATTATTGAGGCAGCCCGTGAAGTTACCGGCCATGCGATCCCGGCAAAAATAGTCGAGCGAAGACCAGGTGATCCGAGTACACTCATCGCTTCTTCAGAGAAAGCGAAACGTGTTCTAGATTGGAGACCAGTGCATACATCGATCCACCAGATCATCAAGCATGCCTGGAATTGGCATCAACAACATCCGAATGGTTATGACGACTAGGAGGGAAAAACGGTGGACGTCTATTCTGTCTTGCAGCAGCTGCTTCGCAAAGCTATTTCAATAGAAATGATCAGCAGTGAAGATGAAGTTTATGCACGGAATCAAATTATGTCTCTTTTAGCCCTAAATGAATTCCGGTGTGACGAACCTTCTGAACCAAACAAGGACATCCCGGATTTACTGGATGAATTGACAGATTATGCAGTGGGAAAAGGTATCATTGACGATCTCCTTGATGAACGGGAGATTTTATCAAGCCAGATCATGAATGTATTTATGCCAAGACCATCGGATCTTAATCAAATATTTTACGAGAAATACGAAGAACCTGAGAATGCAACCTCATATTTTTATGAATTGAGCAGGAATAGCAATTACATTCAAACCAAGCGCATCAGCAAAAATATCAATTATAAAGCTGACACAAAGTACGGCGAGTTGGACATAACGATCAACCTGTCAAAGCCTGAAAAGGATCCGAGACAAATTGCCAAAGAACGAGAGAAGAAGGATCTCTCAATAAACTATCCGAAATGTTTGCTGTGCGTGGAAAACGAGGGGTATGCAGGAAGAATTGGGCACCCTGCCCGTTCAAACCACCGCATGATCCGAATGGACCTAGGCGGGGAGCCGTGGTTTCTGCAATATTCCCCTTATGTCTATTACAATGAACATTGTATTCTGTTGGCTGGTGAACATCGCGATATGGTTATTAACCGTGAAGCTTTTGAGCGGCTTCTCGAGTTTGTCGAAAAATTTCCGCATTATTTTATCGGCTCGAATGCCGACTTGCCGATTGTTGGCGGATCGATTTTAGTGCACGACCACTACCAGGGCGGAAACTATCATTTCGCGATGGCGAAGGCTAGAGACGAATATTCGTTCACTCTGGACAGCTTTCCAACCATAAAAGCAAGTACAATTAAGTGGCCAATGTCTGTCATCCGCCTTAGAGGGTTGGATAAGGAAAAGCTTGTTGCTGCCTCTGATTATATTTTGGGAAAATGGAAGAATTATAGCGATCGCGAAGCAAATATTTTCGCGTACTCAGGCGAAACCCGGCATAACACAATCACGCCGATCGTCCGGATGCGCAACGGGGAGTTTGAAGTCGATCTTGTATTGCGCAACAATCGAACCAGCGATGAGCATCCAATGGGTATTTTCCATCCACATGCAGATGTCCACCATATAAAGAAGGAGAATATCGGTTTAATCGAGGTGATGGGACTCGCGGTCTTGCCAGCCCGCTTGAAAACTGAATTGGCTGAAGTTGAAAAGTTTTTATTGGAAGAGCCCAATCAGATTGAAGAATACCATGTTTCCTGGGCTGAGGACATAAAGGCTCGCAGCAGCACAGGGATTTCAGGAAAATCGATGCAGGAAATTGTCAGAAAAGAAGTTGCATTAAAGTTTTTAAAAGCTCTGG
This sequence comes from Bacillus canaveralius, assembly GCF_002860125.1. Taxonomy (GTDB): domain Bacteria; phylum Bacillota; class Bacilli; order Bacillales; family Cytobacillaceae; genus Bacillus_BJ; species Bacillus_BJ canaveralius. Next base: position 207,491 of record NZ_PGVA01000001.1, read on the forward strand.
AGGACGCGGGAGTTTACAAGCGAAATGGAGATGGGCAAGCCGCTTTCCGCCGTTTTCTGGATTCACTTTAAGATGGGAAGATAATCGAATGAACATTTTTAAAGAGAAATTCGGAGAAATTGATGGACAACCTGTTACGGCCTTTACAATCGTCAATGAACAAGGAATGGAAGTAACAAGCATTGACTACGGCTGTATAATCACAAAAATAATCATGCAGGATCGAAATGGTGTGTTCGAAAATGTCGTGCTTGGCTTTGATTCGTTTCAGGACTATCTGGAACGTTCACCGTATTTTGGGGCAGTGGTCGGACGATTTGCCGGGAGGATCAAAAACGCAACATTTAATTTAGATAATCAAACCTACAGATTGGCGAAAAATAATAACGGAAACCATCTTCATGGAGGAATGAAGGGTTTCGATAAAGTGTTCTGGAAAGCTGAGACAAGGGAAAGCGGAGATGAGGCCAGCATAGAGTTTTCCTATTTCAGCAAAGATGGAGAAGAGGGGTATCCTGGCAACCTGCAGATGAAGGTGACATATACGTTCAATAACGATAATGAGTTCATCATCTCCTATGAGGGCGTCAGCGATCAGCGGACTGTTCTAAACGTAACCAATCATTCGTATTTTAACTTGAGCGGAAATTTAAAAAGAGATATTTTAGATCATGTTTTAACATTAAAGAGCGGCCGATTTATTGAACTGGCTGAAGATTTAATTCCAACGGGGCAAATACTGCCTGGAGACAATACGCCGTTTGATTTTCAATCAGGCAGAAAAATTAACGATGGTGTTTCCTCAGAACATCCGCAAAATATTCTGGCTGGCAAAGGCTATGATCATCCATTTTTGTTGGCTGAAAATAACAATCAAGAAATCGTTTTGCGCGATCCTGAAAGCGGCCGGGTGTTGACGATTGAAACGGACGAGCCGACTGTTGTTCTCTATACCGGAACCCAGCTTGGAGATGATTTTTTAATCAGGGGTGTCCAGTCGAGGAAGTATCTTGGTTTGTGCCTGGAAACACAAGGTCTGCCGGACTCCGTCCATCAGCCGCATTTCCCTTCTAGTATATTGGAAAAAGGGGAATTGTATAAAACTGTGACGAAATATGCGTTCACTTTGGCTTAATAAAGTAAAACACTGTGGAGTGATTCACAGTGTTTTACTTTAAGCTTAGGCTCTGTTTAAGAAAAATGTTGATTTTATTAGTCAATTTAATTCTTCTTTCACGACTGCATCCGTTAGTCACCCATGCAGCGCAAAACCGGCGCTGCACTACCCTCTTATAATAATCTACCATCATATTCTTTATTTTCTAGAATGAATTCTTCCACAACACTTAATGCCTTTTCTAAATCTACTTTTAACTTCCTTTATCGAAACAAATATAAGACAGACTATGTATAATATTCCTCTCATTTTATGTCATTTCCTTGTTAAACTAAAGGGCCGTTACTTGAATAAGAAAAAAGCTTTACCCCTTTTAAAGTAAAGCACCCGTTCGTTGAATAAGAATTAGGGAAATGAAAACATTCAAAAACTCATGAATTTAAAAAACTTTTAACGGCAGATAAGAATGCTGTTAAATTGCATCATGCACATAGTGCCCAGCATCTTCAATCGTCACTAATTCGCAATTCGGTATAAGCTCAGAAACTTCATGCAATTTGTTTTGAGGAATATGACTGGATCCACCGCCTATAAAAGTGTCGGCATGATAATATCCGAAAGACGCGCCCACCATTCGGGATTGGGTTCATTAAGTTGCCGTAGAATCGAAGGCACAACCAGCCGATCGAACGGTAGGGAATCAGAAGGTTTGGAAGGAACTTCGAACGACTTATCTGGAAAAGGAGGAGGGGTGTCTTCAATAATCAATCTTTCTATTCTTGACGGATATTTTTCCGCGAAAAGATAGGATACTGTCCCTCCCATGGAATGCCCAATTAGGGTAAACCGTTCCAAATTCATAGCATTCGCAAAATGAAGCAAGTCATCGCACATCAGTTCAAAAGTGTATGTACTAGCTCTCTCACTCCCACCGTGACCCCGTTGAACTAAAGATAAAACGCGGTATTTTTCTCCTAATACAGCAGCCACTTCATCCCATGATTCTGCACTTCCCCCCAGGGCGTGAAGAGCAACAATTGGTGGTGCTGAAGTTCCCCCACTCTGGCGATATTGAAAAGTGAGTCCATTTAACACAATTTGATTCAGCCGTGTTCCCATTTTCGGTCATCTCCTCGCGTGGGTTTCGCCAGTTGAAAACCCGATATATTTACGTCCATACATATATATTTCACTGAACGTGTAAATATTTCCTTCTTTAACTAACCTGCCCGTTCAAAAAAAAACCTCTTTTAGTCCGTTTTCGAAAACAACTAAAAAGTGCTGAAAATACCCGAAAAGGTCGCCATTCAACGACCTTTTGAGTCAGCTCTTATGATATTGAGTGCATTAACAGATTGGCTACTCAATTATTTCAATATAGTAGGCAGAAGTTCTTCCAGGATATGATTCTAAAAGATGATCATAGTAAACTCGAACTTTTTGATTTATTTTGAGATTACGCAACATCTTTTTGTCTTCCGCATTCTCATGTATAGTGACGATGGTTGTCGAGCCACCGTAGTTAGAAGTAAAAAATCCTGTGAACATACCCCGCATACTAACTGGTTCGTCAGATATCCAAACTTCACCTATTCGTTTTGAGACAACATATCCTTCTATCTGCATTTTGTCTGCATAATCTTTTACATCGACATCGGTCTGTTTATTTGAATCTATTTCATTCAAGATTAATGATGCGGTTAGCGCAATTAGCGTCGCAATTAACAACTTTACATATGGAGGGGTTGTATACATGTTTAAACCATCCTTTGTGAGAGAAAAGGCAGCTCGGTTTATTTGAGAGAGCTAGATGATATCTAACGATTGTATGTAGCTGGCTTTTTAATCAATAAAAGCTAGGGGCTTTTATTTCTCTCAGAATCTCATTACTCTAGTAGATAATTATGCATTTTAGGATCGTCATAAACACGGTAAACATTTTAATAAAAGGGTTATAATCCTTTCCGTAAATTGTTTAGCACTTCCGAGCACACTGTACTTGTTGAAATTATGTCCCCTCTATAAATCATCAAATATAGGGGACAAAGCTTAATCTGTATTGTTATCCACCCATGTCCAGAGTCTGGTACTACTCTTAAAATAGCATAATCATATGCGCTACTATTGTCACCAGAATCATATTCTTCAGGGTATATAATTTCTGTAGCCCTATAGTATCCATATGAGTATGAAGAGTGATTCAAACCAGGAAAAACTGTTACCGCTAGTGGGCTTCCTTCGATACAGTGCGCATTAGTTACAACCAAGTCATTAGCGATAACTCCCCCTGTGCAACTCCAAATACTTATTAAATTTTCAAATTGGATATATGTTAAGGCACGATATGAAGGGCTTAACTACTTGATTGTTTAATTCCTGACCTGTAAAGGGGTCAATTATTGGTTTATTGGATCTGCAAAATCTGAGAGACTACCTTTTCAGCTTTTCCTTTTCCTTTCCGTCCGATAGATTCGTATGGTTTCACGCCATCAGGCTGATATTCTAAGTCTAGAATTGATTCAGTTTTGTTTTCAAATCATACTTAATATAACGTTTGCATTGAAGCAGTACTACTTACTAGTTCTCTTCCATCTGTTCCAATTACCTCAAAAGACTCTGTCGTTTTATTGTCGTTGGATCCCTCGTTAGATAGAGTCGCAGAATCATATGCCAAAACACTAGATCCGACCGGAATAAGTAGCACAAAAACCAACAAAACACTTAATAGTTTTTTCGTCATATTCCTCCTAGGTAAAATTTGGATTACCATTTAATTGTAAACAAGTGCAAATGTGTTTGTAAATAGTCAGAAAAGACTATATTTTGTATTATTATAGTTGATGTTTTATTAAGCAATTATAAAATAATCTAACATAGATCTTAGTAGGAAATCTTTCAAATTGAAATTAGGCTAAACTTGAGTAAAATAAACCCGTTTTGGGTTTGATATTTTAATCCGGATCCAAGACTAAAGTTTTATAGATCCCATTTTTTTGAAGAGACTTCCAGCATCTAAAGCTATTTTAATACTTTGATCTGCCACGTTTCACAGTAACAAATAAGTACAATTGGTACTGCTGTAATTCTTTGTTTAAAACGCAGGAAGTCCCACGATTTCATGATGACAGAAGGGGCCCCGCAATGCAGGCGGTTTTCTTGGTACACCCGCGCTCCAGTGTCTGGGAAATACTTCACGACTTCACGGCGGTTCGTGTCCAACTGTGTGACCGATCCCCGTTTTACTTCACGTGAAATGGTACTGGCACTACGACCTGTCTTTTCAGCGATGGCTCTTAGAGAAAGCCCTGTTTTAAGATAAGCAGACATTTCGCCTCTCTCTGTGTCGCGTATGAGTAAAATGTTTGTAGGAGAATTATTTCCCTTCTCATCCAGATAATGGCGTAGCCGTT
>NZ_PGVA01000009.1 GCF_002860125.1 Bacillus canaveralius
ATGAATCCGCTTACACGTTTTAGGTGGAAATAAATTCCGCCAACAAATGCTTGACTCAAACATCAGGATGTCATTGTTTGCGATGAAATCGAACTGGTGATACAGCCGGTAAAGAGCAAGGCAGGAAATATCAGCGGCATTAGGCTTCAGCCTTGCACGTTCAAGCAGGTCAACATATTCTTTTACGATTTCTTCAGGGGCCGCAAACAGCAGCAGCTCCTTTTTCTCGCTGTCTTTACCGGAAAGCGGGTAGAAATCAAATACCGCTTCCTCAAATGGGAGGTGAATGCTTGTCCCGAGTTCCATATACAAATAGCCTCTTATTTCATCATCTTTAATATCCGGCGGAATCGACGTTTTTCTAATGACAACAAATGGATCAGGAACGAGAAAACGGACCTGCTTCCTTGAAATTTTCCAATTGGCAACACACTCTTCCATTATCGTTTCAAGCGTTTCAGGATCAATAATCTTCCCGTCCTTGACAATTCCGGGCGGCAAAAACCGCGCTCCCGTTCTCGCTGGAACAGGCGGATTTGCTTGTTTTAATTCGACGAAACGGATGATATGGTCTTTTATCGTCAGGTTGACTGTCCGTGCTTTGCCAAAATGAAAATTCAGTGCCATTGTAAAAACTCCCTAAATAAAAGAATGAATATACCAGTACAGCAATTCTTCACCAAATAAATAAGCTGTCAGGGCGCCAAGCCCGATAAACGGGCCAAACGGGATCGGCTTCTCCTTTTCCAGCTTTCCGGCCATCATTCCGATCAGGCCGAAAACCGCACCAAATAATGTCGCCAAAAAGAACGCCAGGAGCACAACCTTTGTGCCTGTTGCAAAGCCGAGCACCGCAAACAGCTTAACGTCCCCGAAGCCCATTCCACCTTTGCTGACAACCGTAATCAGCAGCAACAAGCCAAAGCCAACTGCCGCTCCCAGAAACGAATCCCACCATGGATCGAGCGGCAAAAAGACCCGTTCCAATAAAAAAATCACTGCAAATACGAGCAGGACTTTATCGGGAATAATCATATACTTTATATCCGTAATAAACACGATCACAACGAGGGAAATGAGTGACCATGCAACAAAAAGCTCGGCCGTCCAGCCCGTCAGCAGCGGCGCTGACACAAACAAAAGCCCTGTTACCAGTTCAACAAATGGATACAGGGGAGAAACAGGAGCTCTGCAGCTCCTGCATTTCCCTCCCTGCAGCAAATATGAGATGACCGGTATCAGTTCGAACCATGACAGCGTCTGCCCGCAATAAGGGCAATGCGACCGCGGCTTTACGATTGACTTATTTAACGGCACCCGCAAGCCGACGACATTGAAGAAGGAGCCAAGGAGGATGCCAAGAGTAAAAACATATAATTGCATCATTTTAGTATTCTAATAATTCCTTTTCTGTCGCCGTAGCGTTTTTATCTCCAACTAACCTGACTGAATTATGATTTTTTAGCTCATAAGAATATTTTCCCGAGGACTGATCTTTTTTCACAGTAACCGTATAAGTATCATTTTTCACATTATCCAAATAATTGTCCAATTCCGTTTTTGTTAATGTCGTTGTTGCTGCAGAAGGATTATTGGAAGTAACATATAATTTCGCTGCATTTACAATCGAAATTCCTTCAGCAACTTTGGCATCATTTTCTGCTTTATTAATAATCCCGCCAATACTTGGCACAGCAATTCCGGCAACAATTCCGAGGATTACGATCACAGCCAAAAGTTCGACTAAAGTGAACCCTTTTTCACTTTTTGCACTTGCTTTGATTCTTTGCCACATCTCCATCTTCCTCTCTTTAGTTTATCACAGTTCGGCAAGGAGACCCCGTCTATAAAGCGGTAGTGTTTAGGCGGGGAGGAATTGCCCTTCTCTCCTTTGAATAAGCCATGTACTCGCTCTTTCAAGCGGTTTGAGTTTCTTATAGCATGCACTCCGGTGGATAACCGTCCCGTCTAACTGACGAAGGTCAAAGTAGCCTGATGTACGTCTTCCAAAAATGAAACAGGCGGAACCTACGAATTCTACTTTGTCAAAAAGCTGGAACCCTTTGACCCATCGCTCTGCCTTGTTTGATTTCCGCTTACCGCCTTTTAAGATGGTCGCTTTGTGAAGCTGGCGGTTATTCTTCCGAACTTGTTTAATGAAGTATGTGTGGTGCGACGGTATGGCAAGCGGGTTCCCGCTGATACATCGTGCGTCCACTAGATGCGATTTCCCCAGTCCACTTCTAATCCGGGTGTTCTTCGTGATGTAGCCATATGTAATATTCGCACCCTCGAATACTTTCTTTAAACCGTTAAAGATGAACCAACGCATCACAGTCATTTGAGAGGTATCCCGAAGGGTGGCACTCTTACGAGTGAATAAGTGCTCCAATCCATTCTGATGAATATAATGATGGCATGTTTCGCATAGGGTGATGAGGTTGTCCGGACTGTCCCCGCCTGTTTTCCGGCTTTCAATATGATGCACATTCAGGATTTTGTCCCTGGATTTCCCCTTGCAGTGCTGGCATGTGTGCTTGTCACGGAACAATACATATTCCCGGACGTTCCAAAAGCCGAGCTGTTCCCCTTGCTGATACTCTTCTCCTTGGATGCCGGGATTCTTGATTTTTTGGCTGTCAAACTGTGCCACTTCAACTGTTATACTCTTGACAGGCAGGATTCTTCGAACCTTTTCGATGATCCGGATATGGGAATCCACCTTGTGCTGAATGGATGGAGCCAGCCAACCGTCAGGTTTCTTTCGGTTCAAAAATTTAGCCTTCCGATACCGGGTCTTGCGGTTCCGTCTTGCCCTGCGGAACTCCCGCCGGGTGGAGAGCAGGTCTTGGATGTCGGTTCGCAGCTGAACTTCCGCTTCAAATAACACTCCCTTTTCAGTTGTTGCCGATAACCCGATGTGTTTGGTTCCTGCATCAACGCCCAAAGAGACAGGTTGTCTGTATCCACTGGAACCATAGAGTAATTGAATCGTGAAAGGAGTCAGCTTCACGACTTTGGCTTTCTTTTCTGTTAACAATATTCTTGCTTTTCTTGGCTTGCACGGCATCAAAGGCTTGCCGTGCCTGTTAATCACGTACACTAGCATGGTTAGCGTACCTCCTACAATCAATGTATGGAGTCAGTTATCCTTCGCCAATGTTGGAAAGGCTTGTCATGCTTGCAACACCGCCCACAACCCTTTAGGGCTTTTAATCACAAGCGACAGGGCTTACAGCTAGGATTCGCACCATAAGGTGTCATGACCTCTCCAACGTAGTCACACAAATTTTATGACTTAGGCTAGTCAACATGGCCTGCATAGTTTTGCAAGCCCCTTCCAATTCGTGAGAATTGGTGGGGGTTATTGATTTGCCCCGATTCTTTTGACCTTGCTAACTCAAGTATACTAGAAAAATAGAACAATTAAAGTAATAAATGTTAATATTCTGTCAAAATTTCATTCAACCTGCTGGAATATCTCAAACATCGGTACGATGATCGCAATGACGATAGTGCCAACGAGGGCTGCGAGGATGACGATCATCAACGGTTCGATCAGTGATTTGAGCCGGTCAGTGCTGCTTTCGACTTCCTTTTCATAGAAATCGGCAACCTTGGCAAGCATCGAATCAAGCGCCCCCGTCTCTTCACCGATTGCGATCATTTGCGATACGAGAGGAGGGAACACCCAGTGGGCGCGCATCGGCTCTGTCAGCGACTTTCCCTGTTCAAGGCTGTTGCGCGATTTCCGAATTACTCTTGCGATCACTTCATTTCCGACTATATTCTCGACCATTGACAGCGCCTGCAGGATTGGCACCGAGCTCGCAAATAACGAACTTAACGTCCTCGTCATCCTTGCGAGGGCTGCCTTTTGCAAAATTTTGCCGAACAGCGGCATCTTCAGCACAAAAAAGTCCAAATAGTATTTCGCCTCTTTATTGTTCCTCATCATCACAACAGTCGTAAAAGCGACAATGAACAAGAGAATGACAAGCCACCAAAATCGCTGTATCCATTCACTAGAGTTTAAAACAAACTGCGTAATAGCCGGCAATTCACCGCCAAAATCGGCAAACATGTCAACAAAGGTCGGGACAACGCTGACAAGCAAAAAAATCACAACCGCAATCGCAATAATTCCAACTGTTATCGGATAGGCAAGCGCCGAAATGATTTTTTGCTTTGTAAAGTGCTGTTTCTCAAAGTGAACCGCAAGCCTTTCAAGCGTATCATCAAGATTTCCGCCTGCTTCTCCGGCTTTAATCATGTTGACAAACATACTTGTAAATATTCTTTTATGCCTGCCGACCGCTTCTGACAACGGGTTACCTTCGCGCAAATCCTGTTCTGCGGCGATTAATGCTTTTTTCAGCGCTTTGCTTTCCGTTTGCTGTGAAAGGATTGCCGTTGCCTCAACGACAGGCACCCCCGCTCTTAGTAGCGTTGAAAACTGCCGCAGGTAAATAACAAAGTCCTGGAGCTTGACGGGATTGCTGATCGTCAGTTCCTTCGTCCAGACCGTCTCCGGAATTTCCGCAATTTCGAGGGTCCTGATCCCGTTTTCCTTAAGCTGGAGAAGGGCTTCCCTTCGCGATCCGGCTGTGACAACGCCAGACTTTTTCCCTTTGCGGTCGCGGCCGCTGTATTTAAAACGAGGCATGTTAGTTCACCTTTTCCTGAATATAAGGGATTGTCGCTTCTCTCGAAACCCGGCCTGACTGAACAAGCTCATGAATACTTGATTCAAGTGTGTTCATGCCATGAGCCTTTGAAGTTTGCATGACATTATTGATTTGGTGGATTTTTTCATTGCGGATCAGATTGCTGATCGCCGGATTATTGATTAAAATTTCAGTCGCAGCCTTCCTGCCTTGTTTATCCGCAGTCGGAAACAGCCGCTGCGATATGATCGAGACAAGCACAGTAGCAAGCTGGATGCGGATTTGCGGCTGCTGGGCCGGCGGAAAAACATCGATAATCCGGTTTATTGTTGCTGAGGCACTTGAAGTATGGAGCGTACCCAAAACTAAATGGCCGGTTTCTGCAGCGGTTATCGCCGTTTGGATCGTTTCAAGGTCGCGCATCTCTCCGACAAGAATAACGTCAGGATCCTGGCGGAGTGCTGCCCGCAGACCATTGGCAAAGTTGTTCGTATCAAAGCCGACCTCGCGCTGATCGATAATGCATCCACCATGCTTGTGCAAATATTCGATCGGGTCCTCAAGCGTGATGACATGCTTGCGCATTGTTTGATTCATGTAATGGATCATTGCTGCAAGCGTCGTCGACTTTCCGCTTCCGGTCGGCCCCGTGACAAGGACCAATCCATGCGGTTTTCCAGCGATTCCTTTCAGTACCCCGGGCAATTCCAGCTCATCCAAGGAAGGAATCGCTGTTGGGACAATCCGAACCGCCATCGCTACGCACGATCTTTGCAAATAGGCATTGACCCTGAATCTGGACACTCCGGGAATACCGTATGAAAAATCCAGCTCACCTTTTTCTTTAAACTGATTCCACATATTTTCAGGAATCAATTCTTTGGCCATCCCTTCCGTATCTGCGGGCATGAGGGAGTCCTTCCCATACCGCTTCAATTCTCCATTGATTCTCATTACCGGAGGGACGCCAACCGTAATATGAATATCCGAGGCTTTTAATTCAAAGCCGGCTCTAAGCAAAGTATCGACTCTATTTTTCATCGCATTCGCACTCCTAATCAGGAATTGCCATTCGCAAAACTTCCTCTGTTGTTGTGATGCCCTGCTTGACTTTTAAAAGGCCGTCATCGATTAAAAAAATCGTTTTTGCTTTGATGGCCAGTTCACGCATTTTTGAAAACGATTCACCGTTCATAACAACCTTTCGCATCTCATCATTGACAACTAGTACTTCATGAATGGCGATTCTTCCTTTATATCCGCTCATATTGCAGGAAGAGCAGCCCTTTCCTCTCCATACCTGATCAATGCTGAGGCCGCGTTTTGCAAAGATCTCCACTTCGCGCTGGCTTGGCTCGTGCACTTCAGCACAGTCCCTGCAAACCTTCCTGATCAAACGCTGCGCAACGATGCCGCTGATTGAGGATGCAACAAGAAAGGGCTCAACGCCCATATCGAGAAGCCTTGTGATCGAACCAATTGAATCATTTGTATGCAATGTGCTGAGTACAAGGTGGCCGGTTAAGGAAGCCCTGACCGCCACTTCGGCCGTTTCTTTATCACGAATTTCCCCAACCATAATAATGTTCGGGTCCTGGCGCAAGATAGCGCGCAGCCCTTTCGCAAACGTCATGCCAATATTCGGGTTTACCTGGATTTGATTAATGCCCTCGAGCTGGTACTCAACCGGATCTTCAACCGTGATAATGTTAACTTCTTCGTGATTGAGGCGATTTAAGGCGGCATAAAGGGTCGACGATTTCCCGGACCCAGTTGGGCCGGTAATGAGAATAATCCCGGTCGGTTTTTCAATCATCCCGGTAAATCTCGCCAGGTTGATTTTATTAAAGCCAAGCTTCTCGATATCATTTAAGGTACTGCCCAAATCGAGGAGGCGCAGGACAATTTTTTCGCCATACACGGTTGGCAGGGTTGAAATCCGCACATCAACCGGATGGAAATCGAGGTTGATTTTCATTCGCCCGTCCTGGGGAATGCGGTGCTCTGTAATATCCAATTTGGACAGGATTTTAATCCTTGCTGTCAGAACGCTTTGCATATGCTTTGGCAAGACCCGCTCCGTCCTTAGCACTCCATCAACCCTGTAACGAACAGCTACTTTTGTTTCCTGCGGATCGATATGGATATCGCTGGCTTTAAGCGTTGCTGCGTTGGCCAATATTTGGTTGACGAGCCGGGCAACCGGGGAGTCCTGATCTACCAATTTCTCCTCTTCAACATTCGCCTCGGTGGATGAATTGTTGAGCAGCTCCTCAAAGCCTTCATCCATGTCATAGTACTTATTGATCGAACGGAGAATATCATCCTTTGATGCAATTGCCGTATCAATCTGGAAGCCGGTTGACAGCCGCAAGTCATCAATCGTATAAAAATCCATCGGGTCTGCCATCGCAATAAAAAGCTTTTCCCCGTCTTTTTTCAACGGAATAATTAAGTTGCGAATCGCCATTTCTTTCGGAACAATGCTAAATAGCTTTGGATCAAACGGATAACGATATAAACTGACATGGGGAATGCCGAGTTGAAATTCAAGCACTTCGATCAACTGCTGTTCGGTAATATACCCGCGCTCCAGCAAGGCATCGCCAAGCTTTTGACCCATGCTTTTTTCACCGAGTGCGGTTTGTAGCTGAGCTTCGGAAAGCAGGCCCGATTCTACCAGCAAGTCACCGAGCCGTTTTCGTGTCTGCTTAATCGTCATTCTTCCTTCACCTCCCTTATTCTTTACGATGCTGCCTGCCACATATGAACTTGTTTATTTTGTCGGTTGGGTCGGCTGTCCCGATAAATCGCTTTCCGTTCCGCTGTTTTGCGGCGCTGCGGGCTTAACAGCTTGTCCGCTTCCATCCCCTGCTGCAGAAGACTCGGCCGCGCCTTGACCACTGTTAGCGGGAACACCAGGCGCTTCTCCCAAATTACTTTCCGGCAAGCTTTCCGTATCGCCCGCTAGCGACTCCTCAGATTCCGCAACAATTAAACTTCGCAGCATCACTTTGTGAACCGGCGCATAAAAGTCTTCCGCTACCAGCTCTTCCTTGACGATTTTTCCATTTGGGCCAGAAACGGTCCGATACACCTTGACAACGGTTCCATCCTTTCCTTCAATGAGCGTTTCCGTTTCTCCAAACGAAAGCTGGGCGCTGTATTGAACAATCGTTTTCGGCTTAAAAGTTTGCTTGTCTTCTATTTTCACCGTGTAATCATCTGAAAATTGGGACCCTTTTAATGACACGTATAAAGATGTTCCGATCATTTTAAACTGTAACTGGTAAACAAGGTCATTTGGGTTGTTAAAAACGAAATCCATATTCCTTTCCAAATCGATTTTCGCTTCATAGCCTGCCTCTGCATGTGCCGGAAGCTCCCTGCCGATATGGCGCTCACTAATTAAAAAATTCGTCGGCAGAACGGTTTTGTATATCGCAGTCGCGACCAGGCTTAATGCCTCTGCATTCCATTCTGAGGAGTTGCTTCCGTTCACCGTTTTTAAAATCGAAACGGATGAGTTTGCCGCAATTTCAATCGTCGAAAATTGTTCCGTCCACAACCGCATTTGTTCGAGCTGCGACTCGCCTGAGATCATTGCTTCTGAAATGACTTCACTTGTTCCAGTTTCGGGCAAATAGCTGTTAAGCTTAAAACTGTGGCCGCCTCCTTCAAGCATGGCAGCAAGTAATAGTAAATCGGCTTCTAGCCTGGATATATCAAGCGTCCCGGTATCCATTTCGTTAACACCAAGCGTTAACAATAATTCTGCTAACGATCCTTCATCTATTTGCACAATGAGATTGCTTCTTTTTCCCGATTGTGCCAGATTAACAGATTCCTCAAGCTCGAAATCGAACATCTTTAAATCTGCCTCAGCCGCTTTTTCCCGATAATGAAGGCTAATTTTTGTGTTTTCTTCCCACTGTGTCTGCGCTAACGACAGTTTCTTGATTGCTTCCTGGCTTGTGACTCCTGAAAGTTGAACTCCGGCAATCTCCGTATGTGCTCCGAATCGCTCAGGCCCGGAGAACACCATATCGACAGCGTTCGCTCCATAATGGGAAAAGCTGAAAATATAAGCGGTACAAAAAAGAAGGGTAAAAAACAACTTGGCTGTTGCTGAGTTCCGCTTCATTGGCTTTCCCCTTTGATCAAGTCGTTTTCTTTTTTATCAAAAAGCAACTCTTCCATTTCCGCCATATAGGAAACGGCTGGAATTTCTTTGCTAACATCTATTGCATCCAGTTTCGCTTCTCTGACGTTAAGAAATTCATGATCGCCTTCCAGTTCTTCTCTGCTCGCACCCGCCTCTTTAAAAGCAGGAATGCTGCTCCAATCCGCAATTTTATCATGATCCTCTTTTACCCTCTGTTCCAGGGGTTCAGTGCCTGGTAAAGCTGGGATGCCTGGATCATTCGTTTCTTGCTTGTATTGTTCTCTTGTATGTACGCGTTCGGAAAAAGGTTGTTTCCCTTTGTCATGAGCGGCGGCGCTCTTAAAAATCAATGATTGCAACTTGTTGGCCCCTATATAAGCGAATATCCCGATCATGCTTGCTAAACCGAGTGCTGTTTGCCACAGTTCAAATGCGTTGTTCAAAAATAAACCAAGCAGAGCCAGCAAAAACGCTGCTAAGATCACCGTCATTTTACCCTTGTGTGATAATCCGAGCGGCAAAAAATAAATGATTGGCATCAAGATAATCAGAGATACGAGCGCTAATAGAAAATTGGTCATCGATTCACCCCTTTTTATGCGTACAAGGACTCTATTAAATTTTTCCTATAATTCACTTAATTCTTGTTAAAACTGCTTAAATCGACTATTTCAGACAAATATATCCTTTAAATATTGTATAATAATAAAAGATATTTTGAAAGAAGGGGAATGGATGAACTTTAAAAAAATCGTGATAGATTCAAAAGGTTTCACCTTAATAGAAGTTCTTGCATCCTTAACGATTCTTGGCATTATTTTAATAGGTTCCATGCAGTTTTTTAGCCAGGCATACGGCTATACGACTTTAAACCAAAAAAAGACCGCTGCGATCAATGTAGCGCGCAATGCACTGATGTTTATCGAAAACGAGAACTTTATTGAAATAAGAAAAAGCTTTGAAGACAACCGCGACGAAACGTTTACTATTCTCATTTGCGACGATACATATGAAAAATTTACAGAGGCACAAAGTCCCAGACCCGGGTGTAAACCAATCATGGTCAACAATATCGAATATGATGTAACCGTTTCTCATTCAGACGAACAAAAGAGCGATTATGAAAGGCGTTTTATTCCGATTACCGTCCGCGTTGAATGGGCTGCAGGAGGCAACGCGAAGGAAACTGAAATTGAAGGAGTTATCAAAAGTGAAGATATCCGATGAAAGAGGGTTCACTTTATACGAATTGCTTGCCGTATTAGCGATTTCTTTCATTATTTTGCCTGTCATTTATGGAGTCTTTTCATCGGGAATTAAGCTGTACAACAAGATTCAAGTTGAAAGCCAGCTACGGGATGATGCCGATTACACGGCAACGATGGTGATGAATAGCTTTTATTCGTTTCCGTTTGATTATGTGAAAGACTGCGGCGACAACTGTATTGAGCTTGTTGATGGGACATATACAGAGATCGCAAAAGCCGGAAGCAGGGAAAATGTATTTCACTCGGTCGATCAACAGGCAAAATACAATGACAGTTTACCAGCTCCAGAGAATCCGATAATGATAAAACTTATTGAAAAGGCTGGCAGGCAAATAATTGAGGTAAACGGAAGCCCGATTGAATCGACCGCAGATTTCAGTAAATCCTCGATCTCTTTTTCATGCAAAGAATATATCGACTCAGCCGAAACTGCATGCGAAAAAGGAGTTATTAGCCTCGATTTGATCTTGGATCATGACAGACTCAGCAAACCACTAAATTTACAAAGTGAGTTTGGATTTTAAGGGGGAAAAACATGGCAAAGAACGAAGCCGGTAATACACTGATCACAGTCTTGCTTGTTTCCCTCGTTTTTACGATTCTAGGATTATCGATTGTTGCCGCTTCGATTGGCGGGTCAAAGCGGGTTGAAACGCGGGAAAGCGACCTGAATTTAACGTATGGTTCTGTCAAGGTCATCGAAAAGATGGTGGCCGATGTAGCCGCTTCGACAGATATGATAGAGTTGGACAGAGATCATATTGGAGATATCGATAACGAACTGCAGAAAGAATTGCTAAAGCTCATAAAAAAGTACGAAGATGAACCATTTATTGACTGTTTAACGATCATTGATGTCAGCCGGTCACCTGCAAATAATCTTAATCCTTCCTGTCCAGCCATGGCAGCACTCGATAGTCATTTTGCAATTGAAACAGATAAAGACTTTACGAGGGCATATGAAATGATCCTAACTACGAAAAATCCCGCAGAAACCGAAGGAGAAGTGGCAAGAACGCTAAGAAAACGAATTATTCTTTCACCGCTGCCAAGCTTTCTGAAATACGCCGTCGGTTCTGATGCAGACGGGAAAGACAAGGGATTGTTTTTGAACGGCTCTGCCAATATAGTTGGAAATGTCTATGCAAACGAGCTATTGATTGATAAAGAAGCGAACTACCAAAATCGGGATCAAACATGGTCGAGGCAATCAACGCCGCTAACATCTATAAATGGAGATTTTTACAGCAGTACGGCAAATCTTTTGCCACTCATCAAACCAGAAAATTTCTACAAAAAAGCGGAGCCCGAGCTCAAGCATGACAGCCAGTTTGTCAATATTCATTTTGACCATACCTTCACCGACAGGACAAATGAGATGCTGAAAAACAGTTCGCTGCAGGCGAGGCGTACCGCTGAGGGCTCAGCCTTTACAGACGATTTACGGGCTGTTATCAAAAATTTTCAGATATTGACTACAAATATAGCTGACGACGGCAAGGTCGAAAAGGTTGAGAAACAATCCAATCCGCTTTCATTGCTGGGAGAGTCGATTGAACCTCTTGAAGAAAGCTATCGCATCGAAGCGCGGGAGAAACCGCTGGTATTTAAAGAAGACATAAAGATGAGCGGAGATGTCGTTGTTATCAGCGCAAACGCTCCGGTCACATTCGAAGGAAAACTCGTCGTTTCCGGTGATCTTTACTTAGTCAGCTACAAAGATCTTATCCTGCTCGATGATGTCTATGTTGCAGGCGATATTCACATCATTAATCTTGACGGCAGGCTCGCAGCCGAGAAAATGATCGTTTCGTCCGATTCAATCACGATTGAATCATCTGCGGAAAACAGCAAGGATATAGATGCTAAAGGAGTAACATTGAACGGGGACATGATTTCCGGAAAAGATCTTTGTGTAAAGGCGGTCGATACGGCGATCCAATTTAACAACAATATCGTTGTCAATAACGCAATAAGGATCAGCGGAGATGAAACTGATAAAGGCGGGGAAGATGACGAAGTAGTGTTTGATTCGGTTATTTATGGCGGCGACACGGCCCATTTATCGAACGTCAATATTTTAGGTGCTGAAGATAATAAAAAACATCTCATCCTTTTCGTGAAAAACGAGCTGTTGATTACAAGGATGAATGAGTTTAATAATTTTAAAAATACCCGCGAAAGCGCGCCTCCTTATTTGCCCGGTGAAGACAAGGATATCCAGCCTCTTAAAGCCTTTTTTTACACTGACAACAAGGCAGAGCTTTATGGGGTGGGATCTCTTTTCTATATCAATGGCGGCATTTTCGCCAGAGAAAAGCTCGAAATAAATGCTGTCCGTGGAAAAGTGAAATCGATTGAACGGTTAAGATTCACCGACCAGGACGGTCACTTGTCGAGATTTATCGTCGACTATAATCAGGATGTTCTATTAGAACGGATTGATGCATTGCCGATTGTCGAGAAGCTGCAAATTTTCTCCGACGAGCTGATAATTGACTAATTTAACAGCAAAAAGCTGACTCTCATTGAGCCAGCTTTTTTACCAGCGTCCCGCTCCCGCCGGGCCGCCATTTCCGTAGTCGCCAGCGGCCGTCACTTCAAATAATGCTGAAGCATCGGGCTTTTTACCGGTCCGCTGTGCTTCTGCCCGCGCCATTACGTTTGAGTAACCGATCTCTTTGCCGACTAAATACCATGTCCCATTTTCAAGAACCGCCGTCACTTTATTACCCATTTCGGATGTTACGAGCTCAATGCTTTTCGCGGTCGCATTGTCTGGATTAAAGATAAGCAAATCGGTCACAGCGATTTTTTCATTTAAGCCGATTTTAAAGACCGCTTTCCTGAACTTCAGCTCTTCAAGGGCAATATACGGGTCCTTGACTGTAATCGGCACCATCAAAGTAATACCGGAACCGTCCTTCGTACGAATCACAAGCATAGTCCTGCCTTCCGATCGTCCAATAAGGCGGTGATCCCCGGAAAAGTCTGCAATCGAACGATCCGCTATCTCGGTCTTCAGCTCCTGATTGTATGCGTCTGCTGGCTCAATATTGATGTTGAAGGCGATTGTTTTACCCGTTTCAATTTCGATAGGATTTGGATCGACATTGATCGCATTAATCCGTTTTTGAATAGTGATTGTTTTTATCACTTGATAACCTGGTATCGCCAGGCCGCCTTCTGCCTTTACTTTTACCGAGTTCAGTCCAGGAGCTGTAATCGGTATTGTATCCTGTGGAGAAAATTCAGTCCAGGCTGTACTGCTGTTCTTATTTTCAATGGAATAATAATACTTGGAGCCTTTGCCGGCAACTAAATGCACTAAATTCATATTCAGATTTTCATAGCTGGTCATTCCGTCTTCATAGATTCTGCCTGAATCGATTCCTGTCAATCGATAGTCCGGGGTCAAATACATATTCACCTTTTCGTTGTCAAAATAAGTTATTTCAACGATCCTGTTTGTTTCACCGGGCTTAAAAATCATGTCCTTGATTGGTTTATTTTTTAATCCGTAGTCGTTCGGAAACTCGGTTATACCAAGTCTTCTCCCATTTTGCGACAGGTCTGTCTTTGTAACAATCCCCGCCACATCGCCATCATAAGCATTGGCAGGGAACTCATGAAGCCTGACCTTCATATTAATTATCTGATTGGAGGCGGTAATTGTAGTCCTCTGCTCCCCAAATCGGCTATCGGTATACTGCAGGTGGGCAAGCGGCATCTTTACATTGCTGACAGCCCAGTCTGCCTTTAGATCCAGTACTGCCAGCAATTTCCCTGGTCTAAAAGAGCCGTTGCTGTAGCTGATATTGTCTGGAAGGCTGATTCGGGCCGCCAGTCTCCCCTCAAATGTAGAGATCTCGACTCCTTCTGACGGAATCACTGATATGCCATCAGGGAGCGGCTGAATCAATTTGATATTGTTTAACGATCCGCTAACAGTACGATCTACCAAACCGGTCGGCTCCAAAGAATACTCAACCTTAAACTCGTTCATTTTGTCTGTTGATCCCGATACCTTGACTAGATGATCCGGAGGATTGACCGCGCCGGTTATATCCATCATTCCTTTGAAACTAGGGGGTGCATCAGCTTTGACTTCTATCGAAACTGCAGGATGCGGAACGACAACGACTTCCCCTGAAAGATTGGTATATTTAAGTTTTATATTATCGAACGTATAGGTTCCTATTTCCGAAAAGCCCAGTGGCAATGAAAGGTCGATCGGCTGGGGCGTGCCCTGATTGACCGGGTAATTAAAATTGAATCTCAAGCTTGCCAGATTTCCTTCAACCCGGGCATTGGAACCTTCCGGGACGCTGACTTTGCCGGTAAACTTGCCAATGTCAACAAGCACCTCCCCGCTGATTGCAGGAGTGTCAATATCCGCCGATATATCCTGAAATACAGGTGCGATCGTTTCCTGCGAAGCTTGTCTTGCTGTCACTCCTGTAATTGACGAAAGCTTGCGTAAATAGCCAATATCCACCTCTGAATGATTTCCAAAGCCGATTGAAAAAAGTTTAATATTTTGTTTAGCCAGGTTTTGCGCCGCATTGAGGCCATGCCTTCTTATCGCGTTGACAGCTTTACCCTTCCCCGGCCTCAAATCATAGTCAATTCCCTTCGCTTCAAAAAAAGCTTTATAACCAGTGTATGGTTTCTGGCCGTACAGTTCATAGTTTATGGTTACTTCCTCAGTAATCCTGTTGTCGGTTTCCCAGCAAAACCAGTCAAAAATGTAACACTTTTTTTCATTATACGTCACCGTTTCCCGCGAACTCGAAACAGTCGGTTCCCCGTCTGTCATAAAAATAATGTACTTATTGTTGCTGCTGCCACTGAGCATTTCCATGGCACTTTCAAATGACTGGGTGTAGTTCGTTCCGCCATCTGCCGTTAAACTTTGCGCCGTCTCATTGATAAGTTCAAGGCTTTCATGCGGATTATTTGGAGAAAAATAAACAATTTTGCCCAATTCAACAGCACTGCTGAAAGGAATGAATCCAAAACGGTCATTCGGTCCCGCTTGCTCTTTAAAAAAGCGGACTGCTTCATCCATTGCATTTTTTGCACTTTGGAACTTGGCGGGATTGCGGCCGGCTTCATTCATTGAACCGGATTTATCAAAAATAAACACGACATCAATCGGATCCCGGTTCGCGTTTGTTGTACTGCCTTTAGGGATTAAGTGCACATCCAGGCTGCCGTTTGCATTGCTGGATTGCGGTTTAACAATTTCAGCCTGTGAAGAAATAACTTGATAGTCAATAGACGGACTGTTGTCAACGTTTGCAGCTGCAGGGTTTGAAAGATTTGAAATAAATATTAAGATCATTGCCATAACAATCGTGAAAATGTTAGCGTTCCTCATTTAATTCTCCTCTTCCAATTCCGTCTTTTTTCCTATCGATCTTTTCTATTATTATACCAATTTACCTATCTGTGCCAATAAAAAGTCATATACTTTTTGTAATAATTTCTGTACAGGAATCTACTTGTTTGTGATTTTATAAACAAAAAAGACACCACAGTCCGGACAGCTGTGGCGTTCTCGACAAAGTTTTCATTTCACATATTCTGCGACGCGGTTACGGCCAGCTCTTTTCGCTCCGACGTATAAAGCTCTGTCGGCATGGCGGATGAGGGAAAGGGGGTCTTCCGCTTCCTGAGGCGCGGTGGCAACGCCAATCGAAGCAGTGATTCTCACCATCATTTTTTTGCGGTCACTGTCAATATTCTGCTTTACAATAAACGGCCGATTGGCAATCATTTGCCTGACCAGTTCAGCAAGTTCAAGAACTTCCTCTTTTTCTTTGTCCGGCAATAAAATGACAAATTCCTCACCACCGTATCGGGCAACAGTTCCTTGCTGCCCTACTAAACTAGTTAACCTTGCGGCAAGCTCAATCAAAATTTCATTACCGCTCTGGTGCCCGTATGTATCATTGACCATTTTAAAATGATCAATATCGAGAATGATCAAGGAGAGGATATTCCGTTTGAACTCATGCAGCTTTTCAAATTCGTCCCGGAGAAGTTGATCAAAATATCGGTAGTTATATAGCTTCGTGAGGGCGCAGCGCTCACTTTGCTCCTTTGTTTCTTCAAAATGCTTGGCGTTTTCGACGGCAATCCCAAGATGGGAACATAAAATATCGGTAATCATCAGCTGGGCTTTTTCAAAAGCCCGCTTTCGCTGTGACGCAAGAACTAAAATTCCGGTTACCTTGTTGTTCCGAACGATCGGAACGCTCAGTACACTCTCGGCCTGCTGTGGCAAATAACCTTGCGAGTACTTTTTCCATTCTTTTCTTGAGTTGAACAAAGCGGTTTTTCTTGTTGACCAAACATGTCCGCTAATTCCTTCGTTTTTCTTTAATGGTCTGATATTTTTGGATTCCATGTTCCCATTTTCAAATCTTCTTATCAGTCGCAGTTCATCTTCATCGACTACTTCAAGGATATAAGCATAATCGACGGGCAGCATCCCGGTCAGTCTCTTTATGAATAAATCGAGAACTTCTTCGACATGGAGCTGTTCGGCAAGCTGATGGCCGATCTCGGTTGCTTTTTGCAAGTAATCGTTAATTTTTTCACTTGAATAATAGAGATTTAAAATAATCGATAAACTGGCAAAAGGAACACCGACAAACAACAATGCAAGCATACCCATTTGCTGATAGAGAACATAAAGGAGCAAGCCGATCGGAAAAGTGATTAACGAAGTTACCGCTTCCCAGATGAAGTCCTTTCCAAAGAACGAATGGTCCCGTCCATAAAGCAAATACAAAATAAACGTTAACACAACCTGGTTCAAGGTAAAATAACTACCCGCATAGATGACGGTCAGCAACAGCGACTTCGGCTCGTTTACAAGGTCAGCTCCTTGCAAGCCGCCAATTTCGTAGTATATAAGGCCGGCTAAAAAAGAGACGAGGAAAAACATCAGTGAGTTCAGTGGCAAGCGGAAGAGCTCGTCCTTCCTGATCCGGATCCGCATCAATAAAACGACCACTGCCGCTTGCATCATCGCCATTTCTGCAAACAGTCCGAACGTCAAAAAAACGGCAAGCGATACCCATTGAATCAAAAAGATCGGCGTATTGTTTATAATCATCGGCATGGCCGCAACTGCCGCCGTTAACAGTAAAAATCCTGCCAATTCCCATTGCAGGCCTGAAATGCGCGGAGGATAAAATTGATGTGTAAACCAGATGCCAAACGGAACTATAAACAACCAGGAGAGCCAAATTGCCCGTTTTTGCGTCAATGTCAATTGCATTATTTTATCCTCCCTTCATTTAGCTCAGGAAAAAAGTCACATTTTTATAAATATTTTATCAAATTTTGAATATTATATCATACTTCTTTCTCATTTTTTTAAAAGTTTTTTTAAATATGGCTTTATTTGCGATAAAAAATAAAGAGATCCGGTCAGTATTAGCATCTCCCCATCTTTCAGGGAAGGAATCGTTTTTTCTAAAAATGCTTGCCAATCACGAGCGATTTCCCTTTTCGGGGACAGGCTGCTATTATACAAATCTTCAGCAGTTGCCGCCCTGGGAAAATTAAAGCTGGTAAAAACGATCCGGTCAGCAGCCGTGTCAATATGATCAAGCATTCTGTCCAGTTTTTTATCTTTCAGGGCTGCAAACAAGATTATTTTGTTTCGGCTGCTATAGCGGCTTTTCAATTCTCGTACAAGAGCGGCCACTCCTTCCTCATTATGGGCCCCATCCATGACGATTAACGGATTTTCTGAAATGATTTCAAAGCGGCCCGGCCAGCTTGCTTTTTTCAATCCGGCCCGGACGGCGGATTCATCAATTTCAAATGAAAA
Source organism: Bacillus canaveralius (assembly GCF_002860125.1). Lineage (GTDB taxonomy): Bacteria > Bacillota > Bacilli > Bacillales > Cytobacillaceae > Bacillus_BJ > Bacillus_BJ canaveralius. The sequence continues at coordinate 17,953 of NZ_PGVA01000009.1, forward strand.
AGAATGATTCAGAATTTGAGCAGACATAATCGCCAGTGCCGCGTTTTCAGTTTGATGCTTGCCGATCATGTGGATCTCAACATTCTCGAGATTCTTAAATAATGTATGAACCGTAAACTGTTCGCCTTTTGCGATTGACGTGTGGAAGGTTATCGCAAATTCGGCTCCGAGCTGATAAAGCGGTGCTTTCATTTGCTTCGCAGCCTGTTTGATCACTTTTAGCGGGCCATCCTGGGAAACAGCGGTAATCACTGCAGTGCCTTTTTTGATAATTCCGGCTTTTTCTGCGGCAATTTGTTCACGTGTATCGCCAAGGATGCTTGTATGGTCAAGGCCGATGCTTGTAATAACGGAAAGCATCGGGTGGATTATATTGGTCGAATCGAACCTGCCGCCGAGACCGACTTCATAAATGACAACATCAACCACGTTAATTTTCGCAAAAAAATACATCGACATTGCCGTGATTACTTCAAATTCTGTCGGTCCGCCCAAGTCGGATTGTTCAAGCTCTTCCGCTAAAGGAAAAATCGCATTGGCCGCATCGAGCAAATCCTCGTTGCTGATTGGCGTGCCATTGACACTGATCCGCTCATTAAAATGCTCAAAGTATGGTGAAGTGAAGGCACCTACTTTAAAGCCGGCTTCCTGTAAAATCGAGCGGAGATAAGCGACTGTAGAACCTTTTCCGTTCGTTCCGCCGATGTGGATCGTTTTCAGCCTTCTTTCGGGATGATCGAGCTTCTCCATCATCCACTCCATTCTTGTTAGTCCCGGCTTAATACCGAGCCTGAGACGGCCGTGAATCCAGATTAACGCTTCGTCATATGTATGAAACATATTTAGCACCTCTTGTAGTAAAAGCGTAAAGACGAATCCTCCTGCAGATTCGCCTTCAGCTCTATATTTTCCTGGAAAAAGTTATTCTCCTGATAATTCTTTAATACGGGATTGGACTGCTTCCCTTTTTTCGAGATAATCTTTTTCTTTCGCGCGTTCTTCGTCAATTACTTTTTGCGGAGCCTTTTTGACGAATCCGTCATTGCCAAGCTTCTTTTGAACCCGTTCAACTTCCTGGGTCAGTCGGGAGAGTTCTTTTTCAAGGCGCGCGATTTCTTCGTCAATGTTGATGAGCCCTTCAAGCGGAAGAATGATTTCCAGGCCGGAAACAACAGCTGTCATCGCCTTGTCCGGTGTTTCAATCTCCAGGCCCGCCAGCAGCTCTTCCGGATTGCAGAATCGTTCAATATAGGCGCGGTTTCTTTCGATAATTTCCAGAGTTTCCTCATTCTTCGCCTTTAATATCATCTTAACCTTTTTGCTCATCGGTGTGTTGACCTCAGCGCGAATGTTTCGGACCGCACGGATGACTTCAACAAGCAGCTTCATTTCTGCGGCAGCGTGCTGGTCAGTGAATTCTTCCCTTGCCCGAGGCCATTCGGCTGTTGTAATTGATTCGCCGCGATGCGGAAGGTTTTGCCAGATTTCCTCTGTAATGAACGGCATAAATGGATGGAGCAGTCGCATCGTTTGATCCAGTACAAACGCGAGGATCGATCGTGTTGTTTTCTTCGCTGCCTCGTCTTCCCCGTACAATGGAAGCTTTGCCATTTCGATATACCAATCACAGAAATCATCCCAAATAAAGTTATAAAGCACACGTCCGACTTCGCCAAATTCATAGCGGTCAGACAAGCGGGTTACCGTTTCAATCGTTTCATTTAACCTTGTGAGGATCCATTTATCCGCGACCGACTTTTCACCGCTCAAATCAATTTCGAGAGCAGTAAGGCCGTTCATGTTCATTAAAGCAAAGCGGGAAGCGTTCCAGATTTTGTTGGCAAAGTTCCAGGTCGCTTCAACCTTCTCAATACTGAAACGCAAGTCCTGGCCCGGTGAACTTCCTGTGGCCAGGAAGTAGCGGAGCGAATCGGCCCCATATTGGTCAATGACATCCATCGGGTCAACACCGTTACCGAGCGATTTACTCATTTTCCGGCCCTCGGCATCGCGCACCAGTCCATGGATCAGTACATCTTTAAATGGGCGCTCACCTGTAAATTCCAGGGCCTGAAAAATCATCCGTGACACCCAGAAGAAAATAATATCGTAGCCGGTCACTAATGCTGCAGTTGGATAGTAACGCTTGAAATCGGCGGCATCTGCATCAGGCCAGCCCATCGTCGAAAACGGCCATAATGCCGAGCTGAACCATGTATCAAGGACGTCCTGATCCTGCTCCCAATTTTCAATATCTGCAGGCGGCTCATGATCAACGTGGACTTCGCCTGTTTCTTTATGGTACCAGGCCGGAATCCGGTGTCCCCACCAGAGCTGGCGTGAAATACACCAATCACGGATGTTCTCCATCCAGTGCAGGTATGTCTTTTCAAACCGGTCCGGAACAATATGAACTTTATTCTCCTTGCTTTGCAGGGCAACCGCTGCATCTGCAAGAGGCTGCATTTTAACAAACCACTGTGTGGACAAATACGGCTCGACAACAGCGCCGCTCCGTTCTGAATGGCCGACAGAATGCAAATGTTCTTCAATTTTAAAGAGAACGCCCTGCTCCTGAAGGTCCTTCACGATTTGCTTCCGGCATTCAAAACGGTCCATCCCTTCATATTTGCCGGCTCGTTCATTCATCGTGCCGTCCTCGTTCATGACAAGCACCCGTTCAAGTCCGTGACGATTGCCGATTTCAAAGTCATTGGGGTCATGGGCAGGAGTAATTTTAACCGCACCCGAACCAAATTCCATATCAACATAATCATCGCCGACAATCGGGATCTCCCGGCCGACAATCGGCAGCATGACGGTTTTTCCAATTAAGTGCTGATAGCGCTCATCTTCCGGGTGGACTGCAACAGCTGTATCGCCGAGCATCGTTTCCGGACGGGTGGTCGCAATTTCGATATGACCGGATCCGTCAGCAAGCGGGTATTGCATATGATAAAACGCACCTTGAACATCTTTGTAAATAACCTCTATATCGGATAGGGCTGTTTTGGTCGACGGGTCCCAGTTAATGATATATTCGCCCCGGTAAATCAATCCTTTCTTATATAGAGATACAAATACTTCCCGAACCGCTTTTGATAAGCCTTCATCCAATGTGAACCGCTCGCGGCTGTAATCCAGCCCGAGACCGAGCTTGGACCATTGCTGGCGGATATGCTCGGCATACTCCTCTTTCCAGCGCCATGTCTCCGCAACGAAAGTTTCACGTCCCAAATCATAGCGGCTCTTTCCTTCGTTTCGCAGCTTTTCCTCAACTTTCGCCTGGGTCGCAATCCCTGCGTGGTCCATTCCAGGCAGCCATAGGACATCATAGCCCTGCATTCGTTTCATTCTCGTTAAGATATCTTGAAGCGTTGTATCCCAGGCATGGCCCAAGTGCAGCTTCCCTGTTACATTTGGCGGGGGTATAACAATTGTGTAGGGCTGTTTTGCCTCATCATCCTTTGCTTCGAAATACTTACCCTTAAGCCACCATTCATAACGGCCCTGTTCAGTCGACTTTGGATCGTATTTTGTCGGCATCGTTAATTCCTGATCCATAAATCTCATCCTTTCTGCAAGTGCAATTTTTTCAAAGAAAACAAAAAAACTCCATTCGTCTTAAAAGGACGAATGGAGTAACTTTCGCGGTACCACCTTTTTTCCAAACAGCAAAAAGCTGGTTGGCTCTCACTGAATAACGGATTCGCTCCGTCTGCCGCTACTCGAATTTCATTTTTTCACGGAAGAAGCTCAAGGGCGACGTTCTGATGTGCAAGCTGGGAGCCTCCCAGCGAATGGCTCTCCTCTCTTAAAGCTGCAATTCATCATACTCTTCCCTGTCTTTGCTTATCTTTTATACAATTTATAATAGTTATAGTACGAAAAAAGGGGGATTACGTCAATATTATTGACCATCTTTTTTAGTCCATATACTCTTTAGCAAAAAAATTAAATCGCTGGCACTTTATGATGAGTGTTCACATAAAATAATTGTACTAAAAATGTGCGAAATAAAGGGGTGAAATTGATTGAGAAGGAAGTATAGCCCTTATACATTACCGCCCTGGCTAAGAAACTTCAGAAATATTTGTGCGCAGTTTATCATTCCGTTATCCGTCTTTCAGGGGATTCGGACGTTCCTTATTCCAACGACCTTTGATGTCTTGTTATTGGCTGTTCTTATTTTATTGGCCCTCGCTTTTCATTATGATTTAATCTAAACGGAGCCCTTAGGAATTGTTTTCCTGGGCTCCTTCTTTCTCCTGGCTTCCTTCTTTTTCCTGCTTTTTTTGCCTCTCTATTTCATCGATTTTCATGACGAGAAATTCTGTATTTTTCAAGTGCCAAAAATGGCGCTGCAATTGTTGCACAAGCTTTCGTTCTTGTTTTCGCGTCGTTTTTTGAAAGTAATCTACAGCTGTCCGAATGATTTGTCCAGGATAGGCCAGATAGCTCAAAAAAAGCATCATCTCATCCTCTTTGAAAGGGAAATATTTAAAATAGCTGTATACCCAGTCAATGCAATCATTGCATTGTCGCGGGTACGTTTTTAAAGTGCGCGATAGAAACGGCAGCAAATCATGGGCCGGCGACGCGGGGCGCGACTGTTCAAAATTAATAAAATAGCCATAGCCACGGTTATCAAATAAAAAGTGTTCAATTGAAACTTTACCGTGAACGAGAACGATCCTTGCTTTTTCAGCGTCCTTCGTTTTCTCATGCCATTCTTCAAGCTTTCGCTGCGAAAAAAGTAAAGCCTGGCTAATTTCATGATAATACAAGCAGAACATCAACTCGAACGGGGACATATACAGTTTTTTTTCGCATTGATCAATAAATTCGAACAGAAATCCTTTATCTTTTTCCCATTGCTGCACAGTCGTTTCGTAGTGTTCGTTCCGCTCGTCGCTTGTTATTTTGATATCCTTTGCAGATAAAGTGTGCAGCCTGGCCAACTCCCGAAACAGCTGCTGATGCTTCTGGAACTGATTTTCCCTTTCTTCGTTCGGAAGCCAGGGCATTAAATAATAGAGCATATTTTTATGCAAAACCGCGTAACGGCCATCTGTTGCAGGGTAGATCGGCACAATCCGGTTGTAGCCTTTTTGGTACAAAAAATGTATATGCCTGACGAAATCAGTCCTGTTCGAGAGAGCAATTTTCTTCAAGGCAAAAGTGCCTTTGTCTGAATAAATTTTTTGAATGCTGCCGAAATCTTCAACAAAATACGGTTTGACCGCATAGCTATTTAAAATTGGCGAAATAGATCTCAACCGGTCATCATCGCTCATTATGATCACTCTCTTTCGAACCGTCAACGCCAAATTGAATGAAACATTTAGAAAAACTCAAGCCTTGGATGACAGCTCGAGGCACAACGAGAAGGATACAATTAAAAGGAAAAAGGAAAGCGGCGGCAAAAAGCTTTTTTACCGTCCGCTCCAGCCGTATAAAATTGCGACAGACATGCAGTGCCTGCTTGCTTTGTTTAACGCTTGCCTGCCATTGCAACGGGAATGTATAAAACCTGGCCTTCGTAAACATCCTGAGTTGCTTCTAAATGGTTAACCCTCTGCAGCGTGGCGGTTGACACATCATAACGCTCGGCAAGTGTGTCGATTGTATCACCATGCTGTACGATACATATCTTCAATTTGGTGTGCTCTTCTTCTTCTTTTCTTGCAAAAAACTCGGTTAAAGACATGCTTTTCTTTTTTGAACCCTTTTTCTTTTTCACTTGGATTTCCTCTGAAGATTCGTCCTCTGATTCTTCAGCCTGTTCTTCCTGTTTCGGCGGAGTTTCTTGGGCCTCTTCCGGCTCCTCCTCCACTTGCTCTTCGGTACTGGTGTATTCGGAAAGCTCTTCTGTTGATGGAGCTACATATTCACTCCGCTGCGCAGAAAAAGATATTTCCGGAGTTTTTTCGACTGGAAGGCTCTGCTCGACTTTTTCAACCGTTGGCTGCTCCGCTTCATGGACAGTGCCTGTCTCTGGCTGCTTTCTTGCTTCAGCCTCAAAAGGCTCATATAAATCTGCCTCTTCTTTCGCGACACCGTTTTTTGCATTCTCTGCTGGATCGGAAACTAACCGTAAGACTGGTTGCCGCGTTTCTTCAGTGGGTTCGGACTGTAACATTGGTTGCCGCGTTTCTTCAGCGGGTTCGGACTGCAAGACTGGTTCAAGGTTTTCTTCACCATGTTCGGACTGCTGCGTCGCTTCAAGTTGCTCTTGTTCGACTCCTGGCTGCAATTTCGCTTCCTGCCCTGCTAACGCAGGCTGACTCTGTTCCCCGTAAGCATCCGTGAAAAAAGGAGAAGATACTGGTCTCAACACTTCATACTCCGTGTCGATTTCTTCCTCAACCGGGCTTGTTTGCTGCTCACCGTAGAGCCCGGAAATGGTTAAATCGGCTGTCAGCTTCATGCAGCTTCTTTCCGGGAATAAATAATCAAATGAATCCACTTGAATATCAATATCAAACACACTTTGAATCCGGTTATTGGGAATAGTAATGTCTACCGGAAAACGGTGAATAAATTCACAAATCCCTTCGTCCCGCTCTTCGACACCGTGGACAAATTTAGCTCCAGTTATCTCTTTGCCATTGTCTGCCGCCGCTTCTTCATGCTTTTTATATTCTCCTGACAATTCCAATGAACCTCGAATCGTCACATATTGTTCGTTTTCCTGGATCGTAATATTCGGATCAAGCGAAACCGAAACAAGCTCTGCGACTTCCTGTCCTTTTTGGAACCATAACGACTCTTCCAAAGAAAATCGCAAAAACGACTGATTCCCTTGAGACAAAGCAATTCCTCCTTTCGTCCTCCTTCGAAATATCAACAATGTCATTATCACCTTATGAATCGAACAAATTTTTTATGATAAGATTTGGCGGGTTCAACATACAAAAACGCCCGGATTGCTGTCCAATCCAAGGCGTTTTTATTAGTTTCCTGATTCTGTTTCGCATCCTGTAAAACATCCGCAGTTTAGTTCACCGTGCTGACTTTACCCCTTCAGCTTGGAAAAAGCCTGCTCTGCAGCACTGATTGTTTTCGCTATATCTTCATCGCTATGTGCGGTTGATAAGAAAAGGCCTTCAAATTGCGATGGCGGTAAAAACACTCCTTGATCCGCCATTTCCCGGTAATAAGCTGCAAAATAGTCCAGGTTCGAGGTTTTCGCTTTTTCATAATTGGTGACTTCCTCATTGGTAAAAAAGAATCCAATCATCGAACCGGCCCGGTTTACCGTATGGGGGACGCCATATTTTTCGGCGGCTGCTTTAAAGCCCTCCTCAAGCTGGTCCGCTTTCCTTTCAAACTCCTGATACGATTCAGGTGTCAACTGGCTTAGCGTTTCGAGGCCTGCTGTCATTGCCAGCGGGTTTCCTGATAAAGTTCCAGCCTGGTAAATAGGTCCGCTCGGAGCGATTCTTTCCATAATTTCTACCTTGCCACCGTAAGCGCCAACCGGCAGTCCCCCGCCGATCACTTTTCCGAGGCAGGTTAAGTCAGGTGTGACACCGTAATAACCCTGGGCACAATGATAGCTGACACGGAAGCCTGTCATAACTTCATCAAAGATTAGTAACGTGCCATATTGCGTCGTAATTTCGCGGATTCCTTCGAGAAAGCCCGGCTGCGGCGGAACAACGCCCATATTGCCGGCAACCGGCTCGACAATCACAGCAGCGATATCTTCGCCAAATTGCTTAAATGCCGCCGTTAAACCGTCAAGATCATTATAAGGTACCGTGATCGTGTTCCGGGCAATCCCTTCAGGAACACCGGGGCTGTCCGGAAGCCCGAGAGTGGCGACACCGGAACCGGCCTTTATTAGCAAAGAATCACCATGGCCATGGTAACAGCCTTCGAATTTAACAATCTTATTCCGTCCTGTATAGCCGCGGGCTAAACGTAACGCACTCATCGTCGCCTCGGTGCCCGAAGACACCATGCGCACCATTTCAATCGACGGGACACGATCAATGACCAGCTTTGCCAGCTCATTTTCAATCAGTGTCGGGGCGCCAAAGCTTGTTCCCTGCTCGGCAACCTTTTTAATCGATTCAATCACCCGGTCATTCGAATGGCCAAGAATTAACGGGCCCCATGAAAGGACATAATCGATATATTCATTGCCATCAATATCGTAAATTTTCGAGCCTTTCCCGCCTGCCATAAAAATCGGCTCCATGTTCACCGATTTAAACGCGCGGACCGGGCTGTTGACTCCCCCCGGCATAAGCTTCCTGGCTTCTTTAAAAGCCTCAGCAGATTTTTGATAAGAACGCATCGCTATCCCTCTTTTCATTAGGTTGGAAGTGGTTTACTGTTCTCTTAGCCAGCGTGCCGCATCCTTTGCGTGATACGTAATAATCAGATCGGCTCCGGCACGCTTCATGCCTGTTAACATTTCCATGACAATATTTTTTTCGTCGATCCAGCCATTTTGCGCAGCCGCTTTGACCATTGAATATTCTCCGCTGACATTATAAATAACCATTGGGAGATTTATATTGTTTTTTACATCCCTTAGTATATCTAAATACGGCATGCCGGGCTTAACGATCAGAAAGTCAGCACCTTCCATTAAATCGGATTCCGCTTCCCTTAAGGCTTCAAGCCTGTTGGCCGGATCCATCTGGTACGATTTCCTGTCACCGAACTGCGGAGTGCTTTCAGCAGCCTCACGGAACGGGCCATAGAAAGCAGACGCATATTTGACGGCGTAAGACATGATCGGCACATCCTCAAAGCCTGCTTCGTCCAGCCCTGCGCGTATTGCCGCAACAAAGCCATCCATCATATTGGATGGGGCAATGATGTCGGCGCCGGCCTTTGCCTGGCTGACTGCGGTTTGGACGAGCAACTCGAGCGATGGATCGTTCAAAACCTTTCCGTTCTCAATCACTCCGCAATGGCCATGGCTCGTGTATTCGCATAGACATGTGTCAGCAACCACGACGATATTCGGGAAGCTTTTTTTAATTAAGCGGGTCGCTTCCTGGACAATTCCATGGTCATGAAAGGCTCCCTGCCCGCACTCATCTTTTTCCGCCGGAATTCCAAACAAGAGGACAGATTTAATGCCGAGTGAAACGACTTCGTTCATTTCTTCTTCAAGCCTGTCCAATGATAAATTAAAGACACCTGGCATTGAAGAAATTTCTTTTCTTATATTGTCACCTTCTGCGATAAATAGCGGGTAAATCAAATCTTCCAAACGCAAAAAGTTTTCACGGACGAGTTCGCGCATCGCAGCTGTTTGCCGCAAGCGGCGATGACGGTTAAATTGTAGACTCATTATTATTACCTCCTGATGTTAAATATGTAGCCAAATTGTTTACCATTCCTTGAACCGTATAGGTGTCAGGCATTACATGTACTATAAGGCCATAAAACTCGGCCCTTGCCTTCGTCACCGGCCCGATACAGGCAACCAGACAATCATTAACACTATCCTTCAGGCCTTCAGCTGCTGCCGTTTCAAAGAAGTGGTCGACGATCGAAGGGCTTGTAAAAGTCAAAATATCAAGCTGCTTCCCTTTAATCATGTCAGTGAGCCGGCTGCGGCTGGCCGGAGGTAAAAAGGTTTCATAAATGATTAGCTCATCGACAGCCGCCCCTGCTTTCCGAAGCGATTCTGCAATGTACCCGCGGGCAAGATTCCCCTTCGGCAGCAAAATCTTCTCGCCGCCTTCCAACAATGGCAAAAACTCTTTTACAAAGGCTTCCGCTACATACTCGGATGGTGTAAATCCGGTTACCAGCCCTTTTTTAAGAAGCCGCTGCCTCGTTTTTTCGCCAATCGCCGCAATTTTAGGAAAGGAATCGCTTTGAAAGTGCGGCAAAAAAGAAAAAAATGTCTCGACCGTTACACTGCTCGTAAAAATAATCCAATTATAAGTATGCAAGTTTTCGCATGCTTTTACTATTGCTGCGGATTTTTCTGCAGCCTTAAAATCAATAAGAGGGATTTCCACCGGAATCCCTCCATACCTTCTGACAAGATCCGAAAATGAACTTGCCTGTTTTTTTGATCTTGGGATTAAAACGGTTTTTCCTTGCAAAGGCAGGGCAGCAGTCATTGTTGGTCAAGCTCCCTTTTTACCTGGTCGATTAAATTTTTGGCGCCTTTTTCGATTAGCTTTTCTGCCGCCAATACTCCAAGCCTTTCAGGGTCTTGTCCCCTCACCTGCTCTTTATAAATCGTTTTGCCATCAGGTGAAGCGACAAGCGCCGTTAAAACAATCGCACCGTCTTCAGCACTAGTGGCATAGCCGGCAATCGGAACCTGGCAGCCGCCCTCCATCATATTGAGATAAGCCCGTTCAGCACGAACCGTTCTTGCAGTGTCCGTACTCGTGAACTTATCAAACAGGGCACGCAGTTCTGAATCCGACTCCCGGCATTCAATTGAAAGTGCACCCTGGCCGACAGCCGGGACGCAAACCTCGGGATCTAAAAATTCGGTGACTACGTCTGTTGCCCAGCCCATTCTTGATAAACCGGCAGCAGCCAGAATAATCGCATCGTATTCTTCCGTTTCAAGCTTGCCAAGACGGGTATCGATATTGCCGCGGATCCATTTAATCTCAAGGTCAGGCCGCACTGCGAGGAGCTGTGCGCTTCTGCGCAGGCTGCTCGTTCCGATTACCGCCCCTGGTCTCAGTTCGGCGAGAGGAAGACGGCTTTTCGAGATCAGCGCATCCCGGGCGTCTTCACGTTCTGGGATACAGCCGATTGTCAGGCCGTCAGGAAGGACAGCCGGCATATCTTTCATGCTATGAACTGCCATATCAATGTCCCCGTCGATCATTGCCTGCTCGATCTCCTTGACGAAAAGACCTTTCCCGCCTACTTTGGAAAGCGTCACATCTAAAATCCGGTCACCCTTTGTGACAATTTCCTTCACTTCAAAATCGAACGCGGGATCAAACTTCTTTAATTGATCAATCACCCAATTCGTTTGTGTTAATGCCAGCTTGCTCCGTCTTGAACCGACTATTATTTTTCTCATGACTGCCTCCTAAAAATCACGTATTCCAAAAATGAAAAGAAGATAATTGCCCGAAAAGGAAAAAATTAATTAAGACGATTAAAAATGACGCGACATTCCAGAGTGCAAGCGATTTGCCAAACTTCCCTTTCGCGACGCGCTGGTACAGATAGATGCTGTAAGCGGCCAGGACAATGAAAGAGCCTATTACCTTCGCGTCAAACCAATGCATATCCGGCACTTTAATATAGGCCCACTGCACTCCAAGAATAAGGCCCAGTATCAGCATTGGTACGCCAATGACGTTTAAAACGTAAGACATATGCTCCAATCTTGATAAATCGGTAATCCGCATCAAGCGTTTGCCCCATTTTTTCCGTTTCAGCAAATCGTATTGAATCAAATACAGAAGCGAGAATACAAACGAAAGGGAGAACGCGCCGTACGACAAAATCGCCATCGTAATATGGATTAACAGCAGTTCGGAAACGAGCTGCCGGGCGATTATTTCTGATTCATACTGGATCGGCATAAATGTATGAATCGCCATAATCATAAATCCCAATATATTGGCGAAAAAAACGATAAAATCAACCCGCAATAGACGGTTGATTGCCAATGACAAGGTGATCAGCACCCATGCATAGAAATAAAGGCCTTCAAAAATCGTCAGAACCGGAAACCGGCCCGTTTTCAGCATATATAAAAACAGAAATGAAGTTTGCAAAACCCATACAAATGCAAGTAACCAGAAGGCTGCTTTATTCGCCTTCCGGTTATGGTGAAGAAAATCGATAAAATATAAAAGCACGCTTAAGGCATACAGAACAATCGTCAGTTCGTGCAGCCGAGTCATATAAATGTCAAACATAATCAGCACCCTCTCTTATGATTGAAAGGAAGCCTCCGTTGAATGAACGTTAACCTTTTCTTTATCGGCCGCTTTCATTTCTTGCTGCCCTGCAACAAGCTGTTCAATGTTGAAAATCTTGACAAATAAGTCAAGGGCCTGATCGGCATCAGGCTGTGAGGCCAGTTCCTTCGCCTGCAAAATCGGATCCTTTAAAAGCTGGTTGATAATGCTCTTCGTATGCTTATTTAGTACCTTTATATCCCGCTCTGACAAATTAGGAAGCTTTCTTTCGAGGCTCTGCATCGTATCAGCCTGGATCGTGAGCGCTTTTTCGCGAAGCGCCGAAATAACAGGAACAACTCCAAGCATCTTCAGCCACTGTTTGAATTCAACGATTTCCGCCTCAATCATCATCATAATCTTTTCCGCTGCCTTTTGCCGCTCTTTCAGGTTGGATTCAACTATGCCTTCAAGATCGTCAATATCGTAAAGGAAAACACCTTCCAGCTCTGCAAGCGCTGGGTCCAAATCGCGCGGCACGGCAATGTCAACCATGAATAAAGGCTTGCCTTTGCGCATTTTTTCAACCTGGAGCATTTGTTCCTTTGTGACGACAAAGCCATTTGCTCCAGTCGAACTGATTAAAATATCCGCATCTATGAGGGCACATTGCAACTCTTGGAGCGTTTTTGCCTGGCCGGAAAAGCGGTTGGCCAAATTGGCCGCTTTTTCAAAAGTGCGGTTAATGACCGTCACTTTGCTGGCTCCGTTCGCATGAAGGTTTTGAATGGCAAGTTCACCCATTTTGCCTGCCCCAAGCACAAGAACATGCTTATTCTCGAGAGAGCCGAAAATCTTCTTGGCAAGTTCTACGGCTGCATAGCTGACTGAAACAGCATTTGCACCGATATCGGTTTCAGCGTGGCCGCGTTTGGCGACAGTGACAGATTGTTTAAAAAGCTGGTTAAACACCGTTCCAATCGTGTTTTCTGCCTGCGCGAGCAGAAAGCTGGAACGCACCTGTCCCAGTATTTGTGTCTCGCCAAGAATCATTGAGTTTAAGCCGCATGAAACTTTGAACAAATGCTCGACCGCTCCGTCTTGTTCATAAATAAATAAGAACGGTGAAAATTCATTTTGTTCGATTCCAAACCACTGTGACAAAAATTCTTTTATATAATAGCGGCCAGTATGTAACTGGTCGACAACTGCATATATTTCCGTACGGTTGCACGTGGAAATAATCACGTTTTCGAGAATGCTCTTTTTCTCTTTTAGAGCTTTCATCGCCTCACCCAAGTCCGGCTCGTTAAACGTTAATCGTTCCCTAATTTCGACAGGGGCCGTTTTATAGTTAAGACCGACAACTAAAATATGCATTTGTTATTTCCACCCCCAAACAAAATTGCATAGAAAAACTAATATTATTATAACATGTCCACTTCCGATGTTCCCGTTAAAAATGTGAACAGAAACCGAAATAAATATGGTAACATAGAAAAGCAGAATAGGCTTATTCATGCCTGGTTATTGTTGTTTTTATCATACTAAAGTCATGAATCGACAAATACTTCCTTCTGTACATTATCAAAAAAAGCTTATATATTCAAGCAATCGTTACTGGAGTGGTAAAAGAATGAAAAATCAGCGTATTTTCCCTGGAGTCATATTAATTGGTTTTGGCCTCTATTTCTACTTGCAGCAATCCCAATTCACATTATTCCAGGAATTTTATACTTGGCCGACCCTGCTGATGATCGTCGGCATTGCCTTTTTGGGACAAGGGTATGGAGCAAGAGACTATGAGGCGATTCTTCCCGGTGTTATTTTAGTCGGTTTTGGTCTTCATTTTCATGTCGTCAACCGTCTCGAAATCTGGCCGGATCATATCGGGACCTTTATTTTGGTGATCGCACTCGGCTTTTTGCTGCGCTACCAAAAGGTCGGCAACGGACTGTTTCAAGGGTTGTTATTTTTGGCGCTTGCCGCCTTGTTAATGTTTTACGACAAGATCGCGAACTGGTTCGGACTGCTTGAAAACAGCGTGTCGCTTGCCTGGAAATTCTGGCCTGCCGTTCTCGTCCTGATCGGTGTGTATATGCTATTTTTTAAGAAAAAGTAGACTAGGTGGAAGTACCTATTAGACACCGCCATTCTGGAAAAAATAAAAGGAATACAGGGATTATATGAATACTTCCCTGACTTCCTTTTTTATAACACCGAATTTAGAAAATCTTTTGTCCGCTGCTCTTTAGGATTGTCAAAAAGTTGCAACGGAGGCCCTTCCTCAACAATTTTTCCGTCGTCCATATAGACGGCCCAGTCGGCTACTTCGCGGGCAAACCCCATCTCATGGGTCACGACGACCATCGTCATTCCGTCTTCTGCAAGCTCCTTCATCGTTGCCAATACTTCTCCGACAAGCTCAGGATCAAGTGCCGAAGTTGGTTCATCAAACAGCATAATATCCGGTTTCATCGCTAACGCCCGGGCGATCGCAACACGCTGTTTCTGCCCGCCGGATAGCTTTCCGGGATATACATTCTCTTTATCGCTGAGTCCTACCTTTTTTAAAAGCTCCCGCGCTTCTTTTCTAGCTTGTTCCTTCGCTACTTTTTTTACATGGATTGGGGCTTCAATAATATTTTCGATAACGGTTTTATGGGGAAACAAATAAAAATGTTGAAAAACCATTCCGACCCTTTCCCTTACGTGATTAAGATTATGAGTGTCTGCTTCAATACGCTCACCTTCAATGATGATATTGCCGCTGTCTTTCAACTCCAAAAAGTTAAGGCAGCGAAGGAAGGTGCTCTTTCCCGATCCGCTTGCCCCGATCAGGCAGACAACATCGCTTTCTTTCACAGTCATATCGATATCTTTCAACACGTGAAGATCTCCGAATGACTTGTTCAGCTTTTGAACTTCGATCATGGCTCGTTTACTCAAATTTGCGAGCCTCCTTCCTATTAATCACTTATCGACAATCGCGTTTCAATTACTTTTACAATAATTGAGAATAATAATACGAGAATCAGATAGTATACAGCGACGATTAACAAATATGTCATATAATCGTATTGATTTGAACCATAGGTGGTTGCGACATTAAAGAGCTCGTACATTCCGATAAATGACGCAAGTGAAGAATCCTTTAATGCGATTATAAACTGATTGCCAAGCGGCGGCATCGCTCTCCTAATCGCCTGCGGCAAAATAATTCTCCGCATCGTCTGCCCTGCTGTCATACCGAGTGAACGGCCGGCCTCCCGCTGTCCTTGATCTATTGATTGGATTGTACCCCTGAATATTTCTGCAATATAAGCACCGTTGTGGAAAGCCAGTCCCAATACGACTGACGTAAACTGGGAGATATCGAGAGCAGTCAATCCGAAATAGAAGATAAAAATTTGGACAACGAGCGGAGTTCCCCGCACCAGGAAAATGTAAAGATCGGCGATCCATTCAAGGACTTTTATTTTTGAGATTTTTAAAAAGGCAAAAAATAGGCCGATAAAGATGGCGATGAACACAGATACTGCTGTTAACTGAAAGGTGAGCACCATCCCTCGTAAGAACACATCGTACGTATCAATAAATTTTGTAAAAAACTCCAATAGTCCTCCTCCTTCAAAAAAACAACTTATCATATCGTTAAAACAGAAAGGGACGAATGCGCAGTAGTTACGACTCGTCCCAACTGATTACTGTTCTTCTGGATCTACTGTAATATCCTCGCCAATGTATTTCTCACTGATTTCTTTCAGCTTACCGTTTTTTCGAAGCGTTTCTAACGCTTCGTTTATTTTTTTAAGCAATTCCTCATTTTCTTTTGCCACCGCAATCGCCTGCTCACTGCGCCCAAGCAGTTCTTTCCCTTCAATCGCCATTCCGGAACCGATCGCTTCCTTACCGGTGACAAAATCGGTTATAACAGCATCATGCTTTCCTTTGCTCAACGATTCAAGCGCCGTTACATCACTATCATAAAAAATGATATTATCGGTCACTTTTTCGGCTGTACTGGCATATGTCGAGCCTTTCGCTACGGCAACTTCCTTGTCTTTCAAATCATCGAGGCTTTCAATCGATTCGCCAGGGCGAACGAAGATTTGCGGTCCTGAATAATAATACGGGGTTGAAAAGTTAACAGCTTTTAAACGATCCTTATTAATCGTGTGGCTTGCCACAGCTGCGTCAAAACGGCCTGACTTTACGCCTTCAACAATTCCGCCAAACTTGAACTTTTTTTGAACCGGTTCAAGTCCGAGCTCTTTCGCTACTGCTTCACCTACTTCAATGTCAAAACCGGTCATTTTTCCATCTGCACCGGTTACGCTAAATGGATTGAATTCACCGGAAGAAGCAAATGTGAATTTACCTTCTTCTGCTAAGTTCATTCCATTTGATTCAGCTTCCTCAGAGCCGCATGCCCCAAGAATAAAAACCGAGAAGAATATAATGGCTGAGCTAAGTAACTTTTTCACTTGAATGATTCCCCCTCTTTTTCTCTACTTTTTTGTAACACTATTAACCTTAACATCCAGCAGCAATTTTCACAAAATTCATATTATACGATAATTCGAGAAAATCAGTGATTACACCGGGTCACTATTAACCATCTGCTCCTAGTCGCTTTTTTCGGCCCTATCCTCCCATATCCCCCAAAATGCTCATGATCAAACCATAGTTTTAAGAAACTTTCCTTTCGCATAGTTATTTTTTCCTTATTAATATTATTAAAGAGCAAGATTTATGACAGCTGGCACGAAATAACATGAAATTCTACCTGGGTGAATTTCGTTAAGCAATTCTTTAATTCCAAAAACGAACAGTTATTTAATATTAAGATATTATTATTCGTTTCCTACGGCATTCTCTTGTTTATTTTAGACAACTTCATTCGTTTTTCGGTGTACCTTAGCACATTGTGAAATTTCCTCCGATTACGTACATTTATATATATATCTATCTAAACACGAAAAAGCCTGACGGCACAGAGCTGTCAGGCTTTTTTGTTCACATATAACTCGCAATGATCGACCAGGCTTTTTCTTTGCCCTCGCCTGTTTCCGAGGAAAAGAGGACAATATGGTCATGCTCATCAAGATCAAGTGTTTCTTTTGTAATTCGCAAATGCTTTTGCCATTTGCTTTTTGAAATTTTATCCGCTTTTGTCGCAATGATGATGCACGGGATATCATAATGCTTCAAAAAGTTATACATCATGATATCGTCTTCTGTTGGCGGATGCCGCAGATCAACAATCAGGAGAACGGCTTTGAGCTGTTCCCTGTTTGTTAAGTATGTTTCGATCATTCTTCCCCATGCTTCACGCTCCCGCTTGGAAACTTTGGCGTATCCGTATCCGGGAACGTCAACAAAATGAAGCACGTCGTTAATTAAATAGAAGTTTAAAGTTTGTGTTTTCCCGGGTTTTGACGAGATCCTTGCCAAACCCCTGCGATTGAGCATTTTATTGATAAACGATGATTTTCCTACATTCGAGCGGCCAGCCAGGGCAAACTCGGGCAAATCCTCCGGTGGATATTGATCAGGCTTTACGGCACTGATGACAATTTCCGAGCTGACTACTTTCATGTGGTTTCACCGCTTATTAAAGCATGGCTTAACACTTCATCAACATGGGAAACCAACACAAAATCCAACTGTTCACGAACGCTTTCCGGTATATCATCGATATCTTTTTCATTGTCTTTTGGAAGAATAATTTTTGTTAAGCCGGCGCGGTGCGCACTTAACGTTTTTTCTTTGACCCCGCCAATCGGCAGGACGCGCCCTCTCAAGGTAATTTCACCTGTCATGCCGACTTCTCTTCGGATCGCCCTGCCCGACAATGCTGAGACGAGTGCGGTGGCAATCGTAATTCCTGCTGATGGGCCGTCCTTTGGAACTGCTCCTTCAGGCACATGGATATGAATATCATGCTTTTCGTGAAAATCTTTGTCGATCCCCAGCTCTTCAGCTTTGGAACGGACATAGCTGAAAGCAGCCTGGGCAGATTCCTTCATGACATCACCCAATTTTCCCGTCAGCACAAGCTTCCCTTTTCCGGGTGCAAGTGATACCTCAATTTGCAGTGTATCCCCGCCGACAGTCGTATAGGCAAGGCCGGTTGCAACACCGATTTGATCTTCCAGTTCAGCTTGTCCATAACGGAACTTCGGTTTGCCTAAAAATTCCTCCACACCTCTGTCTGTGAGGACGACACGTTTCTTTTCACCTGAGACAATGATCTTCGCCGTTTTCCTGCAGATTGTTGCAAGCTGGCGCTCGAGCCCCCGTACTCCAGCTTCTCGTGTATAATAGCGGACCACCTTTTGAATGGCATCCTCGCGAAGCTGCAGCTGTGCTTTTGATAGACCGTGGTCTTTTAGTTGCTTGGGAAGGAGGTGGTCCTTGGCAATATTAATTTTTTCAAGCTCTGTATAGCCGGCAATTGTGATAATCTCCATCCGGTCACGCAAAGGTCCTGGAATCGTCGCCAGGTTATTGGCGGTGGCAATAAACATAACCTTTGATAAATCGTATTGTTCTTCAATATAGTGGTCACTGAAATTATGGTTTTGTTCAGGATCCAGTACTTCGAGCATCGCCGCTGACGGGTCGCCACGAAAATCGTTAGACATTTTATCAATTTCATCAAGGAGAAAAACAGGATTGATCGTGCCGGACTTTTTCATTCCCTGGATGATGCGGCCCGGCATTGCGCCAACATATGTGCGGCGATGGCCGCGAATCTCGGACTCATCACGGACTCCGCCAAGAGAGACCCGGACAAAATTGCGGTTTAATGATCTCGCTATCGAGCGGGCAAGGCTGGTTTTTCCGACGCCTGGAGGGCCGGCCAGACACAATATCGGCCCTTTTAAGGAATGGGTCAGCTGCTGGACGGCCAAATATTCAAGCACACGTTCTTTTACTGTCTCAAGACCATAATGGTCCTGATTCAAGATGCGTTCAGCTTTATGGATGTCCAAGTCATCTTCCGTTGATTTCGACCATGGAATAGACACGAGCCATTCGATGTAATTACGGATCACGGCACTTTCGGCAGAGGTCGTCGGCACCTTTTCATATCTGTCCAGTTCTTTATACGCTGTTTCTTTGACATGCTCAGGCATGCCTGCAAGTTCAATTTTCTCGGTTAACTCGGCTATTTCACCGGTTTTGCCTTCTTTATCGCCGAGTTCCTTTTGGATCGCTTTCATTTGCTCGCGCAAATAGTATTCTTTTTGTGTTCTTTCCATCGACTTTTTGACACGCTGGCCAATTTTCTTCTCTAAGTTTAACACTTCTTTTTCGTTGTGAATGATTTCGATGACCCGGTTGATCCGTTCTTTCACATCGATTGTTTCGAGAATATCCTGCTTTTCTTTTAGCTTAAGCGGAAGGTGGGAAGAAATAATATCTGCCATTCGGCCGGGCTCCTCGATATCCGAAACAGAGGAATAAGTTTCTGCAGATATTTTTTTCGACATCTTTATGTATTGCTCAAAATATTCGAGCATCGTTCTCATTAATGCCTGATCTTCCACATCTTTTGATTCCCTGTCTTCATATACCTTTAACGAAACCGTAAAATGATCCTCTTCATCCTTAAAGGAACTGATTTCAGCGCGGTTTAAGCCTTCAACTAAAACCCGGATTGTCCCGTTGGGCAGCTTCAGCATCTGCTTTACTTTCGTTAATGTTCCCATACGAAAAAGGTCATCTTCCGCAGGTTCATCTATCGATATATCTTTTTGTGTTGTCAGAAAAATTAAATGGTCATCTACCATTGCTTTTTCGAGTGCCTGTACTGATTTGTCCCGGCCTACATCCAAATGAAGGACCATGGTCGGATATACAAGCAAACCCCGAAGCGGCAGGAGGGGGACGATGATCTCTTTCTTTTTCGCCATAATCTTGCACCTCCAAAATGCAAATCGTTTTATCCGTTTAAAATATTTCAGGATAATCTTTGTACAATTCTAACCCATTTACGAAGCAGTGTCTATTAACAAGGCATGGGAAGGCCGCAATTGCCAATTATGCAAGCAGCTCCGGCAGCACTGCACTTTGGTCAATCATCTAAGCGGGACTCATTTTCAAAATTCGCTTTTCTTATTATCCAGTTTTTATTACAAAAATATGTCTGCTATTAATACCTTTACCTCATTCATTAAAAGAAAAACTTCGATCTGCGATATTCCTAAAGCAAACCGAAGCGGAAAAAGCGGTTAAATGCTTTCTTTTTTGGCAATGTCGATTGATGCCGGTGTTACCAGATCTTTTTTATGTTCATGCACAAGCGCAAGTTTGAATACTTCGTCAAGATGGCTGACAGGCATGATGTTGATCCCGTCTATCTCGTTTAAAATCGCCTGCATATTCTCTTCGGGAATGATCACCATTGTGGCACCTGCTTTTTTGGCTGCGATCACTTTTGGGTATACGCCACCGACAGGCTTGACATTCCCGTGGATGCTTATTTCACCCGTCATCGCTACCGTATGGTTAATCGGAATTTTATAGATCGCTGAGTATATACCTGTTGCCATTGCGATTCCCGCGGATGGACCGTCTATTGGTATACCGCCCGGGAAATTAACGTGAATATCAAATTCATCTGCAGGTACATGCATTGATCGCAGCACCGTGATCACGTTTTCAATTGAACCTTTAGCCATGCTCTTGCGACGAATTGATTTTCCCCTGTCACCAATGCTTTCCTCTTCGACAATTCCGGTAATATTGATGGAACCTTTTTCTTTGGCAGGAATAACGGTTACTTCAATTTCCAGCAACGCACCATTGTTGGCACCGTACACAGCAAGCCCGCTCACCAAACCGATGGTAGAGGCAGGACTGATTTTCCTTTCCATTCTCGGGCTAAGCTGGCTTGTATTAATGACCCATTCAATATCTTCATCCTTTATAAAAGTTCTTTCCTCTGTAATCGCAAGACCTGCTGCGGTTTGTATTAAATTGACAGCTTCGCGTCCGTTGCGGGCATAGCTGGACAAAATGGCCAAACCGGTGTCCGTAATCGAGAGCTTAACTTTATCGGCTGCGTTTTTTCCTATTTTCAAAATCTCTTCTTGATTTAGTTCCCTGAAAAAGACTTCCATACAGCGGGAGCGAATCGCAGGAGCGATCTCGTTCGGAGTCCGGGTCGTCGCCCCGACGAGCCGAAAGTCAGCGGGAAAGCCATTTTTAAAAATATCGTGTATATGGGTGGGAATTTGGACATTTTCTTCATTATAGTAGGCACTCTCAAGGAATACTTTGCGGTCTTCCAGTACTTTCAGGAGCTTGTTCATTTGGATTGGGTGAAGCTCTCCAATTTCGTCTATAAATAAAACGCCGCCATGGGCGTTGGTTACGGCGCCCTGCTTGGGCTGGGGAATACCTGCTTGTCCCATCGCACCGGCTCCCTGGTAAATCGGATCGTGGACCGAGCCAATCAGCGGATCGGCAATGCCCCTCTCATCAAAGCGTGCAGTCGTTGCGTCAAGCTCAATAAATACTGAGGCCGGTTTAAACGGAGACTTGTCATTTTTCTTTGCCTCTTCCAGAACAAGCCGTGCTGCAGCTGTTTTTCCAACACCGGGCGGACCGTAAATAATCACATGCTGTGGATTGGGGCCGCAAAGTGCTGCTTTTAATGCTTTAATCCCATCCTCCTGTCCGACGATATCGCCAAAGGTGGTAGGGCGGACTCTTTCTGATAAAGGCTCGGTCAGTGAAATGGCTCTCATTTTTCGGAGTTGCTCCATCTCCTTCTTCGATTCCCGGTCGATTGATACTTTTTGCGTTCTCTGGTTTCGCAATAAATTCCAAAAGTAAAGCCCGATCACGATACCGAAAAACAGCTGTATAAAAAGGGCAATGCCCGTCCAACTCATAGTGTTCCCTCCTGCTTGGTTATTCTCTTTAATATAAGCTAGTATCTCCTTCACCTATATGGAATAAACAAGGAATAATAAGAAAAAACATAGGCAAAATGTGAATAAAAATAGCCAAACCCTTTTAAGAGTTTGGCCTGGATTCATATGTTATGCGGAAGTTTTCCGTTCTTTTTCGACGACGGTGCCATCGCTAAGGATAAGCTTCGGCAGGCTGTTTTCTACAACTGTTTCAGCGGTGATGATACACTTTTCAATATCATCACGGGACGGCAGGTCAAACATCACATCGAGCATGATTCCTTCGATGATCGAGCGGAGTCCGCGCGCCCCTGTTTTTCTTTCAATTGCTTTTTTCGATATTTCCTTCAAAGCACCTTCTTCAAATTCCAATTCGACGTCATCAAGCTCAAGCATCTTTTGATACTGCTTGACAAGCGCATTTTTAGGTTTGGTCAGAATTTCAATTAGCGCATCTTCATCAAGTTGTTCAAGGCTTGCGATCACCGGCAGACGCCCGATAAATTCCGGGATAAGGCCGAAGCGCAATAAATCCTCGGGAAGAACCTTGGATAACAGTTCTTTTTGCTCGACTTCAGGCTGTTTTGCATTGGATCCAAAACCAATTACCTTTTGGCCGAGCCGGCGTTTAATAATCGGTTCGATACCGTCAAAAGCACCGCCGCAAATAAATAAAATATTGGTTGTATCAATTTGGATAAACTCCTGGTGTGGATGCTTGCGGCCACCTTGTGGCGGAACGCTTGCTACTGTACCTTCGAGTATTTTTAACAGGGCTTGCTGGACTCCTTCACCGGAAACATCCCTTGTTATCGAGGGATTTTCCGATTTACGGGCAATTTTATCAATTTCATCGATATAAATAATACCCTTTTCGGCTTTTTCTACATCATAGTCAGCAGCCTGAATCAGCTTGAGAAGAATATTTTCGACATCTTCGCCAACATAACCTGCTTCAGTTAACGATGTAGCATCCGCAATCGCAAAAGGAACATTGAGGAGCCGTGCCAATGTTTGCGCAAGCAATGTTTTACCGCTTCCCGTCGGACCGATCATCGCGATATTGCTTTTAGAAAGCTCTACATCATCAATTTTGCTGTTTGAATTAATACGTTTGTAGTGATTATAAACGGCTACAGACAGCGACTTTTTCGCCTGGTCCTGGCCAATGACATATTCGTCGAGAATGTCGCGAATTTCTTTTGGTTTCGGAACATCCTTGAACTCAACTTCCTCCTCAGTACCGAGTTCTTCTTCAACGATTTCAGTGCAAAGCTCGATGCATTCGTCACATATATATACACCAGGGCCCGCAACTAATTTACGAACTTGATCCTGTGTTTTACCACAGAAAGAACATTTTAACTGCCCTTTTTCATCATTAAACTTAAACATGCCTTCACCCCTCGTAAAACTTTTGAACAATATATAAAGCTGCAATTCTTGAGCTAACGGACAGAAACATTTTCAACTTATCGCCTGTGCCCTGAAAATCAGGCGGCCGTTGAAAAAAGCCAACAAATGAGGCACCTGATGCCCGGCCTCGCATGGGAACTCGTAACAATTATGTATTGCATTGTAACACATTTTTGTACCAGACAGGAAATGATAACACTTGGAGTTGAAAGTCGCCCCTGGTTATTGCCGTTTAACTAAGCTTAACCATAAATGTGGAGATTAAATCGGATGTTTTAAAACAAAAAATCACCAGTTTGTCTCTTCTGGCTTTCCTTTAGGCGCAATCAAGGTTTGAAAGGAAAATGATGATTTTATATTAAAACTCTTTTCTTCGTTATATGTATTGATATTTACAAATATGTACACAGAACTATGTTTGTTAAACCGCCGCTCCTCCTTTTTTGTGTATAAAACAAGGCACGATTTCTCGCGCCTTGCCGGTTACTTAATTTTACCACGGTAGAGAAATTAAGTCACTGTTTCAACACCTGGTTATCTATTCCATTTTGAATGATTATTATTCGGTTGCTTTCGTTTTGCTGTTTTCAATAAGGAAATCAACCGCTTTTCTCACTTGTAAATCTGCTTTAATCCCTTCAAGGCTGCCTAAAGCTTTTTCAATGTTTTCAACAGGCATGTTGTACATTTCAGCCATTTTTGTCAGCTCTTCAGTTACTTCTTCATCGCTAACTTCGAGATTTTCTGCTTTCGCAATCGCTTCAAGAGTTAGGTTTGCACGAACGCGCTTCTCTGCTTCTTCGCTCATTTGGCCGCGAAGTGCGTCTTCATCCTGGCCAGAGAATTGGTAATACAGTTCAAGATTCATCCCCTGCATTTGGATGCGCTGTTCAAACTCATTAAGCATTCTGTCTACTTCGTTATCAATCATGACTGCAGGAATCTCGATTTCAGCATTTTCTGCCGCTTTATCGACAACTGTATCACGGACAACATGTTCTGCTTCATGCTTCTTGCTGTCTTCAAGACGGTTTTTAATTTTTTCTTTTAAAGCGTCCAAAGATTCTACTTCATCATCTACATCTTTAGCAAATTCATCGTCCAAAGGAGGAAGTTCTTTTGTTTTGATTTCATGAACTTTCACTTTGAAAGTGGCAGGCTTGCCAGCTAATTCAGCAGCATGGTATTCTTCGGGGAAGCTTACTTCCACTTCTTTTTCTTCACCTGCTGCCACTCCGATGAGCTGCTCTTCAAATCCGGGAATGAATGATCCGGAGCCAATCTCAAGTGAGTAGTTCTCAGATGTTCCGCCTTCGAAAGCTTCTCCGTCAACAAAGCCTTTAAAATCGATGACTAATGTATCACCGTTTTCCGCAGTGCCTTCTTCTCTGACAGCAAGCTCTGCATGGCGCTCCTGTAAAGACTTCAGCTCATTTTCTACATCCTCATCTGTAACATTTGTGTCGACAGCTTCTACTTCGATGCCTTTATATTCACCCAATTTAACTTCTGGTTTCACAGTAATATTGGCCTTGAAAATAACATTCTTGCCTTTTTCAATTTGCTCAACATCGATTTCCGGACGGTCAACAGGTTCAATTCCTGCTTCTTCTACTGCGTTTGAGTATGCTTCCGGAAGAAGAAAGTCAACTGCATCCTGATATAATGATTCCACGCCAAAACGCTTTTCGAACATTCCGCGCGGCATCTTTCCTTTACGGAAGCCAGGAACATTTACTTGCTTTACTACTTTTTTAAATGCAAAGTCTAAACCTTCGTTTAACCTCTCTGCATCTACTTCAAACGTGAGAACCCCTTGGTTCCCTTCTAACTTTTCCCATTTTGCAGACATACTGTTTTTTCCCTCCAACAATCTATTATCATTTCGTTCATCGAATTTGATATGAATATGTCTTGTCGTGCAAGTCATAATCCATTTTTCATGTAATAGATAAAAATTCACATAATACAACCACTACATTATAACATACGTTGCTTTTCTTTCAACAGCGAAGCTATATAATCGGATATGAAATTTCTTCTACCATTAAAATAAATTCGAGAGCTGCTTCCATCTCATCCCGTTCTGCACCATACTCAGCCGCGATATCCTCTTTCCGTCTATCGACACCATGATATTGTAAAGAAATAAAATGGTAGGCAGCCGCCCAAATGCGCGGGTCTTCCGGTTTGAATTCAAATGGATATAACAGAAAACTGTGGCGTTCAAGCAAGCTTTTAATATTTTCAAAAAGAACCGGATCGTCATTCTCCAGCTTCTCCCGCAGCAACTCTGAAATATTGATGAGGCCCTGCTGGTTTTGCACGGACCCGAGTTCTGCCGGATTGAAGTTCTCGCTTCTGCCCAACTTTTTAACGAACACTTCTTTTTCGTATTCGTGTTCGGTCAGAAGATTTAATAGCATCGTTTTTAAAAAGGGATGGCCTTCCTCAGCACTTAAGTAAGCGGTAATCTCTCCTGCATACGGGCGGATATTCCGGTTTGCCAGCTTTGCAATGAGCAGCATCTGTTCTTTCGGATTCTGGCAGGAAAAAAGGTTCAACTCATCGATCATACTCTCATCATTCAGTGCTGCTTCTGTTGCTTGATCCGCTCTTCCCTCACTCATGCGGCGGCTGAAATGAAGCATTTTTGAAAAATGTTCGAGCTTGTCCTTCGGAATTTGCCGCTCCTGAAGCAGCACTTCAATTGTAGCTGTAATTTCCCCATATTCATTCAGCTGAACAAGGATCATCAAATATAAATCAACAATTTGAATATAGTCACCAATGCCTTGATTCAGCATCTCTTTCGCCAATTCCTTTGCTTTTGCAAGCTGGCCGGACTCGAAATAGGCAAGCACCAAACCGATATAAACATCGCTGTTTGAAGGATCGAGACTTTTTGCTTCCGTGAAAAAGCCAATTGCATCATGAAACTTTTTTTGCTGCAGGTGGTCGAGTCCTTTTTCAATTAAGCGTTTTTCAAGGTCGGGAAAAAGAATGATATTTTCATCTGTCCTCGACCGATTGCCTTTTTTCATTATGTAAACCGCCTTACTGTAAAAGTTAAAGTAAGTTTAGCATGAACAGTAAGAAAAACAAAAAGATTCACAGGAGAAGACTGTGAACCTCTAAAAGTTATTTTTCGTAAGCAAGAATCTTATCTTCATACTGCAGAGTGATTTCGATTTCGTCCCAGCCATGAAGAAGGAGCTTTTTCCAGTAAGGATGAATTGTAAACGAAGCTTCAAAGCCGGCCTGATCATGAATTTTTTCTTCCTCAAGATTGACGGTAAGAAAATACAGCTCACTCTTGGCTTTGCTCAGCAAGTAGCCGACTTCTTCGTCCGCTAATGAAACTGGAACAATCCCGTTCTTTAAGCAGTTTTGATAAAATATATCAGCAAACGAAGGGGCAATGACCACTTTAAAACCATAATCAGAAAGCGCCCATGGTGCATGCTCCCGAGAAGATCCACAGCCGAAATTTTCATTTGCGATGAGAATTTCCGCGCCTGCATTTTCCGGCCGGTTTAATTCAAATTCCTTGTTTAAGCTGCCGTCAGCATTGTATCGCCAGTCATAGAACAGAAATTGGCCGAAGCCCGTTTTCTCAATCCGCTTTAAAAATTGCTTCGGAATAATCTGATCTGTATCGACATTGGCCCGGTCCATTGCGGCTGCTTTCCCTCTAAAATTCGATAATTCCGCCACCTGAGACTCCTCCTTTATACCGTTTCCGCTGCAGACAAACTTCTAATATCGACGAATCGTCCATGGATGGCTGCAGCGGCAGCCATTGCCGGGCTGACAAGATGTGTTCTTGCCCCCGCTCCCTGGCGCCCTTCAAAATTACGATTCGATGTTGAGGCACAATGATAGCCTGACGGAACAATGTCTGCATTCATGCTCAAACACATGCTGCAACCCGATTCTCTCCATTCAAAACCGGCTTCAATAAAGATTTGCGCGAGCCCCTCTTCTTCTGCCTGCTTTTTAACCTGCTGTGAACCAGGCACCACCAATGCCCTTACGCCAGTGTGAACCTGTTTGCCCCGCGCGATTTCAGCAGCGGCCCGAAGGTCTTCAATCCGTGAATTTGTACATGAGCCGATAAACACATACTGAATGTTGATTTCATCCATTCTCTTGCCTTCTTGCAAGCCCATATAGTCCAGAGCTCTCTGCAAAGATCTTTTTTCCATTTCACTGTCAAAATCGGCAGCGAACGGGATATGGCCGGAGATCGGGGCCGTCATTGAAGGGTTGGTACCCCAGCTGACCATCGGTGTGATTTCTTCCCCTTTAATATGCAAGACTTGATCATATTCAGCATCAGCATCGGATGCCAGTGTCAGCCATTCCTGCACCTTAATCTCAAATTCTTCTCCCTTTGGAGCATACTTTCTCCCCTTCAAATAGGAAAATGTCGTGTGATCAGGACTGACAAGGCCGGCCTTCGCCCCACCCTCAATCGACATATTGCAAACGGTCATCCGCTCTTCCATTGACATGTTTTCAATGACTTCGCCGCAATATTCAATCACATATCCTGTTCCAAATTTAATTCCGTATTCTGCAAGAATAAATAAGATAACGTCCTTGGCAGTGACGCCGACTGCCAGCTTTCCTGAAATTTCAAGCTTCAGCGTTTTCGGTTTTGTCTGCCATAATGTCTGGGTTGCCAAAACATGCTCCACTTCACTTGTTCCGATCCCAAAAGCCAGGGCACCGAAGGCACCATGGGTCGAAGTATGGCTGTCACCGCAGACAACCGTCATCCCTGGTTGGGTCAATCCGAGCTCAGGGCCGATAACATGGACAATTCCCTGCTCCGGGCTTGATAAATCGGCAATCGGTACTTCAAATTCTTCACAGTTCTGTTGCAGTGCGTTAATTTGATTAAGGGCAATTTGATCATCAATTTGAAAACGGCCCATCGTCGGAATATTATGGTCCATCGTCGCAAACGTCCGGTCCGGCCGCCTCACCGTTCGTTTTTTCATTCTCAGGCCGGAAAAAGCTTGCGGGGAGGTTACTTCGTGCACTAAATGGAGGTCAATATATAATAAATCCGGCTTCCCGTCTTCCCGGTGGACAACATGCTTTTCCCATACCTTGTCGATTATTGATTTCCCCATCCTGTCATCCCTTTCTTTATAAGCGTCTTTTAATAGAAGACACGCGCTGTTTAAGCGTACGCGCCCATAATATTCAAGATTGCTTCATCATCATGAAGAGCAGCTTTTATTTCTCCGGCCATTTCCGTAGTCGTCGACGCTGTTTTACCAAAAGCAGCAATATCCCGTGTCCGGAAGCCGGCCTCCAGAACCTGGACGACCGCATTTTCAACAGCGACAGCCTCTTCTTCCAATCCAAACGATAAACGGAGCATCATTGCTGCCGATAAAATCATCCCGACTGGATTGGCAATATTTTTCCCTTCAATATCCGGTGCAGACCCATGGATCGGCTCATATAAGTAAGGTCCTGATAACGACAAGCTTGCTGATGGCAGCATGCCAAGCGATCCGGTTAACACCGAGGCTTCGTCGCTTAAAATATCGCCAAACATATTTTCTGTTACCACGACATCAAATTGTTTCGGATTCTTGATCATCTGCATCGCTGCATTATCGACAAGCATGTTTGTTAGCTCAACATCCGGATACTTCCTGGCAGTTTCTTCAGCAACTTCGCGCCACATCCGGCTTGATTCAAGCACGTTTGCTTTGTCTACCGAAGTTACCTTCTTGTTGCGTTTGCTTGCCAGTTCGAATGCGGTCTCGATCACCCTTTCCACTTCTTGACGCTGATAAAAGAGCGTATCAACTGCAGCCTCTTCACCGTTTTGTCTCGTACGCTCGCTCGGTTTTCCAAAATAGAGGCCGCCTGTCAATTCCCTGACCATCAGCAGATCAACACCTTCGATCACCTCGATGCGCAAAGGGGAGGAATCGGCAAGGCTTGCATAAAAATTTGTCGGCCGTAAATTTGCATATAAATCAAGGTCTTTGCGAAGCTTCAACAATCCTCTTTCCGGACGGAGATCAACAGGGAGGCGGTCCCATTTTGGCCCCCCGACTGCACCAAGCAGCACCGCGTCGCTTTCGCGGCAAAGCTGAACAGTCTCCTCAGCAAGAGGTGTGCCGGAATCATCAATCGCTTCGCCGCCAATTTTCCCGTAAGAAAAATAGAATTGATGTCCGAATCGTTCTCCGATCGCCTGTAAAACCTCAATTGCTCCTTTAGTGACTTCTTTGCCGATTCCATCGCCAGGAAGCACCGCGATTCTTTTCTTCATCTATTATCCCTCCGTCTTTTGATTTAAGATGATTGCTGCTGCACTAACTTTAATTGCAGTTCCTCTGTATAAAGAACCCGGTTGACCGCATTCAAATACGCTTTCGCAGACGCTTCAAGAACATCCTGCGCAAGACCTCTTCCGCTTGTTTCATGACCGGCATAGCGCATTTTCACATATACCTGTGCGAGCGCGTCCCGCCCGGCTCCCACCGACTGAATCCGATAATCAAGCAGGTTAATATTTCCTTCCATGCTCTTTTCAAGCGTGTTATACAAAGCTTCGATGCTTCCTGCGCCGGTTCCCGCTTCCTGGATCAGTTCATTGTTGCATCCTGATAACGTCACAGTTGCCGTCGGAACCTGGTTTGTTCCATATTGGATTTGAATCGAGATCAAGTCGTAAAAGCGCTGTTCTTTGGAAAGCTTCTCTTCAAGAACAATGGCCGCTAAATCATCATCGGTCATTTCCTTTTTACGGTCAGCTAAATCTTTGAAAACTTGAAATAACGACTTCACTTCATCATCGTGAACGGTTAAACCGAGTTCATCAAGACGGGTTTTAAAGGCATGCCGTCCTGAATGCTTTCCAAGCACCATCGAATTCGTCTGGAAGCCAACAAGCTCAGGAGAGATGATCTCGTATGTCGTTTTCTCTTTTAAGACCCCATCCTGGTGAATTCCCGATTCATGGGCAAAGGCATTTTTGCCAACAACGGCTTTATTTGCCGGTACAGGCATACCCGTTAATTTGCTGACCAAACTGCTTGTGCGGCTGATTTCCTTTAAATTTATATTTGTTATTGCCTGATAATAATCATTTCTTATCTGCAATGCTACAGCGAATTCCTCAAGCGCCGCATTGCCCGCTCGCTCACCAATCCCGTTGATTGTTCCTTCAACCTGGGTAGCCCCATGCTCAACCGCTGCCAGCGAGTTGGCGATCGCCATCCCGAGATCATCATGGCAGTGCGCCGATAATGAAACTTTATGAATGGACGGAACATGTTCTCTTAAGTATTGAAAAATGGCGCCGTATTCCTTTGGCGAAATATAGCCGACTGTATCCGGGATATTAATCACATGGGCACCGGCCTGAATCACTTCTTCGACAATTTCGGCGAGATACGGGAGCTCGGTGCGGCACGCATCTTCAGCAGACCATTGGACGATCGGAAACTTGGATACGGCATATTTAACCGTTGCAACTGCTGTTTCTTTAACCTCGTCCGCCGTTAGCTTTAACTTGTATTGACGGTGAATCGGTGATGTCGCAATAAACACATGAAGCCTCGGCTCTGCTCCGCCTTTTAGCGCTTCCCAGGCAGCGTCTATATCCGACTTAACCGAACGGGCCAGCCCCGTTACTGATGCGTTTTTGATAAGCCCGGCAATTTGCTGTACAGAACTGAAGTCTCCTTTTGAAGCGGCAGGGAAGCCGGCTTCAATAATGTCGACATTCAACCGCTCTAGTTGCCTTGCGATTTCGAGCTTTTCCGACATATTCAAGTTGACTCCGGCTGATTGCTCCCCGTCCCGTAGCGTCGTGTCAAAAATGTTAATTTTGCGCACTTACGACCACTTCTTTCTGTTTTTTGCGATTGACGAATGGCATCATTTTTCTTAGCTCCCTGCCAACCTCTTCAATTTGATGCTCTTTTTCATTTCGGTTAACCGCATTAAAGACCGGACGGTTTGCCTGATTCTCGAGAATCCAGCCTTTAGCAAACTTTCCTTCCTGGATGTCTTTCAAAACAGCCTTCATCTCTTCCTTCACCTGGCCGTTTACAATACGCGGACCGCTGACAAAATCACCCCATTGGGCCGTATCGGAAATCGAATAGCGCATTCCTTCAAGACCGCCTTCATACATAAGGTCAACGATTAACTTCAGCTCATGCAGACACTCAAAATAGGCAAGTTCAGGCTGGTAACCGGCTTCGACGAGCGTTTCAAAGCCCGCTTTTACAAGTGAAGTGAGCCCTCCGCATAAAACGGCTTGTTCACCGAACAAATCGGTTTCGGTTTCTTCTTTAAACGTGGTTTCCAATCCACCAGCACGGAGCGATCCGATCGCCTTCGCATAGGCAAGCGCCAATTCCCTTGCCTCGCCGCTCACATCCTGGTAAATGGCAAACAACGCAGGAACACCGGCAGCTTCCTCGTACGTTCTTCTGACAAGGTGACCAGGTCCTTTTGGAGCGACAAGCAGCACATCGCTTGACGCAGGCGGGACGATCTGGTTGAAATGGATGTTGAACCCGTGTGCGAACATTAACGCCTGCCCATTTAAGTTCGGCGCAATTTCTTTATTATAGACTGAAGGCTGCTGCTCATCCGGAAGCAGGATCATCACTACGTCCGCTGCAGCAGTCGCTTCCGCTACAGAATAAACTTGAAAACCGTCCTCGACTGCCTTATCCCATGATTTCCCTTTTCTTAGACCGACAACTACATCAACTCCGCTGTCCCTCATGTTCTGGGAATGGGCATGGCCCTGTGATCCGTAGCCGATAACTGCGACCTTTTTTCCATTTAAATAAGAACTGTTTGCATCACCGTTATAATACATTTTTGCCATTTTTCATCTTCCTTCCTAATTGTAAAAATAGTAGTTTTTTAGACGATTGAGTAAGTTTTATTGGATTGTGACGAGCGCTGGGTACCCCTCGCAAAAGCAGTAGTCCCCGTTCTTGCCAGTTCCTTGATTCCATATGGTTTGATCAGTTCAATAAACGCTTCGATTTTATCTGACTCGCCGGTTATTTGAATCACGACGCTGTCCTTGCTGACATCAATCACTGAAGCCCGAAACGGTTCAATCAGCGAGTAAATCTCCGTTCTTGTGTTCGCCGTTACGAGAACTTTAATGAGTGCCAGTTCCCGGGCAACGATATCCTGGTCGGTAATATCAGCTACTTTTATCACGTCGATTTGTTTGTTCAGCTGTTTGGCGATTTGTTCAACAACCCTGTCGTTGTCCACATGTACAGCGCAGGTGATTCTCGATATCCCTTCCTGTTCCGAATGCCCGACCGAAATACTTTCGATGTTGTAATTCCGCTTCGAAAAAAGGTTCGTAATTCGATTTAACACGCCTGGCCGGTTCAGAACAGTTAATGAGATTATCCTTTTCATTGTTTAACACCTACCATCTCATTAATTCCTTTCCCCGGTGCAATCATCGGATATACATTTTCATCCGGCTCAACCCTGAAATCGAGTAAAACGGGTTCCCTGTCATGTAAAACTTGATTTAAGATCACATCGGCTTCTTCCGGGGAAGTAATCTCATAACCTTTTATTCCATAAGCTTCTGCCAGTTTTACGAACGATGGCTGCATCGAGAACTTGCTGTGCGAAAAGCGGGACTCGTAAAAGATTTCCTGCCATTGTCTTACCATGCCGAGCGCCCGGTTGTTGAGAATCACGATTTTTACCGGAAGCTCCATTTCAGCAATAACAGCCAGTTCCTGGGTCGACATTTGAAAGCCGCCATCGCCGAGAATCGCCAGCACACATGCACCCTGATCGGCCAGCTGTGCGCCGATGCTGGCCGGAAGCCCGAAGCCCATCGTGCCTAGCCCCCCTGAAGTCACCCATCGATCAGGGTTCTTAAACGGATAGTATTGGGCCGCCCACATTTGATGCTGGCCCACATCGGTCACGACAATCGCTTCGCCGTTTGTCTTTTCATACAGCATCTCGATTACTTTTTGCGGTTTTAAGCCCGAACCAGTTTCATAATGAAAAGGATGCTTTTGTTTCCATGAATCGAGGGTGTCCAGCCACTCCTTATGTTCAGGTTGTTTTCCTTCCTGTCCGACCATTTGCTCTAAAGCTTGTTTAGCATCGGCTACAACCGGAATTTGTGTCGGGATATTTTTACCAATTTCAGCAGGATCGATATCGATATGGGCTACGGTTGCTTTTGGGGCAAAGTGCCGTAAATTCCCGGTCAGCCTGTCATCAAACCTCGCACCAATGTTGATCAGGAGGTCGCATTCGTATAAAGCCATGTTTGCCGTATAACAGCCATGCATCCCAGCCATGCCGAGAGATAGTCGATGGTCGGCCGGAAATCCGCCGAGCCCGAGCAGTGTATGAACAACGGGAAGCTGCTGTTGCTCGGCGTATCGCATTAATTCATCGGATGCGCCTGCGTGTAAGACACCTGCTCCAGCCAGAATGACGGGACGTTTCGCCCTGCTGACGACCTCAGTCAATTTTCTGATTTGCAAAAAGTTCGGCTGCAAATTCGGCTGATAGCCAGGCAGCTCAATTTCCTGTTCTTCCGGAGGCACGGCCGCCATTGCCGCCATATCCTTCGGAACATCGATCAATACCGGACCTGGCCGGCCGCTGCTTGCAATGTAGAAGGCTTCTTTGACGATACGAGGAATATCTTCAATGTTGCGGACCTGGTAATTGTACTTCGTAATCGGGGTTGTAATCCCAAGAATATCCGCTTCCTGGAAAGCATCTGTCCCAATTACTCCTGTCGCCACCTGGCCCGTGAATACGACTAGCGGGAGCGAATCCATCAGGGCGTCAGCAAGCCCTGTCACAATGTTTGTCGCTCCAGGGCCCGAAGTGGCAATCACGACTCCAGGTTTCCCGGTAATTCTTGCATATCCTTCTGCCGCATGAATTCCGCCTTGTTCATGCCTTGGCAGCACATGCATGATTTTTGAATCATAGAGCTTGTCGTAAATCGGCAAAACAGCTCCGCCGGGATAGCCGAAAATGACTTCAACGTTTTCTTTTTCCAATGATTCAAGCAATAGCTCTGCACCGCTAATCGCTTTCTGTTCAGCCTTTTTTTCCTTAAAGGCAGCTTCCTGCAACATTGATTGTTGACCTCCTCCAACTTGTAAAGTAACCTTCAAACGCTGATCAGCGTCCATTTTTTTCAAAAAGAAAAAGCCTTCCCACCCCAAAAGTTGCCTAAATTGTTTAGACAAAGGGATGAAAAGGCTTTGTTAACCTGTTCCACGGTACCACCCTTGTTCACGCAGAAACGCTTGCGTGCACTCGTGAACAGCGATCTTTCCGCTGTTCGATTTTGTAACGGGTGCTTTTGCACCCGATCGGCTCTACTTGAAATGACCGTTCAAGCCGATGCTCGGAGGTGAGTTCACTATATGCTGGTCTCGCCGGTTCTCAGCTTATCCGGCTCTCTGTAGATTCCGCTGCATATGGCTACTTATCCTCTTCTGCGCTTTTTCGATATTTAACTGACATGTGATGCTGTATTTTGCGAATAGACTTTTACGCCTTCAGAAACAACTCTTTCCCTGAACTTTTCAAGAAGCTTTTTCGTATGGACACCAGGGGCACCATCGCCAATCACTCTGCCATCAACCTTGACGACCGCGATCACTTCTGCTGCCGTTCCAGTCAGGAACACTTCATCAGCTGTGTATACATCATGCCGTGTGAACGGTTCTTCTTTCATTTCATAACCAAGTTCAACAGCAATGTCCATCACGGCGTTTCTTGTAATTCCTTCAAGCGCCCCGATATAGCCGGGCGGTGTATAGAACTTGTTGTCCTTGATAATAAAAACATTATCTGCTGAACCTTCAGCCACATAACCCTGGTCATTCAGCATCAGCGCTTCACTAACATTGGCCAGATGGGCTTCGATTCTGACAAGCACATTGTTTAAGTAGTTTAACGATTTTACTTTCGGGCTTAACACATCAGGACGATTTCTTCGTGTTGCCACAGTGACAATTTCAAGCCCTGTTTCATAAAGCTCTTTCGGAAAAATCGCGAGCGGCTCGACGATAACAACGACATTGGCCTGTTTACATTTGAAAGGATCAAGCCCGAGGTCGCCGACTCCCCTTGAAACAACAACTCTTATATAGGCGTTTTCATAGTGATTCTTCTCAACGGTTTGGACAATTACCTTCGTAAACTCTTCCGCTGTAAATGGAATTTCCAGCATAATCGATTTAGCTGATCGGTACAGGCGGTCCATATGTTCCTTCATTCGAAAAATATTGCCGCTGTAAACACGAATCCCTTCAAAAATGCCATCGCCGTATAAAAAACCATGATCATAAACGGATACTTTTGCGTTTTCTTTCGTTACGTATTCTCCGTTTAAAAAAATCCATTGTTCGGACACAAAAGCGCACCTCCATACTGTAATCAACAAACGCTTTAAATCGGTAAACTTTTTGTTTAAAAAAGCTGTAGACCGGAAATGCTCTCCGTTCATAAACCATTTTTAATTTGCTGAAAAATTCTGTGTTTTTTTTATTTGAGGATTATCTTACGCCGATTTCAAGCGCTCGTCAAGACCATTTACATGAATTATTAGATAATTTAGATTTATCTGATTTTATGTATCCGCTTACATTGTTGATAGATTCACATTTTCAGGACTCAAAAATTTTTTTATTTTTTTCATTTTTTTTGGTTAATAGGAACGTTAGAATTCGGGGGAAATTGCTAAGTTATATAATATGGAAGAAACGTGCAATTTATGTTAGATTTTCTAACGCAAAAGAAACCGTTTTCAAAAAATCGTGGCAAACTCACCTTCAGTCTATCAACAAAATAAAACCCGGTTCTGAACATGCGATTCGGAACCGGGTTTTATTGCGATAACCAAGCTTAATGCGGCTTCAAAACAACCTTGATACACCCTTCAGTTCTTGTGTCAAAGACTTCATATCCGTGCTTGGCTTGATCGAGAGGAAGAACATGTGTAACAACGTCTCCGGGATCAACCTTTCCTTCAGCAATCAAATTGTATAGAACAGGCATATATGGAATAACCGGCGCCTGTCCGGTTCTGATGTCGATGTTGCGCTGGAATATATCACCAAGCGGGAAACCGTTATACCGGCCGCCATAAGCACCTGTTATTTGAATGGTTCCTGCCTTGCGCACTGCCTGCGTCGCCATAATCACACCATTAAGTGCTCCGCCCTGAAGCTTTAAACCAGTTGCCAGAAATTCCATCGGTGTCATCTTCCCGCTCATTCCTGAACAGTCGATGACGACATCTGCTCCGCCCTGGGTAATCTCCTTCAAATGGGTGCCAATGTTTTCTTCTTTTTCAAAATTTATGACTTCTACTTTATTGGTTCTTTTTGCATGCTCCAAACGATAGTCGAGAAAGTCAACAGCGATAACCCTTTTCGCACCTTTAAGCCAGGCGAATTTTTGCGTAAGCAAGCCAACCGGGCCGCAACCGAGAACAATCACGGTATCACCGGCTTTAACACCGGCATGATCAACACTCCAGTAAGCTGTCGACGCGGCATCGGCGAGCAACACTAATTTTTCATCGTCGACCTCGGAGTCCTCCGGTATTTTGAAAGGAGTGAAATTTCCATATGGTACCCGCATGTACTCAGCCTGTCCTCCGTCATAGCCGCCCATTGTTTCAGAATAGCCGAAATAGGCTCCCATGTCTCCGTGAGGGTTCGAGTTATCGCATTGGCTTGTGATATCGTGTTTACAATACCAGCATTCACCGCAGCTAACGTTAAACGGGATAATGACCCGGTCCCCTTTTTTCAGTCTGGTTACCTCTGGACCCACTTCTTCGACCACTCCCATCGGTTCATGTCCAAAGATAAAGTCTGTAGGCATATTCGGTACCAAGCCGTGAATTAAATGCAAATCAGAGCCACAAATCGCTGATGCTGTAATTTTTACGATTATATCGTCTGCTTTCATAATAGCGGGATCATCGACATCTTGGACGCTGACATTTTTAATGCCTTGATACGTAACGGCTTTCATTGTTCATTTCTCCTCCATTCATTTATTCGGCGTAGCAAACATTCCGAGCCGGTCTGTATCATTCGGGAAGAGCGTCATGCCAGCAATTTGGACCGCGGTCTCAGCAGATATCAGATCCAATGGAATTTGTTCATTTATATCATAAGGATGGAGCCACCCTTTATTCATCATCAATTCGGATATCTCACCGTGCAGATCAATCGCTGCTTCCATTTGCTTGTGTAAAGTTGTTCTCAGTTCCGGGCTTGCCGTTTCTGTGATCGCATACCCATAATTCCTCACTCCATTTTTAACGGCCAGCAAAAAATCCAGTGCAATCGCTGAATCAGCAAGATTGGGCATTCCTTCAGCGTTGCGCGGATCTAAGTAATCTTTCATTCTTTCTCACCACCAATTTAGTTTAATTTTGCTTGCTGGTAAAAATTGAGCAGTTCATTGACATCTTGAATCGATTGTTGCACGTCTTTTTCCAACAGCTGCTTTAGATCATTATCAAAGCAGACACCTTGCATCAATTTCGATCTAAGCAAGCACACCGTTTTAAAGTTGAGGATTTCATGTGTTTCCATCGTTTCATGCCACGCCAGTTCTTGTGATTCCATCTGGTCACCTCCTGTTTTTTGTATAACAAAGGTATTTTTCTCCCAGTTACCCCAGTTTATTCGCATGAATCATTAAAGAAGTTTATTGAGAAAAAAGCCTTCTGTAGTTGTTTTGATCAACAGGAGGCGAAGCAATAAAAAAAGCGTGCAATATCAACGGTTTTTTGGAATAAACCGCAATATTGCACGCTTTCTCTTAACATAGCGTCCCAGGAGAGATTCGAACTCCCGACCGACGCCTTAGAAGGGCGTTGCTCTATCCAGCTGAGCTACTGGGACATGATATTCTTTTTTAAAGACAAACTTTATTATATTAGCCAAATAATAAAATGTCAATACGATTAACAATATTTCTCGTCATTCTTATGGGAGAAAAAAGAACTTTCTCTCCCATATTATAGAATAGTTACTTGAGTTTTGGAAGAGCAAATGACTGTTCCAGCCCGGTAAGCTCGCCTTTATCAATATCAAAAGTACGCAAAATCAACTCTTTTTCAGATAGTTCGAGGATAACATATGTTTTTTCGAGACGCTGTCTCGGCAGCAGTATGCTTCCCGGATTGATGAAAAGTATACCATCAATCATTTCCGCACCAAGAACATGGGAATGCCCGAAGCAAACGATATCGGCGTTTAATTCCCTGGCCCGATAATGCAGGTTCATAAGTGTTGATTTTACGGAATAAAGATGTCCATGTGTCACGAAAAGTCTTTGTCCGTCGATTTCTTCGACGAGCTCATCAGGAAGCTTTTGACCATAATCACAATTTCCCCTTACGACGGAGAAACCGGACAATGCACTGTGATCAGCAGCAAGCTCCGAATCGCCGCAATGGAGCATCACGTCAACTTCGCTGCGATGCTTTTCCTTAAGCCTCTCCAATACTTCGGATGAGCCGTGACTGTCACTCACAATTAACGCTCTCTTCATGCCCGCTCATCCTCTACCGAAAATGTTGCAAGCATTTCGCCCAACTTTTGCAGGGCTCTGGCGCGGTGGCTGATCTGATTCTTTTCTTCAGGTTCGAGCTCCGCCATTGCCTTGTTTTTTTCTTTTACAAAAAAGATCGGGTCATACCCAAAGCCGTTCGTCCCGGTTCGTTCAAAAAGGATCAACCCGTCACATGTACCTGAAACCGTTTCGGTCGGGTGCCCCGGTCTCGCAACTGCAAGCGCGCAGTAAAATCTGGCGGTCCGGCCTTCTTCTTTAATCCCTGATAATTCGGCTAAAACTTTGTCAATATTGGCATCGTCATTTTTTTCCTCACCCGCATACCTTGCCGAAAAAATACCCGGCTTTCCACCAAGGGCATCGACAATCAGCCCTGAATCATCAGCAATCACCATTTTCCCCAATGCCTTTGCTACAGACTCGGCCTTTAACACGGCATTTTCAGCAAAAGTTGCCCCCGTTTCCTCGATCTCCGCGATTTCCGGGTAGTCATGAAGTGTCCTTACGACATACCCATGGGGGCCAAATAAATTTTCAAACTCTTTCGCCTTGCCACGATTTTTTGTTGCAATGATTACTTCTTTCATAATTTATTTCTCCTCTTTTTCCACGCTGCTGCCCTTGATAAGCGCTGCTATCTCATCACCAAGAGCTTCCTTTTGATATTCAAACAACTCCAGTAACCCTTCCTGGGCTACCTTAATCAGTTCCTGAAGCTGGTCATATGAAAAAGTCGATTCCTCACCTGTTCCTTGCAGCTCAACAAATTCGCCATTGCCAGTCATGACTATATTCATATCTACTTCCGCATTTGAATCCTCGGCATAATTCAAATCAAGAACGGCCTGTTTATCGCTTAAAATACCAACACTTGTGGCGGCCAAAAAGTTACTGACCGGAAAGGTTTTAATGGACTTTTTTTCATACAGCTTGTGGAGGGCAATCGCCATTGCCACAAAAGCCCCGGTAATCGAAGCAGTTCTAGTTCCGCCATCTGCCTGGATGACATCGCAGTCGATCCACACCGTTCGTTCTCCGATCGCGTCAAGCGTTACGACCGATCTCAACGCCCGGCCAATTAAACGCTGGATTTCCATCGTCCGCCCGCTTACTTTCCCTTTTGAGGACTCCCTTATATTCCTTTGCTCCGTTGCCCTAGGAAGCATCGCATATTCCGCCGTAATCCAGCCTTTGCCTTCTCCACGCATAAACGGCGGCACCCTGTCCTCAATCGTTGCGGCACAGATAACCTTTGTATCTCCCACAGAAATGAGAACCGATCCTTCCGGCTGCTTAATATAATTCGTTTCGATATGTACAGGCCTTAATTGATTTCGTTCGCGTCCATCCACACGCATTCTCTGTTCCTCCTTTTGTTTTCCGCAGTTACTAGGGAATCGACAGTTATGTAGTGATTATCATTCATTATAACAATAAAGAAGAGGCGGCAAAAATTGGCGGCCTCTGGCTTATTCTTTATATAGTATATCAAAAAATTTTTTTTAAAAACTACCTGTGTTGACTTTTTCAGGACGGGTAACGGGTTCTGAAAGCTCTTCACCCTTATCATTGACAACGCCGGCTTCGCCATTCACCGTCACCGAAACGCTTTCTATCCCTTTTTGTTCGGTTAAAGACAGGACAAGAGCATTCAATAAATGCTGGGAAACGATTTTCTCTTCAGCACTTCCATAGACAGATTCATTGAAGTTTAACGTTACTGTTCTATCTTCAATCTTCGGCGCATCAAGCAGCTCTATATCGGGATCAAAATCAGAAAGCAGATTGGAGCTATAGCTAGGTCCCTTCACTAATTCATTCACAGCTGCTTCAACATTGTTGCCCACTTCATTTGAAACCCGGCGCGTTACAGGTACATAATAATACGCTCCTTCTTCACCACCAAGATAATAAACGGTGACAGCCTTAGTGTCTGCCGGATCGATCATTTCTGCTGTATCAAGATTGATTCCGTTCGCCCGGCTCAGTTCTTCGCCGATCGGAGTGCCGTTTACAGGCATTTCCTTCAATTCGTTCCCATTCATCTGCAGCTTGACCTTTTGGACGGAATCAAACTGTGTTAGCGTCCATGTAATGGCCTGGAGGATTTTAGGTTCGTCTTCAGCCTTATATTCCTGGAATTCCTTTGAAAAATTTACGGTAGCAACGCCGTCTTTTATATTGACTGAAACCGTCGTATCTGCAGGTAAAACTGCCCTGAATCCTTTAGGAAGAACTGCTGTTACTGGGCCGCCTTCGACAAGATACTCAAGCGCCTGTTTGGCGACTCCTTCGGCTTTTGGCAAATCGAGTGTCTGTGCGGTAACATAGCCTTTTTCATCGATTAAGTACAACTCTGTCGGGACGGTCGTTTCTGCAGCGTCCTTATCTCCGGCCATTTTCTCTGTTTGATCACCTGTTTCTGCTGATTCATCTGTTTCTGTTTCTGCCTCCTCCCCGTACGTTGCTTCTTGAGGCGGATCAATCTTCTCCTCTCCGCCAAACAATCCGCAGCCGGACAAAAACACGGATGACATAAATATGGCCGAAACAAAAGTTGTTTTTTTATGTTTAGACATTTAAATCCCTCCTAAGACAGTTTGTAC
Organism: Bacillus canaveralius; assembly: GCF_002860125.1. Classification (GTDB taxonomy): domain Bacteria; phylum Bacillota; class Bacilli; order Bacillales; family Cytobacillaceae; genus Bacillus_BJ; species Bacillus_BJ canaveralius. The sequence goes on from NZ_PGVA01000009.1 coordinate 59,404, forward strand.
TAAAAGTATACGAGCCTCTTTTTAAATTAGACCGTCTTTTGGAAGAAAATTTGGCATACGCCAATCATGAACTCTTTTTTTGGGCAGGCAAGCTTGTTTCTATAGTAAAAAAAGGCACCCGATGGCACCTTTTTTCCTAATTTTGACCCGACTCCTTTGGCCGCCAAAACCGCTTTATCTTATCTTTAATTTTTCCCCGGGCCGAACCCTTTTTGTGAAATTAACAAATTCACATCATCCAGTTCATCTTTGAGCATTTTTAAGACGACTTTATATGCTGTTGGGTTATACCATTTTTCCAATCCCATTTGTTCATATATCTGATAAATCCCCAGCTTTTCTGTTCGTTTCCCCCCGCCTCCATCTCCCATCCAATAATCATCCAATGTTACCCGGCTGGCGATGTTTTTTAGTTTTTTGGGGAACTCCTTAGAACAAGGCAGCAACGGGGCAATCGTTGCTTGTGTCAGTATTCCTGCATCCGTTATCTTTTGTAAAGCGTTCATTCGGGCAGGGATAGGCGGAGCTGAAGGTGAAAATGCCTTTCTGACTTCTTCCTTATCCGTTTCAATCGTCATCGACACTCTGATTCTGTCACCAAACTGTTTAAATAGGTCAATGTCCCGCGTGACTAACGGTGAGCGGGTTTGGACAAACAGAAAATCAGGCTGTTCATCCAGCATCACTTCCAACAAGCTCCTTGTTAATTTCGTTTTGGCTTCAATCGGCTGATACGGATCGGTAGCAGATGACATAAACAAGGTTACCGGCCCTTTTTTCTTCGCTTTTACAAGCTCTTTTCTTAAAAGTTCAGCAGCATTTGTTTTAATATCAACCCATGTTCCCCATTCTTCTTCACGGTAAAGGGACACAGGCAGTTGTCTGACGTAACAATACTTGCATGCGAAAGCACAACCGGCATACGGATTGATTGAATGAGAATACTCTTCCAACAAACCTCTTCCGGGAGTTAAAATACTCTTGGAAACAATATCTTTCAGTTGTATGTTCATGTTGATCACCTTTATTGTTGAATCATAAAGCATTTGTTTAATTGAAAAACGAACAATTATTGAAAATTAACACGGTATTATTCGTTTCATACGGAATCCTCCTGGGTTTATTAAAACAATTTAATTCGTTTTTCGGTTTTGCTTGATACATTGAGATATTTATTCAATTATATAACTTTTTGCCGAAATCCCAACGGTTATGCTCACTCATAAAAAAAATACCACAAGAAACTGTGGTATCGCAGAAGTATATTCTTTTCATGTGCCAAGTTTGATCATCGTTACATTTCCAATTCTTTTCTTGAGCCATTGCGAAGCAATTTTGGTGAAAATCGCTCTTGAACCAGTGACAAAAAATTGGTGGTCGGGATCGTTGTCACTGCTGTTTAACATGCGATTATGATGAAGAATCGTGCTCACTTCCCGGGCTGTTTCTTCGCCGGAGCTGATTACCTTCACACCGCTTCCCATCGTATTTTTAATCAGTCCTTCGAGCAGGGGATAATGGGTACAGCCTAAAATCAACGTATCGAGCCCTTTATTTTTCAAGGGCTGCAGTGTTTCGGCAACGATTTTTTTGGCAACAGGGCCGGAAAATTCACCGCTCTCTACCAGTGGTACAAACTTCGGGCAGGCGAGGCTTTTGACAGCGACGCGCTTGTTAATCGACTTTAATGCTGTTTCGTAGGCACCGCTCTTGATCGTTCCTTCCGTGCCAATCACGCCGATCTGGTGGTTGTCTGTCACTTTCAATGCCGTTCTTGCACCAGGGTAAATGACACCAACGACCGGAATCGAAAGCTCGTTCCTAATCTCGTCCAGGACAACGGCAGTTGCTGTATTACAAGCGATCACGAGCATTTTAATATTTTTGGCAAGCAAAAATTGTGTCATTTCCCATGTAAAACGTTTTACTTCTTCACTGGATCTTGGACCATATGGACAGCGGGCTGTGTCGCCCACGTAATATATCTGTTCAGCCGGAAGCTGGCGCATGACCTCCTTGGCAACCGTCAGTCCGCCAACTCCCGAATCAATGATGCCTATCGGTTGTTTCAAAAATCTCGCCTCATTCTTCGCGCATATCTTGATGTAATCTCATTAAGTTATTTTTTAAAAGCAATACCTCTTCACCGGAAAAATTGCGGAGCACTTCCCGCAAATAGGCTTGTCTTTTTTTTATGACCTCGTCAATCACCCTCTTGCCTTCTTCCAACAGGTGAATACGGACAACCCGGCGATCATTTGGATCCTTTACCCTCATCACCAGACTGTTCTTTTCCATGCGATCAACAAGATCAGTTGTCGTACTGAAGGCTAAATACATCTTATTGGAAAGCTCCCCGATCGTCATATCACCGTCTTCAAAAAGCCATTGCAGGGCAACGAATTGAGGAGGAGTAATCGTATAATTGCTTAAAATCTCTCTTCCTTTTTGCTTGATGATTCCCGCTATGTAACGCAAATCTTTTTCAATATCTGCAACAATATTTGTTTCGCCTGCAGCGCTTTCTGTTTCGGCATTTTCATTCAAGCCATCGAGCTTCATAAGGCACAACTCCTCTATTAACAATCAACAGTTCTCTCAGTTTCTTTTATTTTCTACCTTTTCAGCCGAAATTTCAAGATAGAAATAACAGGCAAGGAAGTAAGATTGTCCTTAAATGTGTAACCGGCCCCCTTAAAAAGGACGCCGGCATAAATCAAAGTTCTAGCTCTCCCATACGAAGGAGCTCTACAACGGCTTGTGAACGCCCCTTAACGCCAAGCTTTTGCATGGCATTGGAAATGTGATTGCGAACCGTTTTCTCGCTTATAAATAATTCACCAGCGATCTCTTTTGTTGTTTTGTCTTGTACTAACAGTTCGAATACTTCTCGTTCTCTTTTTGTGAGTAGTGGCTTGTGAGTATATTCATTCTCCTTCAAGTATTGTAACCCTCCTTGCCTTCGCCAGCCTTGAACCGCGGGGTGGGTATATATTTAGTCACCATATCATATGTAAACAAAAGAAATGGAGTGACTACATTCGCTTGACGGAGAGCCTTTTTATCAAAAATGTACACCGAGCCTTTACGATTGGATTTTTTGCGGAGAACCGAGCAGCACCCTCGCTTCTTCAGACCATGGAACGCCTTTCCCTGTTTTCCTGGAGATCTGGACCATTGTTCCTCGTCCAACAAAACAAACTTCCCCATTCTTCTTTTTCCCCATGTAATGAAGATCGACCGAGGAATTCCCGATAGAGTCTGCTTTCACAAAAATATCTATTTGCTCGTCAAAAAACACCTGGTTCAAAAAGTCGCATTGCAGATCCGCTACAACCGGAATCGTCTCATTTCCGGTTTTTACCCATTCCTGCATAAAGCCTTTGCTTTTGAAAAACTCAATCCGCGCCTGTTCAAAATAAACAAATGGAACCGTATTGTTCAGGTGACCAAACATATCCGTTTCGGAAAAACGGACTTGAACTGGAAAAGAAAAATCAAACTCTTCCTGCCAGGAATCCCATTCTTTAATATAGCTGAACTTCTTCATCTGCTTCCTCCCAAATAATGAATGGTTATTCATCTTTTCTCTTATTATATTGTTTTTCCGCCGCTTTGAAAACTATTTGGTAAACCGAAAAAACACCGACCAATGGTTCGGCCGGTGCTTAACATCCTATTTATCCAAACAAAACAACCTCTCTTCAAAATATGAAAAGAGGTTGTTTCAGACTGTAGACAAACTCGACTAATATCGAGTTTGCCTACAGTTTTTTTATTTTTGTCTAAT
>NZ_PGVA01000084.1 GCF_002860125.1 Bacillus canaveralius
GCCACAACGGCATGTTAGGGACTTTCACCCATTAGAGCGAAGCGCTGCCAAGCGCACAAAAGAAGCCCGGAACACTCCTGGCTTCTTAAAGTTATTATTTAGATTGAGCAGGCTTTAAGACATGGTTTAATACATACTTCATGACGAAGCCATAAACGGCCACTGTTAAAGCAACCAACATTGAAACCATATGTAACACCATCCTTGTTAATGATGTAGTTGAGAATAATATTCAAGTTCAATTAGATATTATCACGAACGATAATCATTTTCAATAAACTTTTAAAATTGTCACACTTTATTAACATTTTTGGGGATAAACCGATTTGTTGCGGCAAATCGCCTATCATACTCTGTCAAGTCTTTTAACGCTTTCTCTTCCGCAGGAATGCGAATTGATAATATCAATGCATTAAGCATCGAAAAAAGCAGCGCTGTTATATACGCGTCGAATAACAAAGGGACAATCAACAGCTCCAGTGAAACAATAACATAATTCGGGTGTTTCATAAATTGGTAAGGACCCTTTTTGACTACTTCACTGCCCGGAAGAACGATGATCTTCGTGTTCCAATATCGCCCTAAAGAGGTTAAAGCCCATATCCTCCCTGCCTGCGTGATCAAAAACAAGACTAGTAATAGCGGCCAGAAAAAAGAAAGCTCTTTCTTAAAATAAATGACCTCAAAAAGTAAACAAATAAAAAACAACGCATGGATGAACACGATGATCCGGTAATGCGCTTTGCCAAATTCAATTGCTCCGCGCTTTTTCAGCCATCGTTCATTCCTTTTTGCAATGACGAGCTCGATGATCCGTTGGGTGATCACCACTGCTAAAAATATAAAAAACAGCACTATTCCCACCTCATCAGTAACAATTCAGAACTGAATCCAGGCCCGAGCGCTGCTGCTAATCCCAGCTGCCCGCTTTCGCCTTTTTGCAGAAATTGCCTTAATACGTAAAAAATCGTGGCTGATGACATATTGCCGAAATTCCGCAAAATATCTTGTGAAACTTCAACCATGTCTGCGGGTATGCTAAGCGACTTAACATAAGCTTCAAGCACTTTTTTTCCGCCTGGATGGGCAATAAAGTGGTCAACGTCTTCTATTTTTAAATTAAAGTTGTGCAAAAACGAGATGACATTTGGTCTCAGCCAATTTTCGATCAGGGAAGGAATGTTCTTTGAAAATACGACAAATAGCCCTTCGTTTTTCACATCCCACCCCATCACATCCAATGAATGCGGCATTGTCGTGGACCTCGTTGCGAAAATTTTCGGCGCAGCCGCCCGCTTTTGATAATGGCGGGCATTCGAATTTCTACCGGCAATTAACGCACAGGCTGCCCCGTCAGCAAAAAGAGAGGTACCGATTAAATTGCTTTTTGAATGGTCATTGCGCTGAAAAGTCAGGCTGCAGAGCTCAATCGCTAGAACAATCACCTTTGCCTCAGGGTAAGCAAGACAATATTCATATGCCCTGGACAATCCTGCAGCACCTCCTGCACAGCCCAATCCCCAGAGCGGAATCCTTTTTGTATGGACTGAAAAAGGGAGTTCATTCATAATTCTTGCTTCAATGCCCGGTGTGGCAAGCCCCGTGCTCGAAACCGTAAAGATCGCATCTATTTCTGTAAAAGGGACCGCGCGGTTTAAAAATTCATAGTGATGAAGGCAGCCTTTGATCGCGGTAAGTCCTAACTCAACTCCATGTTCTATGTAAGCGTCATTTTTTTCTTCAAAGCTCCGGTCGATTTTAAACCAATCAAGACCTTTGACGAAGTGGCGTTTGTCAATTTCCCCGTTTTGGAAAACGGCCAATAGCCGGCCTATATCTTTGAATGTTTCGGAAAAGAGGTCACGGGCAAATTCGGAAACCTGTTCCTGCTTGATTTCATAAGGAGGTATAGCTTCGGCTACTGATAATATAGTGGGCATAACAAACTTCTCCTTTTATCAACATAAGGTTATTTTTTCCATTTATCATCAGCACTATGCAAACTTCATGGTGATTCTTTTCCGTACCCGGTGAAGTGAATTTTAAACTAAGGCTCATTCTGAAAAACGAAAAAAACTTCCTCCACCTGGAGGAAGCCATATGTTTTGAAGGAGTTGTTGTGCTTCTTTATTATATAATGAGAGTGTTAAAACGACATCCATCAATCATTACCATTTCAGCAATATATTTTCCTTTAAACCATTCATAACGCTGCTTCCTGGATGCAAAAGCAGCTTCTTTTCATATCATGAAACCTTCTGTTCCTTTAAATTCGCCAACTCAGCTTTTTTACTGCCTGCGAAAATATTAAAAGCTATGTTTAGAAAGATCGCGGTCAAACTGCCGGCGACAATGCCGTTGCTTGTTAAGATTTGCAGGCTGGCAGGGAGCTGTGCGAATAAATCCGGTACGGCTGTCACGCCAAGTCCCATTGCAGTTGAGCAGGCGATGATTAACAGATTTTCCTGTGAAGCAAATTCGACTTTGCTGAGCATTTTAATTCCATAGGCGACAACCATCCCAAACATCGCGACCATTGCCCCGCCAAGGACGGCTGCAGGAATAACAGTCGTTAATGCGCCGATTTTAGGCATCAGGCCTAAAACAACCAAAAATACACCAGCTGTATAAATGACATTTTTGCTTTTAACACCCGATAATTGGAGTAATCCGACATTTTGCGAATAAGCCGTATATGGAAAAGCATTAAAGATTCCGCCTAAGAGAATCGCCAGTCCTTCGGCACGGTACCCGTTTCCCAGGTCCTGTTCAGAAACTTGCCGATTCGTAATATCACCAACAGCAAAGTATACGCCTGTTGATTCTACCAGGCTGACAACTGCCACTAAAATCATCGTTAAAATCGCGGTTGCTTCAAAGGTCGGCATCCCAAAATAAAATGGCTTGGCGATATGGAACCATGAAGCATCCCCAACTGCACTGAAGTTCACTTTGCCCATGAAATAAGCGGCGATCGTCCCCGCACCCAATCCAAGCAGAATCGCGATCGAACGAATAAAACCTTTCGTAAAACGGTAAAGAAACAGAATAAATAATAAAGTTCCAAACGCCAGCGAAATGTTTGATAATGAACCGAAATCAGGACTTCCCTGCCCCCCTGCCATGTTATTCATGGCAACAGGAATTAAAGTTATTCCGATAATGGTCACGACAGAGCCTGTGACTACCGGCGGGAAAAACTTGACGAGCTTGCCAAAATATTTGCCGATCACGAGCACAAACAGGCCTGAAGCAATAATTGCCCCGTAAATTGCCGAAATTCCATATTGGCCGCCAATCGCAATCATTGGGCCAACTGCCGTGAACGTGCAGCCCAGCACTACCGGAAGACCAATCCCAAAAAATTTATTGCGCCAAACTTGGAGAATCGTCGCAATCCCGCACATGAAAATATCTATCGACACAAGATAGGTTAACTGCTCCCCTGTCAGCCCAAGCGCTCCGCCAACAATCAATGGTACAATCACAGCCCCTGCATACATGGCCAGTACGTGCTGAATTCCAAGTGAAGCGGTTTTTATGATATTTGAGTTCATTTTACAGCTGCCCCCGTCTCTTCAATAAATTGAACTTGCTTGTTTTTAAGTGATTTTATCCTGGCCAGTGATTCGACTCGATAGCCGCTGTCACGCAGCTGTTGGCCGCCACTCTGAAAAGCTTTTTCAATGACAATCCCAATTCCAGTCACTTCTGCTTGCGTGGCAAGAACAATGTCAATAAGCCCGAATGCTGCTTGCCCATTCGCGAGAAAGTCATCGATGATCAGTATCCTGTCACCTTTACCGATATATTGCTTGGACACAGATATTTCTGTTGTCTCCTGCTTTGTAAAAGAATGAACAGATGCCGTCAATAAATCATTCATAAGCGTTAAAGACTTTCTTTTTCTCGCAAAAATAACCGGTACATTTAAATGGAATGCAGCCATCAGTCCAGGAGCAATCCCCGAAGATTCAATCGTCAAAACCTTCGTAATTCCATCATTTTTAAACAAGTGGGCAAATTCTTGACCGACTTCATTCATAAGATTCGGATCAATTTGATGGTTTAAAAATGAATCCACCTTTAAAACGGTTTCCGAAAGAACCATTCCTTCGTTTCTGATTTTTTGTTTAAGCAGTTCCATCTTGTCCCTCCTCGTCATGGTGAAAAAACAAAAAAGCCTGAAGGCCAAAGCCCCCTCTGTAAATGAGTGAGGCAATGACCGTCAGGCTAACAGCTTGAAGGTAAAAGGAAGGAACAGCAAATAAGGTTCCGGTCCCATTGCTCACCCATAGTCGGAACATTTACGGTATTCCGGTAGAAACTTGCAGGCCATATCCCCGCGATTATATGAGTGAATCCGTATTGAATTAGTAATATTATAACATCCCAAATTAATAAATCAATAGTTTCCCATAGGAAACACGAATATTAACAAAAGATAATTACTTTAATATTCGGAAAATAGCAAAGCATTGCGATGCTGTTGGTTTGTGATCAACACATCCCCTTTTCGGTCAAGTTTTGCCATATATCATCAACTTAATCTAAATAACTGGAATTATCAGTTTCTATCTTTAGATCGGTGCTTTTAGGGCTCACGAAGGATAAAACTCATTCGAAAAATAGGCGAAGTGTTTTTCATAGGGCTCATGAAAGACAAGATTCATTCGGAAAATAGGTAAGTGTTCTTCATAGGATTCATGAAGCCCACAACTAATAGGGAATACGAGAGAAATGTCCTTTATGAGTCCGATATAGGAAAAGATTAATAATTAGCGAGAAAAGCTCTCTATTTCTAAAATATCAAAGCCCGTAAATCAATAAATTAACTCTCTACAGGAATGCTTATATAGTTTTTTATTTATAAAAAATATTAGATGTATTATTACACTAACAGGATGGTCATTTGAAACGTTAGTTGACCCAAATGTAAGGGATAAAGATCCGGAGCAACCTGGATTATAGGTTGCTCTTTTCCAACTAACAATATAAGGATAAATCTTTTAACAAGTACATAAAAATATGCTTTATCACCACTGCCTGAAACACTTTCATTGTTGATTTTCCTTAACGACCTCCGCATCAAAACACTATCATCGGTGATCTTAGTCACATTTTCTTCACATTTCTCCCTGTCCGGATGTGATATTAATCACTGCTATTACAAGTTTACACCATTAACATATTACTTACGTAACGAATGAACAATTTGTGAACTGCCGGAAACCATCTGGAACTTTGACTATTGTCTTGTATTATGGGATTGTAATCATCTATTTATCTAACTTTTTGAAAGGAGGGAATAGCATGGCGAAAACGGAACTCCGCAACCAAACTAAAACAGAAATTGAGGATAGCTCCTCTTTAAAGGGCACGTTAGCTTCCGTTTTTTTATTGGGTTTCTTCCTGATCATCACCTGGGTAAGCGTTTATTATTTATTTTTAGATCGTTTTTAAGAGATAGAAAGGGGAAAGAGCCATGCATATGCATAAGTTTGAAAAAGCCTGGCTTATTTTTGGAGTCGGATCACTTCTCGTGTTCTTAACGATTATAGGAGTAAGTGCATTCTACCTTGGAAATCAGCCGCCAAGCTGCCTGGCAACGGTCGATCCTGAAAAAGTCGATACACAAGCACCGTTTGATAAGCCGGGCTTGAATAAAGTTGAGGGAAAAGAATGGGATTATGAATTAGTTTATGTTGCGGCTGCTTTTGCCTATAATCCTGTTCAGGTAGAGGTTCCGTTAGGTGCAAAAGTAAAGGTTATTGCAACCACAAAAGATGTTGTCCACGGTTTTGAAGTGGCAGGAACCAACATTAACATGATGCTTGAACCGGGATATGTTTCCGAATATGTGACTACCTTTGACAAACCGGGCGAGTTTTTGGTCGTCTGCAATGAATACTGTGGAGTTGGACACCATATGATGAATTCGAAGATCGAGGTGGTTAAATAATGCTAAGCACTGAAGCAAATATAAAGGTTGACCGCCGTGATGGAAAACTGGCAATGGCGCACTTGCATGTCGCTTTTATTGCGCTGGCACTCGGCGGCCTTGCGGGGTTATTGCAAGTTTTAGTACGCTCAGGAAAATTGGAATTGCCATGGGGAATCACCTATTATCAAGTTTTAACTGTCCACGGTGTTGTGCTTGGATTAGTGTTAACAACATTTTTTATCCTTGGCTTTCAAATTGCTGCCGTGAGCCGGACATCCGGCACCCTAACGAACGGGCAACGTAAACTGGGCTGGATTGGCTTTTGGCTAATGACGCTCGGAACAGCGATGGCTGCTGTTATGATCCTGCTAAATAAAGCGTCAGTTCTTTATACGTTTTATGCCCCTTTGCAGGCCCATGCTCTCTTTTATTTAGGCCTGACACTTGTTGTAGTCGGGAGCTGGGTTGGCGGTGCAGCGATTATTGCCGCTTATATACAGTGGAGAAAAAACAACCCGGGCAAGCCAAGTCCATTGCTGACTTTCATGGCCCTTGTCAATACATTGCTGTGGATTGTAGCAACGCTTGGTGTCGCTGCGACGGTGCTTATCCAATTGCTGCCGTGGTCTTTAGGCCTTGTTGATACGGTTGATGTTTTGGTGAGCCGGACATTGTTCTGGTATTTTGGCCATCCACTCGTCTATTTCTGGCTGCTGCCAGCTTATATGGCTTGGTATGTAATTATCCCGAAAATTATCGGCGGAAAAATTTTCTCTGATTCACTGGCGCGGATGTCGTTTATACTATTCCTGCTATTTTCTATTCCTGTAGGTTTTCACCATCAGTTAACTGAACCGGGTATAGACCCTGCCTGGAAGTTTCTTCAGGTCGTTTTAACGTTCTTAGTCGTCATTCCATCGCTGATGACCGCTTTCTCGTTATTCGCAACCTTTGAACGTTTTGGCAGAGCGCAAGGCGGAAAAGGATTATTTGGCTGGTTTAAAAAGCTTCCATGGGGTGATGCCCGTTTCACTGTTCCATTTATCGGAATGCTCTCGTTCATTCCTGCTGGTGCAGGAGGAATCATCAATGCGTCAAACCAGATGAATCAGGTTGTACATAATACAATTTGGGTAACCGGCCACTTTCATTTAACGCTGGCAACAGCCGTTGTTCTTACCTTCTTTGGAATTACTTACTGGCTTGTTCCGCATTTAACCGGGCGGAAGCTGACAAAACAAATGAACAAACTGGCGATCATTCAAGCCGTTATTTGGTCGATTGGCATGACCTTTATGTCTGGTGCGATGCATGCAGCCGGCCTTCTCGGTGCGCCGCGCAGGTCTTCATTCTCAACGTACGGTGATGCCGCGCAGGCATTGGAATGGATCCCTTACCAAATTGCCCAGGCCGTTGGCGGATCGATTTTATTTTTGGGGATAATTCTCATGCTCTATATTTTTATTAATCTCGCCTTCTTTGCCCCTAAAGGGGATGAAGAATTCCCGGTCGGCGAAGCGGAGGATAAAACAGAAAAAGTACCAATGTTTTTGGAAAATTGGAAGCTGTGGCTCGGGCTTACTGTCGCCTTAATTCTGTTTGCTTATACAATACCTTTCATAGATATAATCCAAAATGCACCGCCTGGATCGAAAGGCTTTAAGCTCTGGTAGGCAGTTTCACAAAAAATCGCTCCTTCAATGGAGCGATTTTTTTGTGAAAACATTTTTTGATCCATCTGCACGGAGATTAACGGCACAAACGGACAATATGATTAAAGCAGAACCTAGTATTTGAAAGATTCCGAGGCTCTCGCCATATAAAAATAAACCGAGCAAAACGGCAACAACCGGCTCGATTGTCGCAATAACAGCCGCAGTGCTGCTCTCGGTTCTTTCCAGTCCCCACGTATAAAGATAGTACGCCAGTACAGTCGGAAGCAGGCCTAACCCTGCTGCAAGCAACACCACCTCTACATCGAAGAGCGCCTCCCCTCTTTCCCAGATGCGGGTTACCGGCAGCAGAAAAAGAGCCGCGACCACGAAAGTATACAATGTTACCGTATAAGCAGAGTATTTTTGCAAGGCAAACTTTCCAAAGATGCTGTAAAGAGCATAGCCGAGTCCTGCCCCCAATCCGATAATCGTCCCGATCGGGCTCAAGGAGCCTGTATCTTGTCCGCTCATACCAGCGATTAAGACACTGCCGACAATCGTTCCGATAATCGCCGTTTTTTTCCGGGAATCAATTTTCTCTTTTAAAAAAAAGAACGATAACAGAGCGACAAAGGCAGGCGAAGTGTACAGCAAAATGACAGCAATTGAAATAGTCAATTGGTTGATCGCGGTAAAATAACACCAATTAAAAAATACAATGCTTAAGATTCCGGTTCCAGCAAACAAATGGATGTCGCGGAGCGAGATCTTCATTTGTGGTCGGGATGCAGCGATTCCAATTATCACAAGAATGATTGAAGCGAAAACAACACGGAGCGTCACGATTTCCATCGCAGAAAAACCTAACGATGTCAAACCTTTCACGAAAAAAGCAATTAAGCCCCATAATGATGCACCGGCGGCAATCATCATAAAGGGCAACAATTTTTTAATCATTTATCTCGAAAGGAAGAGGATGACGGCCGCCATCCCCTGTTCCCAACTAGTTCAACTCGTAAACCCGACCGTATTTTTCATAAAGGTAATTGATTAAATAATTAGCATTCAGCCCTTCGCCGGTAACATCTGTCAATATCTCCAAAGGCTTTTTCATTTTCCCGTGCTTGTGAACCTTTTCGGTAAGCCACTCTTTTACAGGGAGCAGATTCCCTTGTTCAAGAAGCTGGTCATAGTTTGGAATGTCTTTTAGGAGTGCATTCTTGAACTGGGCTGCGTACATATAGCCAAGTGCATAAGAAGGGAAGTACCCGAAGCTTCCTCCTGACCAGTGCACATCCTGTAGAACACCTTGCGCATCATTTTCCGGTCTGACACCTAAATATTCTTCATATTTGTCATTCCAAACCTGCGGCAAGTCTTCAACATTGATTTCATCATTAAAAAGGCCTTTTTCAATTTCATAGCGAATGATAACATGGAGTGGATACGTTAATTCATCTGCTTCAATCCGGATTAAGGATGGTTTGGATTCATTAATTGCCCGGTAAAAGTCACCCAAATCAACATTATCAAATTGGCCTTCTGCATAGCTTTTTAGCAGCCCATAATTTTTTGTCCAAAACGATTCATTGCGGCCGACAAAATTTTCGTAAAACAGTGACTGCGATTCATGGATCCCCATTGAGGTTCCGGTACACAACGATGTTCCCACTAATTCTGTGGAAATATTTTGTTCGTATAAAGCATGCCCGCCTTCATGAATTGTTCCGAACACAGCCGTGCGGAAGTCTGTTTCATCGTATTTTGTTGTCACCCGGACATCTCCCGGATTTAAACCGATTGCAAACGGGTGGACCGTCTCATCCAGCCGCCCTGCATCAAAGTTATAGCCCATTTGCCGCAGAATTTCTTCGCTGAACCCTTTTTGTTTATCCTTCGGGAATTTTTTATAGAGAAATTCAGTCGCTGGCTTATTGGCTGAATCGCTGATCCTTTTTACGAGCGGGACGATTTTTTCTCGCAGTTCTCCGAAAACTTTGTCGAGGATTTCGACAGTGACCCCTGGTTCATACATATCAAGCAAAGTATTATATTTATTGCCTTCATAGCCCCAGTAGTTGATAAAACGTTTATTGGTCTCAACTAGCTTATTTAGAAAAGGCAAAAACATGCTGAAATCCGACTTTGCCTTTGCCTCTTCCCACACGCTTTCTGCTTTTGATTGAAGAATTACATATTCTTTATATTCTCCAGCCGGGATTTTTTTATTGCGGTCATAATCTTTTTTGCTTTCCTCAAGAATTTTTGCGGTTACTTCGGATAACTGTTCTGTGGAAGAAAGCTTTGCTATGTATGCTGCCATTTCTTCTGATGTTGACATTCTAAATACTTCGGAAGAAAGCATCCCAATTACTTCGGAACGCTGTTCAATACCCTTTTTCGGAGCGCCCGTGCGCAAATCCCAAAACATTAATGACAAGGCTTCATTATAAGCCGTCATTTTTTTTACATAATCCAAAAAATCTTGTTCTAACTGTGCAGTTGCCTGAACCATCTACTTTCCTCCTATACGTTCATTTCCTCCATATTTTATCATATTTTTCTGAAAAGGGGGCCAACTTCGCTTTGAGAGGATGCAGAAAAGCGGAATTCTCAGGGAAAACTCCGCTTAGTGCCAGTTATTTATTTTTTCCAATTGCGACTCTCCAAGTTTCCGGTCCTTCTTCAAGATATTCCCAAGAAAACTGGTCTTTTCTTTCAATCATAAACTGGTATTGAAGCGGCCTTGGATCATGATCGTTGACGACCTTCATAAATTCACCCGGCTTCAAGGCATCAAATGCACCAAAAATAACTGGATGCTTTTCGCGGGGCGGGTAGTCTGGAGCAACAATAACAGCAGCAAATTCTCTCATAGTTTTTTCCTCCTTAATAAGGTGGTTTACACTTATTATTATAGATAGTGATATGTAAAGAATGAGTGAAGCGCATCACATGCTATCTATGATTTATGCCCCCGATTTTTGGTTGATACGATTATAATAAACATAATAGAATCAAGAGTAGGACCAGACTGTCATAAAAAGAGGTGGTAGTTTGAAAGAGCACGTTGGAAAGTGTTCAATTTGCGGAAAAGATGTTTATTGCCTTGATGGTTTTTTTAACGGTGTTCACACCGATGACAACAAAATCGTTTGTTTTGAGTGCGACTCAGCAATCCACAGAAACGATGAGGAAAGTTAAAAGGATGGCAATTTGCCATCCTTTATAATAACGATTCAGCATATTTGCAAAGTGTTTACTCATCGGCCGCAAGGTCATCGACTGGAAGAGCTTCGTTTTCTTTATGTGTGACTTTGCGAGTATTGATGATTGCTTTTAAGCAGAAGATCAGCAACGTCGCTACTCCAATCAGGAAGATCGTGTCCGGAATCGATCGGTACGTGAGCAGCTTCTGGATGATATCCTGTTGTAAAAACTGGGCCGAGCGCGATGCAGCGTAGCCATGATCAAATGCCTCTTTCATTTGGATAACGCCGACTGGCAGCAGCGAAACAAAAACCATTCCGGCAAGGCCAATATTCAACATCATGCAGGAGAATTTCACCCATTTATCATTCCATTTTTCCGGTTTGACAACATTCCTTAAAGAATAAACGAGAACGGCACAGGCAAACATGCCGTATACACCCATCATCGCCGCGTGTCCATGTGCCGGAGTGAGGAATTGGCCGTGCTCAAGGAAGCTGACAGCAGGCAGGTTAATTAAGAAGCCGAGGACACCGGCGCCAACTAGATTCCAAATCGCCACTGAAATTAGGAACCAGAAAGTTCCTTTATAAGGAAAATCAATTCCCCCTGCACGCATCATTTTATATTGTTCGTATGCTTCAAGAATCAATAGGGTCAACGGAATGACTTCCAGCGCTGAAAATACGGCACCAAGCGCGATCCAAACTTCGGCTGAACCATTATAATAATAATGATGGCCGATTCCGATTACGCCGCTTCCGAGCAGGAGGATCAACTGAAAGTAAAGTGCTTTAACGGTCGAGCTTTTTGTCACAAGTCTCATTTGGACAAGCAAGAACCCGATGACAACGACAGCAAAAACTTCAAAAATTCCTTCGACCCATAGATGGATAATCCACCAGCGCCAAAAATCAGCAAACGTAAAATTTGAATCCGGATTCATAAAGAATGCGAATACATAGAAAAGCGGCACAGCAATTGCCGAATAAAATAACAGGTGGATTAAACCTCCCTTATCCGACTCCCTTTTCAATCCGCTCCGGATGCCGCGGTAAACAATAAACAGCCATATGAGCATTCCGACGACGAGAATGATTTGCCAAATCCGTCCAAGCTCAAGGTACTCCCAGCCCTGGTGGCCAAGCAAGAACCATAAGTTTCCTAAATATCCGTTTGCACCGAGCCATTGCCCGACCATACTTCCGACAACAAGAACGACGAGCGCCCAAAATAAAACATCGACGAGCAGCCCCTGTCTCTTTGGTTCAAACCCTCCTACCAGCGGCGCAATGTAAATCCCCATTCCAAGCCATGCTGTTGCGATCCAAAGAATAGCCAGCTGTAAGTGGTACCCCTTCGCAATATTGAACGGGAGAATATCATAAATCCACTTCATCCCAAAGAAGCTGTCAGGCTCTATATAGTAGTGGGCCAGCAATGCTCCAAACATCGCCTGGACAAAGAATAAAGCGGCAACGATGACAAAGTATTTCGTTGTTTTCAATTGTGAAGATGTGACAGGTAATTTCCCCAATTCGATCCGCGGAAAATTGCCGTCCGTATATGCTTCCTCCATTCCAAGGTGGTAACGGTAGAAGACGAATAAAATGATTCCGATAAATAAGATGAGAATTGTGACACTGGCACCGCTCCACCAAATAGCTGAGAACGACATGGTATTGCCCGCATCTTCATAATAAGGCCAGTTGTTTGTATAAGTAATATCATCACCTATCCGCTCGGTACTGGATAACCAGGCGGTCCAGAAAAAGAAATCGGCTATTTGCCGGGTCTGGTCTCCCTCGGCGATCCACAAACGGTCATTCTCTGGTAAATGTTCCTCCTTGATTAAATTGGGCTTTAATCCCCAACCGTCTCCTTCAGTGAACACTTGCTTGTAAAACGCTCTTACTTTTTTGACACCGAAGGCTTGAGAATCTGTTAAAAACAGTTTATCCGTGTCAGCTTCATAGCGGTTCTCACGCATTTCCTTAATCACTTGATTTTTAATCACGGTTTGTTCATCTGTGTTTAACTCAGCAAAGTTTTTGTCGTGTATTTGCTGTGCTTTAAAATCCTGCATTCCTTCCGTATATATTTTTAATGCCTCCGCCGTGTAATCCGGGCCCATATACGATCCATGTCCAAGGACGGTTCCATAATCCATCAGACCATATTTTTGGAAGACGGCCTGCCCTCCTATAATCGATTTTTTAGTTAAGATCACCTCTCCTTTTTCATTGGTAACCTCAAGAGGCTGGGGAGCCATTTCTTTAAAAATCCAGAAACCACCTACAATAAGAATCGTAAAACTAAATACAATCGTGAGAATCAAAATCGATTTTAAGAGAGCGTTTTTATTTTTCTTCACCACTTTTTGTGTGGGAATACCTCGATTTACCTCCATATCAATACATCCTTTCTATTTGATTTCACCCTCATTTTAATCGTTGCAGCACCGATTGTTAGTGAAGCTGTTCATCGTGTGATTGTGATATTTAGCACAACTGTTACGAAAATATTCAATTGTATGATGAACGTCACTTTGTATCGATTTCTGGCTTGGTACACTGAATTTAATAGGAAATACTGGAGGGTTATAGATGAAAACAGGCGATATTGAACGGCGTTTGGCTGAGGTTCCTCTTTTTAAAGAGCTGTCTTCTCATGAGCTCGAAAAAATCATTAATATTGCGCATACAAGGATTTACAAGCAAAAAATGTATGTATTTATGCAGGGACATCCTTTGGACAAAGTATTTTTTATTCATTCAGGCAGAGTAAAAATTTATAAAACGGACCATTCCGGCAAGGAACAAATTGTTTCGTTTTTGGAAGCAGGTGAAATGTTTCCGCATGCTGGGTTTTTCAGGCACGGCCAATATCCTGCCCATGCAGAAATTATGGAAGAAGCAGAGCTGATTGTTGTTCCGATTGAAAAATTTGAGAATATTTTAATCGCTCATCCTGAGCTTTGTATTAAACTCTTTAAAGTCCTTGGTGAAAAAATTGTAGATTTGCAAAATCGATTGGAGGAACAAATTCTCCATAATACTTATGAACAAATTATTATGCTGCTGCTCAGGCTTTGTAAAACAAACGGTGAACAAACAGGCAGCCATTATAAACTGACAGCCCATTACACACATCGTGAACTTGCCAATATGATTGGCACATCAAGAGAAACGATCAGCAGGACGATCAACTACTTAAAAAAGAAGAACGTCATTGAATTGGACCAACAGGGTAATTTCTTGATCACTCAAGAAATTCTCCAAAAGGAATTATTCTAGTCTTGTGATTAAAATCACGTAGTTCACAACTGAAAATGATTATCATTAATTTATCACATTTATAAGGGGCTGTTTATGATGGATAAGAAAATAGTCGAACTGGATGTTCGCGACGATTTGAAAAATAAGCTTGAGCCATTCCAAAAAATAATGGAAGCTATTTCGGGGCTTAATGAACATGATGTATTTATCCTCCACGCGCCTTTTAAGCCTGTTCCCCTGTTTCCCGTCTTGAAAGCAAAAGGATTCGAAGCAGTAAGTGAGCAAATTGAAAAGAAGCACTGGAAAGTGGTTTTTACGAAAAGAGGCGATCGCCAGTGATCTTGGATAATCGCGGATTGGAGCCGCCGCAGCCAATGATGAGAACGTTAAAAGCCCTCGAGTCCCTGCAACAGGGGCGCGTCTTAACGATTATCAACGATCGTCGGCCCATGTTCCTGTACGAGCAATTAGATGAAATGGGATACACGCATCGTACGGAACAAAATGCTGACGGAAGTTACAGAATCGATATTACGAAATTAAGCAGGTGATTGGTTTGATACCAAATAGTATCGGCAGTGAAACAAATATAAAACTGCCGCTGTTCTTTATCTGTTACAGCTTGTTTGCCTTTGTGATCTCCCAAATCATTCTATTATTAAACGGAGAGCAAATGATTTCCGGAAGCTTTCGGATTCCGGCTGTCTGGTCTGCAGCTCATCTACTCGTTTTGGGCTGGGCGCTGATGATTGCGATGGGTTCGATGTACCAGCTTGTTCCTGTCGTTTTTTTAACTCCGATATGGAACGAACGCTTTGGTTTTTTTCAATTTGCGGTTACTGCAGCAGGTATCACCTGGTTTGCAGCTGCTCTGTATTTCGCACCACAAACAGCAATGATCACGGGAGCAATAACATTAACGGGAATCATCTTGTTTATCATCCAAATCATGATGACGTTAAAGAAACAGGCGCAAGCAAGTATGATAACGCTTTTTGTAGGAACTGCATTATTTTGTTTATTTGCAACGATCATGCTCGGGATTACTCTCATATTGAGCATCAAAACCGGGTTTGCAGCCGCAATGTATCCTGCGATTTTTAAAACCCATCTATTGCTTGGGCTGGCCGGCTGGTTTACGCTGCTTATCTTTGGTTTCTCTTACAAAATGGTCCCGATGTTTTCCCTTTCCCACGGCTACTCGATGTGGCAAGCCAGGCTGGTTTATTGCTTTTATGTATTTGGGTTGGTTTGCACGGCCTTATCTTTTTTCAGCAATGAACAATGGTTGTTCATGATCGGATTTTTGTTTCTATTAATCGGATTTGCCTGTTTCGCCTCGCATATGGCGCTCATTTTAAAAAAACGGATTAAAAGAAAGCTCGACAAACCATTTTCGTTCTCGCTTTTTGCGATATGTTGCGGGCTGGCAGTTCATCTTGCGGCATTTGGATCCGTTATAACCGGGACATTCTCCAGGCTGGCCGGACCGTTTATCGCGGCCTATTTCCTGCTTTGGATCGCTTTTAGTATCATTGGCTATCTATTCAAAATTGTCCCGTTTCTATGGTGGACTCACAAGTACAGCAGCGAAATCGGCAAAAAGGACGTTCCTGTTTTAAAGGATATGATAAATGAAAAGATGGCTTTACCGCTGTTCTTCGCCTTATCAGCCGGGGGGATAATCGTTTTTGTTGCCCTTTTATTTGGTCTGAAAGTGCTGTTTTATCCGGGCCAATTTCTCTTCAGCCTGGCAGCTGTAGTTTTCAGCGGAACTATCGCATCAGTCCTAAAGAAATAGAGATGCAGAAAAGTTTTCAGCATCACTTAGCGCTTTCGCAAGGCGCCCCTAAATTATTTTACACAAACATGAGGAGGCTAATAAAAATGGATTTAACAGAACATGTACAAAAGAATTTAAAGAGAGTGCTCGACCCCGAATTAAACATCAATGTAGTCGATCTCGGCCTGATCTATGATATTTCCTTTCCAGCTGAAAAACAAGTCAATGTTACGATGACACTTACTACGCCAGGCTGCCCGCTCCATGACAGCATTGTAAATGGGGTGAAATATTGTTTGGAAGAATTGGAAGAGTTTAATTTGGCGGATGTGAAAGTGGTGTGGGAGCCGGCCTGGTCACCAGAAAAAATGACTCCAGAAGGCATGAAAGCACTTGGCAGATAATGGCCAATACAACTGAATCTACGAAAAAGTTAAAAAAACAGCGGTCAATTCGACCGCTGTTCAGATTGTCGACAAAAGGGGTTCGGAATGGTCTCATTCCGAACCCCTTTTGGTTATTTTTA
>NZ_PGVA01000085.1 GCF_002860125.1 Bacillus canaveralius
TAAAAATAACCAAAAGGGGTTCGGAATGAGACCATTCCGAACCCCTTTTGTCGACAATCTGAAACAACCTCTCTTCAAAATATGAAAAGAGGTTGTTTTTATCTTTATTAAGCTTGATCACTTCCAAAGAAGTTTTTAAAAGATTGGAAGGAAGTGTCGCGATTCAGTGCAGCAATCGACGTGGTCAACGGAATTCCCTTTGGACATGATTGGACACAGTTTTGTGAATTTCCGCAGTTGGCCAGCCCGCCGTCTCCCATAATCGCTTCGAGGCGTTCAGATTTGTTCATTTCACCGGTTGGGTGCGCATTGAACAAGCGAACCTGAGACAACGGTGCCGGACCGATAAAATTAGATTTGCTGTTGACGTTCGGACATGCTTCCAAACAAACGCCGCAAGTCATACATTTAGAAAGCTCGTATGCCCATTGCCGTTTTTTCTCAGGCATGCGCGGGCCTGGTCCTAAATCGTAGGTTCCATCGATTGGAATCCACGCTTTTACTTTTTTCAGAGAATCAAACATGCGGCTCCGGTCGACCTGGAGGTCGCGGACTACCGGGAATGTCCGCATCGGCTCAAGGCGAATCGGCTGTTCAAGCTGGTCAACAAGAGCTGTACACGATTGGCGCGGTTTCCCGTTAATCACCATCGAACAGGCACCGCACACTTCCTCGAGACAGTTCATATCCCAGGCGACAGGGATTGTTTTTTCACCTTTCACATTAACGGGATTTCGGCGGATTTCCATCAATGCCGAAATAACGTTCATATTAGGTCGGTATTCCAGCTCAAAAGTCTCCTGGTAGGGGGCTTGATCAGGGCTATCCTGGCGTGTTATTTCAAAACGGACTGTTCTTGTCTCTGACATACCTTGTTACTCCCCTTTCTTCTTCGAGTAATCGCGCTTGCGCGGTGCGATTAGAGATGTATCGACATCTTCATAATGGAAAGCAGGTGCAGCTTTTGCATCGACGAACTTGGCCATCGTGGTTTTCAGGAATTCCTCATCGTTACGCTCAGGAAATTCCGGTTTATAATGCGCACCGCGGCTTTCATTACGGTTATAGGCACCAATCGTGATGACACGGGCGAGCTGCAGCATATTTTGCAGCTGCCTTGTGAACACCGCCCCCTGGTTGCTCCACTTGGCTGTATCATTAATATTGATATTTTGGTATCTTTCGAGCAGTTCAACTATTTTCTCATCGGTTTTTAAAAGCTTGTCATTTTGGCGGACAACCGTGACGTTATCTGTCATCCACTCACCAAGCTCCTTATGGAGAACATAGGCGTTTTCAGTTCCATTCAAGGACATAATCTGGTTCCATTTTTCTTGCTCTTGCTGAACATAGTCGTCAAACAGTGCAGAAGAGATCGAATCAATGCTCTTTTCAAGGCCGTTGATATAACGGATCGCATTCGGGCCGGCAACCATTCCCCCGTATATCGCGGATAATAGCGAGTTTGCACCAAGGCGGTTGGCGCCGTGCTGTGAATAATCACATTCACCGGCAGCAAATAAGCCCGGAATATTGGTCATCTGATCATAGTCGACCCATAAACCGCCCATTGAATAATGAACCGCAGGGAAGATCTTCATTGGGACCTTGCGCGGATCATCACCCATGAATTTTTCATAGATTTCGATAATTCCGCCGAGCTTTATATCAAGCTCTTTCGGATCTTTATGGGAAAGGTCAAGATAAACCATGTTTTCACCGTTGATTCCAAGCTTTTGATCGACACAGACATGGAAGATTTCTCTTGTTGCGATATCACGAGGAACAAGGTTTCCGTATGCCGGGTATTTTTCTTCAAGGAAATACCATGGTTTCCCGTCTTTATAGGTCCAGACGCGTCCGCCTTCACCGCGGGCAGATTCACTCATCAGGCGCAGCTTATCATCACCCGGGATCGCCGTCGGGTGGATTTGAATGAATTCGCCGTTCGCATAATAAGCTCCCTGCTGGTACACGATCGAAGCAGCAGAACCTGTATTGATAACAGAATTTGTTGATTTGCCAAAGATAATCCCTGGTCCGCCGGTCGCAAGAATAACAGCGTCGCCTGGAAATGATTTGATCTCCATCGTCTTCAGGTTTTGCGCAACGATTCCACGGCAAACACCATCCTCGTCGACAACAGAACCGAGAAACTCCCAGCCTTCGAATTTCGCAACAAGTCCTGACACCTCGTAGCGGCGCACCTGCTCGTCCAAAGCATAAAGTAGCTGCTGTCCTGTCGTAGCGCCGGCAAAAGCGGTGCGGTGATGCTGTGTTCCGCCAAAGCGGCGGAAGTCAAGCAGTCCTTCAGGTGTCCGGTTAAACATAACACCCATACGGTCTAAAAGGTGGATAATTCCCGGTGCCGCCTCTGTCATCGCTTTGACAGGAGGCTGATTGGCAAGGAAATCTCCCCCATATACAGTATCATCAAAGTGCTCCCACGGGGAGTCACCTTCGCCTTTCGTATTAACTGCCCCATTGATGCCGCCCTGGGCACAAACAGAGTGGGAACGCTTCACCGGCACTAACGAAAATAACTCTACCGGCGTCCCCGCTTCCGCAACCTTAATGGCTGCCATTAAGCCGGCTAAACCGCCGCCTACTATGATCACTTTCCCTTTACTCATCGTGACTCACTCCCCAATCAGTAGTCCGTCCATATTAATCTATCGTTCTTGCATTTGTTTAAACAAAGGCGGTCAGCGCGCGAATTCCAATGATTGAAAGCGCAATGAACACTCCAAGCGTTACATATGTAGAAATTCTTTGAGAACGCGGACTTACGGTAATTCCCCAGCTGACAAAGAACGACCAAAGGCCGTTAGCAAAATGGAATACGGTCGAAATTACTCCGGCCACATAAAACCAGAACATTAATGGATTCGCGAGGATATTCTCCATCATCTCATAATTAACTTGGGCCCCGAAGGCAGCAGCAACACGTGTTTCCCAGACGTGCCACGCCACAAAAATCAGCGTAATGACACCTGAAACCCGCTGGAGCATAAACATCCAATTACGGAAATAACCGAACCTGCTGACATTATTATTTGCAGTAAAAGCAATATAAAGTCCATAAATTGCGTGAAACAGCAGCGGCAAGTAAATTAAAAAGACTTCAAGGAAAATCCTGAATGGTAGACTTTCCATAAAATGTGCTGCGTTATTGAAGGACTCTTCTCCCCCGGTCGCAAAATGATTCACTGTCAAGTGCTGGATTAGAAATAACCCGACCGGAATCACTCCCAGTAATGAATGCAATCTCCGGTAAACAAACTCCCGATTACCTGCCATGAACTTACCCCCCTATTTTTTAAAAGTGACGCTCAGGTTTTTCGACAATCCCCTTTTGCTGGACTGCACCCTATCAACATTGTAAAATATTAGGTTCATTTTTTTACAATTATGTGACATGTTCATTTTACTCCCATCAACATAGAGCGTCAAGAAAACGGATACACAAAAATGTCTATATAAATAAAATTTTTAAAATATATTGATATTATTCCAGAACAGTCAAAATCAGCTTGACCACATGTTATGCAGTAATAAAAAATTCAATTAAATGGTATTAAAACAGGGAAATCACTTGCAAAATAGTTTTTTTAGAAGTTTGCAATTTGTTGTTTAGAGGTATGGTAACGAATATATTAAAATAACAATATTTTCTTGTTACTCGCACAGTCTTTTTCTATAAAATTTAGCTTACATTCAGCGGGAATTGTATATAATATATTTATAGAAAGAGGGGAAGCGCATTGAGTATTATCTCAGCAACAGAACAAACGGAAGAAGATC
The DNA here is from genome assembly GCF_002860125.1 of Bacillus canaveralius. GTDB lineage: Bacteria > Bacillota > Bacilli > Bacillales > Cytobacillaceae > Bacillus_BJ > Bacillus_BJ canaveralius. Next base: position 3,805 of record NZ_PGVA01000085.1, read on the forward strand.
TTCCAACTGTAACTGAATTCGGCTACGAACTGATTAGGGAAACGCTGCTAACCGAATTGCTTGGCAGCGATGCACCAGAAATTTTATACTGGGCGGGTAAGCGTTTAGCCCGTAAATACCCGTTAAAGAATTTTGCCGACATCGGCGCCTTTTTTAAACAGGCTGATTGGGGCATCCTTACGATTGAAAAAGAAACAAGACATGAACTGGAAGCCGATCTGTACAACGAGCGGATTTCAAAGAAATTAAAAATGAAAGATAGCGGACATTTCCAGCTGGAAGCCGGCTTTCTGGCCCAGCAGATTGAGATGCAAAAGAACGCTGTTGCAGAGGCATTTGTACATCCGCGTAAAAAAGGGGCAAAAGTCCATTTTACCGTTAAATGGGATATTAAAGATTCCATTGCTAGATAACATCACTTCAGTTAGTTATTCGTTTCCGCCGAATAAAAAAGCTTTTAAAGGTGCCTGCCCTTTGAAAGCTTTTTTATTGTTGATGCGGACGGCTCACACTTCCCCCTTACAGCTGGACCTTAGTCCCTGAAAGCTCAAATGCCTGATGCAAAGCTTCGGTCGCCTTCAGCATTTGTTGTTCCTCTACTACTGCCGAAACTTTTATTTCTGAAGTACTGACCATTTTAATTTGAATGCCGCTTGCCGCAAGCACCTCAAACATCTCAGCAGCCACACCCGGGTTTGAAATCATTCCTGAACCGACAATTGACACCTTGGCAAGGCCTGCTTCTGATTCGATTCTCTCGTAATTCAGCACAGTCTTGTTATTTGCAAGCACCTGCAAAGCCTCATGGAAATCTTCACTTTTAATTGAAAAAGACAGGTTTGTTGTATCGGCTGATGTCGTGCTTTGGATAATGATATCCACGTTGATGCGGTGTTTCGCCAGTGTTGAGAAAATGGTTGCCAGGCTTGTCAAAGAATTAGGCAGCCCAAACACCGTCATTCTGGTAATTTCATCTTCAAACGCCACCCCGCGTACAACTAAATTTTGTTCCATTGATACTTCCTCCTCGATGATTGTTCCTGCTTCACGTTCAATGCTGGATCGCACTTCCAGCGGGACGTGGTAATTTTTTGCAAATTCGACTGCGCGTGGATGAAGCACACCGGCACCTAAATTAGCCAGCTCAAGCATTTCGTCATAGGAGACGGAAAAAAGCTTGCGGGCCTCCTTTACATAGCGTGGATCTGTTGTGAAAACTCCTGTCACATCTGTGTATATATCGCATTTATCAGCATGCAATGCAGCTGCCAGAGCAACAGCGGTCGTATCCGATCCGCCCCGGCCAAGCGTCGTAATTTCGCCTGCTTCGGTTACTCCTTGAAATCCAGCGACAATGACAATATTCCCGTTCTTAAGCTGTTCCTGGATCCTTTCCTTTTTAACATCAAGGATGCGCGCGTTTCCATGAATGTGCTCCGTGGAAATTCCTGCCTGCCAGCCCGTAAAAGACACTGCTTCATGGCCTTTTTCATTTAAAGCCATTGATAACAGGGAAATCGTAATCTGCTCCCCGGTTGTCAGCAGCATATCCATTTCACGCTTATTTGGCTGCGCGGAAATTTGTTTGGCAAGACCGACGAGTTCATCGGTCGTTTTTCCCATTGCCGAAACGACGACAACAACATCATTACCCCTTTGTTTTTCTTCGATAACCCTTTCTGCTGCGTTCAAAATCCGTTCTACACTGCCAACGGAGGTTCCCCCAAATTTTTGAACAATTAATCCCACTGTTTCCCCTTCTTTCTCGTTAATTCATTAGTTGTTATCCGATCTCTTATCGGGACTATCACGCTTTTTTAAAGAGCCTATCCAGCTCCATTGCATCAGATTTTCCGTATTTCGCCAGACGAAATTAAGCAACAAAAAAAGCAATGAGATAACTATCCCATTGCTGTGACGGACGTAATCAATAATCGGAACAAGCAGTTTCAGGCTTGTTTCCGTAAAAATACGCATGCACAGTGAGATAGCTCTCCAAGACCATGTCTTGACAATCCTGCATTTTTTCAATTCAGGACCAGCAAAGAAACGAATGAGCATTTCTTCACTTCGGCAAATTTCCCTTTCAAAGCTTTTCATGGAAGCTCAATCTTCTCCAAGCTTTTACTGATGAAATTTGCACCTCTACCTTCACTTTAACGCTCTAAAGTGATGTGATATAAAAGTTTGATTTATTATAGCATAGATGCAGCCAAGCTGACAATGTCATTCCTGCAATTTTTCGAACAAATCTGCTGCTACATTCGCGGGGAGTCCGGTAGCAATCAATTCTTCCAGCGATGCTTCGCGCATTTTTTTCACAGATCCAAAATGCTTCAGCAAGCCTTTTTTCCGCTTGTCACCAATTCCCGGGATGTCATCAAGCAAGGACTGAAAAAGCCCTTTTCCGCGAATTTGACGATGAAAGGTAATCGCAAAGCGATGGACCTCGTCTTGGATACGCTGCAGCAAGTAAAATTCCTGGCTGTTCCTTTCAAGCGAAATGACCTGAAGCGGAGTTCCGAACAGGAGCTGGGAAGTCCGGTGTTTGTCATCCTTAACAAGACCGGAAATCGGTATATCGAGGCCGAGCTCATTTTCCAGCACATCTCTGACGGCTTCTATATGGCCCTTGCCACCGTCAATAATGATCAAATCAGGCAAAGGAAGTTCTTCCTTCAACACTCTCGAATATCGTCTCCTGACTACTTCTCGCATGGATTCATAGTCATCAGGCCCTTTGACTGTTTTTATTTTATACTTTCGGTATTCTCTCTTTTCCGCCTTTCCGTCAATAAAAACAACGAGTGCCGATACCGGGCTTGTTCCCTGGATATTCGAATTATCAAAAGCCTCAATCCGGTGCGGGGTATAGATGCCCAGTGTTGCACCAAGATTTTCGACTGCTTTAATCGTTCTTTCCTCATCGCGTTCGATCAGCGAAAATTTTTCCGCGAGCGCAATTTTCGCATTTTTCACGGCAAGCTTAACAAGCTCCTTTTTTTGTCCGCGCTGCGGCTTTAAGACCTTTACTTGAAGGAGTTCCTCCGCCATTTGTGTGTTAACCGAATCCGGCACTAATATTTCCTTCGGTTTAAAATGGTTCACTTTTTCATAAAACTGCCCCAAATAGGTGAGCAGTTCTTCTTCCGGCTCGTTATAAATCGGAAACATCGAAACATCCCGTTCGATTAACTTGCCTTGCCTGACAAAAAAAACTTGCACACACATCCAGCCTTTATCAACTGCATAACCAAACACATCTCTGTCCGTAAAGTCGGTCGTCGTCATTTTTTGCTTTTCCATCGTCGCTTCGATATGGGCGATCTTGTCGCGGTATTCCTTCGCCCTTTCAAAATCAAGTTCTTCAGCTGCGGCAGCCATTTTCTCCGATAATTCCGCTTTAATTTCTTTGTAACCGCCATTGAGAAAGCGGATTATTTCATCGGTGATATTTTTATATTCATCTTCACCAATCGGATTCACACAAGGTGCCAAACACTGCCCGAGGTGGTAGTACAGGCAAACCCGATCAGGCAATGTCGAACATTTGCGGAGTGGATAGATTCTATCAAGAAGCCTTTTCGTTTCGTTGGCTGCCTGAACGTTCGGGTATGGGCCGAAGTACTTTCCCTTGTCCTTTTTCACGTTTCTCGTAATGATCAGCCGTGGATGTCGTTCGGCTGTCAGCTTGATAAACGGGTAGCTTTTGTCATCCTTCAGCATGACGTTATACTTTGGATCGTATTTCTTGATCAAGTTCAATTCAAGAATCAAGGCCTCAATATCCGATGAGGTCACGATATATTCGAAGTCTTCGATTTCGTTTACAAGCCTGAGCGTTTTCCCGTCATGCGAGCCGGTAAAATAGGAACGAACCCTGTTTTTCAAAACCTTCGCTTTTCCGACATAAATAATCGTCCCCTGCCGGTCTTTCATCAAATAACATCCGGGCTGGTCGGGAAGAAGCATCAGCTTATTTTTTATCATTTCATTCATTCTGTCCACCTCCTTTGTTGCTTTTCCATTTATATAAAGTGATGTCGGAATAAACTGGGTCAAATAATTCATTTGAGTGGAATTCCGCGACTTTTTCAAGCATTCCATCCAAATTTATTTCCTGGGCGTGAAATCCCTTGACAACCTTATCTGTTAGTAAAATATTCCGATCGGAATAAAAAGCGGAATCATGCTGGAATACTTGAAAAGTTTCGATCCGCTTATGGGGAAATGAAGCATCCAGGTATTTAAAAACCCTTGTTTCCTCCCATGTATAAACGACTATTTTCTGGTTGCTTTGTTTAAGATAGTTGGCCATTTGCACGACCGCCGGCTCATTTGTTGCCTGCTCTTTCACAAGCCTTGCAGATTGTACGACCTGAACTGCTAATATCATAACTAAAATCGCGGTTATGAGCGGGTTTTTCCGACGGGATAGCATAAAAACCAGTATAACAAAAAGGAATAACACCGTTAATGGGAGAATATGCCTTGGCTTATCAATATTTTGCGCAAGAAGCGCCCAAATAAAATAAAAACCGAACAATAAGGCCGGCATATGTAAAAATTGGCTTTGCAAAAAAAATTTCAACCTGAATCCATACAGAAATAACAAAATAAGCAATCCATACAAACAGCCGAGTACCACCGATTGAGCGGAAATTCCCGTCCAAAAGAAATTGTCGAAAACGAGCTGACCGGCCCTGGCGGCTACAGATTCACTTCCAGGTGCGACGGCGCCACCCCAGCTCTGAAAATGTCCACTTGTAAAGCCAAGCGACAGTTTTAAGAATCCGGACATACCACCTTCCGACACAATAATCGCTATCACCCATACGAGCTGAAAAACGATCGCCACTGCAGATAATCCAAAGACTTCCTTGAGTGAAAGCCGGTTCGTTTTCCATTTTATATAAAAAAGGTAGATGACACCGATTGAAAAGGGCAGATAAGATAGGCGAATGCCTAAAATGATGCTTAACAAAAAAAGCGGCACGATCATGAACCATCTCCGCTCTTTGATCAAAGAGATTTCCAGGCTCCACAAGTACCACCATAAAAACGCAAGCGCAGCACCTTCCGAGATCGGCTGGTTTACCATGACAATACAAAAGCTTGCAGTGTATAACACGGCAGTCATCAACGCAGAAAACTCGCTGGCAAGATAGACCCTTGTTAACCTGTATATAGGGTACAGGGCACTCACGTAACAAAGTATATTAAAAATCGTCAATGCCTGGGACGGATTTTCGATGAATAAGTGGATAAACTTTCCCCCTAAAATAAAATAGGGATAGCCGGGAAAATGGGGCTGCATAGCCATTATATCGTATCTTTGCAATCCAAGGGTGAAATCTACCTGATCCCATGTCGACGCAAACGGATTGACGTAAATAAGCTGAACGACAATCACCGTAGTGATCGAAGCCAGGCTGAAGAAGTATAGGATGGCCGGGGACAAGAAATTGCGTCCGGCCAGATCACGAATCTTTTGCAAATCATCACCATCTTTACGTGTCTTCAATACAAAAAGTACAAGGCAGATTACCTTGTACTTTTTGTTATTTCACTTGGGCGTCCAACTCGTCCATTATCGGATTTTCTTCCATACGTGCCTTGTGTTCCGCTGGACGGCTTTGCCGGGGTGAGGTCAGCAGGTATATCGCTGTAAAGTAGCCGAAATAGGCGATCACTTCTTCAATTGACGGCATCGAGGAATAGCCAAACAATGCTTTCAGGAAAATGCCAATTTCACCTGACAACAATGGTGCTGTTCCATGATCGCGAAGATAGTGGCTGTAATCAATCGGATGCTCAGGTAAAAACCAGGTAATATCGTACAGATGGGGAATGACGCTTCCGATAATATTTAAATCCTGCATCATTGAAATCGCCTGGACAAGCAATCCTGCCGAGATCAAAATAATAAACGCCCCGGTCACTCTAAAGAATGATTTAAGTGGAACACGCATTGTACCCTTGAAGAATACATAAGCGACGACCGCGGCCAATACCGTTCCGGTGATCGCTCCCCAGCCCTGCATGGCGGCCCCAATGTTTCCGCCGGTAATTGCAGCAAAGAAAAATACTGTCTCAACGCCTTCCCGCAATACAACAAGAAAGGAATGGATGACCATGCCAACAATATTGCCAGTAGATATAAACCGGTCCATCTTGCCTTCCATTTCCCCTTTTAAATCGCGGCTGTGCTTTGCCATCCAGAATACCATTTGGGTTAGCAAGATTGTCGAAACGATCATAATGCTGACTTTTAAGTACATTTCACTACCCATTGCCGCAAAACCGGTAAAGACAACCTGGAATAACATAGCTACACCAATGCTCGCTATCACGGCGAGACCCGCTCCCAGCCAGACAAACTTTGTGTATTTACCGTTATCCATTCTTTTCAGGTAAGTCGTAATAATTCCCACGATCAACAAGGCTTCAAAAACTTCGCGGAACGTGATCAACAGCGCCTGGATTTCCACTATGCTTTCCCCTTCCCAAGATGTTTTCTATTTTTGGTCCGGTTTTAATGCCGGATTATTTCAATTTTCTTTTTCTGAGAGTGAAACCTGTTACACCAGCAATGATTGCAACAATCAAAACGAGCGGAATCCAATTTCGCAAGTTGGATAGATCGGTCCAGTCCTTTTTGCCCGAAGCCGTTTCAGTGTTGTTTTCACTTTCAGTAAAATGGCCTACTTCGAGGCTTTCGATGTTGTACTCTTCTTGCAGTGTTGCTAAAATCGTTTCCTTGCTGGATTTGAAGGCTTCAATATCTGATTCCTTCTTGCCGACTCCGAACAATCCCGGGTTCCCAAGAGCGTTTAAAGCAGCATCAAATTCAGCTCTCAGCTTATTATCGGTTTCCGGATGTTCCGCCTCAATTTTAGGAGATAACGCTTCATATGTAGCAAAACCCTTTGCGAGCAGTTTCTTGCTTGTGTCATATTCATTAAAATTTTGCTCAATGCCTTCAAGCCGCCTTGCGATATTTAAGACGAGCAGCTTCTCCATGTTTTCTGTTACGCCTTCTTTATTTTCCTCTTCTAAATCGTTTAGGATCACTTCGGAAGGCTCAGGCCCCATGTGCATATCAACTTCCTCTTGTACCGTTTCATAAAGAGCTTTGGCAGAAGCAAAATTTGGAGGGGATTCATCTAATTTAATCATCATTTCTTTGTAAACTTCCGCGAGTTTTTCTTCATTCGGATCGCCATATGAATAGGCAAATGACTGATTAACCCCGATGCTTGCACAAATAAATATAGCTGTTAAACATAAAAATAGATATTTTTTCATTGCTTTCCCTCCATTACCAATGATAATGATTATCAATATTAATGTCAATCCAGTTTTAGATATTTTTCTCAGAAATATCACATTTTTTATAATGAAAATGCTTTTTACCTGGAAGGGCTTATTTTTTCATCCGTTAATGCATTTGAATTGCGATCTATGACCACCTTTTTGACAGGCCTGCGCATTTCTCGCCATATCGCTGGCAGCACGGAACCGATGTAAGCCTTGAATTTGATAAAAGAGTCGCCCGTTGTCCTAACATGATATTGGATTGGAATCTCCTTGACCCGAAATCCTTTCCTGACAAGATTCAATGTTAGCACCTGGGCATAGTTGTAGTCATGGATGATTTCGGCGTGCTCAATCGCTTGTCTGGAAAAAGCCCGCATGCCGGACTGGCCGTCAAAAATGATTTTTCTAATCAATAAGCATTGCAGAAAAGTAAAAAAATAATTTCCGAGGCGCCGGTGCAGCTTCATCCCGTTTATCGTGCCGCGAAACCGGGAACCCATTGTATAATCAGCTTCCCCTGAAAAAATCGGTTTTATCAACTCAGGGATTTGTTCCGGGGGATACTCACCGTCCGCATCGATCATGACCCCAATGTCGGCCCCCCGTTTCCAGCATTCCTGCAGGGCCGCGCGCACCGCAGCACCCAACCCTTTATTTTCTTTAAAGCTTACAATACAATCTGCCCCTGCTTCCTTCGCAATGGTGGTGGTTTGATCTTTGGAACCATCGTCGATGACAAGAACCTTGACATCGACCTGTGAATGAAAATTGCGGGGAATGCGGGCAATCACATCTCCAATCACAGCTTCCTCATTGTATGCCGGTAAAAAAACAATCACTTGCTGTTTACGCATGTTTGCACTCTTCCTTTGGTTCATGCAGCGCTTCAAGCAAAACTTTGCCGCGGCTATGATCAGGATATGGAGCCCCCAGCAAATAAGCGATTGTTGGGGCGACCGATACAAGGCTATGTTTATCTTCCACTTTCTTACCCTTTAAAATCTCAGGACCGTTCATGAAAAATGGTACAAACCGTTCCCCTTCGTCTAAGTGGCCGTGGCCGCCGATGCCATCTGCTTGCCCATGGTCTGCACAGACGATGAGCGTCGTATTTTTCATTTTACCTTCCTTATCGAGCCACGCTACAAAATTTTCAACAAGGGCATCGGCTTCCTGAATTTTATCGATATATTCATCATAGAGGACTCCTCTGCTGTGCCCTGTTTGGTCGGTTGCGATCATTTGCACGACTAGCAAATCGGGATCCTGCTCCTTCATGATTTTCTTGGCGCGCTCGATAATATTCGGGTCTGCTTGATCATTGTGCATAACAGCCGTTACCGTTTCAACATCATCGCCCATCGAATCTACTAAGTGGGCAATTCCGAGCAGGCGTCCCTTTTTGCCGATTTTTCTGAGTGAATCAAAGATGCTTTCCACTTTAATCCCCAGCTTCCAGACCATGTTTGACTTAATCCCATGTTCATAAGGGTATGTTCCGGTAAACATCGAAGTGAAACAAACAACTGTCCTGGCCGGATACACTGTCTCCATATTCATAAATTCCGTTCCGTTTTCCTTCAGAGAATCCAGAAACGGAGTTTTAGCTTCAGAAAACCGTTCTTTCCTCATTCCGTCGATCACGATCACGACCACTTTATCGGACAGAGGCTTTCCCGGAGGATGGTCCGCACTCGTATACCCGGGATTCATCTTTGGTTTCCAGTCAAACAAATTCCTGTGCAGGATGACGGTAAATATAAAAACAAATCCATAAAAAAGCGCTAATCCAATCAGGCCGTCAGCTGACAGGGCGACACCATTTTGATAGGCCATTTCCCAGACTGACAAAATCAGAAACAATTTGGGCAGCTGTTCCTGGGCATTGCCGCTTGTGGAATCACTGTTTTTCAGCACAAGCTTCCAAAAACGTGTAAAGTTCAGCCACGATGTTCCAATTCTTAAGTGGTAATACAATGTTCCCCAAAAAAATACCGTAAAGAAAAAATAGAGAGCTGTAGCAAATAACAGCAGGGGCACGCTCACTGTGTTCCAAACTATTAGATAAACAACGAATGGCATCCATAAATAATTTCGTAAAAATAATGGAAAGTCATAAATAAAATAAGCGACCAGGAGCGGAATAACGATCAAGAATGAAATAAATAAAGCATATAATTTTCCGCTATCAAACAGATCCGCAAAATGAAACAGAAGCATCGTCCCGATCACAAAAATAGGTGTAAAAGGTTTTCCCTCATTTAAGAGATTCCAGCATCTTGCAGCAATTTTTTCAAACGTCGAAGCACTTTTCATGCTCCTTCACCCTCTCCGTTTTATCAATGTTTTTATGATTTTTAGCGAAACCGGAAATACCATTAAGCTCGCGGCTCCGGCCAAGTAAGAGAAAAGAAATTTAATGCCATGGGTTAAAAGCGCCACTGTGTATCCTTCTTTTAGTGAAAAACCTACTAAATTTAAGGCAAATGACATAATCGCTTCATAGCTTGCAATCCCACCCGGGGTCATTTGAAATACTTGTCCGGCAATTGTGATACTATTTATCCAAACAGCTTCAAAAATCGAGATCTTCCCGCCAAGAGCAAAAACAGTCCCAAATAGAACTGCTGCTTCCAACAGCCAGCTTGTCAACGTCAATAGAAAAATCGACAGGCTGTTGAAGCCTGAAAATGCCTGTTTTAGCAATAAGAAATGGCGGTCGACGATTGCGGGAAACTTTTTCTTAATATAAATAAAAGCTGTTAAACCTGAGATAAGAATAAACAAAAGTAATAAATACGGGATCTTATATCCAACATCAAATACAAAAATCCCAGCCAATGCTATTATGGAAAGGCAAGCCATATCGAGTATTCTCAGGATGATGACCGAATGAATCGCTTCTTCTGCCGTAATATGTTTATCCCTTGCAGGAAGGACGCCTGCGCGTACGATATCCCCTGCTTTAACGGGAATAATGTGATTGACCAACAGGCTGTAAAATAAGCCGAGCAGGCAGGAGGTGAATCTCGGCCTTCCGTTTAAATATACTTTCCAGGCTGCGGCTTTTAAGACAAACGATAGCAAATAAACCGTTGTGACAGCTATCACAATTCCCGGCTTATGCCAGAGTTGTTTCCAGCCGGCCGATAAATATCCCCAGTCAAAAAAATAATAGGTGAGCATCAAAAAAACAAGCAACAAAAGGATAGCAAGGATCTTTTTAAAGGAAGCTTTCATATTGCTTTGCCCATTCGATGGTTCTCGCGATTCCGGTCTGAAAATCAACAGAAGGTTGATACCCCAAGTGAATTCCCGCTTTGGTAATATCCGCCCAGGTTGAATGGACATCCCCTTTCCGCCAGACTTCCCGCTTGACTTTCATGTTTGGGAAATACGTTTTCAACTCATTTATCAGCGTGTCCATCGAAACAGGCCTTCCTGAACCAATATTGAGGACTTCGCTGCTGTCCAGCCTGGTCAGCGCATAGTAAATTCCGGTAATAATATCATCAATGTATGTATAGTCCCTCGCGCTGCCATTTCCGTATACGCTAATGTGTTCAGATTTTAGCAATTTCTTAATAAATGAGGAAATGGCCATATCCGGCCGTCCCCATGGACCGTATACCGTAAAAAAGCGCAAGATCTTAACGGGAAAACCATATAGATGCTCATATACACGGCAAAACGCTTCTGCTGAATACTTTGATGCAGCATATGGCGAAATCACATTTCCTTTTGCCATCTCTTCATGACAGGGCATTTCGTGAACGTTTCCGTATACTGATGACGAAGAAGCAAAGATGAACTGCGAGATATTTGACTTGCCGGAAGCTTCCAAAACATTAATAGTCGCTTTTATATCATAATCAACATACTTGAGTGGGTTCATAATCGAATAGGCAACCCCCGGCAATGCCGCAAGATGGATAACCGCTTCTGGAGATATCAGCTGGAAGATGGTCAGTGTTTCCTCGCTGTTCAATAGATCAACATGATGGAATTTGAAATCTCCGGCGTTTTGTATATTTCGGAGATGCTGTTTTTTCCGCTCAGGAGAATAATAAGAGTGAAGATTATCGACAATCGTCACTTCATGTTGTTCGTTAATTAACCTCTGCGCCAGATGGCTCCCGATAAATCCAGCTCCGCCGGTTACTAAGACTTTCATAATGCGCACCTCTTTAAATAATCTAACACATACCAATCTACCATAAGAGGAATGATACTCCCAACTGTTTCTGGCAGTAAAAAAAGAAAGCCGCAGCATTTTGCGGCCTTCATTACATTATTGAATCAGCTGATCTACCGCTTCGATGACAGTCGCAGCGGTGGCTTTAGCTTCCTCTGGTTTATTGTCAGCAATCAAATTATAAAATTCTTCTGCTGCTGTTAAAGTTTCAGCAGCTTTCTGTTCGCCAAGCTTCTTAGTTAATTCCTGTTCAAGTGCTTTTAAAAACATATTTCCTTCTAGCGCTTCGGTTTTTGCTTCGATTGCCTCTGCAGCTTGTGGAGCCTTTTCATAATACCCCTTAATTTTTCCCGCTATCGCTTTAGCAAATAGGGAACTTACTTCTTCCGCTTTTATCGTTGACGGATCAGTCGTATTCAAAGAGAAAATCTCATCAAGTTTCGCTGTTGCAGCTTCATCTCCGCCGGACAATGATTGTTTAATTGCCTGAAGGAAGCCCCAAGCTTCTACTTGCATAATTTTTAATTCACTGGCATTCTTGCCCTCTTTGACTGCGGCTTCAATTTTTTCAGCATAGGATTTTGCGGCGAGGTAATAGCTTCTGTAAATGGATTTATCCGTTAATTGGACATAAACGCCAAAGTCCTCAGCTTTATTCGCGTTCAATGCCTCTTCCTGTGCAGACAGTCCAGAATTGATATTTTCAACAATGCTGGATTCACCTGCTAATTGATAGTATTCATCCCGTTTTGCTGCAGTTGGGATAAAAATTTGATTGGCAAGGTATTTAATTTGTTCAAATAAAAGCTTTGCATCTTCTTGTTTTCCTTCAGTAACCGCGGTTGCTGCTTCTTTTTGCAATGACTTTTGTTTTTGATAAAAATAAGATTGAGTTAGCTTGTCGACTAATTGTTTAGCTAGGACTGGCTCCAATTCGCCGGATTTGCCCGCAGCAATCGCGGTTTGGATTGCTTGGTCATATTCGCCATTAATTTCGCTGACAGGGCCTTGAAGTCCACCATTATATTTTTCTAAAACGAGATCCCAGTCAACTGGCTGGCCTGCCGTTGCTTTATCGAGTTCTGTTTTTATTTCTGTAAATACGGCTGTTTGTTTTGCGGTGTCTGTTTCTTCAATGTTTACTTCCTTAGTTTCTTCCGATTCTGCAGTCTCTTCTTTTGGCTTTTGCTCGGTCTTTTCAGCGCTGCCACCCGTATTGCATCCTGTTAAGGCAATGCTGGCAATTAAAAAACTGGCAAAAATTCGTTTTAAGTCCCTCTTTTTCATTGGTTTCTCCCACCTAATATGTAATTTATAATTGATAATGATTTTCATTAGTAATTATAATCGATAATGATTTTCATCGTCAATGGTTTTCTTAAAAAAAGTATGTCCAAATATAAACAAAAAAAGGGGCGATCCAGCATGGCTTTGTAATGCCATATCGAACCGCTCCTTTCGGCTATAAATCTTTCACTTGGCCAATTAACACTATACCCAGTTTCGGCTCAGACCGGATGTAGAGTAGAAAACAGGAATTAGATATTGTCTTCTTGTCCTCGGGTTTCAGGGTGTTCCAC
>NZ_PGVA01000086.1 GCF_002860125.1 Bacillus canaveralius
ATCTGTTTTGTGGCAGAACGGAACCCTCAAAGCCGAGTTTTCATAGAACTTTTTACACTACCATTACCTCGGACCAATAATTCTGTTAATATCTGCAGTACGATCTTCAGCACTGTTTCCCCACAGCCAGTATGGAATCATATCTCCAGTGGCGAAAACCTTGCTCAGTCGGTGCATAATTAAGAGTCCCCATGTCCTGAGGGTTTGTTACAATAGAAGATTCAAATTCAGGATTATTGTTTATCACTACTTCTACTTCATACCCTTTATACTGTTTTAAATACTTATCATTGTATTTACTAGAATTTTCATGGTAAATATCTTTATCTTCACTTATTTTTTTCCAACCACTTTCCTCGTTTTTAATATTCTCAATGTTGTTATAAACATCTAATTCTTTATAGAATTTCTCTTGTAATTCATTTCTTTCATAATGTTCTTCCTTATCAATATATAAAAAATCTACATAACTATATAGTGACTTTTTAATTTCATATAATTTCTCATTATAATTATTTACCGTTTTTAAAGCAGTATTGGATTTCTTATTAAATCTGTTGAAGTAACTCGACATTGATTTGTTACTAAACCCAAAACTGAACTTTCTTTTATTAGTAAATACGTATTTGTTACGAACCGATTGACTAGACTTCCCATAACTTTTGTAAGAAGGTGGCATAAATCCAGCTAACTTACTAAAGTTGCCCCAGCGCATTGCCAGGATTTCTTCGAATGTCGGCGCAGGTGGTGGCGGTGGGGGTGGTGGTGCTACTGGGCCTCCGCCTCCAGATCCTCCTGAAGATCCACCTGATCCTCCGCTTCCGCCTTTTCCTCCTCCAGAACCGCCTGATCCTCCGGAACCTGGTTTTGGGTTTGGTGCTGGTGGCGGTGGCGGTGTTGGATCTTTGCCTCCGCCTCCTGGTGGGGGCGCTTTACAATACTCCCCATCCGGCCCAGTCGGGATACAGATTGCGTGTCCGCTTGGGTCCATATAGGTCGCCGGGTTGTTATGGGCATAGCTGAACCGGTTTAAGCTGGCCGGAAGGTTCGTCCATCCCGCAAACGTGTCCATCGTCGTGAAGCGGCCCTCGTTCGGGCTGTACCATCTGGAGCCAAAATCGATCATGCCCGCTTTCGCGTCATACGATTTGCCGGTGAACCCGACGGCGTTGTATGGGGCCGCCATATGGCTGAACAGGTTGCCGAACGCATCATAGCTGTACGATGCGCGTTTTTCTCCTCGGCGGTCGGTCACATCCAGGATGTTGCCGATCGCGTCTTCATGGTAATACAACAGTCCGCCTCGGGTCCGGATATTGCCTTCATAGCCTTCCTGCTTGCGGCCGTGGTTGCCGAACATCTTCCGGGCAATCACGTGGTCCGATCCCATATAATACTGGGCGAGCGGCTGGCCGTTTTCCCCGTATTCCTTGAACACGTTCAGTCCGTCATACAGGTACTGGGTTGTTTCTTCGTAGAGCGCTTTGCCCATCCGCTTTTTCAGGCCGTTTTTCTCCCTGGTGCCGCGACGCTTTTCTTCTCAGGGCGTCGTACTCATACTCAACGAGCGAGCCGTCCGGGTAGTACACGCCTTTCAAGCGGTTGTCGGTCGTGTAATTGTACTTGATCGTGCCTTCCCTTGTTTCCTTTTCAACGAGGTTGCCGTTGACATCATAGAAATACTTCTTGTCTCTGGCTTCCACAAGTTCGTTCAATTCATTATAACGGTATTTCGTGATTTTGCCGTCTTCATTTTGTTCAATCCAGTTACCGCCGGCGGAATCATGATACATAAAAATCTGCTCTTATAGCATTACCCGTACCCTGTGTTGTATCTTAAACTATTATAAAAATGGCAAACTGGTTATTTCATAGCTAAGGTTCACTCACCATTACTGTTTTGTAATTTTGGGTCTTTCTTATGGATGCTGTAAAGGGGCTGTTCAATACTTTTAATATCACATCCAAATTTCTTTATCCCCGTTGAACCAGCACCTTACAATATCTAACCGCCATAATCGGCTTGTGTTCAGCACTACCACATAATCTATTTGGATAGACGAAAGGTGAGCCAACATCTCCTGTAAGCCCACCCTGTCAATATCCAATGCTTCCTCATTTAATTTAGCACCACTGATTCCTTCATCTCTAAAAATTTGTATCAAGTTCCATCCATTTTCTTCACAGTATGCTTTGATTTCATCTTCTTGATATTTCAAGCTGTATCCATCTTTTGCTTGCCCATGAGTTGAGACACGTATATACCCGACAACGTTCAACTTCTCACCCTCCCGTTACATAAATTTTAATTTTTGTAACGCTTTTTAAACGAATAGCGAGTATTATACGACCTTCTCTTTAAAAAATACAACCCAAAAATTTATGGGTCACAGGCAATAAAGAACACCCTTTCACGTTACCCATTGTTTATCGCCGCGAGTTTTGTCATTCTCGTTAGTCTGTTGCCTATCCCATACATTTATAGTTCCTGCTTAAAAAATGTCATCTCGCCCAATTCTCGTTCTTGTCACCCTATCTTATTTTTAAAACCAAACTCCATGATGGTATAACCTTTATGAGCTCTCGATTTTCAAATGCTCAAATGTCTGCTTAGCAGCATATACTTTTTGATTCAAAATAGAATTGAATCTTACTTTAATTTAGAAATTATTATTTATATTGAAAATTATCCACTATGCATATTACTATCCGCCCTTGGCATCCCACAAAAAAGAAAGGGGCTGTCCCAAAAGTGGTATTTCAGCCGAAACCTTTAAAAAAATAAAACCCAAGAATGCTGTTAAATCAACATTCCTGGGTTTTTAATTTGGGTGCATTTTACTCCAAAATGGACTTTTTAGACAGCCCCTTTAAGTTAAATTACAATAAAATAAGTCTAAAAACTAGGTCGTCAAAATCAATATCCCCAATTCCATTGCTACAACGGAAAATGAAAATACCTTCATCTTCTTGTTCAGCTATTATTCCTGCATTTCCAATCCAAGCATCAACTCTATCATCATTGTATTGCCATATATTCCATAAATTCAGTTGTCCTGTTTCTTTTTTAGGGAAGCATTTGAAGATAAAAGTTGATGGTGCAGTATCTACCCAAAAGACGGGTGAATTTAATTTTTGATTATTAACTTCAATATACCCTTTTCTCTTGTCCAGAGAAAATTCAATGCCTTGTCTAAAATCATTTTTAGTTCTAATAAATTCAATTTTGACATCTTGACCTGTGTTGACCTCTAACCTATGTGACATTACTACTAGGCTACCGTTGATATTTATTGCCTCGCCCTTATTTTTAATAAACATTTCAGCTAGACTCATCGTTAATAAATCACTCCCTTAATAACCAGGTCTTCTAAATGGGTCTACTTTTGCATGGTCTTGTGGCCATCTTGGAACAAAATCTTTTCCGCCATCTCTTTTCGGAATAGGTTCATGACTCAATTCCATCGATTCCATTCCACCCTTATCTGGGTTATATCTTTGCGGTGCATTTCCTTTTTTCATTCTAGCTACATTTTCTGCGCCGTATTTTTTTACAGCGTCGGGTTTTGCAGCTTCGTTTTTCCAAAACCTTGATCTTACTGTGTTCCAAGCTGGTTCATTTCCTTTAGAAGTTGGCTTATATACATCGTCTCCAACTTTCCAACCTTTAGAAGCTTTTACCGTACCCTTAGGAACATCTAAAAATGTACTTTATGAAAAGGTGGCAGTTTATTCAACCACCACCCAATTTATTTAGCTTACCTTCGTTTCAGGCATTTCAGGCAGGATATAAGCCGTTTTATTTTTCATCATACCATAGATTATTCTGACTAATCTTCTCATAATATAAAGCAGGGCTTGTGACTTGGATTTTCCTTCTTTCAATTTCTGATTATAGTAAGTGTAAAAGACATGGTTACGAGGGATTTTACTCCCTTTACATACTTGAACTTGTTGGACAGCTAAGTTGTAAAACACATCATATAGCTTTCTGTTGCCTTGCTTGGTTTTCTTCATCGTTTCCTTACCGCCCGAACCCATTCTGATTGAGGCTATTCCTGCATACCTTGCAAGTTTATCAGAGTTAGCGAACCGATGAATGTCTCCAATTTCTGCAATTAAAGCGGATGAAGTTACCTATCAATCCCTGGCATAGTCTCAAGCTGCATACCTAATGTCTGAACAATCACCTTTAACTCTTTATCCACCTTTTTGATTTCCTGTTTCTTAAAGCGGATATCTCTCACTATGCTTTGAATAATAAAATCTCTAGATGTCTGATATTCTCGTATTACTTCTCCATCAGCTTGAACAAGGGATAATATTTGTTCTGCTTTTCTAGTCGAACAAGAATTACCACTGGGTTCTAATAGAAATGCTCTCATCCCTCTACGGTTTCCCACCCAAATGAGATGGAGAAGGATAGCTTTCCCAAAACGCTAATGCTGTTTTTCCATCAACTTCTGAAAAGAACTCCTTGTAGCTTGGATAATGATAGTTTAATTGCATATGCAGTTGGTTTTTTAAAGCGGTTTGTGTTTTCACTAAAGCGTTTCTTCTACCAACAAGTTGTGCAATTATCCAATGAATATCCGATGGTGTAGCTTCAGGCAAATACGGTAGGTCACGTATTAAAACCCTTGCCACACATTGAGCGTCCCAACTATCGTTCTTTTCAGTCATGGCATAACTGTTTCGTTCTGCATTGGATAAAGAGGAATTAACGAATTTTACAATGTAGCCTCGTTCTATCAGATATAAAGCTAAATCTCTTCCATAGCCGCCCACATCTTCTAATCCAAATACAGGGGTCAAACCTTCTGATAGATAACTATTCACATATTCTGATAAACTTGGAAATATGGATGGCTTATTTTGAAAAGTCATTTCCCCTAGCTTTTCATGCCAACAATCCAATATCACCGCTGTATGTTGAAACTTGTGTAAATCTAGCCCTATATAAATATACTTATCTCTTCTCATCAGAAAAACTCACCCCTATATTAGATTGAACGGCTAAAGCAAGACAGAGAATGTCGGCAACCTTAGGTCGAGCGTTAGTCTCATAGAGACTCGCAAGGGTACGAAAGCTTATCCATTCTCTATCTGTTAACCGTTATAATATGGCTTGATGTTTGCCATTTGCTGTTATGTCTCCGTAGTGGTATAAACCACTATAAAACGCTTTTCTATCTAAAATCCGTTTGACTTGGACTTTCGTAAACAACTTTCCTTGTTTTGTTCGATGTCCTTCCTCATTAAGTCGTTCTGCTAGTTGTGTTAAAGACCATGAAGGATACTGTTCCTTAAGGTCAAACACTCTTTGTACGGTCTGTGCCTGTCTATCGTCTATGACAAGGCTTTTCTGACCTTTCTTCACTTTGTATCCTAATGCAACATTTCCTCCTGCATAGCCGCCCTGTTGGGCTTTCTTGTTTCGTCCTCTCCCTAGCTTTAATGCGATTTCAAATCGTTGATATTGGTCTAATAACTCCATTAAACCATTGATTAAAAAGTCACTAGGGTCTTTCTTGTGAATACTGTATTGCGGCTGTTTGTTCAATACTCCGAATGTCCACTCCAAACTTTTTCAATTCCCGATGAACCAACACTTTCACGATGTCTGACCGCCATAAACGGCTTTTATTCAGCGTGACAACATAATCCACCTCATGGTGGGAGAGATACTCCAACATCTCCTGAAAGCCTATTCTATCCACTTCTAACGCTTCTTCGTCTACTTTAGCCCCACTGATACCCTCGTCCTTAAACAAGCGTAAAAGCGTGTATCCTTGAGCTTCACAATATGCCTTGATTTCATCTTCTTGGTAAGCAAGGCTGTATCCATCCTTTGCTTGTCCTTGTGTGGATACTCGAATATATCCGATAACATTCATGGTATTTTCCCCCTCCGTTACGCAAATTCAGATTAACGTAACGCTTAGACGCTATATTTAATATAAATTCATTGTATGCGGCTTTAGCGATACAATAAACCCCTTTACCGATACAAATTTATTGTGTATTGTAAAAGTAACATGAAGAAGAGGAAGGGAAATACCATGCCAATATCCATCAAACTAAAGGAAATCCTTAAAGAACGTGACCTTTCACAACGTGAATTAGCACGAATGGCAGGGCTGCGGCCTAATACGATAAGCCATCTTTGTTCAGACAACGTAGACAGGGTTTATCTTTCGACACTAGAAACGGTATGCAAAGTGTTAGACATTGACATTCAGGAGTTAATTGAGGTGGAGTAACCTCTCGCCATAGTAATCGTTCTATGTACGTAAAAGTTGCGATAATGTTTTAAAAGGCAGAGAGAAAGCAAAGGTAAGGTTTTGGAGGATGAAAACGGTGGTGTCTGATAATTTTACGACAATTTGCAGGAAATGAAATACATCAAATAGGGCATAAGTTTTATAGTGATTGTACGTACTCTATAATTTTGGAAAACTTTATGCAGGAATTATAACCGTTTTCTCTAATCTTTGGATAAAAAGTTGTTAATTCGGCACTCTGTCACTAATAAAACAACCCTCAAAAGAGTGAAGTATAACTTCTCTTCTGAGGGTTAATCCAATGATATTTTACTTTAATCCTATTTTTACTTCACCGTCATGAAATATTTCAATAACATATCCTGAATATGGTGAAAATATCCAAGTATCAAAACTTACAGCAGTAACATCATCTATTACTTCTAATACTTTATCTAAATCAGATTGGATTATAGGTAATGTCCCTTCATCCCAAATTACATATATAACATTGCTGTATTCATCAATGTTTTGGTTTAAAAAGGAGATTATCTCATCAACTGTACTCACATCAGCATGATAAGTTACATTCTCCCATTCAATACGCCCCCACTCTGTAAATGGAAAAGAACTCTCAAAATCTCTAATTACTTTCTCTCTATCAGTTTCAGATAAGATGTGGACATTCTCACCTAAGGCTTCAATACACTCATCAAGTAAACTCATTCAAATTCCCCTTATCTATCCAAATGTTTTAATAAAGATTTAAAGGTATTTTCGTTACCCTCAAATGGAATAACTATTTTTCGGGCATTAGCCCCTTTACCATTACGAAAATCTTCAATATTTATATGAGTCCCCTTATTAGGGTCATAATCTAATCTCCATCTTACTTTTCCATCAGCTGACTGTCTACCAACTACTTTTCCATATCCAGCACTTGACTTAAGAGTTCCTGTATATGGTTTTGAATTTGGTCCTAAATCTCCAACTAGGTCTAGTGCTTTATTTCTAGCTTGTTCATATGTCTTGACTTTATCTAATACTTGTTCCCCTTTACTTATACCCTTACTTGCCTTCGCTAAATCGACAACTTTACCCGGTTTATATAATAACCCAGCAGCGGCTAGAAATACATCCTCTTTAGAGGCACTACGGTAATTCAATAAAGTGTGAATATCTTCCATAAACCAGTAATTGACAGTACTTGCAGTTACATGTCCCCAACTAAGGTCAGGCTGATTAATTCCCCCTAGTACTTTTCTTTTACTATCAAAATGCATGTTATATCCATCATATACTGAGTATTTATGTTTAGTAGGTTTGTACATATTGGAAGGAATATTTCCTGCTCTGTTATTAAATTCAGCTATGGCCATGGCAAGCAGTTCTTCCTTGGTTGGTCCGGGATCTACTGGTTCCTCAACTGGATCTTCAGACCCACCCGATGATCCTCCTCCACCGGATCCTCCGCTTCCGCCTGTTCCTCCTCCAGATCCACCGGATCCTCCAGAACCTGGTTTTGGTGCTGGCGGAGGTGGTGTGCTTCCGCCATTTCCTCCGCCCGCTGGTGGTTTCGGTTTCGGGATGCAATACGTATCGTCTGAATCACTCGTCGTTTCACAATGTCCTGATGGATCCGTAAAGTTGACCGGATTGTTATGGACATAGCTGTACCGGTTCAAAGTCAACGGCTGGTTCGACCATCCTGCAAACGTGTCCATCGTCGTGAAGCGTCCTTCGTTCGGGCTGTACCATCTTGCACCAAAGTCAACCAGCCCGGCTTTCGCGTCATATGATTTTCCGGTGAATCCGACGGCGTTGTATGGGGCCGCCATATGGCTGAACAGGTTGCCGAAGGCATCATAGCTGTACGATGCCCGTTTTTCTCCGCTGCGGTCGGTCACATCCAGGATGTTGCCGAGTGCGTCTTCATGGTAA
>NZ_PGVA01000087.1 GCF_002860125.1 Bacillus canaveralius
CGTATTGTCAAAAATTAAATATATAAATCAAGCAAATACATTGATATCAGAGGGTTTATAAGCAAAAAACTTGCCACCCCCTAAATCTTACGGTTAATTGAGGTTACCAGACCACCAACAACCTAAGAAACGGAAGTGACAAGTTGTACTCTCAATTAATAATCTATTTGCTTGAATTTATCAAGTACCAAGATCAAATCATTCGCACATTACTGACTCTCCTCATCGGAAAAAGTATGTTCGATAAACCTACTGAAAAACCTGTGAATAAGCCTTATCAGAAACTTCAGGTGGACGAGCTTCCAATCATTGAAACTCTTCAAAAGTTTGATTATCGCAGGCTTCTCGACGAGTATAGGGAGAAGCATGGCAAACCCCTTAAGCCTGTACAGAGGCGTTCACATTCAAAAGTGATCGTCTCTAAATCCATAAATTGTCCAAGGTGTGGAGCTCCGTCCGATTATCTTTATGCCAATAATGGAGAGAAAGGACAATATCAATGCAAGGTGTGTTCCTGTCTTTTTAATCAAAAGAATCATTATTCTAAAGAAGCTGTACTGAAATGTCCGCACTGCGCTAAAACATTAGAAAAGATTAAAGAAAGAAAAGATTTCCTGATCTTTAAGTGTAAAAACAACGACTGTCCCTATTACCAAAAGAAACAAATTGGATTGTCTCAAAAGGAGAAAAAACAGTTTAAGAAAGATCCTCAGTCATTCAAAATGCGCTACATTTTTCGTCAGTTTCACATCGATTATCAACCGTTAGCGAAGCGCTCACCCAAGAAACCAAAAGTGGATTTATCCAGGCTTTACGTGTCTCCTCATACACTGGGACTGATCTTGACCTATCATGTGAACTATGGACTGTCGGCCCGGAAAACAGCTGCACTCATGAAGGATGTTCATGGTCTAACGATCTCACACCAGAGTATACTGAATTACGAGAATAGCGTGGCTCTTATGCTTAAACCGTATGTGGATCATTATCCTTATGAGCTTTCTGATCAATTTTGCGGTGATGAAACCTACATCCGGGTAAATGGACGCTGGCATTATTTATTTTTCTTTTTTGATGCCGTAAAAAAGATCATTTTGTCTTATCCTGTGTCTCCTAATCGGGATACACAAGCCGCCATTCTGGCGATAGACGAGGTTCTACTCAAGATGAAAGAGATTCCTGAAGACCTCACCTTTGTAGTAGACGGCAATCCGATTTACCTTCTAGCCCAACATTTTTTTGCCCAGCACGACATTTCGTTTGATGTGAAGCAGGTCATTGGGCTGACGAACGAAGATCCAGTTTCCACGGAGTTCAGACCACTTAAACAAATCATTGAAAGACTGAACCGAACGTTCAAGGGCAATTATCGAGCCACACATGGCTTTGGATCTGAACAGGGTTCGGTTTCTTTCGTCACGCTGTTTGTGGCTTACTT
>NZ_PGVA01000088.1 GCF_002860125.1 Bacillus canaveralius
TGAGTATTGCGGACAGAATGAGCCGGCTGTGCGGAGTTTTGGGCCACTGTTTGCGGACAACAGAGCCAGTGAATGCGGAGGAGAGAGCCACTGGCTATTAAAAAGGGGGAACAGCCATTGAAATGGTTTTATCCTAATTTCAATGGCTGCTGATTCTATCTAAATCGTTTATCTTCTAATTGTTCGTCTATAATCTCAATTGCCCAACGGACAAGTTCATCAAAATCTAAATCCTCTTCCTCGTCCCATACACAAGTAGCTAGTAACCTATCTACTATCTTCATCATCACTTCTTCCGGTAAATATCTGTGAAAGAAATACTTAGCTACACGGTTCTCAACTTCTGTTGGAATCATCTTCCCACCACCAACCCATGACGTTCTCTCATTGATACTTCACCATCGACTAGAATCTTATAGGAATCATGCACTATTCGGTCAAGAATCGCATCTGCTATTTGTGCCTGGCCCAACTTAGAGTGCCACCCTTCTGGTGAGAATTGGGAACAGAATATAGTAGAAGTCCTCTTTATTCTTGATTCAATAATTTCTAAGACGTGAAGGGCATGCTCCTCCGAGAGCTCAGTTAATAGCCATTCATCGAGTATTAATAAATCGATTTTCTTATATTTTTGGATGATTTTCCTGAAGCTACCATCGGCTTCATACTTCGCGACTGCTAGTTCATCAAGCAATTCTGGCAATCTGATATACTTTACATCGTAAAATTGGCGACAGGCATGAATGCCAAAGGCATTGGATATCCACGTTTTTCCGTTCCCTGATGCACCCATTAAAATAATGTTATGGTGGTTTTGTATATAATTCCCTGTCGCTAGCTCCAATATTAGTTTTTTGTCCAAGTTACGATCAGGATGATACTCTATGTCTTCAATAGCTGCCATAGGATCTTCGAAGTTTGCCTGTTTAATCAACCGTTCCAATCTATTTGATTTTCGACGGTCAAACTCATAGTCTACCAAAAGATTAAATCGATCATCGAAATCCATATCTTGATAGTCTTTGTTCTGGCTTTGTTGCTGATATAATTCTGCCATTGCACCCATTTTCATTTCGGTTAATTTACGTAATGTTTCTTGGTTCATCATTTTTTATCCCCTCCAAAGTATTTAGCGCCACGGGTAAAGCCATGGTTATTAATATTGATTCCATGATTATCAACATTAGATTTTTGCTCACGCTTTTTTCGCCTATCCAATATCCCTTTTAAAACGGGAATGGTCGGATTTGTTGATATTTCAAGCAATGTATGTGTTGCGGTTTCGAGTTCATCACTTGTATGCTTGGTTGATAAATTCCTTAGAGCACTAAGGATGTTTAATGCCTTCTTTTCCGCATTCGTTTCTAGGATATAAGAGACAAACCGCGCTATGGAGGGCCCAATTGTTTCTGCCCATTTACGATTGTTTTCAGGGTTATGCTCAAGGTATAGTCTATGATTATCTGGCATGTGATCCCTATTCGTAGAAAACTGTCCAACTTCTCCAATTAACCGTTTATGGGATGCAATTCGCACTTCCTTAAAGTAAACTTCAATTAGGTCAGTGGTCAGCCGAATATCGACTTGTTCACGGACATAATCATATGGGACGGAATAATACATTCGTTCAACTTGGATGTGGTAGTTCAATTGAACTTTTGCTGTTTTCCATTCCGCAAGTTTGTAACGTGTTTGGGGAAGCTGTTGAAGGTGGGATTTCTCTTCTTCCTCAAACACCTTTTTCCGTGAACCGGGACGTTTCTGAAAATCAATCGTATTGATTTCTTCCAGCTTTTCATGGATTCTTTGATTTAAATCCTCTATGTGAAAACATTGATAGTTTCTTAACGAGGCGATGATCTGTCGTGAAATGTACCCAACAGTACCTTCGACACTAGCCTTATCCTTTGGTTTTCGAACCCTGCTCGGCACGACGACTATACGGTAGTAATCTGCCATTTCTCGATAGGCTTCATTAAGGAGTGGTTCGACTCGGAATGGCTTAATAACTCCCGTTTTTAGATTATCTGGAACCAAAGTTTCAGGAACACCACCAAAATATTCGAATGCACGGATATGGGCCAGAAGCCAGTTTGGTGACTTCATATCTAAAAACGCCTCCACGTAACTTAACTGGCTGTATGGCAAAGCCGCAATGAAAACATATGCCGGAATCCTTTCACCAGTGAAACGATCAATAATATGCAGTGTGGAACCAGCCCAATCCACTTCCATGATTTCACCCGGTTTTCTGCGAATTGGCATCGTTAATTTATATTTTTTCGCGTACTTCCCATAATTTTCACAAAAAGTCCTGTAGGCATAGGGGACTTTTCCACCCTCGCGAGCCTCTACTGAATACTCATGATGCAATAGAGCCAAGGTGACATTCTTTTTTTGCAGCTCCTTATGCACCTTCTCCCAATCAACCGGGAAGTACCCCTTTTCGCTAGCCTGTTTCTCCGGAAACAGAAATTCCTCCAACCATCGATTGGTCATGGTATCGTTCAAGCTTTCTATCCCAAGCTCCATGGCACGCCGAATGACCTCGGCGACTGTATTCCTAGAGTGACCGGCACTAGAACTGATTGTTCTTTGACTGATCTCATCAAAATACAGTTCAAGGATTTTACGACAATTAACCACAAAAAAACCTCCTGTATAATATTGTCATGCATTTTTGCATGCATTTTTTATTATACAAGAGGCTATTTAATTTATCGTGCCGGCTCTAACTCCGCAGATGGCGGCTCACTTTTCCGCACTGACTGGCTCAAAACTCCGCACATGTGGCTCAATTCATATGCAATAATCA
>NZ_PGVA01000089.1 GCF_002860125.1 Bacillus canaveralius
TAAGTAAGTACAGTACGAATAACGGGATAGGTTTGTCTAATTATGGATAATCAACACTCATGTCTAAAAATAGTTAAATTGAGGAGATTGTATGTACTTTCTCATCAATGATGGCTCGTCTTTGTTATAGTCAGACCTTTCGTAATTATAAAACGGAACCATCCTGTTAGTTTTTTTTTTGAAGAAATATCGTAGTGTTGTTCACTTTACATATTCTTCTTCTAGAATAATGTATATGCTCTAAAATGTCCGATCATTTTTTTCACAGTTTCCTTATTGTGCTTAGGTATGATCCCGCAGTGTATTCAAATACTCGGTGATTATTATAAATTGCAAACACTTCTTCAAGATCGTTCTCTTCAATTTTTTTCAGGATGATCATCTGACTTTAAAACAGGGAGTTCCTTAAAAACCGCATCAATATTCATATTGTGGTCTTTCACCGCTTTCATCATAAATTCTTTTATTTCATCCCTTTTTGTGAATTGATGGCTTCTCTCTCTAACATGAACTCTGCAGTTTTCACCGCGTTAACCTTGATATTACCACACTACGTCAAAGAGTCTTTACTTAAAATCTAATAGTCCAAACAATACTCGTAGTTAAAAAGCCGGGGTTTCTTCTATTAAATAGAAAAGAGAACAATAAAAAATCGTTCGCAGTACGAACGATTTCGTTTTATTGTCCCCATTTAAGAAACATCGTCAAAGTACAACATTGTGAACCCTGAGCTTGAGCATGAATAGTCAATAAAACTCCTGTTGGGGTATAAGTGGTTGTTACAGGCGTGGTTGTTCCTATCGATTTAATTAAACGATCTACTTCCGACTGATTTCCAACCTGAGCTGCTGCCATTAAACTGTGAGCAAATCTTCGGTCAGCTAATTTTTGGAGGATGGCACTGGCCTCATTGGCAATTTTTTGAAACGCAGTTACTGAATGAGTGAAGGTACTGACATCAACTGGAGGGTACTCATACTGTTGTCGGTTCATTTGATTTTGAGGGTACGATTGATTGTATTCGTGGTAATGCAGAAAAACATCCCCTTTTGTCATTTACCTATTCATATGCTTTCTTCCTAATATTGGTGAGTTGGCGTACTATAGTGAAAAAACGAGAATAAACATTAAATTCAACCCTAGATGCAAGGGAAGATGAGAGATTGGATAGTAATGAAAAAGAAACCTATAACCTGACAAAAACAGATCAGTATAAAAAATGTTCAATTTACGAGGCACCTTTGCGGAGAAAAGAAAAAAATCAACCCTAAATTCCAGTAGTGCAAAAGTTAGCAGTTCATGCTGTGTAAACGATGCACGACTGAGATACCCGGTTTCAATTTAAGTTCAGTTCAAATGATGAATATTGTTATGGGCAAAGACTATGGTGCTATGATTGTCCGTGAGAAATGAATTTTAATGAGTTTCATCTGCATAACCTGGTTGATCCTGTCGAACTTCGTTTTGGCCTGATTCAGAAAAAGTAATTAGAAACGTCGATAAAAAAGCCGCATGTTTCAATCAAGAATGCGGCTTTACCTTCCTATTACTTGACCATTGCTAATCTAACCCTTCTATCATTGTGTCTCGCTAAAATTTTCCCAACATCTAATTTGCAAAAATCGACCCTAAAATTCGAACAAAAATGATATATTTAGCGTAGTTGGAGTTATAATCCAACTCCCCCTTTTTTATACTTGTTGATAGCGCTCCGGTTGGGCAACAAGTTTCCGAGCGCTACCTTTTTGCTTATGTGCCTCCTTGTAGTTTCATCATTACATGTGCGATATTATCATGCAGACACATAATCAGCAACTGTCCTAGTTAGTGTGGGATTGATTCGAAGTTTTATCTCGTTTGAATAGCTCAACTAAACAACTGTTACCTGGACTCCTTCAACCATTCAATCAGCTCAACATTATCTCTCCACAGATGTAAATGCTGCTCCGCATAAACAATAGCCTCGGATTCATCACCTAACCCATATGCAGCCGGGCTAGATCGAGGAAGTTTCTTTTTTTGTATTAAGTAATCGATGACATATGGGTTACTGTCCTTTGCCTTTTTTAATTGTTTCTTGGCCTTTTGTGATGGCCCGTTTTGCAGGTATTCAATGAGTAACTTGTTGTACAATCCATGTGCTGTTATATCTTCGTTATATTGTTTTAATACAGATTCCGCTTTTTGAAGCAAACCGTTTTGTGCATAAGCAACAAATAGTTGATAGCGAACTCCCTGGTTATCCATATCATTCAATTCCAAAAGTTCCTCATATTGCTCAATCGCTTCTTTAAGCATTCCCATTCCATGTAAAAGCAGTGCATAGTTATATTTTGCCCGCATATATGGACGCGTGTTTACTATGCCCCAAAAATCGCCTTGGTTTTCCTTGAAAAATGCTTGCCCGAGTTCTTTTTCTCCAGCTTCGATGGCCATTAAGTAAAGCTTCTTCTGTTCTTCGGGGTTCTTTTCATACTCTGCTAAAATATTATAAGCATCCGAACTGTTTGGGTATAACTTTAATGCTTTTTCTACGAGCTGCTTTCGCTTATTTCCTGTCGATTCATAAGCCTCAAATAAAAGCTCCTGCGCTTTTTCTTTGTCAGATAATGGTTTTGGCGATGATTGCCGGCTATTTAACCTTTTATTCATAAAATCGTTCATTTCACCGAATGAAGCTTTGGACTATTTCAGTCTAAAGCCGTTGCTGGATTACTGTAATAGAAAAATAGATTAGAAAAAAGAAAAACTAAGTGAGGGAACACCTGACATAAATAAAAACCTAATCCGACTGATTAGGCTTCACATACTGTAGAGTCTATTTAATTCATTTTTCATATTTGTGAATATTGAGTCCTTATGTATCAATTCATGCGCAATAGGATCAATCTTGATATACTGCATGGTAAGTAAGTCGAAGAGCCTGTCTTCATTGGCTGAAAATAAAAGAGGTACAGCATAAATTCTCTTATATTGGCTGTTACCATGACGCAGTTATGCTCCCACGCACTCAGTAAGATTCTTGAATCGGAAACTGATGGGTAGTCAACTCCGCGATTAATTACATCTAAATATGGTTTATATTTTGACCGAATATAAGCACTTATTCTTCGAATCAAATCCTCCGCCGAAATACTTGTAGAATCTGGTTTCACTACAAGGTTCTTTTTTAACGCCTCAATTCGAGTTAGTTCTTCTGGTTTCATCGTATAAGATTGAACATCTAGCTCTCGAAACACTTCAGCGGGAGTAAAGATTTCTGCTTCGTTGTCCATTAATTCTTGTAATGCCATTCTCCAGAAATGCTTCGCTTCCATTTTGTGTTGAGAACTAGTGTCAATCTTATATCTAAAAACATTTGTATCTAACATATATCTTTTTTGTGCTATTAATCCCATATCTGACTAAAACCCTCATCATCTTCTTCATCTTCATCAATCATTTGGAGCATCAGTTGCGCTGCTTTAATTGACTTGATGCGATTGACTTCTTTCTTTTGAATATATTCAACAAATTCGGGTTTTGTTAGAAACTGTTCCGTTGGAATAAGCCATTTACCACTGTCTTGATGTCGCCGTTTTCCTAGTATCTTTCCTTCGGCACAATATCTTCTTACCATCTGCGGAGACACGTTTAGCATCATGGATACTTCCGAAACAGGCAGATACTTTGGCAGCTCTGGTGCCAGGATTTCCTTTAGAATACTTTGTGCTTCTTCTTTTTCATTTTCATTTAATTCCAGATAAGCTTTTTCTTTCTGCTTTTCCAGCTCAATTGAATAACGGAGAAGTTGTACATATTGTTTTGCTTTATCACTAATTGGAGCATTATCAATTTGATTGGCAACATTTCTGATTTTTTCATAAATCGACGCCATTTCTATAGCCATTTCTTCATCCACTCCTCTCGTCTCCATTATAAGGTATTTTGTTTCGAAACAAAAGAAAGAAAAACGAAACAAATGAAACTTTTTAATATTATATACCCGAACATTGGGAAAGAATACTCCTGAGCTGGAAAAAAACATTTTTAAATAATACTCACATGTTGCAATAAGTTTTAAATAATAATAAGAGTTAGTGTATATAGTTTATACACCCCTATGCCAAATACGTGGATAAGACAATTCCGGGTTTAAAATAAAAGCAAGCAACAAATATTACAACAATAATGTTTAAATCCTCTTCAGTGCTTTTTGAATTTATAAATATCCTTTAAATTTTTCATATTTGCAGCATTTAGCAGCAACTTTCATTACACTGGAGCAGGAACTGATTAATCCGGTCTGTTCATATCAAAATTAACAAAACCCTCAATAACCTTGGTATAAAGACATTTCGGGATATTTTAGTGTACTGCAGGAATTTATACTCTCCACGCTGGTAGCGGCGAGGTCAGTCAATCTGCACCATTTAGTCAAAATGCACATGCAAATATTGTACAATCCTTTACTCAATTAAAGTTCTAATTTTCTAATAACTATTCTAGAAAAATATCTGTGGTATAATTCGTATAATATAAAAAATACAATTGTACATGAGGGATGGACATTGGAAAATCATGCTCAGTTAAAGAAAAATATAGGCTTTTTTGTTTCTACCTCCTTAGTCGTTGGAACCGTTATTGGTTCGGGAATTTTCATGAAGCCCGGAGTCGTATTGTCCTCAACCGGCGATTCCACGCTGGCCCTTTTGGCCTGGCTTATTGGCGGTATCATTACGTTGGCAAGTGGATTAACGATTGCAGAAGTTAGTGTTAAAATCCCCAGAACAGGCGGATTATTTGCTTATCTTGAAGAAGTATATGGGAAACTTTGGGGATTTTTATGCGGTTGGGTACAGACGCTCGTATACGGTCCGGCACTCATGGGCGCGCTTGGTTTGTACTTTGGTGTACTCGCTGCCAATTTCTTCGGATTTTCAGAAAGTCGCTCAACACTCATAGGAATTATCGCTGTTGTATTTCTTGGTATTATTAATTTGCTGGGAACTCAGTATGGTGGCTTTATCCAGGCGCTTTCAACAGTCGCAAAGCTAATTCCTGTTATTCTTATCGCTGTTTTCGGTATTGCGCAGGGCGAAGTAACCATCTTTAATATGGACAGCGGCGCTGCTGGTACGATTAATATGGGGGCGGCCATTCTGGCAACCCTTTGGGCATATGATGGTTGGATGAATGTAGGGTTTATTGCCGGAGAAATGAAAAATCCTGCTAAAACACTTCCAAGAGCGATCATTGGCGGGATTTTGATTGTTATGATAGCTTACTTATCGATCAATATTGCAATGCTGCATGTTTTGCCTGCATCAGAAATTGTGAAGCTTGGGCCAAACGCTGCAAATGAAGCTGCGACGATCCTGTTCGGTGGACTAGGCGGCAAGCTGATTGCGATTGGAATTCTCATTTCGATTTTTGGCTGTTTAAATGGAAAGATCCTGACTTTTCCTAGAATACCTTTTGCCATGGCTGAAAGCGGGTTATTTCCAGGTGCTAAATCATTGTCTCAGGTTCATCCGAAATTCAAAACACCTGTCAATGCGACAGTGTTTCAGTTGGCCCTTACTGTTTTATTCATGCTGACAGGCAACGCTGACCGACTGTCTAATATTGCTATTTTCACCGTGTTTTTATTTTACGGTTTGGCTTTTTATGCCGTATTCTTGCTCCGTAAAAAAGACAACGGGAATTATCAAGGATACAAGGTGCCTTTTTACCCGATCACGCCGATTATCGCTATTATCGGTGCAGTGTATATTGTCGGAAGCACACTGATCAGCAGCCCAGTGGATTCGCTATTTTCTATCGGTATTGTATTAATTGGAGTGCCGGTTTATATGATAATCAAGAAAAATAATGACAAATTGAACAGTGTCAAATTAGAAGCGTGAACAAGCGATATTAATAAAGTGCGAGTTTTATAAAAACCGAAACTAATATGTAGCCTCAGTTTCAAAGGGCGCCTCAACTTGATTAAGTATGAGGCGCCCTTTTTTTAGTCATAAAAAATGTGCGGTGTACTATATGGCATAACGAACGCTGGTCGTGCTTGAAGCAAATTGCCTCTCAACTGTAGTATTGCATAATTAGTATGTTAGTTTACATAAATTTGTCAATTTTGCACTCCACAACGTTAATTTAGACTCGCGGTTGGTCGTACAATGACTTCATTCACATCGACGTCGGCTGGTTGCTCAATAGCAAACAGGATCGCCCTCGCAATCGCATTTGGCGAAAGCGCAAACCTCCGATATTCTCTCATCACTTGGCGCGCCTCTTCATCCGAAATACTGTCAGCGAGTTCTGATTCGGTTACTCCAGGTGAGATAACGGTTACGCGAATGTCATTGCCAACTTCCATACGCAGCCCTTCAGAAATAGCCCGGACAGCAAATTTAGTAGCACAATAAACAGCGGCAGTAGGTGAAACAACGTGTCCGCCAATCGAAGAGATATTAATGAACTGACCAAAGCCCTGGTTTTTCATTATTGGAAGCCCTGCCGCGATACCGTGAAGAACACCACGAATATTTACGTCGATCATACGGTCCCATTCGTCAACCTTCAGAGCTTCAAGTTTCGAAAGAGGCATCACACCTGCGTTATTTACAATCACATCGACTCGTCCAAATGTGTTTTCAGCATAGCTGATGAACTCTTCCATTTCATCTCTTTTGGTGACATCCAGTGCGCGATAATCGACTGAACCGCCTTCTGAACGAATTGCAGATGCAAGCATCTCCAGCTTATCCGTGCGCCTGGCACCCAATAAAACATGGGCACCGTTTTTAGCGAGATTACGTGCAGTTGCTTCACCGATACCGCTGCTTGCGCCGGTAATTAACACAACTTTCCCTATAACGCTAGACATCTTTCTCCTCCTCGCTGCGAGTTACTTTTTTTCTTCTCGATAAAGAATCATTCCGGCGTGATAGAGAACTCCCTCTCTGAAATCACCATCAGCTGTAAAGCCAGTATCATCTACATATTCGATATGATCGCCGGTAATTGTATAACGGCCTTGATAAGCACTTTTTCTATTGCCGCGAGCTTCATCGTAACGACCGTTAGATAGCAGTTCATGGCGGATGTACCCGTCATTAGTGACCCACATGCCAACATATGAATGCTGCTCGTTGTGTGTTTGTTTATCCATTATCTTCTCTCCTATTGCGTATTGTTTTGTTTCCCAACGTTTTCGATGATAGATAAACTCATCTTCTTCACAAACTTCTGATATAACAAAAGATCTGAGAATAAATAAACGGATTGAAATGATTAGTAAAGACATCCATGTTCTTTTCCCAAATTATTATTCATCCTCCCTACTTATTATTTTTGGGGTCAGATTCATTATTGAACAAATAGGATCTCTGGAGGTAGTCAATTAGTGGATAATTATTGCCTAATCCTCCAAATTTGAATAGAATTGAGCTAATTGGGCAAGAGCCGTAATTTGTTAAAGGTAGTCTTACATTTTCGGGAGGAGGCAGTAAATACGATGGAAGAAGAAAAGAACATGGATTATCAGGTAATGGAGATGCAAAAGGAATTGGCACTTCGGATTGAACGATTTTCAGGAGAGGATGGTGTTAACTCAACTGCCATTCCTTCATTGCATTTCATTCGTGCGTCCGACGCATCAGAGCCAATTCATTCAATCCATGAACCGGCCTTATGTATTGTCGCTCAAGGAGCAAAATTGGTGATGCTTGCACAAGACTCCTATCAGTATGATCCTTCTCATTATCTCGTTGTGTCAGTTGATCTTCCGATATCAGGAACCATCATCCAGGCAACGCCGGAGTTTCCTTACTTGTGCCTTCGATTAGATTTTGATCCGAAGCAAGTTTTCGACATTATTAGTGGGTCCGGTCAAACATTAAGCAAAATCAGAGATTCACAACGAGGCTTGTTTGTAAGTAAAACGAATTCATCTCTTCTTGATGCCGTGCTCAGACTTGTTCGTCTATTAGATACACCACAGGATATCCCCGTGATTGCACCTTTGGTAATTCGTGAGATTCTTTATCATATCTTGCAAGATGAACAGGGTGATTCTATAAAACAGATGGCAATGATCGGCAGTCATGCACACCGTATCGCTAAAGTAATTGATCAAATTAAGCGGGATTTTACAAAGCCTTTACGCATTGAAGAACTTGTCATGACAGCAAACATGAGTGCATCATCACTACATCATCACTTTAAACAAGTGACAAGAATGAGCCCTTTACAATATCAAAAACAATTAAGATTACAAGAGGCTCGCCGACTCATGCTTTCAGGTCAGATGGACGCTGCAAATGCCGGGTTCCAGGTTGGTTATGAAAGTCCTTCCCAATTTAGTCGTGAATATTCTCGAATGTTCGGCCTGCCACCTAAAAGCGATATAAAACGGCTTCTTGAGGCTTGATCGTTCATACCTGCAAAAAAAAATCTCACAGAGAGAGTTGAAACATATATGATTCTTTCTATTATCACGTTGAGGTGATTGAGTTAGATGCTTATTACATTGGATCGTTAAGGATATTCTCCAAAATTTTGAACAGATTCTTAAATAAGAAAAGCTCCTTTTCATTTGAATAGGAACTTTTCTCTGGTGTAAGATTTGCCGGCTCCCCCTTTCCTTTAGGCAAATTTGGTTGCAGCACAGGATAACCAAGCTATTGAACAGTACCTTTTAGTTGCGTAAATGTTATCATTCCTTCGTCACATATGACCTTTAAAGTTACTACCTGCTTCGATAATAAAAAAAGCATCTTAACTTATTACAGAAAATGCGCCCACTTGTTAATGAACTTGTAGGCACGCAAATAAGTTGAATCTTATAAAGTATGGGATGTTCTCTCTCCTAATTTGCAGGTTCCTTCGATTCTGGCTTTCCTGTTTCTATTAATACTTTGTTTCGCCCTAAGAAAATGGCGAGAATAAGAATCAGTAAACCAGTTCCGATAAGTAGCCATTCTATTTCGATCACATCTGCAATTGGACCGAAAATGAGCATACCCATCGGCATCATCGAAGTAGAGATCATCCCAAACACACCAAAAATTCTACCTAAATAATTTTCATTTACTTTCTCCTGCACTAATACCATTGTTGGGGTATTAAAAATTGGCATCGCAACTCCGAATACAGCCATGAAAATTAAATAAGCCCAAAACACAGGAACAACACCCAGTGCAAACGTACAAACTCCCATTAAAAGACTTGCAAATGTCATCGTATGAACTTTGTTGTGAAAGCCTCCCCAAGAGGCGATAATTCCTCCACCTGCCATCATACCCACCGAAAAAGCGATTTCGATAGCTGTTAACCGCCAAACATCATCACCGAAGCTGCGTGTAACTTGCAGTGGCGTTAAAAATGCAGCAGGCGCCATCAAGACAAAGAAAAAAGCGAAAAATAAAAAGAATTTTTTCAGAAAATCGTTATTATTAATGTATTTTAAGCCTTCTTTTAAGTCATTGAAATAGCTGGTTGTTTGTGTTTCGTATGCCTTCTTATGCATCGGAATCTTAAAAAAGATAAGCAGAGTCATGATTGCGATTGCTGCGGTAACAACATCAATAAAGAATATCACTTCAATGGATGCCATTGACAATAGGGCTGCACTAACCAAGGGTGACACAAACATGATGATTGCTTGAATACTTCCGTTTATACCGTTTATCTTTGTCAGCTTATCCTTCGGCACTATTTGCGGCAAAATAGCACCGACAGCCGGGAATTGAATTCCTGTTCCGATTGCGCGAATCGCAGCCATGACAAAAAGAAGCCAAATCGCATCATAGCCCATTAAGAATACAATTGCGAGTATCAGTGTTGCAATCGCAATCAAAGAATCTGCTAAAATAATCAGTATTTTTCGGTTGTAGCGATCCGCCCATACCCCGGCCATTGGAGATAAAATGAAAGTAGGGATGAAACCGCAAATGATATACAAAGTCATCATCACACCCGACTCTGTAGTAAGCGTTATATACCACATGATCGCGTATTGAACTAAAGACGAACCGAAAAGAGATATCGTCTGACTGCTTAAAAAGAGAATAATATTCTTTTTCCAATTATCCTTCGATTGCTCAGTTGTTGTGTCCACTCTTATCACTACCTTTTCCAATTCCGGTTAGATTGTTACTAAACAATACAGCGTTTTCAATTTTAAAGCAATAACTCCATTCCCCGCAACCCATCATATCTTTTTGGCTGGAACGCATGTCCTGTAGTCATGCATCCTTTTAGAAAAAACTTTTTCAACACCGGAGTTACTTGCTCCTTTTTGTTTTAACGACATGTATCCGGGTAAGTGTATAACACAAGAATCTGGGAGGGAACCATGATGATCACTACTCTGCCGAGCGACAATCCATCAACAAGTACTTTGGAATTCGATGGAAAATCCACAAAAGAAGACGCAGAAAAGCTGGACAACTATGTTAAAACCCATTTTGCAGATAACCAAGAATTCAATATCCTCGCCATCATTCATGATATAGACGGTTCGACATTAAAAGGTGTCGTCGCCGGGGTCGAATTTGATGCCAAACGATGGCGGCAGTTTAACAAATTCGCTGTTGTAAATGAAAAAAATTGGCTGGCAGCATTAACAATGCTGGGAAATTATTTGCCTGGAATTGAGGCGAAGCATTTCGATAAGCATCAGCTTGAAGAGGCACGGCGCTGGATAGAATCGAATTAGATGGCAAGAGTAAAAGCTCTCTGCCATTTTTAATGGCCAAACAATATAAGCTGTATCACAATGTGCCGATCCTTCCTCCACCAATTGACAATTCTTCTGCTTGGCAAATCCAAAAGAAATGGAAAACACTGCTTAGCCGCACCGCCCGCTGTTTCGTTGACGCGATGCAATCCTACCATACGTTCCCGGCTACAATGAAACAAATGGCAATCAGGGACAGTTGAATTACTGACAATATTCGGGGCGAAACCAAGACATGAGGAAAAATATGGAGAACCCAATTCAAAACAGCCACTGAACTTATGATACGCGCACTATTCCTGTCCATTATTGAAAGAATTGGTGATGAATTCGGAAGATACGTTGTTGAAAATATGATGACATTGTAAAAGGAAGCTGAGAATTACAATATTATTGCAGCAGAATATTGTGATTTTCAGCTTTATTAATAACCTATCTAAATTATCTTGACTATTATAGTTGTGGATTATCATTCATTAATTATTGCTAATTCTTTAGCATCCAAGTAAAACTTTATAAATCAAAAAAATGTTCAATTATATTATTTTGTGCAGAAGAAAAAGACCTTTATACTGGAATAAGCCAAATGGTAATCCGTCCAAATCCTCTGATTTAGTACACTTCAAAGGTTTTTGCTCGTGTTTGACAACATATTAATTCTGTATTTTAGAAAAAGATTGTTTATTAGTAATAGGTTATCTGAATTATTTTATGGAAACTGAAACTTTTTGTTGTACAACTTTAAACTCTCTTTTGAAAACAAAAGTAAATACTAGAAATGTAATAAAAGCTAGAACGGCATTGTATAAAAATACTTGCCTCATTCCCACATACTCACTTGCTACTCCGCCAATGATACTCCCAACGATGCGGGCGATTCCTAAACTGACTAAAGCGTTAAATGTTTGGCCAGAAGCTTTCAATTCTTTCGGTACCTCATTGTCGATGAAAATGGCAATCGCCACCAGTAATACAATGACTATTAAGCCATGGAGCATTTGAATCGGTAGAACTAGATAAGGATTATCGACAAAAAACATGAACACCCATCTGATTCCCGCAAAGAACGCAGTACACAATAATACGGTGTGAATCCCAAATCGTTTCACGATTTTATGACCAAAAAGCAAGAAAGGAAGTTCACTTATAGACGAAAAAAGCATGGACCATCCGAGTAATCCATTATCTCCTCCGAGTTGTTGAAAGTAGATAGGGAAAAAAGAATAATAATATCCCATTGTAATTTGAATAAAAAAACTGAATATCATAAAAAGCATTAAATTTCGGTTTTTGAGCAGGATGAGAGGAGAAAACGTATCGCCTTTAGACTGATATCCCTTTATTTTCGGCAATTTGGAACATATTAAAATAGCAATGATCATGATAATAAAATACATGAAAAAAATACTATTAATCTGGTTTCGAGCAACAATCCCGCAAACAACAGACATTAGAGCGAAGCCTATTGTCCAGCTAAACGAATTGGACCGAAATTCCATTTTGTTCGAGACAAATATTCCAAGGTAATAGCATCACTCAAAGGATAAATAGAGGTTTGGAAAAATGTTGTAAGACAGATAACAATCAATAAATATATGTATATTTCTGATAATGGGAACAGCAATATTGTAAGAGCACTTCCCAACAAAAGAATTTGAAGGATCCGGTTTTTACTGTCTGAGCGATCTCCTAAACTTCCCCAAATTGGTTGAGCCAAAATTGCGATCAATGGTCCGATACTTAAAAGGGAAGCAATTGAAGTTTTACTTAAGCCAATATTATTCAGATAGACAGGCAGAAATGTATTATAAATTGCCGTTCCTATATAGATAATTCCATATAGACCCAAAAATAAAATATAGTTTTTGGATGATTGTTCCTCCATATTTCTCACTCCACAGCAATGTTTGTTATCCTGCTATGCAACAATAATGATACCGATCATGTTTATCCCTATCCAAAATTCTGTGTATTGGGTTCTCTATTGCTCCAGCTATATCATACAATCTAAACATTTAATATTGGAGAAGAGAATTTTCCGCTATGTAACGGAAAAGTTACTTTTCATATTTTGCTATTTTATGATTATGGGTTGATAGATTCACTTTGTTTTACGGTTTGATTTCCGCTGTGCGAAAACAAAGGAAAGACATGCTTCATCCATCAAGCTGGTTAAACAATTATAGTTTCTCATTTTGATTTGGACCTAACTTATTACATAAGGCATTACTTTAAAATCTCCAATATTTCTTTTGCGGAGTTGCATTTAATTAAATTCCGAACAATGGATTCATTCTCAAGCAAGGTAATCAATTTTTTATACATATGATCCAAATCATCCTTTGGACTTTTGCGAATATTCAATAGGCAAATGAACTGAACCATGTGATCTTCAGTCCACTTAATCGGGTATTTTAATGTACATACAGTCAAAAAAGTTTCTTCTGTAACAGGAGTTAGAGGATGTGGAATTGCAATCAGATTTCCAAAAGTAGTTGGCGCCAAAGCTTCCCTTTCCAACACTAACTTCACATAATCTTTGGGCACCAGACCTTGATTGTATAATTCATTACACATAAATCGAATGACCGTTTCCTTATCATCAAAGCTTTTATGAATAAATACTCTGGATTCATCTAAGTATTTCGCTGCTTCCCCGTTATTTTCCGGTGATAGTTTTTCCCTGATATTATTTATATCTATTTCCCCTAACAAAGTATTTACTACCTGAACTGGAACACCGATATCTTCCTTAATCGGGACTGTGCTAATGATTAAGTCAATGGACGATAAATCATATTCTTTCAATTTATATAAATTAGTTGAAGCGATAATGTTCATCTCTTCTTTAAATAGATGATGCAAGCGGTAATATAGTAATTTGGCGCTTCCAACTCCTGAAGCACATACGATAATCACGCGTTTTATTTTTTTGTGGCGGGATTTCATGCGTTCTAATGCAACACCAATATGCAAGGCTATATACGCTATTTCATGTTCTTCAACGTCTAAAGATAAATATTCCTCAATACACTTACTTGCTATGGCAGCTCCTTCGAAAGGAATCGGATATTTCGTCTTGATCTCATTTAACAAAGGGTTTCTAATATTTAAGTTATACCGCAATCTATTAATAGCTGAACGAATATGCAAAGTTAATGCTTGGATGAATTCATCATCCTCACGAAAATCCCAATTTAATTCGGTATGCAATCTTTGCAACATAGACTGAACTATATATCCTGACTCATCAAACTCACTAAATTCAATCAATGCATCTTTGTATAATAACTTTGTGCCTAACAGATGAACTATAATATAATTCAGCTCTGATTCAGGAAAAACAAGCCCTGTAAAAGCTTCCGTTTCCCCAACTATTTCTATAGCCACCATTTTTTCAAATGGATATCGTCCTGTTATATCATGGTCCAGATTTTCAATTACAAAGCCTTCCTCAATTCTTTTACATGCAATTGCTATATGCGTGGTTAAATTTTCGAGTGAAATATCAGAAATTTCGATTTTATATTCGTTTACTTTTTTAATAATGATTTCTTTAATTTTTTCAAACAGCCCCTCATCTAGAACACGAAAAGAACTGCTATCAATATTCGAATTGCTATTCCGGCTCAAAATATGATTAGAAAAACATAACCTTTTCATATATTCGTTCCCTGCCACGATGGTTCCATAGTGGGGGCGAGTAATTAATTTCAGCTTATACCTATCCAATATTTTACGTACGATCTTTAAATCATTGTAAATCTTAGGTTTAGAAACAAACAAATCTTCCTCAAAAATCTCTAACTTTATCGGTTCTCTACTCAATAATAATCGTTTTAATATATAAGTAATCCGGTTATTCTGCTCTGAGTAATCGACCTGTTCCTCCCCAGTTGTTTCTATTGTATCGGGGTTAAATTCTCTTTCAAATAATTCATTATCGTTAATGATTATCTTATATCCTTTACCGCGAAATGATTCAATAGAGATACCTAACGATTTGCATTGTGTTTGAAGCTCTTTTATCTCTGTTCGAACTGTTCGGTCGCTAACCCCTATTTCTTTGGCTATCATTTCCGCTGAAACAGGCTCTTTTTTCTTCAATAATGACAAAAAAATTCCTTTTTGCCTCTTTGTAAACATTTTCTACCCTCTTTTCTTGCACAATGTATCTCTCCAAACTTGGCCATATAAATAAATGGGAAAAATCCTAAACTCAACGACTTTTCTTAGTTACTCAAAAAGGGCTATTACGCAACCCGTAATAGCCTTTGTATATCATTTTCCAAATCTTTTGTACATTTCAATCATTTCTTTAACAAGTTCAGAAATCGTCTCAGTACTCAAAAGTTGGTCCTCTGCGTGCATAAAAATTAGTGATAACTCAACCTTTTCGCCACTTGCCTCTTTTTGAATTAATGAGCTATGGGCTTTATGACCCTTTACAAAATATTGTTTTGAGTCTTTTAATTTTTCTTCTGCCAAACCAAAATTTCCATCTTTGGCAGCATAAAGAGCTTCCATTACCAGGCTCTTTGCCATACCCACATTGCTAATGATTGAAAATGCAACCGTATTTATTTCTGTTAGTTCCTCTATCATTTCCCCACTCCTTTACATCATCATCAACGCTTGGTATTAAACTGGTCAATTGTTTTATAAATACATAGTTACAAAGAAAAACTTAGCTTACACTCATCGTTGTTTTTTCTTGTAATTCCGGTTGCTGTTGTTGTTGTTGCTCTAGTTTATATGCCAGACGGTCAGCCGATTTAAAGAATGGATAATAAATTGCCGCCGAAATGAATATTTGTACAACGTTTAATAATGCCCCTTTCCAGCCACTTACTAGAAACCCGGCTATAACTGGCGGAGTTGTCCATGGAATGTTGGTTCCGTTTGTATATGGCACCAAACCAGAAGACATTGCAAAATATGCAACAACACATAAAACTAGTGGTGTTAAAATAAATGGAATAATTAAAACAGGGTTCAATACAATAGGAATTCCAAAAATGATTGGCTCATTGATACCAAAGAATCCTGGAGCGATTGATAATTTTCCTAATGCTTTAAATTGACTTGATTTTGATCTAAGGAGAAGTAAAAATGCAAGGCCCAGTGTGCCCCCAAATCCACCTACTTTAATGAAGTTGGAATAAAATTGGAAGTTAATGATATGTGGCAAAGCTTCACCTGCAGCAAATGCACTTGCATTATCGGCAGTTAATGTTAGCCAAATCGGTTTCATGATACCGCTTATCACATTTGACCCATGAATCCCAAAAGACCATAATGTACCTTCAAATATAGTGGAGATTAAAATTGCCGGCAATGTATCTCCTAAGCTCAATAACGGAACTTGCAAATAGTGGAAGACAAATGCTTGTACTGTACCAAAAGAAGTTAATGAAAATAGGATACGAATTATGTTGAAAACAATAATTACGAATAATCCTGGAATCAATGCAGAGAACGAGCGAGAAACATTTTCCGGAACACTATCCGGAAGTTTAATGGTCCAACCCTTTTTAACAACAAAACGAACAATTTCTACACTTAAAATAGTTGTCAACATTCCTAAGAATAAACCGCTCGCACTTAAATTAGCTGTTGGTATGCCAAAACCGCCATCTTTAAACTCCAGTGTTGGGGTAAGCAGCAAAAATGCTACAACAACGGATGTTATACACATGATACTGTCTAATTTATATGTGTTAGCGAGACTTCTTGCCATTGCAATAACCACATAAATGGTCATAATATTCATCGTAACATCATAAGGCACAGTAAAATAAGTTTTCCAATTATCACCCAATAATGAAGCCATAAACTCTGGATAACCGGTAATCGGCAAGTTTGCTAATAATAAAAAGAATGATCCAATGATGAGAAGGGACATTACCCCGAAGAATCCATCTTTAATGGCAGTAATATACCTATTGCTATCAAGTTTCATTGCAAGTGGAGCCATTTTACTTTCTAGTACTTCCATGAATTTTTGCATTTTCTATACTCCCCTTTTCACTATAAATGGTGGAAAAAATTTGTCGACTACTCCCAATTGATTATATCTCCAGTAATTTCAGCGCTTGGTCCAAAACTTTTTCCCCATTCATCATTCCATAATATTGCATATTGATAACATCAATTGGAATATTTTTCTTTGATAGTACAGGGGTAAATTGATTTTTCATAAATTTAACCTGAGGTCCTAGTAATACTACATCAATATCTTTTTGAGCTACAGTTTCATCAAACTCTGAAGCTGAGATTGCAAATATATCAGCCTCCAGATTTTTTTCTTCTGCTGCTTTTCTCATCTTAGTGACCATCAAACTTGTACTCATTCCTGCGGCGCATATTAACATAATATTTTTCATAATATTTTTCCTCCAAAGTATTTTTATTGAATTAGCTTGTGTTATTAGTGTAGTATGAAAACGCTTTATATTTAAGTAAATCTTTTTCCGTTATTCAACGGAAAAAGCTCTATAAATTTATAGATAAAAATATAAAACCAAAAAAGGTACCTACACCGCTAAGCGAGATACCTGAAAAAATAAATCTATTTACGTTTTGTAAGTTTATTTACTTTACGAGCAATTGATTCCAAGATATAAACAACTGGTATTTGAGTAGTTATATTTGAGGTATGATACTTTTCTTCTGTCACATAATAAGGAATATTAATATCTGAGATTTTAGCAACAGTGCAATGTTGACTGTTTGTAATACTTATAATTTTGCTTCCTTCTTGTTTCAGCTGATGAATATGTGTAATAGTAAAACGATTTTCTCCCGAAACGGACAAGGCTATTGTAGTACTGTTGTGTAAATAATTGGTAGTAATAGGGAAGTGAGGGTCTTTAATGTAAAGAGAAAATTTCTCTAAACTTGAAAAGTATCTTGCTCCATATTCAGCTAAAATACCAGAACTACCAATCCCAATAAAAATTACGCTATCCGAATGGGAAATCACTTCTGCTGCTTCCGTGATATAGGAATCCAGATTTCCTTTTAATGTCCTCTCCATAAATTCCAACAAGGAGTCTTGCGAACGTCTTAAACTAGTGCGTTCGTCTTTATCTAGTAATAACTTAAGCTTAACTTTGAACTCCGAAAATCCTTCGCAATTTAATTTCCGGCAAAATCGTAAGATAGTCGAAGTAGACACATGTGTTTCTTTGGCTAAATCTCGTATCCGCATATAAACAACTTTATCTATATTGTTAGTTACATAGTTATAAAGTGAAAATTCTAGTTCATTAAAAGTACTAATAACTTCATTTGAAAACAAGAATTATCCCCCTCATCCGTCACTGTTGTATTTCACCTAAAATTATCATACCATTGCGTTTCTTAAAAAACATAGTGTTTTTTTTCTGAAACAAATACCTTTTAAAGACATATGTAACAAAGTCCGTATGTTGTATTTACTATTTATCAAATTTAGAGGTAAACTTTCGTTGTCAGGGAAAAACTTTGTTGATTGTAATGTATTAACCTGACTGATCCTGTAGAGCAGCATTTTTTCTAAATTAGCCGGAGGTGGACAAAATGAAAAAAGGGATAAAAATCGTAACAATTGGCGGTGGATCCAGTTATACTCCTGAACTAGTAGAAGGTTTTATTAAGAGATATGATGAGCTGCCAATTAGAGAATTATGGCTTGTAGACATTCCCGCTGGTCAAGAAAAATTAAATATTGTAGGAAATTTAGCAAAAAGGATGGTCGAAAAAGCAGGCCTTCCAATCGATGTTCATTTAACTCTCGACCGACGTGAAGCACTTAAAGATGCCGACTTTGTTACGACTCAATTCCGTGTCGGCTTACTGGATGCTCGAATAAAGGATGAAAGAATACCGTTAGAATATAATGTCATTGGCCAAGAAACAAACGGACCTGGCGGATTATTTAAAGGTTTAAGAACCATACCAGTCATTTTGGATATATGCAAAGATATTGAGGAACTATGCCCTAACGCTTGGCTCGTCAACTTCACAAACCCAGCTGGTATGGTAACAGAAGCAGTTCTTCGT
The DNA here is from genome assembly GCF_002860125.1 of Bacillus canaveralius. Classification (GTDB taxonomy): domain Bacteria; phylum Bacillota; class Bacilli; order Bacillales; family Cytobacillaceae; genus Bacillus_BJ; species Bacillus_BJ canaveralius. The sequence continues at coordinate 18,770 of NZ_PGVA01000089.1, forward strand.
TATAGCAATATTACTAAAGTAGTCGGTCTATGCAATGTTCCTGTTGGCATAAAAATGCGAACAGCTGAAATGCTGGATATTGATCCAGAAAGACTACACATTGATTTTGCAGGTTTAAACCATATGGTGTTTGGCTTAAATGTATACGTTGATGGAGTTAGTGTCCTCGATGATGTCATTAGTAAAATGGCAAACCCCGGTAACTCAATGACAATGAATAATATTAAGGCGATTGATTGGGAACCAGATTTCTTAAAAGGGTTAAGAGCGATTCCTTGTCCATATCATCGTTATTATTATAAAACAAGTGATATGCTAGCAGATGAATTACGTGCAGCCAACGAAGAAGGAACTCGTGCGGAGGTTGTAAAAAAGCTAGAAGCAGAACTATTTGAACTTTATAAAGATGAAAACTTGAACATTAAGCCTCCTCAATTAGAAAAACGTGGCGGTGCTTATTATAGTGATGCTGCTTGTAGCTTAATAAATTCCATTTATAATGACAAACGTGATATTCAGCCAGTAAATACAAGGAATAATGGTGCAATTGCAAGTATTCCGGAAGACTCCGCTGTAGAACTAAACTGTATCATCACAAAAGAAGGCCCTAAACCAATTTCAGTTGGAGATCTTCCAGTTGCTGTCAGAGGGCTTGTACAGGAAATTAAATCTTTTGAACGTGTGGCTGCCGAAGCTGCAGTAACGGGAGATTACAACACTGCACTACTAGCAATGACAATTAATCCTCTAGTGCCTTCTGATAAAATTGCTAAACAGATATTGGATGAGATGTTAGAAGCACATAAAGAACATTTACCACAATTTTTTAAAGCAGTGGAAGTATAATCTTAAAAATATTAAGTCAATAGCTGATAATATTAGTGAGGGTGTCCAGAAAGTAATATTTGAGCCGAAATCATGATCAAATCAAAACCCAAGAACGCTGTTAAATCAACATTCTTGGGTTTTAAATTTGATTGTATATTGCTCTTAAATGGACTTTTTAGCAGCCTTATTTTCTATATAGAATGTTCATGATCATACAACTTTAGAAAGTGAGGAATACCAAATGGAATATGTGAAACTTGGAAATACAGGATTGGATGTATCCAGGCTTTGTCTTGGTTGCATGAGTTTTGGAGATGCAAAGCGTTGGGTTCATCAATGGGTTCTTGATGAAGAAAAAAGTCGTCCTATTATCAAAAAAGCTATTGAGCTTGGCATCAATTTTTTCGATACAGCAAATGTGTATTCACTTGGAACCAGCGAGGAAATTATTGGACGGGCTTTGCAGGACTATGCAAATCGAGATGAAATTGTGATTGCCACAAAAGTACATGGACAGATGCAGGAAGGTCCAAATGGTTCCGGTCTTTCCCGAAAGGCAATTATGAGCGAAATTGACAAAAGCTTGAAGAGGCTAGGAACTGATTATGTAGACCTATATATATCCATCGTTGGGATTACAGTACCCCTATTGAAGAAACGATGGAAGCATTGCATGATGTGGTGAAAGCAGGAAAGTCACGCTATATTGGTGCTTCAGCTATGTATGCTTGGCAGTTCCAAAAGGCTTTATATGTAGCAGAGAAAAACGGGTGGACCAGGTTTGTGTCTATGCAAAATCACTTAAACCTTATATACCGTGAAGAAGAAAGAGAGATGCTTCCACTATGCATGGAAGAAAAAATTGGGGTGACTCCATATAGTCCGCTTGCATCAGGAAGATTGACGCGTGATTGGTCGGAGACTACGCATCGTTCCGAAACCGACCAGGTTCAAAAAGCTAAATATGATGCGACTGCTCACGCGGACCGATTGGTCGTGGAACGGGTCGCAGAAATCTCAGAAAAACGCGGTATTCCCCGTATTCATATTGCGCTTGCCTGGCTACTGCAGAAAGAATCAATAACAGCACCTATTATCGGTGCTACAAAAATGTCTCACCTCGAAGATGCGGTAGGCGCCTTATCAGTAAAACTGACTTCTGAAGAAATTGCTTTTCTAGAGGAACCATATGCACCTCACTCAATAGTTGGTCATAATTAATCCTCATTGTTGACACTGAATTTCAAATATATTGAAGCAAAGCACGATTTCCTGATTAAGAAGTCGGGTTTTGCTTCCCTACACTTTCAGAAGTATTTAGTTATACTAAGCTGCCCGTAAGTTGAACAAGCCAAAAAAAACAGCTTGGAAAACTCGAGGCCACTGAAAATCTGCGGATTTTATGGTCTTCTTGATAGCTTCTAAAGAAAAGCCGACTCTTACTCCAGATTTCCGGAAGAAAGAGTCGGCTTTTCTTGTTTTTTAGTCTGGTTTTCCTCTATTTTTAACTCATTAGCTTCAAGATTCTCTTTAAATTGACGGTGAATATGGCTATGGCACCTTGCAACTCCATGCCAATTAAACCCGAGGGATGTGGCCACATCGTACCCGTGTCTGTGCTTCAACTCACTATTTTTTGTCTCTATCTTGTAGCGCTCTTTTGATTTCTCCTTGAAGTACTCGCTTTCCTGAAATTTCGCCTGTTCCGAGTGTTCATCTGACTTGATTGAAACTGAGTAACTTTTAGTTTTCGCGCCTTCTTTATAGCACCCGTCCTTGAAGGGGCATCGCTTACATTTCTCAATATCGAAAAAATATGTAGCTACCTGATTCGCTGCTACATTTTTTTTTTGCCACCTCGGGTTTTTCGGATTGCCATATGTCCTGCTTTACAGACATACATGCCTGCATCCTTATTGAACTCAATTTCGTCTTCCTTTTTACGGCAGCCTTGTGTAACGGCAGGATTTAATTTGGCAACCAGTTTGATCTTGTTCTTTTTACTGTATTGAATATTATCCTTTTCTGAATAGGCAGTGTCCCCGATGACTGTTTCAATTTCCATTCCTGCTTCCATGCTTTTTTCGATCAGTGTCTGTAATTGTTTCCCGTCATTTTTCTCTCCTGTCGTAATGACGGCGGCAGTAATGATCCGTTCCTCGCTCATTGCCATATGTGTCTTGTATCCAAAGAAGGACGAGTCAGCTGTCTTGTGCCCAACCTTGGCATCATGGTCCTTCGAACACTGAAGCTGCTCAATATCATCTGCCACTGTCTCTTTCAATAGATTCAACTGTTCCTTTTCCTTCGGATACTGGATAAGGGTTTCTTCCTTTTCAATGATCTCAATAAGTTCCCGGGAGTAGGCGATTTCGTCTTCCAACACATCTGTCTTCGTCTTGGCAGGAAACTTCTCCTTCATGGATTCATCCACCTTATAAATGGCCTTCCTCAGCTTTTTGGAACGCTCCATCGGAACTTCCTTTGGTGTCATCTGGTTATAGCGAGCTTTTGAATGGGTGGCGTCGCAAATGATGGATTTACTCGTGATGATCTCTTTTTCAATCGCAATCTCAACCGTCTTATTGATAAGCATGTCCAGAAGGTTGACGTCCTTGAGCCTGAGCTTCCGAAACTTGGTCAGGGAACTCGGATCGATGACGGAATGCTCAGGGGCCATGCCCAGGGAATACTTGAAGGACATGTCATATTTCGAACGTTCAACCACATCGACATCGGAAATATCATAGATGGTTTTCAACAATAAATATTTGAACATACGGATGGGATCGATGGCATTCCGGCCATTATCAAGGCAATATTTATCCTGAAGTTCATCGTAAACAAAAGAAAAGTCGACCAGGTCATTGATCCTGCGTAACATATTATCCTCAGGGACGATTAGATTATAGAGCTCCATATAGGAACTGAACATCATCGATTGTTGTTTTTGTATCACCGAATCCACTCACTTAAAATAGATACCTTCAATGTAGAGTAGAAAACAGGAATTAGATATTGTCTTCTTGTCCTCGGGTTTCAGGGTGTTC
>NZ_PGVA01000090.1 GCF_002860125.1 Bacillus canaveralius
ACGGCTACGCCATTATCTGGATGAGAAGGGAAATAATTCTCCTACAAACATTTTACTCATACTGAAAGAAAATTGCTAATCGCCAATTTCTCTGAACATGGTTATAATGGCATGGTAGGAGTAGAAAGATACACAATTTTGATTCATCTCAAAAACTGATTATTAGCCAATAATCCAGAAAATTTATACAATGTAAGGGATTACATAATTTGGAGGAGTACAGATGAGTGTCCAGAAGATAGGGATTGACGCAGGCGGTTCTTTGATTAAAATCGCTTACGAGCAATCCGGTTCTTTCCATTATAGAAAATATCCGATCGCTGATCTTGATTCAGCTTTAGGCTGGCTGAAAATGCTTGCACCGGACGCCGCAGTTGCCTTGACAGGCGGCAAATCGGCGCTGCTAAAAGAGCAGTATTTTCAACGAGGATTTATTTTCCCGGAATTTGATGCTGCTTGTACTGGTGCCGTCTATTTCTTAAAAGATGAGCAAATCAATTTGGATGAGAAATTTATTATCGTTAACATCGGTACAGGCACTTCATGGTTTGTTGTCGAGGGCAGCAACTATTCCCGAATTCTCGGCAGCGGGATCGGCGGAGGCACCTTAATGGGACTTGGCGCTTTGTTAACCGGTGAAACAGATTATTCCCGGCTTATCAAGCTCGCTGAAACAGGCGAAAAAGGCAATGTCGACATGCTTGTTAAGGATATTTACTTCCCGCAGGAACCGCCCATTGATGGGAACCTGACAGCAAGCAACTTTGCCAAGGGAAGCATAAATCCTGACAGTTCAAGTGAAGATCGAATCGCATCAGTCATCAACATGATCGGCGAAACGGTTATTTTGCTGAGCATGCAGGCGGCGGTTGCCAATCAAGCAACGAAAATCGTTTATATTGGCAGCACACTGGCTGGAAACGAACCTTTAAAACAGTGTCTGGCATCCTATAAGAAAATGGTCGGGCTTGAACATATATTTTTGGATCACGGAGAATATTGCGGAGCAATCGGCGCCCTTATGTCGTTATAGGCTTCAGACATCCAAAATTAAATATAATGAAATGTTGTTAAAAAAAGTAGGTGGCATATTGGATAAAAGATATTTTACGATCGGGATGGCCGGTCATATTGACCACGGAAAAACATCGTTAACGAAAGCTTTAACGAATGTCGATACAGACCGCCTCAAGGAAGAAAAGGAACGGCAAATATCGATTGAACTTGGATTTGCACCTTTATATGAGGATGAAGAAATCCAAATTTCAGTGATTGACGTTCCTGGACATGAGCGTTTTATTCGGCAGATGATTGCTGGAGTCGCTGGAATAGATCTTGTCGTTCTCGTTGTCGCGGCCGATGAAGGTGTGATGCCGCAAACAGAGGAACATCTTGATATTCTTGGTTTTCTGGGGATACGCAATGGAATTGTCGCCATTACAAAAATCGACCGGGTTGAACAAGAATTTATTGAACTGGTCAAAGAAGATATTTTTGAAGAGTTGGCTGGCACGGTCTTTGAAGATGCTCCTTATGTACTGGTTGATAGCTTGTCAGGTAAAGGGATTGAAGATCTAAAGGATTTAATCATACATACATTAAAACAACAGGAAATGAGAGATATTCGCGGAGCGTTCCGGCTGCCAATCGATCAGGTGTTTACGGTTAAAGGCCAGGGTACGGTCGTTCGTGGGACTGTGTATGAAGGAACGGTTGAGGAAGGCCAGCCCCTTAAACTTATGCCGAAAAGTGTTGATGTACGTGCACGGCAGCTCCAGGTTCACCACCAGCCTGCTAAAAGGGCGTTTGCCGGGCAGCGGGCCGCCATCAATCTCTCAGGTGTTGCAAAAGAGGATATTGAAAGGGGCGATGTTCTTGTCTCTTCCGAACATTTTATTGTGACCCGGACGATTGATGTGGCGATTCGTGTCGCTCCGGATCTCGAACACATCGTCAAACAGCGGATGCCAATCAAATGCCATATTGGCACTGCTGAGGTGATGGGCCGGATCGTCTTTTTCGACCGGAACGAGTTAAAGGAAGAAAACGGCGAAATTCTTTGCCAGCTCCGTCTTGATGAGGAAATCGTAACAAAGCGGAATGACCGGTTTATTATAAGGCGGCCAAGCCCGCAGGAAACAATCGGCGGCGGCTGGGTGATTGATCCGCACGGTGAGAAGTACCGGTATGGAAATGATACGATTGAGGAACTAGAGAAAAAGAAGGCAGGGACCCCGAAGGACCGGATAATCGCTGCCCTGGCCGAGGCAAAAGCCTTGCCGGTTTTCGAGCTTATGAAAAGAACCGCACTGGATGAAACAACACTGGATTCAGAGTTGAGTAACCCGGAATTTATATTGTTCAATGGCAAGGATTATACATTACAGTCGTTAGTCCACCAGCTGGAAGAGGAAGTATACGACCGCTTAAGCGATTTTCACCAGGCGCAGCCGATGAAAGCCGGAATCAACAAGGCTGAGCTGTTGCAAACAATCGATAAGGCCGTTCCAAAGCAGCTGGGAGAATATGTGATCGAACAAGGAACTGCCAATGGAGCGTTTGGCAGGCGTGATCAATTTGTGTTTCTTGCCGACTTTTCCCCGCATGTGCCGCCAAATTGGCAAAAGCGAACGGAAAATCTGATGGAAGAATTGAAAAAGGATGGGTTGAAGGTACGGTATTTTCAAGATTACGTGTCCAATGCGGGTATTCCTGACCATTTAGTCGGCGATTTGAAGCATCACCTCGAAAACGAAGGTTTGATTGTGCCGCTTGACGACCAATATTATTGGTATGGAGATCATTTTCATCACGCTGTTGAAAAATTAAAGCAAAATACTGGAGCTTCTTTTGAAGTCGGCGATGCCAAAGATGTTCTTGATTTGTCCCGCAAATATATGATCCCTTTTTTGGAACGGCTAGATGCCGCTGGATTTACGAAAAGAGACGAAAATAGACGAATCTGGCTTTGATGTAAGTGAAAAAATCATTCCGCTCTTTAAGTAGATGTGGAATGGTTTTTTGGTGCAAAAAATTACCTGGAGTAGAGCCGGGATCGTTCATATTTTCGTTTCGCTTAATTAATGCTCAGTTTCGCTTAATTCTTGAATTTTTCGCTTAATTAATCCAAGTTTTGGCTTAATTCCCGCTATTTTTCGCTTAATTGTTTTTCCTGGGTGCTTCATTTGGTAGTTTTATAGAAAATATTGTAATTTATTGTAACTAAAATCTGCTATTTACTCGAATTCTGGATTTTTTTTGAGTATTTTTTTAAAATTAAAGCCAAAAATATATAAATTTTTTAATGTGCAGGGCGTTTCGCTGCGAGCTCCGATTTTTTGCTAGGCCCGCTTCGCTTCAAATTTAAATTGACAACAATCCATCTTCAAAATGTTAATATAATAATATAACTATATTAAACTACTGGAAGGAAACATGTAATGTTAAAACGCATGGCAAACTTGTTGCTATTCTTACTGATAGCAGTTGGGATTTTGCTTTTTTATAACTTTTATAGTACACAAGTAGAACAGACAAATAGCACAACCAACCTCTTTTCGAAGAAAGATGCGCCGATGCCTGTAAAATTACATCCACTTATTGAAGATAAAACAAATGAGCTTGTTACGATGATGGCTGATGTTGGGATATCCATTGTGATAACAGAAGGGTTCAGGAGTATTGAAGAACAGGATGCGCTGTATGAACAAGGCAGGACGGCTGAAGGGGATATTGTCACCCATGCAAAAGGTGGGGAATCCTTTCATAACTTTGGATTAGCGGTCGATTTTGCGCTCGAAACACCTAATGGCGGCGTTATTTGGGATATGGAATATGACGGAAATGGCAATGCGAAAGCCGATTGGATGGAAGTGGTGAAAGCTGCAAAAAAGCTGGGCTTTGAATGGGGCGGCGATTGGCAGCATTTTAAGGATTATCCGCATTTACAGATGCCTTTGGGCCTGACGATCAATGATTTGCAGGACGGAATGAGGCCGGATGCGGATGAACAATGGCTCGAAGAAGCTGAAGTATAATGTTATTAAGACAACGGCCAGGGCATCCATGCCTGGCCGTTGATTGCTTGCTCTGTACTATTCAAAAATCATTGCCGATAAAACATAGTGATAAAGCAATTTTGCGGTGTTTTCAAGCGAATCTCGATGCGTTCGCTCATATGCATGGGAAGAATCAATACCTGGTCCGATCAGGCCATGCACAATATCATGGCCCGAGCGAATCGCAGCCGATGCATCAGAACCGTAGTATGGATATATATCAAGCTTATATCCAATGTTGTTTTCTTCCGCCAATTTGACAAGGTTTTTTCTCAGTTGATAATGGTACGGTCCGCTTGCGTCTTTTACGCAAATCGACACCGTATATTCATCAGTCTGCTGCCCATCACCCATGGCTCCCATATCAACAGCTAAATATTCAACGGTTTCCGGAGTGATGTTGGCATTTCCGCCATAACCGATTTCTTCGTTGTTGGAAATCAGGATATGCGTTGTGTATGGCAGATCTATTTGCCTGGTCTTTATTTCCTTAATTAGTTGCAGAAGCAAAGCAACGCTTGCTTTATCATCCAAATGCCGTGATTTTATAAATCCGCTCGATTTAACCTCGACGCGCGGATCGAACGAAACAAAATCGCCAACCTCAATGCCCAGTGTCCGAACCTCATCTGCGCTGCTCACCTTTTCATCAATGCGAACTTCGATATTAGCCTGATTTCGATCTACTTTTCCTGCATCTTTATATACATGGACAGAGGTTTGGTGCATGAGAATTGTACCTGTGTACTTTTTTCCTGAACTTGTTTCAATCTCGCAGTATTCGCCTTCAATCGAGTTATATGTAAATCCGCCGATTAGATCAAGTGTTAACCGTCCGCTCGGCTTAATTTCTTTGATGATCGCTCCTAAAGTATCAACATGGGCTGTCAGCATTCTATGACTTTCCGTATTTTTTCCCGGAATCGTCGCAAGCAGCCCGCCTTTTCGGTTGCGTCTCGATTCTATGCCAAGCTCGTTTAAAAAGTCCTCTACAAAACTGATAACCTCATATGTATTTCCGGAAGGGCTTGGAATTGAAACTAATTCCTTTAATAACTGTACAGTGTCGTCAATTCGCGGGTAGACCAATCGTGATTCTCCTCTCCATTCGTTTCTCTTATTATACTTGTTTTTCCGAAAATCATGTAGCTAAGCCAAAAATGTACCATTTCACTGTCAATTTTTTTTACCGGGTAACATATGATGTAGAGGTGAATTTTTTTGGCAGAACAGTTTAGAAGCTTGAAAGGGCTGGGTATGTAAAAAATATACAAAATCATCTGCTTAAGGGAGGGTTCATTTTGAGCAGGACGGAGAGATATCAACTTAAGCCGAAAAGTTTCTTTTTCAAAGGTTTGTTTATTGCCATCATTGTTTGTATAGGCTTGTTTGCCGCTTTTAATCACTATGCGAAATCACAGATCAAAATTGAAGCTCCCGAACAACAGCTTGGCCGAAAAGTCGTAATTCAGCTTCCGAATGGCAAAGAATTGCACACCTTCGAAAAATTAATTATAAAAAAGGAAGAAAAAATGTATTATCAGGGTGAAAGGAATAAAATTGACGTAACTGGCGGAAACATTGTTTATGAAAACTGGGAATAAAATGCCATTCCGAATCGGAAGGCATTTTTTTGTGGAACGGAGGTACAAATATTCTTTCATGAAGAAGAGGAGTATAATGGGGAGAAAGGTCGAATTTTAGAAAATTACTCTTGCATATTAGAGGTGAACACATGAATATTCTTTGGGATTTTGATGGAACGTTAATCAATACATATCCAGCTTACACGAGAATTTTAAGAGAGGTTCTAGACAACCGGATTTCCGAAGCGGAGGCTTTCGAGCAGTTAAAGGTGTCGTTTTCGCATGCTTTTGAGCATTTTCAGCTAACAGACAAGCAGATTGTACGAGTCCGCAGCGAAGCAAGGAAGTTGCAGGCATGTGGTGTAGTGCCCTTTCCGGGAGTTGAAAATGTACTCAACCATGCAAACAAGAACGTGATTATGACCCATAAAGAGAGGGACGATGTTTGGGATATCTTAAAATATCATCGCATGGATCATTTTTTTGCTGATATGGTTGCCGGGGATGATGAGTTTCCGCGCAAGCCTGATCCGTCTTCGTATCGCAACCTGCACGAAAAACATCAAATCGATTTGGCGATAGGGGACAGGGAGATAGACATAATACCTGCTAAAATGCTCGGAATTAAAACATGCCTGTTCCAAAATCACACACCAGGTGCAGATTATTACCTGAAATCATATAAAGATTTTAATGCCAGTTTTTTCTCATCGTTTTAAATGTTTTACTGGTTTATTTTTAATGTAATTGAAAATAATTCCTTTATTTCTCGAAAAACAGTAAAAAGAGACTATCGGAGTTGTTAGGGATAAATCTTTTGACCCAATTGTCATACTACTGAAATATAACCTTAACGAAAAATGAATCGAATAAACTAGATTTGATATAAAAGAGTAAACTTTTTAACAACGGGCAGGCTGCTCAAAAAGGTGAATTTAGGATAAAAAAGAGAATATAAGTAACTAATGATTAAATTTTCCAATCACTCCAAATTTTGCGACTTTCCTTGTCACATGTTTCCTACTAATCTAAGGAAGTCAAAGAAATTTAAGGAGTGTTCGCGAATTGAAAAAACAGTTATTGACAGTTGCTGCGGCAGCCGGGATCTTATTTACATTTTTTAGCGCGTCAGCAAGTGCCGGTGAAATTTCTTACAATGTTAAGTCTGGTGATACGCTTTGGGAAATCTCGAGAAGTTATAATGTTTCAGTCAACGATTTAAGAGCATGGAATAATCTATCAGGCTCGCTTATCTATACAGGACAGCAACTTGCGATTACTACTCCGAGCAATAATACACAACCGTCAACAGTAACAGCTTCCGGAAATACATATATTGTGAAATCTGGCGATAGTTTATGGGGGATTGCAAACGCACATGGAATTTCTGTAAGTGAATTAAAAAATATGAATAACTTGCAGAAGGATATGATTTATCCAGGGCAAACAGTTCAGGTAACAGGAACTCGTGCCGCTCCCAGCGCACCTGTAACCAATGTTTCTTCAAACGGTACTTACCGTGTCCAAGCTGGAGATACATTATCAAAAATTGCAGTTCGCCATCAGATATCGCTATCACAATTAAAAGCTATCAATAATCTAAGTTCCGATTTAATACGGGTCGGCCAGGTTTTAAAGGTTAATAACCAGGCTACTGTCTCTGCACCGGTAGCCGTTCAGCCAGTGCAACAAGTGGCTTCGGTAACAAACGGCAGTGTAAACAGGTTGATCACAGAAGCGAAAAAATACATCGGCTCACCATATAAATGGGGCGGAAGTGCACCATCCGGATTTGATTGCAGCGGATACTTAAATTTCGTGTTTAACAAGGCTGGTGTTTCTATTCCAAGAACTGTAGCTTCAATCTGGAACGCTACAGCCAGCATATCCTCTCCTCGTGCTGGAGACATCGTCTTTTTTGAAACATACAAATCCGGTCCGTCACATGCAGGGATCTATCTTGGAAATAACAAGTTTATTCACGCTGGTTCATCCAGAGGAGTAGAAATAAGTGATCTGAATAATTCATACTGGAAGCCTCGTTATTTAGGTGCAAAAACAGCATTTTAATAGAATATACCCTAAACTATTAATTAGAAACCTCCTTTTTGGAGGTTTTTTTTGCTTTTCAGAAAAAATCTTTCCAAACATATTTGAAGAATGAAAGATTTAAAGGTATTGACATAGTGCAGCAAGAATTTAATGTGATAAGATGATATGATAAATATACATATATGCATCGAGTGCTATCGGAGGAAACATGTTAAAGTCCAACCTATTTAGAGAAGTTTTTTACCAATCAAGAATTCCACAGGAACTTTATTCGATCGAGCTGCAGGACCGAATATTCAACCAGTCGTTTATCGATTATTTAGGCTACACAAACGAAGAATTGCTGAAAAAGTCCCGCCAGGATATCCAGTATCCAGATGACTCTGACAATGATTTGAATTTAATAGATGAGCTTGTAGCAGGTAAAAGAACCGAATATAAAATTGCAAAGAGATATATTACGAAAACCGGACAGACTGTACACGGACATACGCACGCATCTCTTATAACCGATGATAAATCGGGGGAACGGTACATATTATGGCAAATCTTTGATGTAACGGAACAGGTTTTAGTGGAAACGGTCCGCAGGAAAAGTGAAAAGAAATATCGGCTTATCGCGGAACATTCCTCCGATATGATTGTCGTCCACAGAGTGGACAGTTCATATCTATATGTATCTCCCTCTATGGAAACAATTCTTGGCTACAAACCGCATGATGTTTATGGAACTAATCCGTATGAGTTTATCCATGAAGAAGACACGCCCCATGTTAGGGATGTTCATGACGGAGTCCTGAACGGCAAAGATTCAGGACTGGCCACGTACCGTTACAAACACAAAAATGGCACCTATATATGGGTAGAGTCAACAATTAAAGCAGTTTATGATGAAGAAAGCGGGGAACTGCGTGAACTCATTTCAATATCCAGGGATATTCAACAGCGAATTGAAACGAATGAACTGTTAAGAAAATCAGAAAAATTGGCTGTAGTCGGGCAAATGGCCGCAGCAGTTGCTCATGAGATTCGTAATCCGCTAACACCGATTAAGGGGTTTATCCAGCTATTGTCAGCAGATAAAGACGGGTTTAATCCAGCTTTTACGACGATTATTTTGAACGAATTAAATCGCATCGACAATATTATTTCCGAATTTTTATCCATGGCAAAGCCGCATCGTGAAAAAATGGTGTTCCTGGATGCAGCTGAATTGATGAAACAAGTTGTTCAGCTTCTTCAGCCGGAAGCGATTTTGCAAAACAAGGAAATCCATCTTTTTATTCTTGATGATCTTCCAGCTATTTATGGTGACGTCAACTCTCTGAAGCAGGTGTTTATTAATATTATCCAAAACGCTCTTGAAGCGCTCCCGGAAATGGGTACAGTAAATATTTCTGTATTTATGCTCACTAGCGTTGCATTAAATAAAAGCGAATTTGTCAAGCTCAAATCAAATAAATTTATTTTG
>NZ_PGVA01000091.1 GCF_002860125.1 Bacillus canaveralius
CGGCTACGCCATTATCTGGATGAGAAGGGAAATAATTCTCCTACAAACATTTTACTCATACTCCATGTTGCGGATTTCCTTTTCAACAAGCTCTTTGCCTTTTTCAAAATTTTCGTCTTTCCGCTGTTTTTTGAAAAATTGCCTGATTTTATTTTTTGCCTGCGACGTTTGAGCCAGCTTTAACCAGTCCTGACTCGGGCCATACGAGTGCTTCGATGTTAAAATTTCAATAATGTCCCCGGTCTTCAGCTTATAATCGAGTGTGACCATTTTTCCATTTATTTTTGCGCCAATCGTTTTATTGCCGATCTCCGAATGGATCCGATAGGCAAAATCAATCGGCACCGAACCGTATGGGAGCTCAATAACGTCTCCTTTTGGTGTAAAAATAAAGACCATATCGGAAAACAAATCGATTTTCAGTGATTCCATGAATTCTTCGGCATTTGCTGTATCATTTTGAAATTCCAATATTTCCCTAAACCATGTTAACTTATCTTCAAAGGTAGAACTATCGTTGACTCCTTTGCCTTCTTTGTAAGCCCAGTGGGCCGCCACCCCGAATTCAGCAATTTGATGCATTTCGAATGTCCGGATTTGCACCTCTAACGGATCGCCCTTTGGCCCGATAACGGTTGTATGGAGCGACTGGTACATGTTCGGCTTCGGCATCCCAATATAGTCTTTAAAGCGTCCCGGCATCGGCTTCCAGCATGTATGGATAATTCCAAGCACCGCGTAGCAATCCTTGATGCTGTTTACAACAATTCGAACCGCTAGCAAGTCATAGATTTCATTAAACTGTTTATTTTGCAAAGCCATTTTGCGATAGATGCTGTAAATATGCTTTGGCCTGCCGGAAATTTCGGCTTTAATGGACACCTCACTCATCCTGTCACGCACTTCACCAATTACTTCATCAAGATACTGCTCCCGCTCCGCCCGTTTTTTCTTCATCAGATTGACAATGCGGTAATATTGCTGCGGGTTTAGATATCTTAAGGCTGTGTCCTCAAGCTCCCATTTAATTTTCGAAATCCCGAGCCTGTGCGCCAGTGGAGCAAAAATCTCAAGAGTTTCATTAGAAATGCGCCGTTGCTTTTCAGCAGGCAGGTGCTTTAAAGTCCGCATGTTGTGGAGCCGGTCCGCGAGCTTAATCAAAATGACCCGAATATCCTGGGCCATCGCCACAAACATTTTTCGATGATTTTCGGCTTGCTGTTCTTCATGCGATTTATACTTAATTTTACCGAGTTTCGTTACACCATCAACAAGCATTGCCACTTCATCGTTAAAAACTTCTTTTATGTCCTCAAACGATATGTCAGTGTCTTCGACAACATCATGAAGAAAACCGGCTGCAACCGTCGCAGGATCCATCTCCAAATCAGCGAGAATCCCGGCAACCTGGATTGGATGGATAATGTACGGCTCACCTGATTTTCTGTATTGCTCTGAATGGGCACTCCTGGCAAATTCATATGCTTTTCGAACCAGGTTAACATGCTCGCCATTCAAATATTGTGCTGTTCGGTCGATGACTTGTTCGGCGGTTAACACTTGATCGTTCGCCATATGATCACCTTTATTTTCCCGTCGTATTGCTTCTTTTTGCAGAAGCTGTTTTATCTATATGAAGAAGACTTGCAATCTCTCTACTTTAAATCACCTGAGCCAATATTTGTATGAGTAAAATGTTTGTAGGAGAATTATTTCCCTTCTCATCCAGATAATGGCGTAGCCG
>NZ_PGVA01000092.1 GCF_002860125.1 Bacillus canaveralius
TGACACTTACTCGGGTTGGACTTTCACCAACTAGCAATTAACGGCTTGCTGGGCACGCGTAAATAAAAAACTCTAACCTTCACGGTTAGAGTTTTCGTCAGGAAGCTTACGCTTCTTGAGCTGCTGGATATACGCTCACTTGTTTGCGGTCACGACCTACACGTTCAAACTTGACAACTCCATCAACTTTAGCGAATAGGGTATCGTCGCCGCCACGGCCTACGTTTACTCCAGCGTAGATTTTTGTACCACGCTGACGGTAAAGAATTGAACCGCCGCTAACGAATTGACCGTCTGCACGCTTAGCGCCTAGGCGCTTGGAGATTGAGTCACGTCCGTTCTTTGTAGAACCTACTCCCTTTTTAGAAGCGAAAAACTGAAGATCTAATCTTAACATTTGTTCCACCTCCTAGTTATCTGAAGTTAATTTTTATATAATTTCCGTAATCTCTTTCAATGGTTTGCAATGAAATGACCATGCCTTCAAGGAGCAATTGCACTTTCTCTTGTGTTTCAACCGGGAGATCCCCGGGAATTTCACATCGGAGAAAACCATTCTCTCCTTGTTCGATAACAGGTTCAATGCCCGTTAAACCAATAATTGAATTAACAGATCCAAAGGACACAGCAGAAATACCTGCACAGACAATGTCTTCCCCGGGATCAGCAAATTCAGCATGTCCACTCACGATAAATGATTGAATCATTCCGGTTTCGCTACGATTAATCGTAATTTTAATCATCTGATTTAACCTTACGCGTTGATTTTTTCAATCACAACTTTTGTATACGGCTGACGATGACCTTGCTTTTTACGGTTGTTTTTCTTTGCCTTATACTTGAAGACAATGATTTTCTTTTGACGGCCTTGTTTTTCAACTTTTCCTGTAACTGTAACACCTTCCACTAATGGACTGCCTACTTTTACATTCTCGCCGCCAACGAAAAGAACCTTCTCAAAAGTAACCGTTTCGCCTGCCTCAGCGTTAAGCTTTTCGATGAAGATCGCTTGACCTTCTTCTACTTTGACTTGCTTCCCGCCAGTTTCGATAATTGCGTACATGAACTGCACCTCCTTATAGACTAAGACTCGCCATCATCAGGCGTTTTGCAAAGAAGTGCAAAAACTTTCAACCTGTTCTGAGCGGTTGTAGCACGGGTGCGCTACAAACATAACATGAAAAATAATATCATATTCCACAAGTCTTGTCAACCCGTCACAATAACATTCCAAAGAGTGAAGAATACTAAAAAATAATTGTCATGATCGCTCTGCTTTTTCTTGAATTTCTTCTCTTTTTCCAAATTGACGGATGTCATAGTGAGGTTTTTCAGAATTAGCACTTAAAAAGAATATTTTTATCCCTAATGCTGATTCGAGCCGTTCTATGTGCTCGCCGTGTTCTCCGGAAAATACTTTCTTAACTGATTCAGAAGCATGCACAAGAACCGCTTCATAGTCAGACAAACGGTACTCCCACAGCTCCCGTTCGAGCCGGAAAGCGGCCGTTTCCGCACTGATGACTCTGCCGCTCCCCTCACATTCCGGGCATTTTATCGTCAAAGCTTCAAGAATCGACTGCTTTGTCTTCTTGCGGGTCAGCTGCAAAATTCCAAGCTTCGTAAAGCCGATGACCCTTGTCCTCCGTTCATCTTTAGCAAGCTCAGCCTTTATTATTCGAAGCACATCGTCCCGGTCTTCATCAAAGTCCATATCAATAAAATCGATTAAAATTATTCCGCCGATGTCACGGAGCCGGATTTGCCTGGCAATTTCCCGTGCTGCCAGCAGGTTGGTTTCGACAACGGTTCTTTGAAGATCATGCTTGCCGGAAAACTTCCCAGTATTCACGTCGATAATCGTCAGAGCCTCTGCTTCATCAAAAATTAAATAAGCGCCGTTGTCGAGCCAAACCATTCTTTTTAACGCCTTTTCAATCTCTTGCTCGATTTTATATTCAGCGAAAATGTTCGCATTTCCGGTATAAAGAGACACTTCTGCACGATCGCTCCCAGTCGATAGAAAAGTGACAAGTTTCTTTTTAAGAGCGAAATCATCGACCACGATTTCAACGGGTTCGGCTTTTTTCAATTCTGCATAAAGCTCTTCGATAAATGGCTCATTTTCGACGAGTACGCCCGGCTTTTTCAGCGCTTGTTCTTGCGCTTGCAGCAGTTCATACCGGTTTCGCAATCCGTCCAGCTCCAAAGCAACATCATCACTCGCCATGCCGGCACATGCAGTCCGAAAAATAAGCCCTTCCTGCTCCCTTTTTATCTGGTGCCCGAATTGACGCCATTTTTCCCGTACTTCATCAGGCAGCTTTTGCGAAACAGCTACATATTTACCGTTCGGCATGTAGACAAGCCCGTCACCGTGAAGCTCGATAATTCCGGTCAGCCGCGGTCCTTTCGACCCGGCTGCATCCTTCTCAATTTGGACGAGCAGCCTTTCGCCCTGGTGAACAAACGCCGAAATAGGGCTGTTCTGCTTCAAGCCCTTTTCTTCATTGGACAGGACGTAGGAAGGCAGCTTGTCACGATGCAAATAACCAGCACGGTTTTCACCAATGTCAATAAACGCGGCATTCATTCCCGGCAGAACCTTCGTAACGATTCCTAAATAGATTCTGCCGACAGCAGACCGCGATTTCGGCTGTTCGATAAATAAGCGATCGATACGGTTCCCTTTTAAAAGCGCAAATCGTTTTTCCCTCACACCATAATTAACAATCAATTTATCCAAAGTTTCTTCCTCACTTTTTCTTTTTGCTCATCCTGTTCAAGTTCGGGGATCCATCCGGATGAAAATCTGTTTAAACCACTTCCTTAACAATTATCCTACTCCTAATACGGATAAAGCAAATCACCAATCCTCGCAGACAGAAGCTTTTCTGAAAAATAAGCATGCAAAAGCTCAGTTTCATCCAATAAACCCTGTTCTTTGCCATTTTTTTCGATGATAACCGGGTGCTTACAGCCTCTTTGAAACCGTTCAAGTACGTTTATGATAAGCTCTTCTTCATTTACTTTTAAAGGTTTTAAGCTGCGAAACTCACTATTTTTCCCATAATGGCGTTCAAGCAAAAATCTCATAAACACGTACTGTTTTTGTTTCCACTCCCCATGAAGAGAGAACAGCAGAAAGCCAACGACGATCCAAACGTTTAAATTGCCTGGTACTGTGAATAATACGATTGCGGTAAAAATGGCGATACCGATAACCGACGCCAACAGCGTTCGTTTATGGGCTAATGGAAATGGATCTCGCAGCGACAGCAACAAAAATACAAGCTTGCCACCGTCTAATGGCCAGATTGGCAGTAAATTAAAAATAACCACCATTAAATTGTAATCGATAAACAGCCAAAACCAATGCTCTGGCAACCAGGCAGCCTTATAGAAAAGAAATGCGAGCAGGGCAAGCCAAATATGCTGTAAAGGGCCAGCCAGGACCACGACCGCTTCTTCCTTAAGCGGACGATTTCCGTGCTCTTCCATCTCCGCTACACCCCCAAATGGAAGAAGCGAAATCCGTGTTATCCGCCAGGAAAAAAAAGAGGCCGCCGCCGCATGCCCCATTTCATGAACAAAAATAATCAGCAGCAGCATGGATAGCTCTATAAAATGTCCGGTCACAACCGCTAACGCGATGATAAGCCACAGCAATGCATGGATATGAACCAGTTTGCACAACGCGATAATTTTATTCAAAGCGGATCACCGGGACAGGATCGACAAAATTATCCCCTTTTTTTATGGCAAAATAAAAGACACCTTTTGAGCCGTCAGTCCCTTGTGAGACTGTTCCGACCGTGGATCCTTTCTCAATAAAATCATATAATTCCACATCAATCTCTTCCAGATTTGCGTACCAGGATTGGCTTGTATCACCATGCTGGATAATCACCGTTTTTCCGAATCCCTCTTTTTCGCCGGCGAAATTTACGAAGCCTTCGTTCATGGCCTGTACCGCCGCTCCAACACCCGTCTCAATCATGACCCCCTGCCCGTTTACATCGAAATCCTCAAGGATTTTCCCTGAGGCCGGCAGCGCATATTCGGAATCTAATTTTTCCGTTTTGTCTTTACCCGAGTCTTCTTTAAAAGGGAGTAGGGCAAGCGGTTTTCCAAATTGCTGTTCATACCATTCCGAGACAGCCGCAAATTGAAAATCATCATTCATGGATTTTTTGACAAAACTGCGGACCGGCTCCAAAGATCCAGCCTCGCTGCGGAAAATGATCGCCATCATTAAAACAAGACAGGCGGAAGCCAATATTTTAAACAGGAAAAATTCCTTGCGGAACAGGGGGTGCTCCCCGTCGCCCCGTCCGCTTTCAAATGAGGAAATTTTCTCAAACCCGTACCGTTCCTCATCTTCAGCCCAAAGCGGATGTACCGGATTATGTTCGGTTAACTTGTCTCTTTCTCTCTTTCTCCTTGCAATCCTTTTTCGAATATCATCGGCTCTGGAACGCATTTTATCCCCACCAATCCCTTACACCAGTTTGTACAAGTGTATGAGTTGTCCGTCACGAGTATGACTTTTCGTCGAGAGATCGTCCCTGAAAGGTTGACTGTTTTAATGATAACCCCCGCGTTTCAATCCTAAATCCGGCTCTATGTAAATAAGTAAATTTCACAATGTAATAAACTAAACCGGAAAAATGAATACTATCTTTTGTTTATATAACTGTTTGTTTTTCAATTAAAGAATTGCTTTATGAAATTCATTCAAATATAAAAAACCGGGACTACCCCCGGTTCGAAAATCAAGATATGAATTTTATATCTACTTTACGCCAAAAAAGCGTTTTAATTTTGAAAAAACACCGTTGTCGGTTTCTTCAAGAGGCTGAAGCGGAACAGACTCGCCTAAAATGCGGCGGGCTATATTCCGATATGCGATTGAAGCTCTGCTGTTCGGATTTAGTACGATTGGTTCACCGTGATTGGAAGCTTTTATCACTTCATCATCATCGGCAACAATGCCAATCAAGTCAATCGATAAATGGGATGTAATTTCATCGACATCGAGCATATCACCATTTTTCATCATATGGCTGCGAATCCTGTTAATGACGAGCTTCGGTGATTCAACGTTTTCTTCTTTCTCGAGCAGCCCGATGATCCTGTCTGCATCGCGGACAGCCGATACTTCCGGAGTGGTTACGACAATTGCCTTATCAGCACCGGCGACAGCGTTTTTATAGCCCTGTTCGATTCCGGCAGGGCAATCGATAACAATATAGTCGTAGTCCTGTTTTAGCTCATCAACAAGCTTCCTCATTTGTTCGGGCTGAACAGCCGATTTGTCACTTGTTTGCGCTGCTGGAAGAAGGTAAAGCTTGTCTTCAAACCGTTTATCTTTAACAAGTGCTTGATGAATCTTGCATCTTCCTTCGACCACATCAACCAGATCATAAATAATCCGGTTTTCCAGTCCCATTACAACATCCAGGTTGCGAAGGCCGATGTCGGTATCAACCAGGCATACACGCTTTCCTTGCAGGGCCAAAGCCGTTCCCAGGTTGGCAGAAGTTGTTGTTTTGCCAACTCCCCCTTTACCGGATGTCACTACTATTGCCTCTCCCATACTATCGTCCCCCTTCCAATCTAGTTAACTCAGGTCTAAGCTGAACTAAAGCTTGCAATCTATCAACAACGATTTGCTGATTTTCATTTATGTATGCGCATTCCATTTCCCGCTTATCCCCTTCCGGATATTGGTCTGGGGCACGATTGATACAATCATTGATCCTCAATTGGGAAGGCTTCATCACCGAAGCGGCAATCACTGCCTGTCCGTTTCCCGACCGTCCTGCATGGGCCATTCCTTTTAAAGCACCCATAACAAAGATATTGCCTCCGGCTGCAACTGTTCCTCCGGGATTGACATCGCCAATCAGCAGTAAATCTCCTGGCACTTCAAGAATTTGGCCAGAGCGGACAATGCTTGTAATCGGAAAAATTTCACTGGCGGCTTTTAAGCGGTTTGCCTCTTCAATCGTAATAACATTCGACTGTATTTCTTCGACAACGAGGTTTTTTTTGTGACGGATAAGCTCTTTCATTTCTTCTTTTTGTGTTTCGGTCAAATAGCGGTTGCCCACCTTCACCTTTACGGAGATAAGGTGATTATCCTCATTCCCCCGATAGCTCACGGAAAGCTTTTCGTCCATCTCCCTCTTTAAAGCCTCATAAGAACAAGAATCATCGAGATGAAGCGTTAGCCCGTCCTTTGTTCCTTTAATCGTAACATTTTGCATTTTTTTCATGTCAGCAAGTTCACCTCAATAGAAAAGATTTCGACAGAATATGCCGAAACTCCTTCTTGCCACTTTTATTTAGAGTAAAAGGTCTAGCGGCACAGAGGCCGATTTTAGCAATTAATCTTTTAAATATTCCGCAAACCTTTCAAACTGCTTTTTCAATGGAAAAGCAGCAATGATCGTGAATGCTAAATTTAACACCAATGTTGGCAGCCATCTTAGAAAAGTAAACATTGAAAAATCGATATTTGTCCGGTTGATTAATAAATTGGCTCCATATACAGAAAGCTCAAGCAGGGCAACTCCGAACAGCGACACAAATGTCATGATAATAATATTCGCATGCAGAACCTTCATTATTCTCGAAACGATATACGCCATGACCGGAAACAGGAACAAATAGATTCCGATAATCTCTGTATAAACAATATCAAAAAGTCCGCCAAAAATCAGCGCATAAATGATTCCATGCTTAACGCTACCATAAATCGTCAAGAAAAACAGAGCAATCATCAAAAAACGCGGTACGAGAATACGCTCACTGTTAAAGATTTCTGCAGGAAGCAATTCTACAAATGTACTTTCAATCACAAAAAAGAACATCAATAAAACAGGAATAAGGAATCTTCTCACAGTTCCTCCTCCTCGCCATCTGCCATGTCCGTTAATTCAGGCCTTGTAATGCTGCGCTTCGCGACCATCACATGCTGAATATCATAAAGGTTTGCGCTTGGCTTCACATAAACGGTTTGGGTGAGGCCAAACTGATCCGGCTTCACGTCAACAACCTTGCCAATCTCAAGCCCGCCCGGAAACACGCCACCAAATCCTGACGAAGTGACAATCTTGTCTTTTTCTATTTTAGCATCAAAAGGGATATTTTTTAATAGAAGCAATTCTTGTTCTTTATCGTAGCCTTCAATCGTTCCGTGGTATGGTTTTTCTCCTTCGCCAAACACCGAAGCCGAAATCCGGTTTGTCGGGTCCATTGAACTCAGCAGCTGCACGGTTGACGATAATCCGTTGACACTTTTCACCTTGCCGATCAGCCCTGTTGCCGTGATAACCGCCATGTCGGGCTCGATTCCATCCGTTTTCCCTTTATTGATAATCAGCAGTTCGTGCCAGCGATCCGGGTTTCTTCCAATTACCGTCGCCTGCTTTGGTTCATAATCCCGCAACGATTCTTTCTTGCCGAGTATTTCATTAAGCTCTTTGTTTTCCTTTTGAAGTTCCTGTACCTCTACTTCAAGCTTAGTCAAATCATCTAGCCGTGCTTTCAATTCTTTGTTTTCATGATATGTATTTTGCAAATCGTGCACATTTTCAAAAAATCCGGCAACATAGTGGGCCGGTCTTGAAACAAGGGATTGCACCCAGCCGGTTGTGTCCTTGATGAACTGCTCCGGCCAGGTTAATTGATCTCTTTCCCTTAAAGAAAATCCAATCAATGCCACGAGAACAATGATACTGACGAGCAGTAAAATCAAACGTTTATTAAAAAAGAACTGTGGCATGACTTACACCTCTACGATCAGCATTAGCGAGAATCCTTCGCTCTTGTTTTAAATAAATGAATATGGTCAAGCGCTTTTCCCGTTCCGATTGCAACACAATCGAGCGGGTTCTCGGCAATTAAGACCGGCATTTTTGTTTCATCGCTTATCACCTTGTCGAGATTTTTCAACAGCGCACCGCCGCCTGTCAAAACAATTCCCCGGTCCATAATATCTGCAGCCAATTCCGGCGGAGTTTTTTCAAGTGTCAGCTTAACAGCGTCAACGATCGAATAAACTGTGTCATGCAAAGCTCTGGCAATCTCTTCAGCAGTTATCTCCATTGTTTTTGGCAAACCGGTTAACAGGTCACGGCCGCGGATTTCCATGTTGCCTATGCCTTCCGGATCTCCGGCTGAGCCTATTTCGAGTTTAATCATTTCAGCAGTTCTCTCACCGATCATTAAATTGTAATTTTTGCGGATATAGTTGATAATCGCATCATCCATCTCATCCCCGGCAATACGAATCGATTGGCTTGTAACGATCCCGCCCAATGAAATGATTGCCACTTCGGTTGTCCCGCCGCCGATATCAACAACCATGCTACCTGTAGGTTCCCAAACAGGCAGGTTGGCACCGATGGCAGCTGCGAACGGTTCCTCTATGGGATAAGCGTCCCGTGCTCCCGCCTGGCGCGTGGCGTCAATGACAGCACGCTCTTCCACAGCAGTAATTCCTGACGGCACACAGATCATTACATATGGCTTTCCGGCAAACCAGCCTTTGTTTTTGGTTGCCTGATTAATGTAATATTTCATCATTGTAGCGGTTGTTTCATAATCAGCAATTACGCCGTCTTTCATTGGCCTTAATGCGACGACATTGCCCGGTGTACGTCCAATCATGTTTTTCGCATCGTTTCCGACCGCCACAATGTGTTTTGTATCTGTTTGCAGCGCGACAACGGAAGGCTCCCTGAGGACGATTCCTTTGCCTTTAACATATACCAGGGTATTCGCTGTGCCCAAATCGATTCCAAGATCTCTTGTCCCAATTCCAAACATAAATTATATCTCCCTTTCTGATACTTAAGCAAAATGCAAATAAGATGTTTATCCGGTTTTCATTTACCCGCTTATCCTTTATTGTCGAAAGAACGCTGCGAACAAGGGCGAAAAGGCC
The DNA here is from genome assembly GCF_002860125.1 of Bacillus canaveralius. Taxonomy (GTDB): domain Bacteria; phylum Bacillota; class Bacilli; order Bacillales; family Cytobacillaceae; genus Bacillus_BJ; species Bacillus_BJ canaveralius. Next base: position 8,957 of record NZ_PGVA01000092.1, read on the forward strand.
GGTGCAACGATAGTTTTAACGTTTTAAAATTCACCTGAATGGCGATACTGGATGGTTTACAGTCTTAATCCAGCCTGCAAAAATCATAAACAATATTATAGCTTATCGTCAAATAAAAACCTAGTGTCATAAATACCCTTTTTCTTTGAGGCTGACAAATTTATTTTCTCCGATAATTAAATGATCAAGCATTTCAATGCCGATTATTTTCCCGCATTCGGCGAGGCGCTTTGTGACTTCGATATCCTCCCTGCTCGGTGACGGATCGCCGGAAGGATGGTTATGCACACAAATAATCGATGCTGCCGACCTCCGGAAAGCTTCTTTGAAGTAGGGTAAGAACCCAGTGCCTTTCTTAGTTTCCTAAGTAGGTTTCCGAGAACTCCCCTCCAAACCGTACGTACTCCTCTCAGAGTATACGGCTTTCCATTTATCAATCTAACTTCCCATTGTGAAGGTCATGGTGGCATTTTTCACACATTGCAATTGTTTTGCGATTCCTTGCAATCATGAACTGCTCCCATCGCTTTTTCCCTTTTAGGTTCTTAAGTTTATTGACATGATGCATTTCTAATGGTGTGTTCTCCGCTCCACACCATTCACACTTATCTTCTAAAAGGCGTTCGACAAGGCTTGTCCTGCCACCATATTTTACTGTTTTCGGTTCTATATCAACCTCTTCACTATTTATCCTAGTATTCTTCTCCATTCTTTGGTCAATGAAATATGCAATACGTTTTCCTTCTTTCGTCTCATAACGAATACCAAATTTACCGTTTATTGAAAATTTGTTTATTGTTTTGCTAACGGTACTTTTGTATTTATTTGCATAAGTCTTAATCATGCTAAATTTCATCGTTTGACGAAAGGATTGGAGAACATGTACGTTACTCGCCAATCTGTAGTAATTATACAGTCCTCTTATTTCCGCATTGTATTGTCTTATAATTTCCAAGTCATCGCTGTGGAGTAAATTTGTCCTGTGAATTGGTTTCCACTGATTATTTTTTCCAAGACTTAAGGCACCTAGACTAATGAGTTTTTTGATGTATTTCTCATGGGGGACAAAAAGTTTGGCTTGAAAGTTAAATTTCCTTTTTTGAGTGCCGTTAGGCATTTTCATTGTTTGCCAATCTCTTGCTATTCTTATATCATAACCAAGAAACCTAGCGTTGTTTTTACTGTGAGTGATCAACGTCTTCTCCGCACTTAGTTCAAGTTTTAGTTTTTTTGCGAGAAATTCAGTTAAATCCCGCTTGATTTTTTCTGTTTCTTCTTTACTTGCAATGACACCAATCAGGAAATCATCTGCGTACCTCACATATTTCATTCTACGGTAGTTTGGGTCAAACAGGTCTTTGCTATCATTTGTAATTAGCTCTTTATACAGCTGCTTTACTTCATTTGCTCTTTCAGTTCGTGTTTCTTTACCTAATTTTGACCATTCATGTTTATTTTTGTATTTTCGATAGTTAATTTTTGATGCCAAGTTATGATAGACAATATTATGTCTTCTTTTATCACCATTGTTGAATGTTGAAGTATATTCTTCTATGAAGTGGTCTAATTCATTAAGGTAAATATTCGAGAGTATCGGGCTTATAATTCCACCTTGTGGGGTCCCACTAAATGTTTTATGAAAAACCCAATCTTCCACATAACCAGCACGCAAAAATTTCCAAATCAAGTTGATAAATTTTTCATCCTTGATTCTTTTTCTCAAAATGTTAATGAGAGTATGATGGTCGATATTATCAAAGAAACCTTTTATGTCACCTTCAATAAACCACCTGGTGCCTGTGAAGGTATTTTTAATTTGTTTAAGAGCAGTATGACAGCTTCTGTTTGGTCGAAAGGCATGTGAGTTTTCAGAGAAATTAGGTTCATAGATACTTTCAAGAATTCTTTTAGCTACTTCTTGAACTAATTTGTCCTCAAAGGTTGGTAATCCTAATGGTCTTAGTTTCCCATTCTTTTTTGGGATATAGATTCTTCGTGCAGGATTCGGTTGGTATGTCTGATTTCTGAGTTTTTCAATAAGAGCATTTATTCTCTTTAAACTCATTCCATCTATGGTATCCTCATTGATTCCTTTGATGTTGCTACCTTTATTAGGGTAGATTTTGTCATATGCGTCTAGGAAGAACTCAATGTTATAGAGATTTCGATACAGTCGCTGGAAATCATAGTTCTTATCGTTTGTTTTGGAAGTTAGACTGTTTAATACTACTTTCGGATTTCTCATAGAGCCTCACGCTCCTTCCCAATTTTGTATTAAACTCGATAAACTACTCTCCTTCGCCATGTAATAGGCTTTCCCTATCTCGGACTACTACGAGAGCTCCGTTGCCATATTGGATATTCAGACACTATTGTCATAGCCATTATTGGCTTTCCAACTTAGACAATCCCCATTTAGACATTTAGAAACATAGCTTTTCATAGTTTCGGATGTGACTTTCGCTCGTTTCTTCCATATAGAAGTTGGACGAAGTAGTATCACTTCATGTTCCTCGAAGTTTTTAAGGAACATGCATACTTCACACAGCGTTTATCGTTACCTCCCGCTGAGGGTCCCCGTAGTCCTCCTTGAGCTATCATTCAAGCAATTCAGCTTTCATCCTTGTCTATGAATTTCATCTCGCCATTCAGTCGTGCCTTGGTAACTAGACAACTTATGGCTTTGCCAACATGCTACACTCCCCGCTCAGTTTCCCTTACGGATAAGATGGCTGATGATAGGGTATAAATTTGTGATATTTCCCTACTGCTTTGCTAAAGCAGATTTTCTAAAGCCCTTATGGGCGCACAACCTCCCTAGGGTGAACGATCGAGGCATTCAAGCTCCCGATAAAGATTGTCTGCCTATGCAGCACCTGGTTTTTTGTATTGAGGTAAAGACAAACAAAATGCTCCTGGGACAGAAATCTCATATCATTCATTAAGAATTTCGCACCGTCCTCAGGGGAGCGGATCACATAACGGTCATCGTAGCAAAGATTGGCGATCCGCCTGCCAAGCTCAACAGCTGCGAGGACCTGGATCGCTTTTGCCGTTCCGATTCCTTTGATAGCTGTAATTTCTTCTAATGAAGCATCCTTTAACAGCCTCAGACCTTCAAAACTGGATAAAACCCTGTTTGCCAGTTGCAGGACAGATTCCTGCTTTGAGCCAGTTCGCAGCAACAGCGCCAGCAGCTCGTGGTTTGACAAGTTTTCCGGGCCATTCTGGACAAAGCGCTCGCGGGGACGTTCATCCGCGGGAAAATCTCTAATCATTAATTCTGTGCTCAATTAAATTCCTCCCTGTTCGCCGATTGTGACGAGGGAGAGCTACCAGGGCAGCAACGAAAATCGCCTAAAACTGCTCGTTAGAAAGCTACAGTCAAATTCATGTGTTTTTCGGGATGCAGTTGCAGCCACCTAACAAAACAGACTTAAAACGGTAATTCGAAGCCTGCCTTTCTTAATTCTCGAACCGTTCTGGAGACCGGCAATCCCATTACGGAAAAAAAATCGCCGCTAATCTCTTTGACAAGCATGCTTCCAAGACCCTGTATTCCATATGAACCTGCCTTATCAAACGGTTCACCGCTGTTTATATACGTTTTGATTTCGTCATCGGTTAACTCCCAAAACGTCACATCGGTTTTTTCATAGAACTTTACGTTTTTTTCATTGCCAATAATCGATACGCCTGTAAAAACAGCATGGGTTTTACCCGATAGCTGCCTTAGCATCGAGACCGCGTCAGCTTCGTCCTCAGGTTTTCCAAGTACTTTTCCTCCAGAGACAACAATCGTATCTGAACCAAGGATAAAAGCAGACGGAAATTTCCTGGCGACAAAGCGAGCTTTTCGATCGGCAAGCTCGGTGACGATCTCCTCCGGACTTAACTCCGGATCATAGCTTTCATCAACATCACTGCCTGAGATTTCGAATTCCAGATGAAGATTTTCAAGGAGTTCTTTTCGCCGTGGAGAAGAAGAGGCTAAAATGAGGCGCTGCATTGAAATCACCTTACCTTCACAATTGCATGATCATTAGAGAGATACAAGCTTATCGTACCAAACTTCCCTGTTTCTAACAATTGAAAAAGAAGAAAATAGGAAGTTTTTCTGCTTTTTTTCCGACTTACGCTAATCAACACGGTTTTGCTAGTCTTCCAAAACTAAATGAAGAGCCTGCCAAAAGTATGAGCAGACTCTGATAATTTGTCCTATTTCCCAGAAAATATACTATTCGATTATGATTTACAGAGCATTATAAGCTGCAAGAACAGAAAGCAAACTTTTCTGTAAAGCTTGTTGTGAATCAGTACCTGGAGATTTTCCATAAAGTTGTGCTTGCTGCAAGCCATTTTCCAGTTCAACTTTGAGTGTTTTGATCTGATCATTCTGCAATGCATCAGCAGGAATATTGCGCAATGTTTGTGTGTGTGTATTGACTTTGTCAGTTAGTGCAGCATCCAAGGACTGGGAAAGGGTTGCATGAGTGCCGGCTGTCGCAACATCGGAGTAGACTGAAGCAGTGATCTCGAGCAGCTTTACTTCCCCTTCCGTTAAGCCGCTTGCTTCTTCGCCCCCGATTTCCAGTGGCTTGGCATATATTTTTAATCCTTGTTTCTGCAGATTTATCCCGATGCTTTTTGCAGCCTTAAGGCTGTCTGCCACTGCGAGAAAAAGAAAGGCTTGTCCATTCATTTCAATTATTTTTCCAACAGCCCCCTTCTGCTCGGCTGCTGCCAAAGCTGCTTTTGCTGCATCGGTGGTTGTATAAACGCCTTCTTGAACCACAAACGTTGTTATCGGTGCAACCGAGGCTGTTGCTGTACCTTTGCCAGCCTGTTCCTGCCCGCCCTGGTTCGCTTCTTGTCCAGTTGGAGCATCCTTAACTGCCTGTTCTGTTGCGACCAATTTTAGCATGATGAAGCCAAGGCTCACTCCCAGCAGCACAGCAAAAAAAACAGACCAAAAGAGCGAAGAGAAATCCCTCTTCGAAATTTTCGGGCCTGTCTTTTGTTTAAAGGCGTTCCAGCCACTTTGTTTCTTTTGCTTCGTCATATCTTCAATTGTATATTCCTTTATGTCCTGTTCAAAATCCGGATCAGGAAGAATCCAATCGAAGCTTTCATCAACCGTCTCCCGCCCGGCCGCTGCTTCTTCGTGTGGAGGTATTTTTGAAAAATCGGCTGGAGCTTTGTTTACATGGCTTGCCTGATCTTGATTTTGCGAATTTTCCTTATAGGGACGGTCACTGCCGTTTATTTTGATCGTAATCGTTTTGCCATTTTCATGCTTGTCCACTGCTTGCTCTCCCTCCAGTCGATGCAGATTTGTTTCATCCTAACATACCGGATAAAAAAAATAACAAGACTTTTGTCGTCTTGTTACTGAATGCTTTCGTCAAATTTTTCGTGAGGCGTCAAGGGCAGATGAGCCGGTTCCTCTTTCAATATATTTCTTTTTTTTCGCGCAAACCATTCATATTTAAGGCTGATTATGGTTTGCGTTCTTTTCGGAAAAACGGCTGGTCGGGTCTTTCTTATTCGATTGTTCAGGAGCGGCGAGGGGCGGCAGTTCTTTCTTCAGGTCTTCCAGCCCGGGATAATAATAAGCTGCGATCGTTAATTCAAACTCAAGCAGCCCGGGTGTCTGCTCTACAGAATAGATCTCCTCCGGCGCAGTGAATTGTAATTGTTCCACATTGACGATTCTTTTTAAGCCTTCGATCACTTCAATAAAACTTTCCATCTCAAAGTAAGTATCCGCTTCTCCGGCAATCACTACGGTTGTTTTTTTCATCCCGTTCGGAAGAGCTTCATGACTGGCTTCTTCACTGCGTTTGCTGGTTTGGATATTAGCTTCGCCGGTCTCTTCACCGTCAGCTATATTTTTATTATCCGTTTCGGCGGGCTCGATTTCTTCATCGGTCCCCGGCCCGTTTAGCCTTATTTCTTTTACATATGTATCTGAAATTATTTCTGCCCTCTCAATATCAAGGAGCAATTGATCAAGCATCCGTGTCACCGGCATCCGGCGTTGTAGCTCCATCGTGCTTAACGGAGGTTCTTCATCCATTTGTTCCAATCTTTCTTGGATGATTTTTAATTCGCCTTCCGCCAGATTTAAATCGGATTCTTTTCTTTGCAGTTGTTCATTAAGAGGCAGCAAAAATGCATAATAGCTTCCAAGCGCTATGCCCCCAAACAGCAATAGCACGAGAACGGTGATCAGGATTTGTTTTTTCGTCACTTCTCGATTCACGGGGTCTCTCCCCCTTCTTCCGCGTCGGCACTTCGAGGGCCGGCTGCCTCACTATATGCTTTTTTTAACGCAGGAATATCGAGCTTAACTTCATATTCAGCATAGTATCTTGGCAGATATTCTTTTTTGCCTATTTCTACAAGCTCTTCATCCGATACGCCGGTATTATTATTCAAAACATCCCAGTCGCCGGCTTTCGTTTCCTTCACGATTGCTTCCTTGACCCAGTCAACGTTTACTAAAGCGTTCAAATAATAGGCAGCCTCGCTTTTTTTATCAAATTGAACAACCTGTTGGATTAAATATTCCTGATCAATTGCGAACTCGGTAATAAACCCTCTTTCAGGGAGAAGTCTTGTCAGCTCCTGCAGTAAATACACGGTATTTACTCGCTGATCGCCAGCCCGGGTAATTGCGGTTTCCAATTTTTCTACTGAATCGACAGATTGGTGATCAGCTAATTTTTTTCCTTCCACCTCAATGATGCCGTTTGTTAGGCGGAGCTGATTTTCAATCGATTCCAGATCTTGTTTGCGCGCCTCCAGCTGCCAGTAAAAGACCGCTATCCCAGCTATAAGTACAGCAGCCGCGACAGCCAGCAAAATGGCAGCTGTTTTGTTTCTTGGTTCTTTCTTCGGGAGGAGGTTGATATCTGCGAGCATGTCTAAACCTCCTTCAATCCTAAGCCGAGATTGACGTGAAAGGGAGTTAATAATTTGTCTGGTGATCCTGTTATCGCTCGATTCGTTATTTTCTCCGCCCTCACAGAAAAGCGCTTGTTCAGTTCGGCAAAGATTTCATCGAGCCATGGATGGTCGCCATCGACAATAATCTTTGTGACCTGGCGGCTGCCCTGGTTTAAAGAGTAATGGTAGAAATTCATGACTCGGTCAATTTCCTTGTAAATGTCTTCAAGAGGATTAAGAACCTCGCTCCTGCTGCCAGTCAATTCGAATTGTTCCGTTTTGTAATTCCATGCTGAAGCGTCAGTGTCCATCCCGATATGCCTCATAAAAACGGGTAAATGGTTCTCAAAAATGCTGACATTTACAGTTTGCAGATCAAACTGGATCATCATCAGGATGGTATGAGTAAAATGTTTGTAGGAGAATTATTTCCCTTCTCATCCAGATAATGGCGTAGCCGTT
>NZ_PGVA01000010.1 GCF_002860125.1 Bacillus canaveralius
CGGATTTAAGCGACCAGGAACTGGAGGAATTTTATAAAGGCATGCATGGCACAGGTGGAGCTGCCAACAGTAAGAATTTTCAAGGAATGATGGGGAATCTTTAAGGCATCACTGAGAAAAAATAGGCCGGTTTTCCGGCCTATTTTTATTAAAAATCTTTTATAGGCATTCAAATCCAATAATAAAAAGCTGCTGAGACAACAGCAGCTTTTTTTGAAATCTTCAACATTAGGTGTTTAGTTTCCCCGTGGAATATTTCCTCTACTTGCTTTCCTCCAGTACATGGATTAGCGTGTTTTCAATATCCTTGGCGATCTCCTTAAGTTCATCATTATTCAACATGCTTACGAGAGACGTCGGTTTTGGCAATCCTATTTTCGTTTTCCCCTGGCTTTCGTATACCGTAATTTTGCACGGCAGGAAATAGCCAACAAGCTCATCTATGTTCAGAACCCGCCCTGCTTCATGGGGATTACAAACTTCAAGAACCCGGTATGGTTTTGTATAACTGTCAACACCTTTTTCTTGAAGCTTCTCCGGAATATCCAGTTGCCAGAGGATTCCGAATTTATTCTCCTTTAAGTTTTGTTCAAGTGAAGCAATCGTTTCCTCAATTGTCTTATTCGTTGTAACTGTATAATGGAAATCCAATTTTAACATCTCCTTTTTTTATCAATCATCGGCTTTTTACTAAAAGATTGACAGCTTCCTTCACTATTACTGAGGAGTCGTTACCTGCATCACCTCCTTGCTGCATACATTCCAGTAGATTAAGGGCAACAATATAAGCCAGAGCTTTATCCGCTGCACTTCTTATCGCGGACAATTGGTTGACAACATCCCTACAATCCTTTTCTGCTTCCATCAGCCCAAGGACTCCCCTAGCTTGTCCCTCAATCTTTCTTAACCGATTTTTGATATCATTCGCATAATGCACACTTTTTCCTCCTTGCCAAAACTTAGGGGAGTATCTAAAAATAGTAGTTCTCCTTACTTGAATACTATAAGGGGTATATATGGAGAATTTGTGGAGAAATTCAACCCCCAATAAAAAGTCGAATCTTCATAATTTCGCCGGGTTATCTCCATACTTTCTTTACTTTTTCAGGATAAGTTTGTAATTAGAAAGAGCAAAAATAGGAGAAAGGATGAGGTAAATGTTTTTAAAGGTATCTGAAAATGGAGATTCTATTTTAATTAAGCTTCCGGAAGCTCTATTTCTGGAAGGAAAGTGTACAAATTGGAAAAATGGAAAGGGACTGTTTTTGTGGATGGCTGATGATGGTGAGCCTTACATTTTTAACTTTGAAGAGGGAGGCCATTTCAGATGTTACGAGTTCAACAAGGGAAATAGGGGGCAGACCGGAAAAATAACGGAGGATTTAATTGCCTAGAATCTTCTTTAATTATAGGCTTTGTTAAAGAACAAATGTTGATAATTAGACGTTAGCGGGGCGATTTTGCCTGTAGAGAGCCTTTTTTGCGATAGCAAAACCCGTCTCTCGGAAGGCAAATCGAACCCGCATGTCTATCAACAATATTGTATAACATAGCCTAATTATAAAAAACAGCAAGCTAATCCGCTGCTGTTTTTTATATTGGCTACAGTTTATAAATATTTTTTTTGAGAAAGGAGCTGAATATAAGAAGGATAGGAGAAGTGAATTTTCCTTTTGGGAATATTAACGAAAAATTTCTCTTGCAGCGATCTTTTAACTGAAAAGGTTCTAATAATTTTAAATCCACTTCATATTTTGTCACATGTTTAGACAAGAAACCAATCCCATAGCCCTTGATTATTGCTTGCTTTATTGCTTCATTCGTATCAAATTCAATTATTCGATTAGGACTGAAATTATGTTCTTTAAAAAAACTGTCGGTGTTTTCTCTTGTATTTGAACCTTGGCGCCTAAGTAAAAATGTTTCATTAGAAAGTTGTTTAAGATATTTTATGTCGTTACTATTATTTTCGTATCCGGAGCCCCCTATTAAGATAATCTCGTCATTTAAAAGAGCTTTATAATTAAACTCCGGATAACTCATTGTTTTTGCTACTATGGCGACATCCAAGTCTCCTTTTTTTAGTTTCTCAATTATCGAGTCAGTCTTGTCTATCATTAGGTTTATAATGATATTGGGGTATTTCTGTTGGAATTCAACTACTAAAGAAGGAAGAAGATAATTCCCTATAGTTGTTCCCGAGCCTAGATTGATTTCCCCTGCTTCCAGGTTATTCAAGGAGTGCATTGCTTTTTCGGTCTCTTCAGCTAATAAGAGGATTTGCTCAGCATATTGAAGCAGTCTTCTCCCGGCATCTGTTAATTCAACCTTCCTGCCTGCCCGATTGAAGAGCGGGAGTTTATAGTGGCTTTCTAACACTTCAATTTGCCTTGAAACAGCTGGCTGGCTTAAAGAAATTTTTTCTGCTGCTTTAGAAAAGTTAAGGTAAATTGCTACATAATAAAAAGTTTTTAATTGATGGAATTCCACTTATTACACCTCGATTTTTTTACATGGTATGATGGACGTATTAAACAAAAAGGAGAAAGATATGTATAACTCTCATATCGCTTTGACCTCATATTCTTCAGGTTCTGGCTGAGCATGCAAAATTCGGTCTTCGGACCTTACGCAAGTTTTGCGTAACATTCCCAGTTCAAAAGATAAAAATATTATCGCCAGGATAGGAGAAGACGTATTTGCGTTTGAACATACTAATGGAACGATTGTTCAATCGGTAGATATCATTACACCTGTCGTTGATGATCCTTATCAATTTGGTGCCATTGCAGTTGCTAATGCACTTAGCGATATATATGCAAAAGGCGGAATCCCCAAATATGGTTTAAATATAATCGAGTTCCCCATATCTTCGCTGCCTTTAAGCTATCTTGAAGAGATGATAAAGGGGGGAAGAGACAAAGCATTAGAAGCAGGGGTTTCAATTGTTGGCGGACATACGATCGACGATTCACCGAAATATGGATTCGCCGTTACAGGATTCATACCGGAAGGTGCAAATTTTATTAGTAAATCAGGAGCTATGCCAGGAGACCTTGTTTTCTTGACGAAACCACTGGGAATCGGAATTTATACAACTGCCATAGACCAAAAATTGGCCAGTGTTGAGCAAATGGAAGAAGTGGTTAGCTTAATGATGAAGTTAAACCATGATGCCTCCAAAGCATTTCGCAAGGTTCAAATAAATGCCTGTACGGATGTAACTGGATTTGGCTTGGTGGGGCATCTTACGGATGTTGCCGAAAAAAGCAACATTTCAATCGAACTTTACAACGATCAAATTGCCTTCTTGCCAGAAGTCTTTCAGTTAATAGAAAATGGTGCAGTGCCTGAGGGAATCTTAAAAAACCATTATTCTTTCCATAAAAATGTAAAGCACTTAACCTCATTGTCACGGGAAGAAGAGTATTTATTGTATGACCCACAAACATCTGGCGGCTTACTCATTTTCGTTTCTCCTGCGGAATCGGAAAATTTATTGCAGGAATTCGAAAAAAATAATGTAACAGCATTCCATATTGGAAAAGTAGTTGAAGCAAGAGATGCCAGGATAGAGACCAAGAATACAATAAAATGAATGGAAAACTAAGCATCGAAATTGATGCTTAGTTTTTTTGATCCTCTAATCATGCAAAAATGTAATAGTAAAGATAATTATAATGCATTTCCTTTATAAAATGAATGTTCATATAATTAAAGTGAGAACAAGATTTTACAATTACAATTTGAGGGGAAATCAAGCATGAAATTCGGAATAATTCTGGAGACAAAAGAGTCTAAGAAAAGAGGAATGCTTTTTTTCTTAAGCAGGAGGGCACAGTGAATAAAGAAATTATACAATATGGGAGGGCGGCCTGAGTGATGCCGCATAAACATGATGATTTAGAAGCTTTAGAAAGTCAATCGGCTTGGTTACAAAGTTACATTGATTCCCCAAAAAAGCAACAAAGATTATATCGACGGACGCTGATGATTGTTGTCATTTCACAAATTTTCGGCGGTGCAGGACTTGCAGCAGGCATAACCGTCGGAGCACTTCTTGCACAAAATATGCTAGGTACAGATAGTTTCACAGGGGTTCCGGCTGCGTTGTTCACTTTGGGTTCTGCTGGAGCAGCTCTGCTTGTAGGGCGGCTCTCCCAACGTTTTGGACGCCGTTCAGGACTCGCGGCAGGATTCTTGGCTGGCAGTATTGGCGCGGTCGGAGTAGTGATCTCAGCATTAACTAATAATATTCTGCTCCTTTTTGCTTCACTGCTAATCTATGGTGCCGGAACTGCTACAAATTTACAGGCACGCTATGCAGGTACAGACCTGGCAAATTCCACACAACGGGCAACAGCGATCAGTGTCGCGATGGTATCAACCACATTCGGTGCTGTTGCGGGGCCAAACCTGGTTGATGTAATGGGCCGGTTTGCTACGTCAATCGGAGTCCCTGCTCTGGCCGGTCCGTTCATTCTAGCAGCCGTAGCCTTCCTTCTTGCCGGCTTGGTGCTTCTAGCTTTACTTCGCCCAGACCCTCTGGTCGTTGCCTCAGCAATAGCAAAGGTACAGAAAACGGACGAGAGTAATTTCTTAGACACGCAATCTCTTACACTAGCAATAAACAAAAGAGGGATCGTTGTTGGAGCCACGGTAATGGTCTTAACCCAGATTGTCATGGTTGCAATTATGACTATGACGCCAGTACATATGGGGAATCACGGACATGGTTTGAGTGAAACGGGACTGGTAATTGGTTTCCATATCGGCGCAATGTTCCTTCCATCCCTTGTGACTGGTATCCTCGTTGACAAGGTTGGACGCACTGCAATGGCAATCGCTTCTGGGGCCACCCTGCTTGTTGCTGGTATTCTCGCTGCAGTTGCACCTGCCGATTCCACGCTGGTTCTCATTATTGCTCTTGCTCTGCTTGGGCTTGGTTGGAACTTTGGCTTCATTAGCGGAACGGCGCTCATCGTGGATGCAACTAACCCGTCCACTCGTGCAAAGACACAAGGATCTGTTGATGTCTTGATCGCTTTGGCTGGGGCATCTGGGGGAGCGCTTTCCGGGATGGTTGTAGCTCAATCAAGTTACGCAACACTCTCACTTGCCGGGGGCATCCTTTCATTACTGCTTATTCCAGTCGTTATCTGGTCTAGTAACAAATAAGGGCTGGCTGTTACTTTGAAAACGAAGAATAAATTAAAATAGTCTTTAAGAGTTAAGTATCATCATGGTTCTTGGCTCTTTTTTTATGGTGAAAAATAGCTATGCGAAAAAGTAATAAAAGTATGATTATAATGCATTTCCTTTATAAGTTGTACGATCCTATAATGGAATTAAGAAATCAATTCTAGGAGGAAAGTGACATGAAATATGGGATCATCATCGAGACGAAAGAGCCCGAAAAAAGCTGGAACGCATTTCGGTTTGCAAACGCATCACTGCTCCATGGCCATGAAGTGAAGGTTTTTTTAATGGGAGAAGGCGTTGAGTGTGAAGGAATCGACCATGAAAAATATAACACCGCAAGGGAATTAAACAATTTTATCGAGAATGACGGTGTGATTTTAGCATGTGGCACTTGCATACAATCCCGCAAGCTTGAAGAACAGACGGTTTGTCCAATCTCAACGATGAAGGATTGCATCGAAATGGTTGAATGGGCAGACAAGGTTATAACATTCTAAAGGGAGGTAGGAAAAATGAAATTAAAGTTCGTTCCGATCAAGTTCCAGGCTGCACTTGCCGCTGGAAGTGTTGCTTTGATGGCCTTCAACTATCTTCAATTTGCCATCCCCCATGGTGAAGGCTTAATTAAAATCTCAGACATTGTCTGGTCTCAATTGAGCTTATTACATTCATCGCTCTACGCGTTGCTTGTGTTTATCATGCTGGCGTCTTCTATCGCCAATTTAATTCTAACGGCTGTATTTCTGATGGGATTGACACAATGGTTGGGAACAAAAAATCAATTCACTGCCTTAATGGATAACCCACTTACAAATATCACAATCTTTGTTCCAATTGCATCATTATCGATGACAGCTAATGTCGTGTGGGGACCATTGGCATTTTATATTCCTGGACTCTCAATACAGACTATGATGCTGCCGTCGTTGATTTACTTTGGGGTTCTGTGGACTTCACTGTTCTTTCTTGAATTCAAAGTTGCTAAAAGCTGGTTCACCAAGCCTGTTGATATTAGCAAATTAAACTTTGTATGGCTGCTTGATGTTTTCGCTTTTGGTTTAGTAAGTTTGACTGGAACAGGCATCGCTTCCATGGCGGAAAACAGTACCATTGTATCCCTTGCATCGGTTTCTTCATTGTTTGTTTTGAGCATTGGGGTCTTCCTGTTTATAGCAAAGTTATCCTTTTTGATTTACATGCAAATAAAAAATGCCCAGTTACCTGATAAACCTATCCTACCAGCTTTTTTCCTAGTGATTCCTATTACTTGTTTGTTAGGATTAAGTTTTTACCGTATAATGACACATTTACAAAATGTCTTTTCTTTTGATATTAGTGTTATTTCATTCTACTTCATTACTGTTTCTTATGTAATCACCATCGGGTGGGGAATATTCACCGTATACTTACTGGTTGATTATTTAAGAAAGGACTTCTATAAGAGTCAGTTTTCACCAACACAGTGGGGAATGGTTTGAGCGTTGGTTGGCTCCCAAGTTTTGGGGGTTTATGTTCAAGGGGTTTATTACCCTGGGACAGTGCTATCGGTCGTGAACTATGCTAGCACAGTTCTTGCAGCAATCCTGTATGTATTGATTTTTGTAAAATTCCATAAAGCAAACAAAGCAGAGATTTCACCTCTGATTGCAAACCAGAAAGTATCAGGTTGATAAGTAATACCAAATATTTTATTTTAAAAAAGGCACCTTAGAAAAAGGGAGTAATCCGCTTCTGAGGTGCCGAATGTGGGTTTCACGTCTTCTATTTTAAATTTGCAGTCAGCTGCTTCATCTTTTCTTCATCCATGGGACCTACGATTTTTTTTGCAATTTTGCCGTTTTTATCGATGATATAACTTGTTGGAATCGAAAACGCTTGATAAGTCATACCGACTGTTCCGTCTTCGTCGAGAAGAATCGGAAATGTCAGGCCATATTCCTTTACAAAGGCGTTAATTGCATCCATTCCTTTATCCACATTGGTTAAGTTAACGGCAAGTATGGTAATGCCTTTATCTTTATTTTTCTCGTAAAAGCTTTGCATATGCGGCATTTCAGCTTTACAAGGGGGACACCAGGTTGCCCAGAAATTTAAAATCACTTTTTGTCCCCGATAGTCGGAAAGTTTCGCCTTTTCGCCAGCAAGTGTTGTTAATTCAAAATCTGGAGCTTCTGACCCTTCTTCAAGTTCTGAAAGCTTTGCACCTGGTATATCCTCTTGTGAAGCTGAGTTTACTGTTTCAGTGGGCTTCTCTTTTTCTCCTTCTGTGAATGAGGGTTTCCAAACATTCACTACTACAATTGCAGCTGCCAAGATGAGGATGGCGATTGACAATAAATTTTTATTCATGATATGATGCCTCCTTTTCTATATTTTGAATCACTGTTAATAAAAGTCCAATCAATAGGATTGGCAGATTCTCAGCAGCTATTAACCCATCAAATAAACTGAGCAACAAGGCCTCCAGCAGGATCAATAAGATAAAAACTTTCGTTGACATTACTCGATTAGATTTGCTGTTTTTAAGATATAAGATATAAAAAACGATGAGTATAAAAAACTGAAAAGCGACTGCTGCAACATTTTTCTCCACGATGTAAAGTGTCATTTCGTACAGCAGGAAGAACATCAAGTAGATAGGGACGTATTCATTGCGAATCATTCCTGGCGTCTTCCTTGAAAGGAAAAGCGTATATACTGCCAGGCTGATAGCCGCGAGGATTTGCCCTTTCATCCCACCATTAAAAAAGATGAGTGATAACGGAGTATCGACGAAAAGCTTAAAATTGAATAACGCGTAACTTAATTTGAAAACAGCAATGTAAATAAATAAGCTGTTCCAGTACCAATCACCAATGCTCTTTTTATTCAAAAGCTTATAGACTAATGCGCTTATAACAATAGCTACAATGGCTGCAATCAAATCAGCCGGCAACGTAAATCTCCCAACTGTTATATAACTCACTGCTTTTCTCCTTTACTGAGAGAGGATACATAAGAATTGTTTGGAGTAGGAATATTTATCCAAAAAATATGGTTGTTTCCATCGGTGGAGAGCCCAATCTCCCCTTTGTGGGCCTCGATAATACTTCTGGCAATTGCCAGGCCAAGCCCGGCACCTTCTGCTTTCGTACTTCTTGACTCTTCCAATCGATAGAAGCGTTCAAAAATGAGTTCTTTTTTAGCGAAATCAATAAACAGGCCTGTATGGGTGAAAGTGATTCTGTATTGCCCCGCATCGGAGAAACCGCTTATGGAAAGCTTTTTTCCTAAATCATAATCGATAATGTTTTGGATTAAATTAGAAAATACTTGTTTAAGACCATCCTTATGGCCAATAATGAAAGCTGCTTCAATCCGGATATTCACTTTTTCGAACTGTTCATTTAATTTAAGTTGGAAGGCGGTAATGGACTCATTAAGGATTTCATCTATACTAGTGTAGTCAAAAGGCTTTTCCAAAAAATAAATTTCTTTTCCCCATGAATTTAATTCGGTAAGTAGCTCAACAATTCTCGTAATCCGACGTGACTCTTCCAGCAATGATCCGAATAATTCCCGATTTCCATTAATGATCCCGCCATGCAATGCTTCTAAATACCCGTTAATATTCGTCAGTGGGGTTCTGAGCTCATGGGCGATATCCTTCAACATTTCTTCACGACGTAACTGTATAGAAGATAGAGTATCCGCCATTGCATTGAAATTCTTTCCGAGTTCCCCTAATTCGCCAGATGTTTGAATTTTTATCTCTGGAGGAATTTTTCCTTCTTTTATTTCTTTTGCAGCCATTGACATCGTTTTTATTGGTTTTACAATTCTTTTGACAGAAAAATAGTGAAACAGGCCTGCCACTAAAAATGCGAGAATGCTTACCTTAATTAAAAAGGCATTTAATGTCTCAACAAGGTCAGGGCCGGATACGTTTTCATAATTAACTAAATAGCAGGCATAATCTTTTACGGAAATACCGGCAACGAGAATGACCATAAAAACAACGAGACTGTTGACAGCGATGAGCCTAGATAAAAGCTGACTGGTAATTTGCTTAATTCGCCGCAAATTTATACCCCATCCCTCTGACTGTCTGAATGTAATCTACTGGCGTTTGTTGTTTGATTTTTTCCCTCAGGTTCTTAATATGGACATCGATTGTCCTTTCAGTTACATTCTTTTCACTTTTTTCATAGATAAAGTCAAGAATTTGTGGCCGCGACAAAATTTGACCGGGATGCTGCATAAACATGTGGAGCAGCTTAAATTCAAAATGGGTCAAATCAAGCTGTTCGCCGTTTACCAATGCTTCACCTTTGACCGGCTTAATGGTTAATCCGTTAAAACTGATTTTTCCGCAGCGGCTCGCTGTTCTGCGCAATACCGCTTCGATCCTGCCCATCAATTCCCCAGGACTGAATGGTTTTACAACATAATCATCGGCCCCGAGTTTGAAGCCCTCAATCCGACTTTTTTCAGAAGCTTTTGCTGTCAGCATAATAATAGGCATTACACTTTTTAAGTCGCTTCTTATCCATCGGCATATTTCCTCGCCGCTTATGCCAGGCAGCATAAGGTCAAGAATGAGTATGCATGGGTCGTACTTTTCAATTTTATCCTTCGCTTCAAGCCCGTTTTTGGCTTCAAGAACCTCATAGCCCTCATTTATTAAATATATTTTGACTAGGTTACGAATTTTAGGGTCATCCTCAACAATTAACACTGATTTCCCAATTAAATCATTACTCATCAAACCTTCGCATCCTTTTTTCTTCTAGAATAAACTATAAACGGAAAGCCAGGCACTAATTTTTTGCATTTGGCCTGATAAGACTAAGAGCCCCAAGCTCACCATAATTAATCCGTTTATAAATGCAAGCTTTGGTAAATATTTATTAATCCACTTCATTGCTTTTATTGAATACGAAATGACGGTTGAAATAATCAGGAAAGGGACTGCCATGCCTAATGAATAGGCAGTTAACAAGTAGATTCCTTGGTATAAAGTATCAGTTGAACTTGCGAGCAGAAGAATCGATGACAAAGCAAGACTTACACATGGTGACCATCCACTGGCAAAGGCCATACCTAAAGTAATTGAATTGAAAATTCCCTTTTCTCCCCTCTTTGAGTAAATTTTCTTTTCCATCATGAGAAATTTTATATTTAATAAACCAGCCATTTGCAAACCAAAGATAATAATTAAAAAACCGGCAACTTGCATAATGACGGTCCGGTAGTTCAAAAATAATTTGCCGAGGAAGCTTGCCGATGCCCCCATAATGATAAAGATCAAACTGAAGCCTACTATGAATCCAAATGAACGTATATATAGTTTTCTCTTATCTACTTCGATTTTCGAATTTTCAAGCTTTCCTCCGGTTAAGTGTGTGATGTATGCCGGCAGAAGCGGGAAAACACATGGAGAAAAAAATGATAAAACACCTGCTGCAAAGGCAAAAAACAAGCCAATATCGTTCAACGGTTATCACTCCTTTCTTATATTATCTGTGTTCTTTGTTAAGGTTTTATTAAGAACGGGGGATAAAATATAATCCACTGTTGATCATATCTACTTAATAGCAAGTAAATGGCTTCAGATAATCAATAAACACGAAAAGCATGAAGAAGTGAACCTCCATGCCTTTCGGTATTCCATCCTGCGAATTCGCCAATTACTTGACCTGGAATTGCCCCATCATACCCGCATCCTCGTGTTCGAGAATATGGCAATGATACATAAACACACCAGCTTGGTCGAACGTGGCAATAGCCCGAACCTTTTCCCCTGGATTAACGAGAATGGTGTCTTTCCAGCCAGTCTCGTTAGCAGGCGGCGGCTTTCCGTCACGGTCCAATTGAACAGCGTCGCCTTTTTTGAAATCAGAGAAATCAACAATGATTTCCGCTCTTTCTGCCGGGCTGAGGACAACTTTTGTCATTTCCACCGGTTTTTCAAGCAGCCCGCCATCACTGGCGATTTGGTAAAATTTTTGGTTGTTGCTGAACTGTAATTTAATTTTCAAAAAAGTCCATACCTACTGTTTAAATTTCAAAAAATGATCTTTTTTTCTAAGTAAGTAGTGGTGTTTTTTTCGATATAGTTAAAGTAGTTAAAGTAAAAAAGACGGGAGCCATTTTCTATGAAACTCAAATGGTATTTATTTTTCTTAACTATATTGACGGTATCGATTGTTTTATATAACTATGTTGAAAAAAAAGCAGACTCGCCTATCAAAATTGGAGTATTGATGATAGGAGACAGTCGCCTTGAAAAATTTTCAGGATTGAAAAAAGGGATGACGGACCTGGGATATGATGATAAAGATATAAAATTTCTGTTTAAAAATGCGTATGATCGGAAAGAAAACTTAATCAATGATATCGACAGTCTTTTAAAGAAGAATCCCGATGTAATTGTCACACTTGGCGGTATTGAAACATTGGACCTACAAGCACGGCTGGAAAACAGTAAACAAAATATACCCGTCGTTTTTGCTGGAGTGGCAGCCCCAAAGGAAATAGGACTAATTAAAGACTACAAATCCCCCGGAGGGCAATTCACTGGAATTAATAATTACCATACGAGCATTTCAGGAAAGAGGATGGAAATATTTCATGACCTGGTGCCATCTATTCAGAGATTCCATGTTTTATATGATGAAGAAATTGAAACTAGTCGCTTAAGCCTCGAAAAGACAAGGGAAGCTGCCGGAGAACTTTCGATAACGATTATTCCAGGCAATGTTGGGGAGCCTGATTTTTTTCAAAAAATAGAAACTAACTTAAGAAAAGGTGATGCTATCATAATTCTCCCCGGGTTTCGGATTGAATCATTAACAAATGAAATTGTCCAGTTATCTAAGAAATATGGGCTTCCCGTAATGGGATTATATGAACAAGAGGTTGAAGAGGGATATCTTGCCAGTTACGGGGCAAGTTTTTATGATCAGGGTTATCAATCTGCCCGCTATGTCAGCTTAATTATCCAGGGCAACTCTCCGCGAGATATTCCCGTTGAGTTACCAGATAGTATTCGCTTTCTTGTAAATAGACAGGTTCAGGAAGAGCTGGGGATCAATCTTAATAAAAACCTCTTGTATATAGCCGACTTGATTGATGGGGATGGCAAAGAGGAGAATAGCGAATGAACAGGGCAATTTTAAAGTGGCTGGACTCTCAGTCGATTCGTAATAAGGTTCTTGTTTTCGGCATTTTGATGTCAACGATTCCTTTGCTGTTGATCAGTTACTATTATTACTCTTATGTAAAGGGAGACTTGGAAGAGAGAATTCTGGATAAACAAAAGCTGATGCTTGAAAACCTGTCAAATGAAATTGAGCTGGAATTCAACAAGACATTTCAACGTATCCAGGTATTCTCGACATTAACACATTTGGAGAAAGAAAATAATGCTTTTTATGAGCTTTTGCAGCAGAGCGGTTCAGTAGAAGAAGTGGTGATAACTGACGAAGAAGGGATGGTAGAAAAACGGGTATCCCGAACCAGGCTAAACCTTCCAGGCAAAAATGAAAATTGGTTTACTGATGAAATGTGGTCATCTTTTCTGACAAAAGACAAAATCTATGGTGAAGTAGAGTTTAATCAATTTGGCCAACCGGTCATGAAGCTTGCTGTTTCCTTTAATGAAAATGGCCGAAGAAAAGGTGTCGGGGTGATTGTGCAGCTGCAAAAAATTATTGGACAAATTTCATCATTGCGACAGGATGATTCTTCTTATCTTTATTTAGTGGACCAGAGTGGTAGAGTGATTGCCCATCAGGATTACAGTAAACTGTGGCGAGATCGGGAAGTGGCTGGTTCCGAGGATGTGCTTGGAGTAAAAACCAAAATTGACGAACTCCAATGGACTTTGGTCATGGAACAGCCACATTCAACAGCTTACCAGCCCATTAATGAAATGATGCGAAACACGATTATGGCAGTTGCGATTGTAACGCTAATCGTCAGTCTTATCAGTATATACTCAGGATTAAATTTTACAAAACCGATCGTTATTTTAGAAAAAGCCATGAAAAACTTAAAGTTCGGCTACCAAATAGAACCTGTCCAGATGGCGAGAAACGATGAAATAGGTAAGCTTGCAAAGTCTTTCAACGAAATGGGCCAGGTACTGCAGGAAAAATCGGTACGACTGGCCCAGGAAAAAGAGCGGCTTGATGTGGTTGTTGACGGAATAGGTGCGGGGCTAGCTCTTGTGACAAAAGAATATCAAGTTACCTGGATGAATCCGATCCTTCAGGGCTGGTTAAACGAAGCTCAGCTTAGCCTGCCTTGCTATAGTTTAATTGGCGGTGTGAATGCTCCATGCGAAAATTGCCCTGTTACACGTCCGGAATCGGGTGTCAATATCGATAAATTGATGAATCAAAAAACGGCGAACGGTGAAGAAAAAATTTTCAGGCACCGCGTTTTTCCACTAAACCATGCTATTGAAGAAGAAGGAGAGTTTCTTTTGGTGATCGAGGACATTACAGAACAAAAACAGATGGAAGAAAAAATCATTCAAACAGATAAACTTTCTGCGCTCGGCCTGATGGCTTCTGGCTTTGCACACGAAGTAAATAATCCTCTTGCGACTATACATGCATACGCAGAGGATTTACTTGACCGAATTCACACAAATGATGAACAGTTGGATCAAGAAGAAATAAATTCTTATTTAAATAAAATCAAAGAGAACACGGAGAGATGCAAGAAAATAACTGGGAATATGCTGAATTTTTCTCGGGAATCCAAGTGGTCTTTATCATATGTGGATATAAACGAGACGGTTCAAAACAGCGTTAGTTTGGTTGAATATTCTTTAAAAAAACATCAAATCCAGCTTGATGTAAATGTTGAAAAGGATCTCCCTGAATTATTCGGTGACAGCTTAAAGCTGATGCAGGTGCTGGTAAACCTTATTAACAACGCTGTGGATGCGATGGAAGAAGGGGGTACCATAACATTATTGGCTAAAAAAGAAGGGAATTCCATTCTCCTTAAGGTAGCGGATACTGGGACCGGGATTTCAAGAGAAGTTTTGCCGAAAATTTTCGATCCTTTTTATACAACAAAATCGGTAGGTAAAGGAACGGGACTGGGTTTATCCGTATGCTATGGAATCATCCAACAATTCGGAGGAACCATCCAGATACAAAGTGAACATGGAGCAGGAACAACGGTAGACATTCTTTTACCGTCGGGATTAACAACAGGGGAGAGAGACAAATGGCTGCAGTAAAGCTCTTAGTCGTGGATGATGAAAAGGATTTGCTTGAACTTCTTGTAAAACGTCTGAAGCGGAAAGGATATGATGTAGACAGTGCAGAAAATGCGGAAATGGCTTTGCCGTTATTAAAAGAACGATATTATGATGTAGCCGTATACGATATTCGGCTGCCAATTGTAGACGGGATTACATTATTAAAAGAAACAAAGAAAATACAGCCCGAGATGGAAGTGTTAATGTTGACAGGGCACGGAACGATAGAGACAGCGATTGAAGCAATGAAATTTGGAGCGTTTGATTATTTAACAAAGCCTTATAACCTTTCAGAACTGGAATTAACAATAGCCAAGGCGATGGAGAATAAAATTTTAAAAGAAAAAAATGAAAGCTTCAAGAAGATTATTAAACAACAAAATCAGTTTCATATTATCGGGCAAAGCCCTAAATTTAAGGATGTCCTGGAGCTGACGAAACGGGTTTCAGACAGTGATGTTCCAGTCGTAATTGAAGGAGAGAGCGGAACAGGAAAAGAACTTTTCGCAAAAGCACTGCACTACTGGAGCAGCCGTGCTGATGAACCTTTTGTAGCTGTTAATTCCGGAGCACTTCCTGAACAGCTGCTTGAAAGTGAGCTATTCGGCTATATTAAAGGCGCTTTTACCGGAGCAAACCAGGACAAAAAAGGCTTGGTCGAAGCTGCAAATGGGGGAACACTATTTTTAGATGAATTGGGTGAGATGCCTTTAAGCCTTCAAGTCAAATTGCTCAGATTTCTCGAATCAGGAGAGTTCAGGCGTGTAGGAGATGTAAGAGAGCGCCGCGTGAAGGTCCGGGTTGTTGCAGCAACAAATCGGGACATGAACAAAGAAGTGGCGGACGGTCATTTCAGGGAAGACCTTTATTACCGTTTGAATGTGGTAAAGATCACTGTTCCTCCGCTACGGGAACGAAAAGAAGATATTCCGCTATTAATCAATTACTTTAGTTCACAGGCAAAGCAGCATGAAAAAATATTTTCGGAAGATGCCATGAAGAAATTACAATCCTACAGCTTTCCGGGCAATGTACGGGAGCTGCACCATCTGGTAGAAAGAGGGCTGCTACTGTCAAGAGGAAATATAATAGAAGAGGAAGATCTGCTTCTCTCTCATCAAAGAAAAAATGTATCTGATGAAGAAAATTTGCTTTGTACGCTGGACGAGTTGGAAAAAGTGCATATAGAGAAAGTGTTAAAGGAAGTACATTGGAACAAAACAAAAGCTGCCGAAGTACTTGGTATCAGTGTTAGAAACTTATACCGAAAAATTGAGCTTTACAGCCTTATACAATAATATGACAAAATGGCATGTAACATAAAGGACAATCTGACAAAATGACATGATCTAATAGCGATAATCGGTTTTTTTAATCCGGTTATCGCTTTTTTTGGTTTTTTAAACCAGGCCAAATGTTATCGCCTGGATTTAAACCAGAACTTTTTAAACAAATTCCGTATAAAATTTCATGTTGGCACGCTTCTTGCATCTTAAGTAATGAGTAAAAAATTTTTTCTAAGGGAGTGAAGTACCGTGTTATCTAATATCGGAATACCCGGTCTTATTTTAATTCTTGTTCTGGCACTTATTATTTTCGGACCGAAAAAACTGCCGGAAATTGGCCGGGCATTTGGCCAGACACTGAAGGAATTTAAAAAATCTGCCAGGGAGCTTACGAGCGATATTACGGAGGAAGTCGAAGAAATTAAAGAAATGAATCAAATGAATCAAACGTTAAACAAGTAAAAAAGAGGTGATAATGATGAATCTTTTTTCAAAATGGGAGATGAAGCCTGAAGATTACGGTCAAATGGTTGAAAAGGTGCTGCCTGACGGAAAAAAAGAATTAAACCAATCTCCATATGATACAGCGCTGGGCCTGAACATGGCTCAAGACGCAAGAAAAGTAATAGGAGGAAAAATGAAAATTGAAGATTTTCATAAAGTTTATTCAGCATCTTTAACGAAAGAGTTTGGAAACTACTATGCTTCCGGCGCAGAAGCAGAAACGAAAAAGGGATCCGGGCCTAAATGGGTGATGGTGATTGACCTTAAAAAATGTGTCGGCTGTGATACATGTACGGTGTCCTGTAAAGCAGAAAATCGGACCCCGCCGGGAATTTCATATAATGTGGTCATGGAAAAGCTTGAAGGGGATTTCCCGAACATTCAAGCGATTAACCTGCCCCGTCCCTGTATGCAATGCGATAAACCTGCCTGTGCACAGGTCTGCCCGACAAGAGCAACTTATAAAATGGAGAACGGAATTGTTGCTATCGACAATGACCGTTGCATCGGCTGCCGCTATTGTATTGTAGCCTGTCCATACGGAGCTCGCTCCTTTGACTTCGGGGAAAGCTATGAACAGGAAATGGCCGGCTATAACGATGTTTCAAGCCCTGAATACGGAATGGAACGCGGTGAGCGCAAGAAAGGAAAAACACCAATCGGAACGGTCCGCAAATGCAGCTTCTGCTTCCACCGTTTGCAGCGCGGCGAAGAGCCGGCATGCGTTGAAACCTGTATCGGGGATGCACGTTACTTTGGTGATATTAATGATCCAAACAGTATTGTTTCAAAGCTTGCAGCAAGTCCGCGCGCTTTCCGGCTAAAAGAAGAACTGGGAACGCAGCCCAGCGTTATTTATTTAAGATAGGGGTGATTTAATTATGGCAAATCTTGCAGTTAAAACAAATACGCAAGCAAGAACATCTTCAGCATTTAAAATATGGGTGTCATGTTTATTTGTCGCTTTTGCAGCGGGCGGATATTTCATTGTCGATCGTTTTATAACAGGCCTTTCCGCTACGAATCTATCAAGCATTACTCCGTGGGGAGCATGGATTGCCTTTTATATTTTCTTTGTCGGTTTAAGTGCAGGATCTTTTTTGTTATCGACACTCATCTATGTTTTTAACATGGAAGAATACGAACGGATTGGGAAAGCAGCCCTGTTTACAGCGATCGTCTGCATGATCGTTGCCTTAACGTTTGTATTGATGGATCTTGGCCGCCCTGATCGGATGCTTAATGCCATTATCTACTGGAATGTAACATCACCGCTCGCCTGGGAAGTCCACTTTTATCTCGTTTATATTGCCCTGCTGAGTGTCGAGCTTTATATTGCGATGAGAGAAGATCTAGTCAGATTGACTAAAACAAGTTCCATAAAAGGAAAAGTAGCCAGATGGCTTACCTTTAAAAACGCAACAATTGATGAGCTGACTAAAAAGCGGGACCATATGTGGATGAAAATTTTAGGAACAGTCGGAATTCCAATTGCTATTTTCGGTGTCCACGGCGGAACGGGAACGATCTTTGCTCTTGTCAAAGCCCGTCCGGGATGGAACACTGCCTTGTTCCCGATTATCTTTGTTGTTTCCGCAATGGTATCCGGTACAGCGTTATTACTCGCCATGTATGTTATTAAGAAAAAAATAAATAAACAGTCCATTGATAAAAATATGGTTCAATCATTAGCCAAATTGATGGTGGCATTTCTGATCATCGATCTTGGCCTTCAATTTTATGAATATTTAACAAGTTGGTACAGTCTTGAAAAAGAGCATATTGATACATTAGCCACGATGATGACAGGGAGCCTGTCTTGGTCGTTCAGGGGAGTACAAATGTTCCTCGGTGCCATAATTCCGATTGCGATTGTATTCTGGAAAAAAACAAGAGATTCGGTTAACGCACTATTGCTCGCAGCCATATTAATCGTTATCGGTATCATCGGCGTTCGATTCAATATCGTTGTGCCTCCGCTCATTGTGCCTGTATTTCATGAACTCCCTTGGGGCAACTATTTCCCGACGATTAACGAGTGGATGGTCAGTGTTGGAGTGGTCGCTATGGGGTTATTAATCTACTCTTTCGGCGAAAAGTTCCTGCCGATTGAAGAAACGGCATCGAATTCAAAAGAGGTGATCAACAATGGAAGATAAAAGAATGAAGCGGCGTGGATTTCTAAAAGCCCTTGGAACACTCGGAGCAATTGCATTTGTCGGCCCTGCTTTCGTCGGTCCGGTGAAGCAGGTCATGAATGGTGTCTGGATTGATGAAGCACACGGAGCAGGTACAGACTATCAGGATTATACAGCCGAAAATATCATTTTTACTTCGTGCCAGCAGTGCAACTCAACCTGCACCATTAAGGCATATGTCGTAGCAGGCAGTACAGCAGGCCCTTACTCTTCAATCATCCGCAAGATTGCCGGCAATCAATATAGCCCGATTAATATGGTCCCATACGGCCACATAAACTACGATACGCCTGTTGCCCAGGCGGTAAAAGGAACAGGGGATATTGCAAAATCAGGACGGGGCTTCAGAGGGGCTCGGACTTGTTTGAAAGGTCAGGCAGGTATTCAAACCGCCTACGATGTCTATCGTGTTCAAAAGCCGCTGAAACGTGTAGGTGAACGGGGAAGCGGAGTCTGGAAATCAATCAGTTGGGAAGAAGCTTATAAAGAGATCCTTGAAGGCAGTAAAGATCTTGGAACGCCCGGTTTGAAAAGCCTATGGGCATTTGTTCCTGAAGAAGCCGTGATGGCTGACTGGGAAAAACTAAAGTCTGGAGCCATGGATAAGACAACTTTTAATCAGAAGTATAAAGATGTCTTAATTGATACAAACCATCCGGACTTCGGTCCTAAATCAAATCAAATTGCGATCATGTCTGGGCACAGAAGGGAATTCATCGCCCGGCTTGCCGGACTGAGCCTTGGGACAGCGAACTACTATGACCACGGCGGAACTTGCGGGATCACCAGTGTTATCGGAAATGTCCGTTCCCATGATGCAGAAAAAACAAAAAAACGAATGATTCCTGATTATGAGAACGCAGAATTTGTGCTTGTCTGGGGAACAAATCCAATGGTGGCAAACCGAGGGCCAACTACCTTTGCTCCGCAAATGACAAATGCGATTGACCGGGGCATGAAAATGGTCGTGATTGACCCGCGCTTCAGCAAAACGGCTGAGAAAGCCCATATGTGGATTCCGGTTAAGCCAGGCGGAGATGGAGCACTGGCGCTTGCGATGTGCAGATGGATCATCGAAAACAACCGCTTTGATGAAATTTATTTAAGAAACCCGAACCAAAAGGCCGCAGCCGAAGATGGAGAGGCAACTTGGAGTGATGCTTCCTACTTAGTCAATTCTGGAGATAAAAAACGGCCGTTCCTGCGCGCCAAAGACCTTGGCCTCGGTGCAGAAGAATTTGTGGTTATGGAAAACGGCAAGCCGCTTCCGCACTCAAAAGCAGTAAACGGAGATTTAGAGGTTGATACAGTCATAAATGGGATTAAGGTCAAATCTGTCTTCAAAATTTTTAAAGACAAAGTAATGGAAAAAACAATGGAAGAATATTCACAGATTTGTGATGTTCCAGTTGAGCAAATTGCCCAGGTTGCCAGGGAATTCACCTCTCACGGGAAAAAGGTCGGCATTCATGCATACCGCGGACCTGCCATGCATGCAAACGGCTACTACAGCGTGCGTGCCATTAACATGCTGAACCATTTGGTCGGCAATCATGACTGGAAGGGCGGAGATACCTCACTTAGTGCCAAGTTCAAAGGAACAGAAGGCCGGTATGATCTTGTGAAAGTACCTAATCCAAATAAAGCATGGGGCATCCCGATATCAAGGCAGAAAACACCTTATGAAAAAACATCTTTATTTGTAAAAAACGGCTATCCAGCAAAACGACCATGGTACCCGTTAGGGAATAACCTTATCCAGGAGGTGCTGCCAAGCTCAGCGGAGGGCTATCCGTATAAAATCAAAGCTTTGATCATTAACAGAACATCTATCATCATGTCAGGACCGCGTTCAGAAATGCAGAAGAAGTTCTTGAAAGATCCAAAAGTAGTGGAACTGGTGGTTTCATCAGATACGGTTATCGGAGAATCCACGAAATATGCGGATTTCGTTCTTCCGGATTTATCCTATTTGGAAAGCTGGAATACAGAAGATATATTCCCAATCTTAAAATATAAATTTGCGGGAGTTATTCAGCCGGTAACCCGGATTGTCCCTGATGCGCGCCCGACAGAACAAGTGTATATAGACCTGTTAAAAGCAATGGGGCTTCCGGGTGTTGGCGATCAGGCACTTGCAGACGGGTCGCCGATTCACAGTCCGGAAGACTATTATTTAAAAAGGATTGCCAATATAGCATTCGACGGCCAAAAACCGGTCCAGGATGCCAATTCAGAAGAAATCAGCGTCTTTGAAAAGGCAAGGAAAAATGCTTTGGGTAAATATTTTGATATCAATAAATTGAGAAATGCCGTAAAACCGGAAGAATGGAGAAAAGTTGTTTATGTATTAAACCGAGGCGGAAGGTTTGAACCCCAGGGAGATGAGTATAAAGGAAATCATCTTAAATATCAGTGGAACAATCTTGTGCATTTCTATGATGAAAAAGCAGCCGGTTTTAAGAGCGCATATACGGGGGAATTCTTTGAAGGAGTTCCGATTGCAGATGAAATCAGACAATACAATGACGAAGTTTACAAACCGACGAAGCCTTTGCAATTTATTAACTGGAAATCAAGAAATATGGCTACCCACAGAACAGAAAACAATGTATGGCTCCGTGAAATACGTTCAGAAAACTTTCTGTGGATGAATCCTGATGATGCCTCAAAACGCGGCTTGAAAACCGATGATGAAGTGTTCATCACTTCAACCAGTGCAAAGATAAAAGGCAGGGTGTTAGTTACTCCGGGAATTAAGCCGGGGGTTGTCGGTACGAATTTCAGCTTTGGGCATTTTGCTTACGGTTCAGAGGACGTTAAGATTGACGGAAAGGTTGAGAAAGGCACAAAAAAATACGGTCATGTACCGTTTGAATTCAACAAACCGCTTCATGAGGAATCAGGATTTGCAAAGCCGCGCGGGCAGGGCTTTTCGGTCAATGCCCTGTCTGACAAAGACGACAGTTACTTTGAGGGATACTTAGTAGACCCGTTGGCTGGCGGCCCGGCTCAGCAAGACGTTTTTGTGGATGTGGAAAAAGCATAGCGAGAGAAGGTGAATAAAGTGATCAGAAATTTGGAAGAGTTGCACGGTAAACTGGCGCTAGCAAATATTTTGACATCTGTATGGCTCGGTGACTGGGACCGTTATGAAGAAATATTTAATGATATGCCGAATGAAATTCGTATTCACTTTCCTTTTCATAAATATTATGACCGGGAGGAGGTCATGCTCTGGCATGAAAATCATTTCAGTATTCCCGGAGACTACTTTGTTTCCCCGTATTTTTCTTCTTATGGCAAAAGAGAAGGGGAAGAAGAAGATGATAGAAAACAAGATCTGTTATGCCTGATCGGCCTGTTTGAAAAGACAGGATTTTATTATCCATTGGAAAAAGAACGGTATCCCGACCACTTGGGATGTTTGACTGCGTTTCTGAGTTCGGTTTTGCTTGAACAGATAAAATCGGCGGAAAGGAACGATCATCAATATCTAGGGAGGCTTATCAATTTCGAGATGCAAATAGCAAAGGATTATATAGCTCCAGTTCTTCCAGCACTTCTTGATAAGGCAAATGAGAAAATTTCTAATCTATTCTTGAAAGAGTTTTTAAATTTTTACTTTCAAGCTATTAGAAACGATTGGATTGAGGCAGGAGCAATGAAGATTATTTCTCCTTGATGGAAAAGAATATTGAAACCCTTAGAAAGGTATTAAAATAAACACCCTTCTGCAGAAATAGTTTGTTTTATAGAAAAAATTCAAAGCCTCACTAAGGAACTCAAAATATGGATCCTAAGTGAGGCTTTGGCGCGGAAAGGTTCACATCTTTTTTTGCCGGGAATCCTCCTATACAGCAGTATCAACATTCATGGCAATCTTGTCTAAAACGCTGGCGTTCGTGCCGAATTTGCACATTGCCTCGCAATCACAGCGAAGATCAGAAAAAAGAATATAGGAAATATTGCACATCTGGGAATGTTGAAAGGAAGGTCTTAAAAGTTGTGCTTTTATTTCTTTTTCTCTCTGATCTGGAGCGACCAGGTAAAAATTGCAGTTGTGTCCCCCCATCGTAAGGGCAAGATCATAGAGCCTTAGAATTCCGGAAAAGATGGAAGTGCTTTTTTCAACTTCGAAGGCACAAACAATTTGGTCGTTGCTGTCGAGCCACAACACATCTATTAAAGAGATTGTTTCTTTTACCTGGGACGGTATATCCTGCAGTTTCAGATGCGGTGCCGACAGTTCACCAAGTTTTTGATTGTTCCATTCCCGCTTATGATCATTTCTTGCAATCCAGACACGATAACCAAGAGAACCTCCCAATTTGGCTAAATGGTACTGCATCTCGGAATGTCCATTGTTTTCAAGTACTTCGTTCATAACTTCTGAATGGCGCTTCTTATTCGTTTTTTCGAGTTTTTCTATATTTTTCAGGACGAAATTGTGATTTTCACTAATCACCAATCTTCCTATTCCAATTTCAAAAAGCAAGCCGCCAACCGCACCAAGATCCTTTGACAGCAAGGAACTATATGTTTTGTTAAAGTTTTGGATCACTTCTTTCATTTTAAGGTACTCCGTCCATGATCCGAGCTTGGCTTTTTCATTAAAAAGCAGGTTAAATCCTTTGACTATTGCAGTATTGAATGGAGGGAAAACGGTAGGATGAAGAAAGTACAGGATATTTGCGACAGCAGGTCCGAGTCCTTTAATATTTTCTCCGTTTAATTTATAGACTTCTTCGAGAAGCTGTTTTTCATTCGTGCCATACAGACAGCTTTTAAGGAATCTTCCAAAAGTTTTTTTATTTATTTCATTTTCGTATATATCCGGGATTCGCAGCTTCGGTTTCCAATAGAAAGCATGTGCAGCTCCTTCAAATACCTGCTTTTGTTCTGCGATCGCAGTTACAACGGTTTCTAAAGAAGACCCTTTAAAATCAGACCCGAATTGATCATTCTCAATATCCTCAACAACTGCCTTTATCCCGTTTCGAATCGTCCGGAAAGCTTTCAATCTTTCATCATTATTAATGAACCAAGTTTGGTAGACAGATTCAACATCAGCCCGGTATTCCCGGATCATTCGTTCATAATAGCTTGCCACTTCGCGTCCCCCCTGAATAGCTAAGAAATAAATGATCTCTATTTTATATTTAATATTTGCAGTTTATGTGCAGATAGGGATTAATTGGAATGATAAAAAGCGCCCGTAACCGGACGCTTTTTTAGATGAGTTATATAAACAAGGGGGGACAAGTTATATAACCTTGACAATATATTAAAGTATTTCTTTGCAGAAATTATGAATCTGCTCCAGGGCAGTTTTATTTTCAGCTAATCATTAAGAACGCGATTCATGAATTCTCCATATCTTTTCAATTCAATCTGCATATTTTTTTGCGATTCTATTTGTATTAATGAAGAACGGAGGGAGCCCATGGGCTATAAGAGAGTATTCATGTTAGCCGGATCAGCAGCAATCATTCTTTTTATAGGATGGTTTTATTTTAAGCTGTTGTTACCGTAGATCCGAGACAGGCGGAAAGTACGTGGGCTGATAAGGTTCAGGCAACGACAGCGATTAATTAAAAAATATTGATAATATTCCTTTAAGTATTTTTACGTGGGGAAAAAATGATCTGACAAATTAAGAAGGAATTATCGTAAAAAAATTTGGGCTTTGATTGATTGGGTTCTTCATTATAACAGGAATTATTCACCGGGCTGATGTTCGAGAATCAGCTCTTTTTTATGTGCCAAAAAAGCCGATGTTATCACTTTGTATTTATTTTGTTACAAAAATGAAATGAAAAACGCTAAAATTCTCCATATTTCAACACTAATCTTATAATGGGAAAAGAAAAGGAGGCAGTTGTACTGGAAGCTGGAAAACAGCATAGGAAGCTATCGTTTGTGAAATGGTGATCAAACAACCAGACTGCCGGACGACTATAGAGTCCTCTATCAGCAAAGAAAGCTATCAGAAAAGTCCTATTTTAAGAGTACATACAATATTAACGTAAAGGAGAATCAGGTTTGCGAAATTCTATGAAAATCGTGTCAGTGGCCGCCATATTGGGAATAGGAAGTTTATGGGCAGAAACAATTCCTATAAAAGCTGTGGAATTGACTCAAGAATCTACCGAAGCTGAACAGACGGACGTTGAAGATAATATTAATAAGGCAAATAGCAAAATTAGTAAACTTCAGGAAGAGCAGGCGAAAGCCAGCCAGGAAGTCGAGAAGCTGAACAATGCGATCAGCGGCACCCTTCAACAAATAAATGAAAAAAATCAACAAACAGAAGAGGCAAAAAGTAAAATTGAAACGCTTCAAAAAGAAATCAGTGAAATCACAGGCCGGATCGAAAAACGAAATGGTCTCTTAAAAGACCGTGCCCGCTCTTTCCAGGAGAATGGGGGAGAAGTTAGTTATATAGATGTTATTTTTGATGCAAAAAGCTTTACTGATTTCGTCGACCGGGCTGGAGCAGTAGCTGTTATTATGGAAGCTGACCGTGACCTTCTTGAGAAACATGAGACAGATAA
The DNA here is from genome assembly GCF_002860125.1 of Bacillus canaveralius. GTDB lineage: Bacteria > Bacillota > Bacilli > Bacillales > Cytobacillaceae > Bacillus_BJ > Bacillus_BJ canaveralius. The sequence continues at coordinate 25,010 of NZ_PGVA01000010.1, forward strand.
AAATTCATTGGAAAAAACTCAATCAGAATTGGAAGCACAATTGCTTTCTTTAGAAGCGATGCTGGCTGAATTGGAAAAATTGAAAGAAGATTTAAACTTAAAAAAAGAAGAGCAGAATCGCATAATTGGTCAATTACAAGAAAGTGAAAAAGCTGTTAAAGCCGAAGTCCTTTCATTAGAAAAAGAAAGAATCATACTTGTTAATAAAAAGACAGAAATAGAGAATAAAAAATTAACAGAACAAAAGAATCAATCAATTGCAGATGCCCAAAATAATCAGAATGGCCAAGGTTCTGCCGGGACTGTATCAGAAAGTCCCAAAGTTGCACAAGCGAATGGGAACGGGTCATTTATTTGGCCAACGATCGGCGGAGTAATCACAACCTATCAGGGAATGCGCTGGGGCAGTTTCCATAAAGGAATCGATATTGCCAGACCGGCGGACTATTCCATTTTGGCGGCAGACAGTGGCAAGGTCACTTTTGCGGGCTGGAAAAATGGTTATGGGAACACGATTGTTATTGAACATAACAACGGATATAAAACTCAATATTCACACATGGATTCTTTAAATGTAAATGCTGGAGAAGCAGTCAGCCAGGGAAGTAAGATTGGTATCATGGGTTCTACCGGGTTCTCAACAGGAATCCATCTCGATTTTGAAGTCTATTATAATGGCAAACTACTGAATCCGATGGATGTTCTGCCAGGAAGGTAGCAGAGAATTTACGAAAAGATCGATCAAGAGCCAGGTGAATGTTAAAGTCTATACAAATTTTCTCGATAAAAAATCCATTATTATTTTATATGATAAAGAAAAGAGGAGTGATAAAAATGGAATGGCTGTCATATCTGGTGTTATTACTTTGTCCGCTTATGATGATCTTTTGTATGAAGGGGCACGGAGGGGGACACAAACATCATGATTCACACAGTTCGAAGGATTTCAATAATAAAGTGGACAATCTGGAGACCGAAAATGCAAAGCTGCGTAAAGAAATCGATGCTCTTTCATCAATTGTGAGAAAAGAATCTTAGCAGATGAAAGCCGTTGCTTAAATGAGCAACGGTTTTGCAGCTAAATAACTGGAAAATTATATTTTCAAATCATCTACAAAAGTTTTGGTATTGCACAAAATCTTGATATCGATGATTTAAACTGTTGCTATGCTAATATTTTTTTAAAAGTGAAAAGGAGGCAAAGGAGTTATGGAACAAATGCAGCATCTCAACAGAGTGGCTTTTGAACTTGGTCCAATCACTGTTTATTGGTACGGCATTATAATAGGAACAGGATTATTATTGGGCTGGCTGCTTGCCACAAAGGAGTCCCAGAAGCTTGGTCTCAATAAAGATATTTTTTCCGACTTATTGCTGTGGGCGATCCCGATCTCGATTATTAGTGCAAGAATTTATTATGTTCTATTTAAATGGGAGTATTACGCAGAAAATCCTGGAGAAATCGTTGCGATTTGGGAAGGCGGCATCGCGATTCATGGTGCCTTAATCGGTGGTGCAGTGACAGCAGTTGTTTTTGCGAAAAAGAAGGGAATCTCATTTTGGAAACTTGCTGACATTGCGGCACCAAGCATTATTCTCGGGCAGGCGATCGGGCGTTGGGGCAACTTTATGAACCAGGAGGCCTATGGTACAGAAGTTGCACGATCCTTTTTGGAAGGTTTAAATCTGCCGGAGTTTATCATTAATCAAATGTATATAAATGGCGCCTATCATCACCCGACATTCCTTTATGAATCAATTTGGAATTTGAGCGGATTTGTTTTACTGATTTTTCTTAGGAAGTTTCAGCCTAAACAAGGAGAGCTATTTCTTTCATACGTCATTTGGTATTCAATCGGCAGGTTCTTTATCGAAGGCTTAAGAACCGATAGTTTAATGCTGACTGATACGTTACGGATCGCCCAGATGATGTCTCTGTTCCTTATTGTAACGGCCACTTTCTTGATTGGCTTCAGAAGATGGAAGGGATATGCGAAATTCAGGTATGCGGAAAGTATTCATAATTGAGACTCCCACGCCTAAAGGCGCAAGTCCTACACCTTACGGTGTAACGGTAGCATCTTTTCAGACAATTGAGGTAGCAAAAACTACCTCTTGTCTGACCTCACTTTCATCCCACGTCTAAAGACGGGCTAGGCCCTGCGTGGGCTTTTTCGTTCGAAGAATCTGTAAATAAAGAAAAAAGAAGGAAGGTGATTATATTCCTTTCTTCTTTTTTATCAACTTAAATATGCATTTTTTATGCAGTTTATTCCATTTATCACAGGGGAAAACTTTAAAGAACACAAATCTTATTTAAGGGGATGTTATGATGAGTTTAACCCATGAACAATGTATTAAAGCCTGTCTCGAATGTATGGAAGCCTGCAATGTTTGCTTTGATGCATGTTTACAGGAAACAGACGTAAAGATGATGGCAGACTGCATCCGCCTCGACCGGGAATGCGCCGATATTTGTGCGTTTGCGGCACAAGCGATGCAATCAAATAGTCCGTTTGCCAAACAAATTTGCCAGTTATGCGCCGACATTTGCGAGGCGTGCGGAAATGAGTGCAAAAAGCATGATCATGACCACTGCCAAAAATGTGCCGAAGTTTGTTACAAATGTGCGGAAGAGTGTCGAAAAATGGCCTCATAAGCGCCCATACAAAAGCCTGCTCACCAAATGGGGGACAGGCTTTTCCATTGGCTTTCTCCTAAAATGTAATATAACTCATCGCTGTCACCAATTATCCATAAAAAAAGCACAGTTTCTGCAACATATTTTATTAGATTTAGGAAAGTTAACTTAAGGCGGTGAAAGAGTGTTGAGGTTGGGGTTCATTTTTTTATTAAATGCGATGGTCTTATTGTTATTTCCTATTTCTTTTGCATTGGCAGATGCAGGGCATACGGGTGAAAAAAGCATTATAGAGGATACCGAAGCGTTCAGAAATGGTAATCAGGGTCTTGATGGTGAACACTCAGGACATTCAAATCAGAACGTACATGAACAGCATAATGGAAAGGCAGATCATGAAGCGGAGCATACTGATCCGGTGGATGACTCCGGTGAAACTGTACATAGTGAAGAAGGAACGCATGGGCATGCGGACGAAACAGTGATTGAAACTCCACCAAATTATAAGGTGTTAGGCACTTTTGGAGCAATCAATTTTTCGTTTCTAATTGCAGGCTTGTGGAATAAAAGACTGAGAAAGAAGGTTCAGCCGCATGTCGATGCCCGAAAAAAAGCTTAATTCATCCAAGCAGCCTTTTAACCTTTTAGATATACCAATGATTAAAAAATTTATGAAAAGCCAATGGTATCCAGGAATCTTTCAATGGACGGCCTTTATTGTTTTTTCGGTGATCGTATTCCAATTGGTTGCCGGCACCGCCAGCTCGCATAGTAATTTTGGTACGTCGATGACGTGGGTGCTGTGGTGGCCGATTGTGCCCGTTCTGTTTATTGTCGCGGGCCGGTTTTGGTGTGCGGTTTGTCCATTCGGCAAACTGAGCGATCTTGTCAGAAAGTTTACTGGCAGTGAAAAGCCGATGCCGAAGTTTTTAAAAAAGTATGGAATCTGGCTGATTGACCTTTTTTTTATTATGATTACATGGAGCGACCATGTCTGGGGGATCGTTGAATCGCCTAGAGGGTCCGGATACTTGCTGCTGATTCTTGTCACAATGGTTGTCATCACATCAGTTTTATATGAGAGAAGGACATTTTGTAAAACTCTTTGCTTCCTTGGCGGATTAGCAGGCAACTATTCCCGCTCAGGGATGCTGCAATTAAGGGGAACTCCGGAAATATGCCGGACTTGCAAAACGCAATCATGTTATAAGGGTAATGAAAAAGTGGAAGGCTGCCCGATGTTCCAGTATGTACGCACAATGGATTCAAGCGCGGATTGCAACCTCTGTGCAAACTGTGTTAAATCATGTCCGAACAATTCGATTAAAGTCACAATGAGAGTCCCGACCAAGGAATTATGGGGAATAAAAAATCCCAAGCTGGAACATGCCTCACTGGCAGCCGTCATTATGGGAATCGTGTTTGTTCAAAATATCACGATGCTTTCAATCTGGGAAGATATTTTACGGGTGATTGGCATTTTTACGAACACAACCAATTACACGGTAAACTTTACTGTTGCTTATGTGATTTCGATGGTAATCCCGATTTTTCTGTTGTTAGGGACAGCCAAGCTTGCTGCATTGAAGGGAAACGCGACAAAGGTAAAAGAAAATTTTGTGAAATTCGGCTATGCGATTATTCCATTGGACCTAGCCGGACATTTAGGCCACAATCTTTTTCATATTCTTACTGAAGGAAAAGCAATCTGGTTTAATTCGGCAGCATTGTTTGGAATCAAAATGAGCGGTGATTTAAGCCTTGCGTCTGTCTCTGCCGTTCAATTGATACAATATGCAATCATTTTACTTGGCTTTACAGGGTCGGGCTATACGGTTTATCGAATCGGCAATAAAGGGACTTTTAAGCAATTGGCGCCTTATTATGGACTGATGCTCGTTCTGACAGCAGCAAATCTTTACATGTTTTCATTGCCAATGGCACACCGGGTAGGATAATAGTAAAAGGAGCACATACTTATGAAATTTAAAATGCTGGCAGGGTTTATCGCAACAGGAGCAATACTGATATCAGGCTGCAGCAATGAAACCGAAAATGGCGGGTCCAAGACTCTTAAAAGCGGGTATAAAGTGGAGCATATCCATGGCCTTGCCTATACAGAAAACAATTCGATTTATGTTGCCTCCCACGAGGGAATGATTATGACTAATAATCAGGGGAAAGAGTGGGTAACAGCCGGAAACACGGACTTCGATTTTATGGGATTTCATGTCCAATCTGACGGTGCGATGCTGACGAGCGGACATCCGGGCGCTAAATCTGACCTCCCCAATCCGCTTGGGGTTTTGGAAAGCACTAACAACGGGAAAAAATGGGAAACTAAAGCTTTGCTAGGAAAAGTAGATTTTCATATTCTCTCTTCAAATTATCATAACCCCGACATGATTTACGGGGTAAACCAGATGGATAGTGGGGACTATAAGGCAGGTATTTATAAGAGCACGGACGGGGGAGAGAATTGGAACAGGCTGAATGCCACTGGGCTGCCTGCTGACTTACATGGTATGTATTCGCTGCTTTCCCTGCCGGATGATGAAAATGTATTGATCGCTGGTACAAACGAAGGAGTTTTTCGATCTGAAGATGGCGGCAAGACATGGAAGCCCGCTGATCCGAGCCGGTTGATTACTGCGATCAGCGTCATCCCTGGTTCATCAGAGCTGATCAGCTATTCAATAACAGAAACGGAAGCAGGTATCATGAAGAGCAAGGATAACGGACAAACCTGGGAGAAGATCGGGTTGGATCTCGGGAAGGATGCCGTCTCCTATTTCGCTATCCATCCAAAGGAGCCAGATAAAATTGCGGTCGTCACATTTGAAAACAATCTTCTTGTGTCAGAAGACGGAGGAGAAAATTGGACTACCTTAATGAAAAAAGGCGAATTGCAAAATTAATTTGCAGTTAAGCAGAAAAGGGGCTGTCCCATAAGTGCTATTTCAGCCGAAACCTTAAAACAGTAAAACCCAGGAATGCTGTTAAATCAACATTCTTGGGTTTTTAATTTGAGTGCATTTTACTCTAAAATGGACTTTTTAGACAGCCCCTTTTTTTTAGATAAAAAAGACCACTCGATTATGGTTTTTTTGTCCGTAGTAAATCGAAATAAAGTATTCTCGTTATTCATTGGCGGATTTAAATTTATCTAGGGGAAAGTTCACTTTCTGTGACCCATTTATGATTAGTCACTTTTTCTCCACCAGTGGTTGGTGTAAAATCGATGATGTACACCGTTGTTTGTTCAGCTGTATCAATTTCGGCGGTTGCTCCCTCCATGCCTTCCATATGACCGGCCTCTAGCTTAACCTCTGTTCCAGGTTCTAAAGGCGCTTCACCGGCGTTTGGAATCTCTTCGTGAATAACCCATTTATGATTTTCTACTCTGGCTCCACCAGTTGTCGGGGTATACGAAACAGTATACGCTGTAGTATCATAAGCGCCTACAATGGTGGCTTCTGCACCTTTCATCCCCTCCATATGACCATCTTTGATAATCGCTTGACTTCCGACTGGATAGGTGGGATTTTCTGCTTCTTTCAAGTCGTCAGGCACTTCACCTGAGCCGGAATGGTTCATATCAGAGTGGTCCATATTAGAATCGTTTGTGCCAGAATGACCATTATGCATGTTTTCACCAGAGTTCGAATTGTTCTCATTTGGGCTGCTTTCTTCATCATTATCAGCACACGCTGTCAAAGACAGTGCTGTAACCACAGAAAAAATTATCATTAGTAATTTTTTTCTTTTGATCAACATACGAAAAACCTCCTTTTAGTAGTGCATATTATACCCACAATTTTATGCAGAAAATATGCACTACGGGCTGAAAAAAAGTTATGATGAACTTTTGCAGTTCTAATTGGTGCGATCTGTCTATGGAAGCTTAGGCCTGGGATCTCCTTAAACAATATCTCTATGAAGGTAAATTTGTTAGGTACAAAATAGGGAAAATATGCTGAGAAGATTCGACCGATGTCATCCTCGCAGGGCCTCAATAAACACAAAATACCACAGCCTCAGAAGCTGTGGTAGCACCAGAAATTTATACTTATCTTTCAAAAAAAGGATTGGCAAAAGCCATTCCCGGATGGGGAACCGATTTTATAAGCTGTTCATCATACTGCTGGTGTCATTCATCATATTATCCGTTTTTTCTTCTCTCATTGTTCCTCCGTTGCCATGGCAGGAATCATACATATCTTTCAATTCCTTCTCGGATAAATCAGGATGCATTTCCTCCATTTTTGGTTTCATTTGGCCAAAGTTTATTGTTCCTTCGCCATCATTGTTTGCCTGTGCAAAAGCATACGTTCCTGCTCCGAAAATAAAGGCTGCACTTAAAATCCCAATTGCTAATTTTTTCATTTTTAGCATCTCCTTTCTTGATCCAAGAATACCTTAGACAAATGGAGAATTTATCGAGAAGTTGTGAAAGTTCTATGTGAAATAAAAGCCAGTTCAACTCTCATTCTTCGGCGATTTCCTGTTTAATCTTTCTTCTTTTCCTAACGAAATATGCAAATAATACAACAATAACAAAAATCAAAATCCCCAGCTGCCACTCCATTTTCAAATTAAACACAGTGTTAACTGAGTAGGCTTCAATCAATAAGGACGGAGCTTTACCGACAGTGCTCGCAATACTGAAGGAAATCAGCCCCATTTTACTCAACCCCGCTGCCAGTGTAACTGCACCAGAAGGAACGAACGGCAATATTCTCAGCAAAAGTACGAGAATGGCTGCCTCAACCCCTCCAGTATTTTTCAGCTTTCGCAAAAACGTATTCTTCATTTTCCGATCAGTTGTAAATTTATTGATCCCTTTTCGATAAATCACAAAGCTGACGATCGCTCCTGCTGCCTCACCTGCAATTGAAACAATCAATCCGGTTTCAAAGCCGAAAAACGCAATATTGCCTGCGGTAATGAAAGCGCTCGGGACAACACCTGAAATCGCTATCGCAATATTAAAGGCTATGCTGATCAAAGCCGCGACAATTGGATTAACAGGGAACCACTCAAGCAAGAAGTCATCCATTCCCTATTCTTTCCCGGACCATTTGTATCCGACACCCCAGACTGTAATTAAGTAATCATCGGCGGGAAACCCGGCTTTGCGAAGTTTTTCCCGTAAATTTCTTACATGGGAGTCGATCGTCCGGTCTTCGGTTGCGACACCGTAACCCCAAATGGAAGTGATTAAATGTTCCCTGGTAAATACTTTGTTTTGGTTGTTCAAAAACAGACTCATCATTGCAAATTCTTTCGGTGTCAGCGGGATCTCAACGTTATGATATTTAAGCTCAAAAGAGTCGTGATCCAACAAAAGACCCTGAAATGAAACCCTTCCGGTTTCGCTCTTTTTCCTTCTTAGCACAGCTTCAATCCTTGCCATCAGCTCTTCCTCATCAAACGGTTTGGCAATATAATCATCCGCTCCGATGTTTAATCCTTTTACAATATCGTTTTTTTCGCTTCTGGCAGTAAGCATAATAATCGGGATATCCCAGTGCTTTCGAATTTCCTGGCAAGCTTCCCACCCGTCCATTTCAGGCATCATCACATCGAGGAGGATCAGATCTGCTGGATTAGACTCTAAATATTCAATCGCATCGAGCGCTGACCCGGTTTTAATACAATGATATCCCCGGGGGGAAATATACAAGGATAACAAATCGAGCATCATTGGCTCATCATCTACTAGTAAAATGGTTTTCATCGCATTCGGCTCCCTTAAATATTAACTCGAATTCTGTACCTTCATTTTCAATGCTTTTAACAGTAATTGTACCGCCGTGAGCATGAACCAGCTCTTTAACAATCGCGAGACCGAGGCCTGATCCTCCCAGAGCTCTCGTCCGCGCTTTGTCTACTCGATAAAAGCGGTTAAAGATGTATGGTATATCATCTTTAGGTATTCCTTTGCCGTTGTCTTTAATTATTATATGGACTGCTTCTTTCTTTTTTCTTACTGTAACAATCGTGTTCGTCCCTGAAGGAGAATACTTAATCGAATTATCCAGTAAATTAAAAACTATTTGCTCAAGTCTTGAAGGATCGGCCTCCAGAAACAAATCAGAAGGGCACTTCACTATTAAACTCATATTTTTCTCCCGGAAAGCAGGGGAAAATTTCTTTTCAACTTTTTTAAAAAAATCGTTCAAATCAATGGTCCTTTTTTGAATAACAAATGAATTTTTGTCGATTTTCGCAAGTTCAAATAGATCCTTAATCAATGCTGAAAGCCGGTTCGTCTCTTCGAGAATAATCTGTAAATATTTTTCCCGTTCCTCCCCTGATAGTTTTCGCTTATGAACAATGTCTGCATATCCTTTTATATATGTTAAAGGGGTCCTGAGCTCATGGGAGATGCTTGCCAAAAAATCATTGCGCTCTTGTGTTAAATAATTCAGGTCAGTTGCCAGCAACTCAATCGATTGCGCCAGATCCCCGAGTTCGTCGTTTCCTGTTTTGGGCAGTGTAACAGAGAAGTCGCCTTGACTTATTTGCGACGTCGCTTCTTTCATTTTAATCAGCGGTTTAGTGAGTGCTTTTGAAAGAAAGACAATGATAATAAAAGTTAGGGAAACCGCTATTAAGCCTGCCAATAAAAAGTGTTCATTCAGACGTTCAATTAACGAATGCACAGATTCTGTATTTTGAAACATAAACACATTTCCGACAATCTGCCCATCGACTTCGACTGGACTGATGGTCGCAATGAAAGGCTCATCCTGCCAGTTATCTTCTACAATTCGTCCTTTGCGCGAAATATTAGAAGGTTGTGATTTTAAATATTTAGTTAAGGGCTGGGTTTGGGCTGAAGAGTCAAGAATTTCCCCGGCTGTATTCGTAATGACAACATCCGTATCCGCTTCAGACTCCATCAAAGTAACATGTGATATGGTTTGTGAGTCGAAATGTTTTTCGAGAATGGCTCTGTGTGAGTTCCCCCTTGCCTGTAATGAAAGCAGCTCTTCTTCTATGCGTGAATCGACAATCGCCGAATGCAAAAAGAAAAACATAAATGTTTCAAGGCCAAAGATGATCAGAAAAAATACTGTTCCCAGCTTGATCGAAAGCTTGTTCATTGGTGGCTCACCTTCTTCAATCTATTTTTTCATTATATTTAATAAATTTGGAGATTCTGTGCAGAATAATCTCATTCATTTTAGAATGAAAGAAGTTGTCTGTATACATATTTAGAACCATTTTTCAGTAAGCTGCGAGCTTACTGCACAATTTCTGCAAAAGCTTGCTGTATCTTTTTACTGTAGTCATAGTAACGAAAGGAGTTTCAAAATGAAAAAGTTTCTGGCAATATGTTTAGTTGCTTTATTAGCGATTGGCTTGGTCGCATGTACGAATGATAATAATAACAATCAAAATGAAAACAAGGATCAATCGGAAAATATGGATGGAATGGATCATGGTGACACGAACCATGAAGAAGGCAGTGGGACTTCTGATAGTTCTTCGGAGGTTAGCAGCACAAAAAACGTAACGAGACTTGATGCGGCAAATTTAGTAGATGCTGCGGTTAAAGTTTCAAATACAGTGTGGCCGGCGACTCATGATGAAAACAAGCCTGGTGCGGTTATACTCGTCCCAACCGATAACTGGCAAATTTCACTTGCGGCGACAACGTTAATCCATCATCCAAACAACGGGCCAGTCTTGTTTTATGAGGACGATGAAATCCCGGAGGCGACTTTAGTTGAGTTGGAGCGCCTTGCTCCGACTGGAAATGTCGATGGCACAGAGGTAATGGTAGTGGGAAATCCAAGCAAAAAAGTGTTGGATCAGCTTGATGATTTTTCCGTTGAACAAATTAAAGGTGATGATCCGGCGGAGTTTGCCAAAGCAGCCGACCAAAAATATGCTGATGTATCCGGAGAACTTCCGCAAGGTTTGATTATTGTGTCAGCTGAAGAGGAGGCAAAACTATTTTCTCTTATTGCCGGAAACTGGATTGCCCACATGCCGGAGCCTGTACTATATGTGACAAAAGACGGGATTCCCGATGCGACCAGGGAAGCGCTGGAGCTTAGGAATAATAATGCCAATATTTATGTGCTCGGACCGGAATCCGCGATTTCAAATGACATTTTCAATGACTTAGATAAATATGGGACCATAACGAGAATAGAAGGAGAAACTCCGGCTGCGGCTTCAATCGCTTTTGCGAGATTTAAAGATGAGCAGACGGGATTTGGCTGGGGTCTTACAGAACCGGGTCATGGACTAGGCTTCGTCTCAACAAAAAGCGCCGACTATGCAATTGCCGGGGCGCCGTTCGCCCATCTTGGCAAGCACGCTCCGATAATCTGGCTTGAAGATGGTGAATTAACTGGGGAGACACATGAATTCCTCGGCCAATTACAACCGAAATTTACCGATGATCCAACAGTCGGGCCATACAATCATGCATTTATTATCGGGTCGGGCAAAGAAGTGACCATGGAAAACCAGGGCATGATTGATATGATGCTGGAAATTGTATCTGCCGATGGCGGAGGACATGGAGGACATTAATATATACACAAGCAAAAGGCTTTCGTTGAAAGCCTTTTTATTTTAATGGTTTAAAAAATCACAGGCTATGCCTGTGGCATTAAGAAGCTATGCTTATGTAATGAAAAAGGTCAGCTCCATTTTGTATATTAGCAAGTGATTCAAGCCTAAAAATATACAAAACCGGAGACTGACCTATGGATAAAAGCTTATCACATACAAAATGGAACTGTAATATCACATCATATTTATACCAAAATATCGTAGGAAGATGTATATGGTAAATACAGAAGAGAAATCGGAAGGATTCTCCGCCAATTATGTGAGTATAAAGGGATAGGTAATGTTTATCATTGCTCACATCTGGTGAAAACGTATGGGAAGACAAATTGTTCTGCAGACAATATTTAATTTTAATAGAAAAATATTGAAATGTTTTACTTAAAATAGTAATATATGTTCAGGTAAAAAGTTACATAATTCAACAATATTAACCAACGATAAAGGCAAATCCGACGAAAGTCGGAGACGCAAAGCCACGGGTCTAAAGCAGATGCCATGACAGCCGGGTTACCGAATGGATTAAA
>NZ_PGVA01000093.1 GCF_002860125.1 Bacillus canaveralius
TTAGCATTCCTGTAGATCGCTAATTTTGAGCTTTGATAAAAATAGGGCTCCTCAGTAAGATATGAGTAAGACACTACTCAAACTCAACCTTAAGGAGGAACCCTTATTATGAAGTTTAAAATGCAGGACAAACAAAATCAACTCATTGAAAGAATTTCTGATAAACATTTAGTCGTTGGTGTGGATATAGCCCAACAGCTGCACGTTGCCAGAGCTGTTAATTTCCGAGGGATCGTCGTAGGAGATCCACTTACATTTGAAAATAACGAAGAGGGATTCTGTGACCTATTAAATTGGATTTACAAGCTTCAAAGAATACATAAACTTGAGACGGCCATTGTCGGGATGGAGCCTACAGGCCATTACTGGATTAACCTTTCAAAATGGCTATTGAAGCAGGCTATCGAGGTAGTAACAGTAAATCCCCATTTGGTGAAAAGGAATAAAGAAAACCGCGATAATACCCAATCAAAGAGTGATAAGAAAGACGCCCTGGTAATAGCTGATATGGTGAAGAACGGTTACTATGCCTTTGTCAGGAATACTTCTGAATCGTTTGAGAAACTTAGGGTCCTCATGTCTAACCGGGATGTGATTGTTAAAAGACTTGTTAGCTCTGTTAATCAATTAAATCGTTGGGTGGACATCGTTTTTCCAGAACTCAGACAAGTATTTAAAGACATCACTGCCAAAGGGGCAATCGCTACACTGCGGCTTTTTCCTTCCCCAATGGAACTGGGTTCCATGAAGCCTGAAGAGATCGTGGCCGGTTGGAAGTCAGTCATGAAGAGGCAGCCTGGGATAAAGAAAGCCTATTTACTTCTCAATGTAGCCAGGAAGTCTGTTGGTACAAGACAAGCAATAGAGGCCTACAAATTTCATCTAGAACAATTACTCGAAGAGTATGACCTTGCGGTTCAACAATTAGAAAGAGTTGAACTGGCAGTCAAGGCTGAGCTATCTAAAATTCCTTTCGCAAGTAAGTTGCTTATGATTAAGGGAATTAGTGAAATATCGTTAGCTGGCATTTTGGGGGAAGCAGGAGATTTAAGCGGGTTTTCACACGGCAATTCTTTACTTCGCCACGCCGGGCTCCATCTCGCTGAAGCTAGCTCCGGGAAGTGGAAAGGGCAAATTATCCTTTCCAAACGTGGAAGATCAAGGCTTAGGCGTTTCCTTTACTTGGCCACTATGAGCCTGGTGATGAATAACCCAGAATTTAAGGCCCTCCACTCCAACAATGTCAAAGTGAAGAAAATGAAAAAAATGAAATCCATCATGAAGTTAGTTGGCAAGTTAGCCCGGATATTCGTAGGTATAGCACGTAAAAACGAATCGTATTGTGCCAAGAAAGTCCAACCATTAACGGAGTTGGCAGCGTAGTTTCACTCATTTTATCGGTTTCGAAGAGTACTCTAAGATCGAGTATTGGCTTATTCGCAGGATTTCAAATATGTACGGAGTACCAGATTTATTGAACATAAGGGCACTGACCCATCAGGTTAGCAAAACTGGCCTCCACCCCTTGGATAGGCATGACGAAGGAATGATAGGGCGATTGACCCGTTGAGACATGGGAGGGAAAGCCTCCAGGGGCGGCGTGGAGATGTACATCATATGGTAGAATATGGAGAAGGTAATGCACTCCTTTATTTAACTATGCCTTCACGTAGCCAAAACGTCCTGAAATCACTCCATCCAGTCATGAAATTAAAATCATTGGGGATGAAATCCTGCGAATAAGCGAGTATTCGGGAGAAAATCGGATTAAACTGAGGGAGTTCAATAAGAAAA
>NZ_PGVA01000094.1 GCF_002860125.1 Bacillus canaveralius
ATCTGTTTTGTGGCAGAACGGAACCCTCAAAGCCGAGTTTTCATAGAACTTTTTACACTACCAAATTTTTTAGTGTCTTCCCACATTTATAATGCAATTATTGTGCCAAATTTTTGAATTTTAAAAATTTTAAAAATAAATTGAGTCAAGGAACGTTTACCAATATGAGAAGGGTTATTAATTTCCCTCCAGTTAGATAACTCTTTTTAAATAAATCTGAAAAGATACCTTGAATAAAACGCAGTATAATTCCAGTGTTTTGTGAGGTTTTCTCACAATGTTTTGAATTTTCAGACATAAAATACCATACGATTTTCGAGAAAAGGTTTATATGAAAAATATCATAAACCCTTTTCTCAAGAAATATTAGGAATTCAATAAAGCGATTTTTTTCAATTCGTTTGCAAAAAGGCTGCTATTGTAATCTCTCAGATAAGGAATCTGCCGCCTTTGCTCGGAAATTTTATCAAGATCAATATCAGCAATGATAACCTCATTTTCTTTCGTTGCTTCAGCAAGTACCTCACCTTGAGGACTTGTGATCCGGCTATGTCCTCCAAATGCGGTTTCATTTTTTTCAGTGCCTGTACGATTTGCCGCAATTACATAACAGCCATTTTCTAAAGCCCGGGATCGGGTGGCAATATCCCATGCATATAATCGTTCTTTTCCGAATGCAGAAGGATAAACAATTATATCCGCTCCTTTTAATGCAAGGACGCGCGCACTTTCTGGAAAGCCGACTTCATAGCATATTTGCATTCCTAAGTTTCCCCATTCTAACTTAAATATAGGCAGGCTTTCACCTTTTTTAAACCTAGTATTCTCTTGGTCCCAAAGATGTGTTTTACGGTAAGTTCCCAAAATTCCTTCCGGGCTGGTGACCACACTAGTATCATAAATAAGACCTTGGGTATTAATCCGCTCAAGAATACAGCCCACAAGAGTAATATTGAACTCTTGACATAATGTTTCCATCCAATTTGTTGTTGCTCCAGGAATTGTTTCTGCGAAGGAAACATCATCTTCTTCTACTCTGTAGCCTGTGTTAAACAGTTCAGGCAGAACTATTAATTGAGCTCCTTGCCTTGCTGCCTCTGAAATTAATCCGTATGCACGGTCCAGATTTAATTGCTTGTCACCCAGCTCACAATTCATTTGGATTGCGGCAACTTTAAATTCATTTGTCGCTACCATGCTCTTCTCCCTCCCTTCAAATGTCTTAAGCTTCAATCATGCAATTTATGTGCCAACTTTAAATAGTTTGAGTTTTTATAGGTTTATACAGCATAGCTTATGTGCAAACGGTAGAATATCATGCAAATTTGCATATAACAAATTGCAATGATGCATATCCATTTTCCATGAATAAAAAAGTTTATTTTTCTCCCATTAGTGAAATAAAAAAATGCCCCTGTGACCAGAGACATTTTTAGCAGTTATGACAGTTCGATCTTTCTAATCTTTCTACTGATGGTTGATTGGTTTACGTTTAATGCTTTGGCGATTTTCACAGTGGAATTGAATCGTTCTTTAGCCAATTTAAGCAATTGAATTTCAGCTAATTCAGTACATTCTTTTAAAGGAAGAATATCCAGTACTTGTACTTTATCCTGATTTATACTCCGTGGAACCATTATTTCTGAGAAATAAACGGGTGTTACTTCAGACTCATCGGAAATGACAACTAGTCTTTCAACAATGTTTTGGAGCTCCCGAACATTTCCAGGCCAATCATATTGTTGTAAGATATCCATTAATGCCGGCGCAAAAGTTTTATTTTTATTGTATTTACGGTTAAAATAGTCTACAAAATGAATCACGAGCGGAAGAATATCTTCCCGTCTTTTTCGTAATGGTGGTATGAGCAAAGGAACCACATTTAAACGGTAATACAAGTCCTCGCGAAATTTCCCTTTTTTTATCTCCTCCTTTAGATTCTTGTTTGTTGCCGTAATAATTCTGACATTCACACCAATCGACTTTGTACCGCCAATCCGCATAACCTCCTGCTCCTGCAGCACCCTTAGCAGCTTGACCTGCAGCTGAAGGGACATTTCCCCAATTTCGTCCAAAAACAAGCTTCCCTCGTTGGCTGCCTCAAACAGCCCCATCTTTCCTTCACGATTCGCTCCAGTAAAAGCCCCTTTTTCATAACCAAATAATTCAGATTCTAACAAATCTTCCGGAATTGCCCCACAGTTAATTTTAATGAACGGCTTGTCATCTCTATTGCTTGACCGGTGAATATAATTCGCTATTACTTCTTTTCCTACCCCTGATTCTCCTAAAATCAGAACGGTGGAATCAACTTGTGCTACCCTTTCTGCTAAATCGAATACCTTTTCCATATCACGACTGTTAAAGATAATTTGCTTCTGCTGGTTTGTTTCCTTTCTTAATTCCATCAACTCAAGCTTATAGCCATTGATTAATTGCTTCATTTCATCGATTTCTGCATTTAACTTACTGACTTCCGTAATATCCCTTGACGCATTGACAACCCGAACAATCTTCCCGTTTTCATCCTTTATCGGTGTTCCAACCACCATTAGCCGTCTTCCCGTTTTCGTTACTTGAATGGTTGATATTTTTTCTCCTTTTTCCAATACAAGCCTTGTTATGGATGGTTTATATATCCCTTCCGCCTCTAATTCCAAAACATTTCTGCCCACTAAGTCAGCTTGTTTTTTACCCCATAATTTTTCGCAAGCAGAGCTGACCCTTAATGTATTCCCGTCGGCATCAGATACATATATGACATCATAAGAGGTATCAAAAATAGCTTTTAAATCCATACTTAATTCTTCATAATGTTGAAACTGTTTATTAAAATTCCCAAACTTATTTAAAGGCTGCAGGACGACTAAAACTCCTGTTATGTCCCGATTGTTTTCTACCACTGGCACATAATATGATATAAACGCTTTGAAGTCATATTCAATTAAGATTCCTTCTTGAGATTGTTTCGTGTTAATTGTTTCTTTTAGATACTTTAGGAGATCCTTACTATTAAATATATTTTCGGTAACTACATTATTTAATTTTTGAAGGTTATATGAAAGATCAAAAAATGCAAGTCCAAACGGCAGCACATTGAAAAGGCAATGGTTTTCTCTATTGATAAAATACATGATAAATCCCCTCCCCTTATCTAAAAACTATTCTACTCTTTTTATAAAAAACCTTTATTGAAGTTTTAAAACTCAACGCAACCTTGCAATTAGATATGCGGAAATGCATAGATTTTTTGTCATGGTACTGATTTTTCAAAATAGATTGACCCATACATAAATAAAATGTATGTTTATTTTATTAACAGAAAAGTCGAAATTATGAGTATTTATTTGTTTATTCTAACCTAAATTGTTCGTTCATAGAATCATCTTTATTTTTTGGCACAAATATTGCATCTTTTCAAGGGAGAACAAATTCATCTTATAGGAGTGGTTTGTAATGACAAAAAAAGAGATTTTAGTTGCATACGGTGTAGATGTTGATGCAGTAGCTGGATGGCTTGGTTCTTATGGAGGGGAAGATTCACCGGATGATATCTCTCGCGGTCTATTTGCTGGGGAAGTGGGCTCTCCCCGTTTACTTGATTTATTTGAAAAGCATAATTTAAAAACAACCTGGTTTATTCCTGGACACTCTATCGAAACATTTCCAGAGCAGATGAAGGATGTTCATCTCCGCGGGCATGAAATCGGTATTCATGGTTATTCTCATGAAAATCCAATTGCAATGACACGCCAGCAAGAAGAGGCTGTTCTCTTAAAATCTATTAAATTGGTTGAAGATTTAACAGGCAAGAAGCCAACCGGGTATGTTGCACCATGGTGGGAGTTTTCTAATGTAACCAATGAACTTCTCCATAAGCACGGCATAAAATACGATCATAGCTTAATGCACAACGATTTTACCCCTTACTATGTACGGGTTGGCGATAGCTGGACAAAAATTGATTATCGAAAACAGGCAGAAGAGTGGATGAAGCCTTTACAAAGAGGTAAAGAAACCAGCTTAATCGAAATACCTGCAAACTGGTATTTAGACGATCTTCCGCCTATGATGTTTATAAAAAAATCGCCTAACAGCCATGGTTTCGTTAATCCGAGGGATATTGAGCAAATGTGGAAGGATCAGTTTGACTGGGTATATGAAAACATGGACTATGCTATATTCACAATGACCATTCACCCGGATGTCAGCGGCCGTCCGCAAGTGTTAAAAATGCATGATAGATTAATTGAATATATTAACACTCATGAAAATATAAAATGGGCGACATTTGACCAAATTGCTGATGACTTTGCAAAGCGTAATCCATTCAAAGGTGAATTCGAAGAAGTCGCTGTATCGAAGGCCACTGAATAACGGCCATTATCAACGAGTTGTTCTTTTGCATCGTTCTATAAGATAGGAGGAACAGATTTGTGTGTGTTCTTTGCGGAGAGTTTGTGATGCAGGTACATTGGACTGACCAAACGTCAGAAGTATCAAGTGAGATTATTGTTGGTGAGCTGCAACGAGAAAGACAGAGGACTCGTCTTCACCGAACCCGTCTTTGTAATGAAATTCTGCAATTCTACCGCCTAAAATTGGAAGAATGGAACGGCAGTAAATTTATCTTAAGTGATCCTAAGGGCAGTCAAGAAATTGTCCATGATCTTGGAACGCTCTGGCATACTGCTGAAAAATTGCTTGGATATCCAATCGACCCATTGGATCCATACTTGCTCCAACAGCTTCACGAAGAAAAGAGTCGCAATTAAAGGAATGAACATAAATGAGCCAAGCATTCATAATTCCTATTACAGTTGTGACTGGCTGCTTAGGAAGCGGGAAGACGACCTTATTAAGAAAATTATTAACGGAGCCTGAACTTCAACATGCGGCTGTTATTGTAAATGAATTTGGCAAGGTTGGACTTGATCACCATTTGCTAAGGAAAACCGATGAAAAAACAGTTTTACTTAAAGGTGGATGCATCTGCTGCAACAACAGGGAAGATTTAGAAAACGAATTAAAATCACTATTATGCACGGATGAAAATAACCAGACAAGTATTAACCGAGTCATTATTGAAACAACTGGCATGGCCGATCCGGTTCCGATTCTTTTTACGGTCTTAACCAACCCTCTTCTACAGCACCATTTTTATATTGATTGTGTAATTGCTACTGTAGATGCGAAGAATGGATTATTGCACATTAAAAATAATCCTGAGTTAGTGAAGCAAGTGACCGTTGCTGATAGAATTGCTTTAACAAAAACCGATATTGCTTCTCCTTCGGAAGTCATGGAACTGGTTAGTCAATTGAGGAAAATAAACCCTTCCATTGAGATTATTGAAGCGGTTCATGGAAATGCTGATATCGCAATCGTTACAGGAAATTTCAAAAAGGGGTACATAACTCCTTCATTAAAAACCGAATACAGGGAAAATAAAAGCCATTATTCTTCAAACATCAAGTCGATATCTTTTACTTTTAAGAGACCGCTTGATTGGACCGCATTCGGGTTATGGCTGAGTGCATTACTCCATGCAAATGGCGAAAAAATTATGCGGGTAAAAGGACTCTTGGATGTGGGCGAGAAAGGCCCCATTGTTTTAAATGGTGTTCAGCATATCATCCACCCTCCCGACCACCTTCATGAATGGCCTGAAGAAAGCAACCAGTCCCATTTAATTTTTATTCTTAAAGATATCGATCCAAATGCTATTTTTGAGTCGCTAAAGACATTTCAGTATTTCCTTAATTCTGATTTTGAATTATTGGAATTAAACACAGCGTTATAAAAATTATGGTCATTTTATACTTCCCAACTTAGGGAATCACCTTGGTTAAGAAAGAAATATATAAAAATCACTTGAACTAAATGTTAAGCAACCTAAGTTCGTAATACTACCCGAACATAGGTTGCTAATTTGCGATAATTATTTATTGTGGGATTCTCATGCTCCCTACAGTCTATTCGTAAATTTGCTGTATAGCTAAACATGGTATTCCTATGTATACGCTAGATAACTTTTTCCTGCTGCGTCTGCTTTTGTACTTGTTTGTGGACTTTCAGTTCCTTAAACCTGCCTGCTAATATAACACCAGCAATAATTAAGAATTCGAAGCCATATTTAATGATCGCATTTGAAAAATAGTCATGTAAAAAAGGCTCATTAATAATCATCTTTGAAGCTGTCCATGCTAAAATGGCTGAACCAATCGTAATAATAATTGGAAAGCGATCAATCCACTTAAGCATAAGGGTGCTTCCCCACATCACAATAGGTACAGAAATTAATAAGCCGAGAATCACAAGGGCAATATTTCCGTGTGAAGCTCCTGCTACAGCCAGAACATTGTCTAGTCCCATTAAAGCATCGGCGATAATGACTGTACGAATGGCGGACCAGAAATTTTCTCCTGCTTTAACATCTGAGTGATCATTTTCCTCTGCCAGTAATTTATACGCTATTATCACCAATAAAAGCCCGCCGACCAGGTGCAAACCAGGAATCTTTAGTATCCAGACAACCGTTAGCGTCGCTACTATTCTAATAAGAATAGCTCCTACTGATCCCCACAAAATCACTTTCTTTTGCTGGCCTTTTGGCAGATTTCTAGCCGCCAGCCCTATTAGGATCGCATTGTCACCAGCCAACACTAAATCAATAACAATAATAGCTAACAGTGAACTTAAAAATTCCATCTCCATTTATGTGCCTCCCTTATTTTTTTCTTATTAACTTTATACAGTTTGCTGTTTATCTGCTTTGTGTTCCGCTTTTACTTTTTGCATGCGAGTAAAATAGGCTCCAAACAGGAGGATCCCGCCACTGACCAAAAAAATCGCCGAAACACCAGCCATTCTGCCCACCATCCCAAAGAAAAAAGGTGAAATAAACTGGGAGAAGCGGTTAAATGTCAAGCGGATTCCGAGCACCTCTCCCTGTCTTTCAAAGGGACTAATGTTCATCGCATAAACAAGACTCAGCGGCTGGCCCAGACCTAAACCGGCTCCAAGAAAAATGGCAATGATTCCAAAAATAATCGGCCATGAACTCAATTGAAAACACATAAAGGAAATACCACTGAGTACTAAAGTCGCAGTCAACACCTTTCCACGTCCAAACGATTGCACCAATCGGAACTGAACAATGCGAACTATAATCGATGCTGATGCTGTTAAAGACAAAATAATACCAATACCGCTAGCCGTCATCCCTGCCTCTGTTCCCAAGACTGGAAAGTAGGCTACAAATAAATCTTTGGAGTATAAAACTAATCCACTAATAACAAGGGCTTTACGTAAATTAGGATTTTTCAGCATTTTCCAGGAGGAAGATTTCTCTACTAATTTTCCTGCTGCCCCGCCACTTTTCCACGATTCCTTCGGGACTAACAGGCCGATAAGCAATGCCACCCCAATAAAGACTGCAGCTGTCATGAACGTAAAACGAAATCCATAGTGGTCATAGCCGAATCCGGTTACCAATGGACCAATTAACTCACCTATCGATGCGGTAAGACTGAACATTGCTATAAGTTTATCACGGTTTCCCGGCAAATTACCAACTGTTTTTTGTAAAGAAACCAGTGCACAGATTTGGCACAAACCCGTTAATAATTGAGAGAAAAATAGAGTCGCCATGTGAGGGATTAAAATAGGAATTATTATCACAAGCAGCATTCCTGTGCTTCCTAAAAAACATAGTCGGCGGGCCCCGTATATATCCAGCCATTTTCCTGCCTTGACCGCCAAAAGCATTGGAAAAAAGGCATAAGAGGAAACTAAGAATCCAATGACAGCAACAGATGCTCCTTGCGAATCAGCAAATATCGATACAATCGGCCGGGTTCCCTGTATAGCTATTGAATACAATGTCTGCATGACTAAGAAATAAAAAAGAACCAAGAATACCTCTTCCTTTCACCTCATTTAAAAGGATAAAAGGTAAAGGGCTTCAACTCTTTTGGAGTTGAAGCTTTTTACCTCATTTTACAATGTGTATTCTTCAAAAGTAGAGTTAATAAAAAGGTCTTCAATTTCAAGTTGTTTATGGATCATGCCCTGTTCTAGAGAATAACGTACCGCTGTATCAATTGTTTTACGGTTCTTTTCAATGCCATATGGCCAGAAATCATTCCCCATCAGTTCTTTTGTTTTCTCCACTTCTGAAACCAGCCAAGGTAAAGTCGTTTTACTGGCTGCTGTCTGTGCAAGTCCCTCGTATACCAGGTTTTTTGCTTCTGTAAAGGACTTATATAAGTTGTATGCGACCCAAGGGTGTCTTTCCAAAATTTCGTCCTTAATGACGACCACATGCATAATTGGGAAAATTCCTGTCTTTTTGTAATACTCTTTTTCTACAGATACATAGTCAGGAAACAATCTTCTAACATTGGGTGAACCGTTAAGAAAGCATGATGGTGCCCTTGGAGCAATCAGTGCATCAATTTCCCCACTTTCAATCATTTCATTTAATGTTTGCTTTGCACCAATAGGTCTTATTCTGATTTCTTCAGGAAGTTTTATAGCTACTTTTTCGACTCTTCCAGGGGCTTCTTCTCCGCCGGTATACCAGTTCATTTCAGAACTGTCGACCCCATATTCACTTTTTAAAATCCCCCGGATCCATAGGCAAGCAGTTAACTGATATTCGGGGATACCCACCCGTTTACCACGTAAATCCTCAGGCTTTTCGATACCTGAATTGGCATTGATGTAAATTCCTGAGTGACGGAAAAACCTAGAAACGAAGACAGGAATAGCAGTAAAATTATGGGTTCCGCGATCCTTCGCGATTAAATAAGATGATAACGACAATTCAGATACATCAAACTCCTGATGACGCATCATTCTCCAAAATGTCTCCTCCACAGGCATATTCAGCCAGTTTAAATTAATTCCTTTAGGCTGTATTGTTCCGTCGGACAACGGTCTAATCCGGTCATAATCCCAACAAGCGAAAGTAAGGTTTAGCTTCGACATACCATTACTCCTCCATAATATATAATTATTTGCTTACGGTTCTGTGAGACGGTTCTACTGCAACCTGATGAGATAAATAGACTTCCTGTCGCTTCTTTGCAGATTCTAAAACTGCCCGACACACTTCAAGATTAGCCTTTCCCCATCTTCCATCATGAGTCGGGGGATGGCCATGTGCAACAGCATCATAAAGTTCAGCAATCATTATATCCCGACCTGTTTCATGACTGAGTTGCACCTCGTATTTATCATCGTCACCATAAACAAACAACCCATTTGGGGATTGACGAATATCTCCTCTTTCACAGCTTACAACAGTTAAACCAAAAAACGGTTGATTGGTTACTTCTTTCGAATAGTTTTTAGAATGGCTGCCACCGTAACCCTTTTGGCTTTTCATCGTTGTTTCTGCTTCACCGCTGCTCATTTGCCGGATTGTTTTTCGGGAGCTGCCATATCCTGATGGCTTGATTGAAGGACCTCCTTCACCAATTCCAAATGTTAGTTCAGTTGTATGAAAGTGATCGTAACCATTATAAATGGCGGTGGCCGCAGTTCCATCTTCAAATTCAAGGAAGGCAGCATGGGCGCCTTCTGTTGGACGCGTTTCATCCCAGCGTCCTGTTATGGCACGAACGCTCCGTAGCATTCCGCCTCCAATATAGCGAATAATATCAAACTGGTGGGAACCTTGCCGATAAGTTACACCCCCGCCTAAAGAGGTATCCAGTTCCTCGGGCGTTCGAGGCCGATACATCCAATCATTGAAATACCAATTATTAATGATCCGTACTCGTCCAAGTTTGCCTTGCTCAACGATTTCCCTTATCTTGCGGATTGGGGGCTCGAAACTAAATGAATGGCCAACAATCATATGCACTCCAGCTGATTCCACCTCTTGAATGAGCATATCTGCCTCTTCAACAGAGACCGCAAGTGGCTTTTCAACAATGATATGCTTTTTGTAGGAAGCAGCAATCTTTACATGTTCAACGTGAAGCTCAGTAGGGCTTGCAATGTAAACGGCATCCACATGCTCACTCCGGCACAGGTCATCTACACTTAAATAATAGTTAGCCTGAAAATCAGCTGCAAACTTCTCTAGCCGCTCTTTATTTCTTCCAGCAGCAGCCGTGACCTTTACATGCGGGTGTTTGGAAATGCTCGGCAAAAGAGCACTACCTGCATTGCCTAAGCCGATTATGCCAATTCCCAATTGATGCTTTCTGTTTATTAAGCTAGTCATCTGTTCACCCCTTCTTGATTTATTCTTGTTTTTGTTCCACTATGCGGAATCCGTTTCGTTTGTTGGATAAAAAAATATAACATTCACATTATTATAGTTTCAATATTGAAATTTATTAAAAACTTCTGAAAATAAAATAAGGATAATGAAAAATGCATCAGAAAAGGATGATCCCAATGCATTTTTGATGAATGTTATCCTGCTGCTATCTCCATCATCGGATAACGGTTTTTGGCTTCGCTATCGCCCATGGCCTCAGAAATTTTATAGGCGGTATACATCACCAGTTGATGAAGCGGCCGCTCCTCGGAAAGCCGGTGAATGGGTCCTGCGGCGGTTATTCCACCTATTAAATTTCCTTCATGATTAAAGATAGGCGCAGCAACCGCAAATGATCCCTTCACCCTGTCATCCACAGAGGTTACATAACCCTGGGATTGAATTGTTGCCAATTCTTTTACCAAATTGTCCAAATCACCCTCGAATTGATTATTGGACATTGCTTCGCTGAGAATCCTGTGACGTTCCGATTCATCTAGATTGGCAAGCATAACTTTACCCGAAGCACCAATCCATAGTGCATTGCGCTGCCCAACTTTTACAATATTGCGTATTTGTTCCGAACTTTCTACCATTTCGATACAAACACGTTGGCCATCCTCAATAATATTTAGGTCTATCGTCTCCGATATTTGATCGCAGAGATCCCTCATAAACGGCAAAGCTGTATCACGTAATGAAATGTTCCCGGCTATTACGGCTCCCAGATTGAACAGCTTAAACCCCAGACTGTACTTTTGTGTTAAATGATCCTGTTTGATATAGCCACATTTCGCCAATGTCGACAACAGGCGATAAACAGTACTCTTAGAAAGCTTCGTCTGGACTGCCAACTCTCCCAGAGTCTGTTGGGGCTTTTCCAAAGAAAAGCATTCCAAAATCATTAAGGCTCGTTCCACTGATTGCACTGTTTGCACTGATTCCCTCATCCCTATCCCCTACTTCGCAACCGTTATGTTTCACTTTATCAGGTTCAAATACAAAGTTTCTTTAATCTTATCATTTTTTCTGAACTTTTCAAATTCCACTATTCAGAGGATTTCGTCAGGCAATGCTATGCATCAATCCAATTCATTAAATGTTTCCAAGCTTACTTACGCTTGGCGAGCATTAATCAATGACGATCCGAATTTTCAAAGAAAGTAATGAATTTTGAAGCCTACAACAAAGACTACATAAATGAATAAAGTGACTGTGGAAGAGTATATGATGGACATTTTCCAGCTCTCTTTGGAAATCCATTTCAAATAGAGGAACATGGAAATTAAGATACCCCATATCATACTGGAAAAATAGATGAGTATCGTGAACAATAACATCCATCCTATAAAAAAATACCTCTTCTTCACATTCTCCTGGGTTTCGACTAATTTCTCCTCCCGAGCAGCACCACTTTCACTGAGTGCGGACGCTTCTCTTTCTATCTGGAGCATGAAAGTTCGCTTTATCGGTATACGCGGCAGTAACATAGTAACCAATTGTATTCCAGAAAAAAACAATAAACAACCGCTGACTATTTTGGGGACAAGTGCTACATCTCCTCTTAATCCTAACGTGGAAACGAAGATAAGGAGGCCAAACAAAAAGATAACAATGGAGAAAACATTGTTCTCGTTTAAACGTGTCATACTACAAAGCCTCCTTTAAGCAGCTTTCTTTGTTTTATCTTTTTCACATAGTGCCAAACAAGGGAAGCAATGATCATTAAACATAAAGTTAGAGCAATCGGCCTCGTAACAAACCCTTGAGGGCCAAAAGTTGCCATTGTCTGATGGTAGGAAGATTCCATCAACTTCCCTAACACCAGTGCAATAATCAAAGCGATTCTTGAAAAACCGTATTTTTCCATCATATAACCGATAACCCCAAACACCAATGCTACAATAATATCCCCAAATTTCCCATCCGTTCCGTATGCACCGACGAAAGAAATGGTTATTATCGCAGGTGCCATTATTGATCCACGAATTTTTGTTACAAAAACAAGCTTAGGGCCTAACAAAAGTCCAAAAATCATTGCGACAAACTTTGCGATTATTGCCGCGGCAATCAAAAAGTAAGTAGTTTGGAGATTATTAGTCAACATTTCAGGGCCTGGTGTAAGTCCATGGATCATGAGCCCGCCAATCAGTACCGCCATTGCTGCTCCTCCAGGTATACCGAAAGCCAGCGTTGGCAACAGATTCCCACCTTCTTTTGAATCATTTGCTGCTTCAACTGCAATTACCCCTTCAATAGCTCCTTTACCGAATTTCTCCTTATTCTTAGACATTTGAACGGCTGTTCCATATGCCATGAAACTGGCTACAGTTCCTCCAACTCCAGGGATCATGCCAAGATAAATACCTATGAAACACGATCGGAGAAACAACCAGAAGTTTTGAAAAACAGACTTAATCCCCTGCCAAGCCCCGCCAGTTTTAACTTTCACCTCGTCCGCGATGGCGGAATTCTGAGTGAATAATGAAAAAGCTTCGGTTATCCCAAACATTCCGATAACAACTGCAAGCAACGGGATTCCATCCCAAAGATAATCGGTTCCGAACGTAAAGCGGTCCGATCCCATAATCGGATCTGTGCCTATATAGTATATAGGCTAACAGTAAACCTATTAAACCCGACATGATCCCTTTAAACAGGCTTCCCTTCGTGACTACTGCGATAATGGCGAGGCCAAAAATCGCTAACATGAAAAATTCAGGATATGAAAATGCAAGAATAAGTTTACGTGCAACTGGAATCATTAAATCTAACACAACCAAGCCGATCATTCCACCAAGGGCAGAAGCGACCATCGCAGCTGCGATGGCCATGCCTGCCTTCCCTTGTTTAGCGAGCGGAAATCCATCAAAAGCGGTTGCCGCATTTGACGCATCTCCAGGTGTATTAATAAGGATTGAAGTTAGCGAACCGCCAAAATTACTTGATCCGTAAGCGGAAATGAGTAACACGATAGCCTGTTCCGGAGTTAAACTAAATGTAAGCGGGATCAGAAGGGCCATAGCTATACTTCCTCCAAGGCCCGGCAGAATCCCGATGATAAGACCATAAATAACTCCTGCAACCATAAAGAGCATCATTTCAGGTTGCAATACATTTCCTATTTGTGATAGAAAACCCATATTTCCACCTCCAGCAGAACATTGATTCGTCTACTATTCTCCTTTGTCGAATAATTCTTTGACAGTGTCTGTATAATTTGAATAATCTTTTAACAGCTTTTCTACACGTGCATCTGTCGCTTTTGCATCCAGGTAACTCGATGTCCGCTTCATTTTTTTAAGAACTTCCTGGAACTCTGGGTCCTCTACAGATTTTTTTATGGCCTCTTCGAGGATGGAACTTACATCTTCCGGCATATTTGGCGGAGCACCAATCATCTTATAAGTATCGAATATTTCGTTAAATTCAGGCATGCCCAACTCCGATGGAATCGGTACATCCGGAAATTTCGGATTT
This sequence comes from Bacillus canaveralius, assembly GCF_002860125.1. Lineage (GTDB taxonomy): Bacteria > Bacillota > Bacilli > Bacillales > Cytobacillaceae > Bacillus_BJ > Bacillus_BJ canaveralius. The sequence goes on from NZ_PGVA01000094.1 coordinate 13,760, forward strand.
CGCTCGGTCCCGAACCATATGGCCGGTTTTAAATCACCCGAATCAATATATTTCTGTTGGCTTTCGTAAGATCCAAACAAAATATCCGCGTCTCCCCTGATCACTGACAATACGGCTTCACTTGTCGCTTCATGATTCAACGGCTCCCAATTTACACCCATTTTCGTTAACGTGATTGCACCAACAATCGAGTCATTTGAAGCAAGACCCCGTGTGGAAACTATATATTTCGGCTTCTCTTGCTTCATAATATTTTCAGCCGTATTATCGCCCGTGGCCTGCACAGATCCTACATTGTTATCTACAGCCACGGTCCCAAGCCAGGTCACCTTTCTTAGATCGAAGGAATCTGGACGAGCCAACTGAGTAGGAGCAAGCCCATTAACATCATAGAGCCCAATCGTATAGCCGTCCGGCTTTGCTTTTTGGATATGGTTTGTTGCAATGACACCTCCGGCACCTGGCATGTTGCGCACTGTCACATTTACTTTATTGGGCAGGTGCTTTTCTATAAATGGAGCGATTGCCTGGGCCCATTCATTGAAACCTCCTCCCGGCTTATAACCCACGACCAACTCAATATTTTTTTCTGGATATTTCGTTGCAGAACTTGATTTTGTGTCGTTTGCTGAAGCAGATTTCGTTGTGCTTCCTCCCGACCCGCACCCTCCGACTATCAACCCTAACACGATAATGATCAGCATGGTTGTTAAATAGCTACCCTTCCTCTTCTGCATTTCCATCCTCCTCAAACAAAATATGCAAACGCTTACAGTTTTTCTTGACAAATAGACCTGCCATTAAAAGCCTTCATCTTCCTCATCGAGCTCCATTGTCGTAATTGTTTTTATTTCAACCAATTCCCACCTGTGTCCGCACGAATGGCACCAACAAAAATATACTGTCTGGTCTGACCTCCAATATTCCAGAATAAAACTGCGAAGATCTTTCATGGAATGCCCACACTGGTTGCAAAAATGAATCATCGAAAAAGGGCTTGCTCCTTCCTCTTCCGAAGGAATGAGGAAGGGTTCTACATATTCACCGGAAGCTCTCATACTATTGCTCATTTTTACTTGACACCCACTTTATCAAACAGTTCGACCACATCATCAATGATTGGGGAGAACCGGGTCTGGAACCGTTTGAATACGCTTTCAAAACCGTCACTGAAATGATGTTTCTTACGCTCCAGTGGAAGCTTAATGATTTCGTTTTCCTCTGGATCACGGATGGTACCAATCGGGTCTTCTCCCCGTCCAACTCTGGCAATTTGCTCCTTAAGCATTTGGCGGTAAAAGATGATCCCTTTGTCAGTTGTCCCTAAACGTTCTGTCATTCTGTCGGCAACAGTTCCCTGGGTAATCCAGCACATGATATCCTGGCCATCTATATAATCAGTCAAGAATTCCCCATTTTCGTCTCTGTACGGAACGTCATATAAAGGAACTTCCTTAAGATGCGGCGGAATCTCTACATCCGGGCCAGGAACATACGCCATATACCATACATGCCATGTGTTATCATCATCGATCGGTACTCTGATTTGGAATTGGTAGGATCCCAATCCACCGCTGCCGACCGCGAGCATGAATGGAAAAACAACAGGATGACCAATCCGCCAATCATCACTATCTTCCGACTGTCCTTCCAGCAGCCTTCTTTTTACTATGCCGTATTCAAAAGCATCAAAGGCAATTTTATTATGCTTTCGCTGAAAGGCTACCTCCTGGGTTTCACCCTTTAAACCTGTAATATAGGCATGGTAATGTCCATGGAGCCATTCAGTATGGACTGGATCCAGTGAGTTCTCCATAATTTGCAGCCAGTTACAAGGAAGCACCGCATTTCCAATCATGCGAACCGCACTATCTACCACAAAACCGTCAAAACGAGGGAGCAACGGGGCAGGCTCAGGTCCGAGATAAGCAAAAATAAGTCCTCCCATTTCTTGCACAGGATACGATTTCGTTTTTATGCGGTTTTTAAAAGTACTTGTTTCCGGCTCATTTGGCTGTTCAAGACATTGCCCCTTTTGATTAAAGCACCATCCATGATACTGGCAGCGCAACCCTTCTTTTTCGGGCATCCCGTAAACCAGCGAGACTTTACGATGTGGACACTTTTCGTCGATCAGTCCGAGATTGCCAGACAGGTCACGGAAGAGAACCAAATCCTCGCATAGAACCCTGACTTTTTTTGTTGCTTTGTCTTTTAGCTCACTCGTGGCCGCTACAGGTATCCAATAGCGACGCAATAGATTTCCCATCGGCGTACCTGGTCCGACCTTTGTTAATACATCGTTTTGCTCCTTACTTAACATACTTTAGCCTCCTGGTAATTTTTTAGATTATTAGTATTAAAGCAGTTCGACATTGTCTTTTGAAAACCATGCCTAGTTTCAAACTAATTTTTTACGGGCCATGACTATGAATCATGCTCGAAAGATATTGTTATAGAAGGCCTGCCAGCGCATTTTCTTTCATGGCTTTTTCCTGATAATACGTCCATATTTTTTCAATGATACTCGGTTGCCAGTTTGTCTCTCTTGTACGGACTAAATTCTCTCCATCAAGCACCCGAATATCGGGTCTTATTAACATAGCATCGTATTGTTTTTTAGCATTTTCTTCTAAAAACACCGATTTTGCGAATGCAGCTTTTACACTGTCGCCTACGACAACTGTGCCATGATGTCGGATCTGTACGGTGACCTCCCCCCCGAGGAGTTCAGCTAATTCTGCGCCCATTTCTACTGTATTGACCAAACTTGATTTTTCGTAAACCGGCACTTTATCAACAAATGAACCGATGCCAAACACGGGTTGCATCGGAATGTCAGCAATCCCGAGGACTGTTTGATAGTGAGGATGGTTGTGGATAACACTGAACACATCACTCCGCCTTTTAAATATTTCTGTGTGGATGTGATATTCACTCGGTGGCTCTGAATCCGCTTCCAGCAAGTTCCCATCCAAATCACACATGACGATATCCTCTACAGTAACCGAAGCCCGGCTTGCCCTGCGAGAGTTGATATAAAACTGATCCGTGCCGGGGACCCGAAAGCTCACATGCCCATTCATATCAAGCAGATCAATATTTTCTAACAAGCGCACTGCTGTTGCTACCTGAAGTTTGAAGTCTTTCACAATCACCTTATTCATTTCCTGCCTCCCATCTTTTTGATGTAACATCGATTCAGTAATCCGGACAGCGAGTATGCTTTGTCATTACTTTTAACTCGCGTTTTTACCCCCTTTTGTTTACAGATAAAAAACTCTAAAAATATCATAATTAAATATCTTTGTTGTTCCACAATACGGAACGCATATTGTATTGTGGTTTGATGTTTTGATTATACTATTAGACAGTGATAAAATCAATACTGAATATTTATTATTTTCAGAATTATTTGTAGATATATTTTCTTAATAATGGTATTTGGTAACATTTTCTGAACACTTTTTAGAAATGTCTTATTTCAAACGGCTTTCCAGAAGAATGACAAAGTCATTTCTGGAAAAAAGAGATCATCTTTTACTTGTGCCGCAAGTTTTATACTTTATTAATCTATTCTTTTACTCAATCGGTTCCTCTTCAGTAGACAGGCTGTTCATAATTAACGCTCTCACCTACTTTAATGCTGAAAGAAGGATTACAAACAAGAGATGTTGCGATTGATTAGAACTTTCAATGATGGATAGCTTTGGCTACGTAGACTCGTATTGTCAATTATGTATAAAAGAAGCTGTCCAACAATTGAGCAGCTTCTATGGTTACCGTATTAAGTTTAAATATTTGAACCAGGTCGAATCGGTGTCCGTTTTAGCTATCTTTTCTTTATTTTTAAACTATGTGAGCAAATTAGCATACATAATACCTTAGAACGTAAAAAAACCACGGTTTTACGCGCCGTGGCTCTCTTTCATTATTCTAATCCAAATTGAGCTTTATTTTGTAGTTTATTTCCCTGGAACATAAAGTTTGCGTTAGCCCCTAATCCGCTCTCACCTTTGTATTCATACATTACGGTATAAAGATCGCTACCCTTCTCACCGGATTCGGATAATATTGTGCCTTCACCACCAATAATTGAGACCACTTCTTCATATGACATACCGTTCTGTACTTCATTAAATTCATCAAGCGTAACAGTAACGTCAGACCTTTCTACAACGCCCATTTGCGCTTTATTTACTAGCTTTCCACCTTGAAACATGAAATTAGCATTTGCGCCTAAACCTCCGTCAGCCTCCCATTCGTACATAACGGTATGGAACTCCGTACCTGCTTCACCTGATTCGGAGATTACTTGACCTTCCCCGCCAATGATGCCGACAACTTCCTCATAGGTCATTCCATTTTGTATTTGATTGAATTTCGCTTCATCAAGAACGCCGGCCTTACTCTCTGGTTGTGGTGCAGTAGCTTCTGCCGCATCTTCCTTCGGTGCCGATTCGTCTTTCTTGACTTCCGTAGACGCTGCGTCAGTTTTTTTCTTGTTGTCGGCCGCTGTTTCTTCTTCGCCACCGTTTGCAGCAATCGATCCGACTACGATCACAACAATTACCCAAAACCACCAACGCTTGTAAAACGGTTTTTTTACCTTTTCCATTCCATAAACCCTCCTGGTAATCTATTAGTAGTCTACATGAAAATAATACCATAAAAATTCCGAAAAAAATCGACATTGTAAAAATCTTGAAGTGACAATTTTGTGTCTGTTTGTGCTTTGTTTTCACGAACAAGAGTGAAATAAAATGAAATAACAACTTTCCTTGGAGCTATTACTTTTGCACACTTGACAGCCAAGAAACGTTCAAACATATCGGAACAATTGATTAGCTTCTAACCATCGGCATCTGTGCCAGCCTATGTCCTTCTCCTGAGAAATGAATTTGGTTGCAAAATAAAAAAACGCCCTTTTTGCTCGTAATTTTAGTACGAAAAAGCCAGCGTTTAAACTAACATACTCCTGTATTTTTTACGAAAAAATACTTTGTGCCCTACTGTCATAATAACCGTATTCATCTTCGAATGAGAATCGGATAAATAACGTAGAGTAGCGCGTTTATTTGGCGGGACTGCGTGGGAATCGAACCCACCTGACCTGGCACGCAGGTCACAAGCGGTTTTGAAGACCGTGGAGGACACCAGTACCCCATTCAGCCCCGTATATTGAGCATTCCAATTATACATGTTAATAACTAGTCTATCAAGCAGGAAAGAGGCTTGGTTTGAGTCAAGCATTTGTTGGCGGAATTTATTTCCACCTAAAACGTGTAAGCGGATTCA
>NZ_PGVA01000095.1 GCF_002860125.1 Bacillus canaveralius
ATGAATCCGCTTACACGTTTTAGGTGGAAATAAATTCCGCCAACAAATGCTTGACTCAAACAATCAGTTCAACCGTATTGACAAGAGTCTGTTCTTTAAATATCACTCCGAAAAGCTTCGGGAGGCGTTTAATTTCATCAGTTGGAAAAGCAATAATGACGGCTGCGGCCGTTCCAATCAAAATAATTAAAATTGCGGCAGGATTAGCAAGTGCTACAACACTTACACCCTTCAATACCATTCCGACCCCTACCGCAAAAATTCCCAATATCACACCAATTAACGACGTTTTGTCCATGAATCATTCACCTGTCTTATCTCATACTTTTTAAGCTCTTTGCTGCCAATCTCCGTTTGAAAAGACTTAAAATTAGCCATTTCCCTTTATTTCGACATTTTTTCTTGTTTTTTAAGGGAAAATAAACATTAATTTTTTTTGCAGCTGTACCCGCAAAAATTAGGTTGCAGCGCTGCAAACGCTTCCTAGCAGAATTTAGCGCGGCAGAATAGGATTTTCGTCGATAGATGCTCTTCCAATCGTGATAGAACGGAATTTTTTCGCGACTGCTCGTTCACATATTCGCGGTCGGATCAGCATTCATCCGCAATCGATGTCATCTGATCCGCGATCCTTGCCATCTTATCCTCGAAAAACTTCATATATCCGCGAATCTCCAAATATATCCGCGAAAGCAAATCATCGATTGGTGACTCGGATAATCCGCGGCTATAATTGCTATTCATTTTAGAGAATTCGGTATATCCGCCCTTTTGCTCATGTTTGATTCGCAGGAAGCGCTACATGAAAGCAGAACAGATGTCACTGCGCGACAGAACGACTCTAAATCCCGAATAATCGCATCTTTTTGTGAAACGATATGAACAATAAGTTGAAGTAAGAAGGGATGGTCCTGGATGAGAAAGCTCATATACGTATTTCTTATTGCGGCCTTGATCAATATAATTGCTGTGAGCACTGCCGATGGAGAAGGAGCGAACAGTCAGCTTATGGAAGAGGTATTAGTGAAACAATTTCATGAACAAATTTCCAAATCGATTATAGAAACTTATCAAAACAGATTTCCACAATATGAGAATGCAACAATTATCAGTATTAATAAAGAGGCACTCCCTGAATCATCGGAGGAAATGAAACCGGGGATCCTATATGAGATCGTACTTCAAGTCCAAGTCCTGCTCAATACTGGCAAGCGTGAAAAATTGACCATCATCCTTAATAACGATTCAAGTGATGGGCAGTTTAACGTGAGAACCGTGAAAAAAGGGCATATGTAACTGGATATTTACTTCATTTGGACTTTTCTTTTTTGAGCACTAAAAAAACAGCCAGGCCATTGTAACCTGACTGCTTCGTATTCAGCTAAAAAAGCTTGCTGTTGATTTTTTGTTCATAATTTTTGAACATGTTCGAGTTTGTGTTGGCTCGTCGCTTTGCCATCATGCTGTTGAAGCGAAGTATTTTTTCATTCAGCTTTTTTTGCAGCTGCTCTTTTTCTTCGTCGTTTTCACAGCTCTTTATGAGATCCTCGAGTGACAGCATTTCCTGCTTAAGGCGATTTTCTTCCGCGGAATAGCCAGCATTTTTCAGCATTCTGTATGCCATTCGTAGCTCGGGAGGGACTGCGGCGGCATCATCCCGTGGCAGCGGTTTGCCAAATCCGGGTAGATGATCGAACTCCCCATTTTCGTATGCTTTGCGAATTTTATCTTCTGACACAATCGAAGCGAAATCCATTATACCATCCCTTCTTAATGGTATTCTCATGGTGAAAATGTTGATACGTTAATGTCATTATAACCGAAAGATCAAAAATTCGCACTGGAGCTTGGGCCTATGTCGCCTTTCTTATTGATCCCGAAACTAAGAGAACGAACCCGCTCAATTTTTCTTATATCCTGCCGATCTCATCATCATTATGCTGTATACCTTTATTACCGGGCAACCAGTTCGCAGGCACTCCCTGACCTGTTTGCTGCGCTAACTGAATTCCTTGAATTAACCGCACAATTTCCGGAATGTTTCTGCCTATTTCCTTCGGATAGATATGCTTTGCGAAAATGATTTGCTCAGGGCTTATGATAAAAGTTGCCCGAAATGACTCTCCCGTCTGTTCATCCAAGACGCGATAAGCACGGCTAATCTCCTGAGTACGATCACTTACAAGCGGATAGGCAACATTTCGCAACGATGATGAGGTTTCCTTAAACACTTTATGGGCATAGACACTATCAGTACTAATCGCGACCACTTCCGTTTTCAGCGCTTTCAGATCATCATGAACAGCAGCGACCGCTGCTAATTCCGTCGGTCAGACGAATGTAAAATCGCTCGGATAAAAGAAGAGGACGACCCAGTTTCCCTGATAACCTTCGAGGCTGATTTGTTTAATCTGCCCGTCGAAAAATGCATCAGCTGTAAAGAGAGGGGCCGGATCGTCTCTTGTTGCACAAAAGTAGGACGGATAAGCGGCAACGTCTTTGGCATAAAGCTTATTTTGCATAGGAAGCTCCTTTCATCTTGCCTTTAAGAATTTCATTCCTTCTATACATATGCAAAAGGAGGCACATTTTTTCAAGCTGTTTGGAAAAGCCTACTGATGAAATGAAAGCAGTGATCAGAATGTCACCGAGGAGGAATTTAGCATAAGAAAACAGGCCACCCCGGTTCTTTCCGAAAGATAGCCTGACTAAAAAACATGCGAAAGAAAGAGACGAAGATGCACAACTAATTTTCACATATGAGGCCATTAAAAACCGCTTCGACAGGCCGTGAATAGGTGAAGAAACTTTCTCACAAAAGCAAGGCTCATCTTATGTTCGTCAGATGATCATTTTGCATTTTTCTCAGCCATTGTGATGCCGTTTCGATATCCCCCGAGAAAACTCTGTCCTTCTCAATGGACGGCACCAGCTCCCGTCCTGTTTTATAAAGCTTACTAGTAAAACCAGCCATTTTTTCCGTTCCCCTGTATTCTGCTGCCTGCATGGCACAGATCCATTCGATTGCAACTACCTTCATTGCATTCTGGATTATTTGATAAGCATGCCTGGCGGCAATCGTCCCCATGCTGACATGATCCTCCTGGTTCGCTGATGACGGTATCGAATCTACACTGGCCGGATGGGCAAGTGTTTTATTTTCGGAAACGAGTGAAGCAGCACAATATTGCATAATCATCGCACCTGATTGCAGACCTGGCTCCGGGCTAAGAAACGGCGGCAAATCATTGAGCTGCGGATTGACAAGCCTTTCGATACGCCGTTCTGAAATATTAGCCAGTTCGGCGACCGCGATTTTCATAAAATCCATTGCCAGCGCAATCGGCTGTCCATGAAAATTGCCACCAGAGATCACCTTCGCACCATCATCAAAGATAAGCGGATTGTCTGTCGCAGCATTGATTTCAATCTCTAGTTTTTCTTTGACATAATCCAATGCTTGCCAGGAAGCACCGTGAACCTGTGGTATGCAGCGCAGCGAATAGGCATCCTGCACCCGCATTTCACCCTGCCTTGTCGTTAGCCTGCTCCCCTTCAGATAAGCTCTCATCCTGCTTGCTGTCTCGATTTGCTGCTTATACCCCCGTGCCAAATGGACATCCTCATCAAAAGCATCGGTAATTCCGTTCAAACCTTCCATCGTCATCGCTGCAATCATTTCACTAACGGTCGCAAGCCGTTCCGCTTCTAAATAGGCGACAGCACCCATCGCGGTCATCGCCTGCGTCCCGTTGATTAACGCCAGTCCCTCTTTTGCCTCAAGTTCAAGAGGGCATAATCCTTCTTCATTGAGTGCATCGGCCGTATCCACGACCTGCCCTTTATACATGACCTTGCCTTCGCCAATGATGGTGAGTGCAAGATGGGATAATGGAGCCAGGTCACCGCTCGCACCTAGCGACCCTTGCTGGGGAATGACAGGATGGATTTGTCTATTTAGGAATTCGATCAGCCTGTCGATGATCAAAGGCCTTATCCCTGAATAGCCTTTCAACAGGGCATTTGCCCTTAACAGCAGCATCGCCCGCGATACCACCTCCGAAAACGGTTCCCCTACTCCGCATGCATGTGAACGAATCAGGTTAAGCTGTAAATCCCGGACATGATCAGCATCAATCATGACATCACTGAATTTCCCGAAACCAGTATTAATTCCATAAACAATTTTGCCGTCTGCAACAATCCTTTTTACGGCCTTATGGCTTTTTTCTACAGCTTTGATACTTTCAACTGATGCCTCCACTCTTTCTTTGCCATATATGACTGTCCTCACTGCCTCGATTGTCAAAGTATTGCCCGTCAAAATTACCATCCTGTCTCCCTCCATCGCTTTAGCACAATAAAGAAAGAGGCTGCCCTTATCCGATCCGGTTAAGTTCAGCCTCTTTCATTTGTTTTTGATTAATAGAAGAACAGCTATATTTCACCTTGTTCCCCTGCCTTTTTAATAATTTTCCGAATTATATTTTAATTCTATGACCTTTAGTCTACTTAAGTCAATCTTTTTGGAAAATTTTAGTTTGTTAATCAAGTGGTGTGTTAGTTTATTAAAGAGTTGAAATAAGTAATGGACATAAAGGGAAATTCATGAAATATTTTATATATATTTAAAAGGAAAGCAGGGGTAATATGGAAAAGCTGATGTATCCAATTGGCCGATTTGAATTTCCGGCAAACATTACATCTGAACAAAGGAACGAATGGATCAGAATATTAAAAGACGCTCCCGGCCTTTTAAGAAAAGCTACGCAAAATTTGTCCGAAGCTCAGCTTAATACTCCCTATCGTCCAGGCGGCTGGACGGTTAAACAGGTTGTCCATCATCTTCCTGACAGCCACATGAATAGCTATATACGTTTTAAGCTAGCTTTGACAGAAGACGAACCAACTGTTAAAACATATGACGAAAACCGATGGTCCCAGCTTCACGACTCGTTAACGGTCGGCCACGAAGTCTCGCTCAACCTATTGGAAGCTGTACATGCACGCTGGGTCAGTTTGCTTGAATCTCTGACTGAAGAAGATTTCTCACGCAAATTTATCCATCCGGACCACAATAAAAAAATGGATTTGAACGAAACACTTGCTTTATATGCATGGCATTCGCAGCACCATATTGCGCATATCACATCACTGCGTGAAAGGATGCATCGGAACTAAGATGATAAACGGAATATAGTTGATGATATATTTGAAATGTTGATGATAAATGGGATGAAGTTGATGATATATTTAAAAAGTTGATGATAATCGGAATGAAGTTGATGATATATGTAAAAGTTGATGATAAACGGAATTAGGTCGATGATATACCTCAAAAGTTGATGATATAGCGTCTGAAGTCGAAGATATATCGGAACAGTTATTACAGAACCAAGGATTAGCGACCTAATCCTTGGTTTTTTTATAACTCCCAATCTAATCTGAAGATGATGGCCAGAAGCCTCGTCTCGACTATCTCAATGTTAAATTCCTGCTTTTTCCGTTATACTTATAGGATAAGACCATTTTATAGGTATTGGTTTGCGGCTTCACCGATGCGTGACAGTTTTACCGCAAACTCCAGGAAGGAGTTTTTATGAAATCTCTCGTTCTTGCAGAAAAACCAAGCGTTGCCCGTGAACTCGCCCGCGTGCTTGGCTGCAATCAGAAAAATAAGTATTATTTTGAAGGAAATAAATACATTGTCACATGGGCTCTCGGGCATCTGATCGAATTAAAAATGCCGGAGCATTATGATACTAAATATAAAACGTGGCGGCTTGAAGACTTGCCGATTATTCCCGACAAGATGGGATTGAAGGTGATGAAGCAAACAAGTCCGCAATATCGCGGGATCGAAAGCCTTGCAAAACGTCCGGATATTAAGGAATGTATAATCGCAACAGATGCCGGCCGGGAAGGCGAGCTTGTCGCAAGATGGATCTTGCATAAAGTCCATTGGAAGAAGCCGATTCAACGCCTTTGGATCTCTTCGCAGACAGACCGGGCAATTAAAGAAGGTTTTCAGCATTTAAAGCCGGGCAAGCAATTTGAACCGTTATTTGAATCTGCTGTTTGCCGTGCCGAAGCAGATTGGCTGATCGGCCTTAACGTTACAAGAGCATTGACAACCAAGTATAATGATCCGCTTTCCGCAGGACGTGTACAGACACCGACTTTAGCGATGGTTATCGAACGGGAAAAAATAATTCAATCGTTCGTCCCAACCGAATACTGGACTCTCCAGGCGAACATCGGCCCATTGAAAGCTCTCTGGGAAAAGAATGGCGAAAAGAGGATTTTTTCGAGGGAAAGCGCCGAGAAAATCAAACAGAAATTAACCGGCCAAAAAGCAACACTTACTTCAATTGATCGCAAGCCGAAAAGTGAACCGCAACCGCTACCCTATGACTTAACTGAATTACAGCGCGATGCCAACAAACGATTCGGATTTTCAGCTAAAAAAACTTCGTCTGTTCTGCAAGGATTGTATGAACAGCATAAACTTGTTACGTACCCGCGCACAGATTCGCGTTACTTGACTGATGATATGGAAGCGACGATGCTTGATCGTCTCGAGGCGATAAGCTCCGGATACAAGGATGAAGTGCGACCGCTCCTTGCAAGTAAAGGACGTGTACTGGCAAAAAAGGTTTTCAACAATGCAAAAGTAACCGATCATCATGCAATTATTCCGACCGAAGAACGGCTTCATTTAAACGATTTATCCACTGATGAGCGAAAACTTTACGACATTATTGTAGGCCGTTTCCTCGGGCTGTTTTATCCACCCTACCAGTTCGAAACTGTTCTCGCCAGCTTTGACGTGAACGGGGAAACGTTCAAGGTAAAGGAAACCGTTGTCGTTGATCCGGGCTTCAGGAAAATTGCCGGAAAAAGTGAAGAAGCGGAGGGCAACCAGAGTCTTGCCAATGTAACAAAAGGGCAGGAATTTCCAACCAAGAATATCGAGATGGACAAAAAATTCACTGAGCCTCCGCTCCGCTATTCTGAGGCAGATATTCTTGCTCAAATGGAAAAATACGGCCTCGGTACTCCGGCAACACGCGCTGAGATTATTGAAAGACTAATCGAAACCGAAGTTGTCGAACGGCAAAATGGCCGTCTTTACCCGACAAACAAAGGAAAACAGCTCATTGAACTGGTTAACGACGAACTCAAATCACCTGAGCTAACTGCACACTGGGAGAAAGAATTAGAAGCGATTGCACGCGGAACAGGAAACCCAAAGGTATTTTTGCAAAATATCCGCAAAAAGACGGAAAATCTTGTTTCCGAAATCAAAAAGAGCAACCAGGCATACCGTGCCCATAATTTAACCGGTTCGAAGTGCCCCGAGTGCAATTCCTTCTTAAAAGAAAGAAACACGAAAGAAGGAAAAATTTTAGTTTGCTCCAATCTGGATTGCCACTACCGGAAGCATAAAGATCCAAAACTCTCAAAACGGCGCTGTCCGCAATGTAAAAAACGCATGGAAATGCATGAAGGTAAAGCAGGCCTGTATTTTCAGTGCCGTCCATGCAATGTTGTCGAGAAAGCAGAAGAACAGAAAAAGTCGGTAACAAAAAGAGAAGAACGGAAACTCGTCCAGAAATATTCACAAAATGACTCATTCGGAACGAGCCTTGGGGACTTGCTGAAACAGGCATTGGAGGAGAAAGACTGAAAAAAGAGCGGAAATTTCCGCTCTTTTTTGCTTCTATTTCTGAATTAACCTGATTTCCCTGATTGGACTGTCCTTCTGTTCAGAAGTCCCTTCCAGCCACAATTCTTTCCCATTCCCTGCGTCATAAAGCTGAAAATAGTTTCCGTCCTTATCGCTTACACCTTCAGCACCCGGTACTCCCAGTACTTTTTCTGCCTCTTTGAAAAACAGCTGCCGTTCTCCAGGAAAATAGCTGACATAGTGAATGGATTTGGCGTTTTCTGTTTCCAAGTAGCCAAAGGCATGGTCTTTATAACCAAAGACGAGAGATCCGCTCCAGTTTTCCTCGAAGTCCGGTTTCCCTTTTTCTGTTTTAATTTGATCGACCATTGTACCAATTGGATAAACGATTCCCTTTAGTTTATTCTGTCGAATTTCCTCAACAAAAGTTTGATCAAAAAAACCGGCACTAGCCATTTCCTTCTGCAATGACGATTCCAGTAAAATCGTCACTTTTTTTATAGTATGGCCGTACTGAAAGTCAAAGACTATATCACGATTATGATCATCTTCAGTAATTGTGTATAAACCCGGCTGATCTGCCTGCTTTAAGCTATGGAATATACGAGCACTCCCCTTAACAAGGCCGGATTGTCGTATCCCGATTGTCCCGCCAGGCTGGGCATACACCACACCTTCTTTATCACCGGTAACAGTAAGTTCACCAGCCTGTGCTTCATATTCCAGCATGATATTCGCGTATTTACCGAGTTCTTTTCTTGAGTTGAGCAATTCGGGACTTGACTCAAATTGGGCTTCTGACCATTGGAAGCTATCCTGCTGTTCTTCACCTTTAAATACAATTAAATTATCTTCAACTGCTACTTTTCCTGTTTCCACATATTCGCTCGTTAATTCGCCTATTTGTTTAAATTCACCGTTGGCAAAACCAAAGAGCCGTGCAGAAGTAGGCACCATTGATGCCCCTGCAGACTGATGCTCTACAACTACTCGGGTTGTCTGTTTACCTTCGTACTCAACGGTTATCGGTCCAACCATTCTAAAATCAGCAACAGCTGGTGCTTCTTCTCGAAAAAACACTTTCCATTTGCGCGTTTTTTCGTCAAAGCTTTTGCCTATCAAGATCCCGGTTTGTTCATTCAATTCCGGATTGGATTTAGTATAGGAGGCCAATATTTCTGGCTGTTTCCTGCCCCTTATATGTATAACTTCAATGATGGGATCTTCCGCGGATGCTAGCTCTGTTTTTATCCCGCTCTGTTTAATCCAGTCTTCCTTTGTATGCGGAACCTCTTCCTGAGGTTTTTCTATTGTTTTTGTCTGTGCTTCAGTCTGGCAGCCCGCTAATATAGCTGCACTGATCATCAAATAATAAAACTTACGCAAATCGTTTCCCCCTCCTAAATAGGATAACATGATTTTATGAAATAGAAGGATTGTTTTTTCAACCCTTGCCTCGTTTGTGAGAAATGAACCATATAGATTTGTCTTGTTCTTCTTTAATTTGGAATTCATCACTACTTTATAGCTATATAGACACGGATAGGAAATTTCAGGCCAGAATGGTATTCAGTTTCTTTTTCCAATCATTAAAGCTAAAATAAAAAGGAGATTCTGTAAATAAGAAAAAGCGGAAGCGCCTTGTTCAGACCCGACAAGCAAGACGAGCGCTGCAGCAAGGTGTTTTTTGCCTTCTGGAAGCGATTGGCTCATGACCCCCTGGAGGGTCTAGGCGCTGGCGCTAGACAAGGAGATAATAAATGAGTGATTTTAACGCACAATTAGAGAAATACGCAGACCTTGCTGTCAAAGTGGGCGTAAATGTTCAGAAAGGACAAACCCTCGTGATTAACACGACGCTTGATGCTGCGAAATTTGTAAGACTTGTCGTGAAAAAGGCATATGAGACAGGAGCACATAATGTCGTCGTCAATTGGACTGATGATGTTGTTTCACGCACGAAATACGAGCTCGCACCTAACGAAGCGTTTTTGGAGTACCCTGAATGGCGCGCAAAGGAAACGGAGGCACTTGCTGAAAATGGGGCTGCCTTTATGGCGATCGTCTCTTCAAGTCCTGATTTGCTCAAAGGGATCAATCCTGAGCGAATCGCCAATTTCCAAAAAGCTACCGGAAAAGCGCTCGCCAAATACCGCCAATATGTGCAATCAGATAAAGTCAGCTGGACTGTCATTGCCGTGCCTTCAGATGACTGGGCGGCCAAAGTATTCCCTGAGGAACCAGCGGAAAACCGTGTACATAAGCTTTGGGAAGCTATTTTTAAAGCAACCCGGAGCGATCTTGACAATCCCGTCGAGGCTTGGAAGGAACATGATAAAAACTTAAACGAGAAAGTTGAGTATTTAAACAGCAAGCGTTTTAAGAAGCTGCATTATAAAGCATCCGGCACAGATCTAACCGTAGAGTTGCCTGAAGACCATATTTGGGTCGGAGCCGGAAGCACAAATGAAAATGGTATTGAATTCATGGCCAATATGCCGACGGAAGAGGTTTTTACCGTACCATATCGAGAAGGTGTAAATGGTTATGTCTCAAGCAGAAAGCCTTTAAGCTATGGCGGCAATATCATTGACCAATTTAAAATCACGTTCGAAAATGGACGAATTGTCAATGTCGAGGCTAAAGAGGGTGAAGAAGTTCTAAAGCGGTTAGTTGAAACGGACGAAGGCTCACACTATCTCGGTGAAGTTGCTCTCGTTCCACATAATTCACCGATTTCACAGTCAGACATTTTGTTTTTCAATACACTCTTTGATGAAAATGCTTCAAATCATTTTGCAATTGGCAGCGCCTATGCTTTTTGTATTGAAGGCGGCAAAAAAATGTCTTCAGATCAGTTGAAAGAAAAAGGTTTAAACCAGAGCATCACCCATGTTGACTTTATGGTCGGGTCAGCTGAAATGGATATTGACGGAATTTCCGCTGACGGCAAAACAGAACCCGTCTTCCGGAACGGTAATTGGGCGTTTTAATAACTGTAAGAGCAGACTCCTCTATTGGAGCCTGCTTTTTTTTGCCGTATCATAACTATGTTTTATTGCCTGATTAGAATATAATAAAAATATAAAAATAAGTGGTTTTTATTTCTCTGGGGAGGGAACAGTTCTTGCTGCAATATCATCTGATTGTTAACGGAAGGGTCCATGGTGTCGGTTTTCGCTATTTCACACAAATGAAGGCCAATGCATATCACATCACTGGCTGGGTAAGAAATCTCCCGGATGATCAGGTCGAGATTTTAGCAGAAGGTTCCGAGGATGACCTGGTCCTCTTTGCGAACAGCATCAAGGAAGGCAATCCATTTTCCAGGGTGACCAGTATCGAAAAAACAGAAAGCAGCCACTTGCAGGGTTTTAAATCTTTTACGATAAAATATTAATGACGCAACCCCATGCCATGATTGGCATGGGGTTTTGATAACATTCGAGACCTATTCACGATTGCGAATAGGTCTCGAACTTGTATTTCTATAATTTTGTGTTGGCTAATATATTAACGATTATCAACTTTTTCTGGATACAGATCATGATTCATCAGCCTGTATTCAGCCATTTGCTCATACTTTGTACCGGGCTTGCCGTAGTTTGTGTAAGGGTCGATGGAGATGCCGCCTCTTGGCGTGAATTTCCCCCACACCTCGATATAGCGCGGATCCATTAACTTGATTAAGTCATTCATAATAATGTTCATGCAATCTTCATGGAAATCACCATGATTGCGGAAGCTGAACAAGTACAGCTTTAACGATTTGCTTTCGACCATTTTTTGGTCAGGTATATAGCTGATATAAATGGTTGCGAAGTCAGGCTGACCTGTGATTGGACATAAGCTTGTAAACTCCGGGCAATTAAATTTAACAAAATAATCACGGTTCGGATGCTTATTGTCAAATGACTCGAGTATTTCTGGTGCATAGTCAAATAAATATTTTGTTCCTTGATTTCCAAGCAAGGTAATGTCTGATAGCTCTTCATTTTTTCTTCCGGGCATAAATAAAAGCCTCCTTATCTGAATCCGCATTCGCGTAAGAGAGGCCGCCGCATCTTTAACCGGGCTTATAAAGTATCAAAGCCATAGTTTTTTATAGAGGGTTGTTTGCTATGAACCTCTCCCGCCTGAGTGCGGGATTATTGAATTGTCATTGTTAATATAGATAAAAAGTCCGTACCTGTCAACGGATACTTTTCTCTGCCAGAAAATGCTCTATTATCATCCACAGTATGAGTAAAATGTTTGTAGGAGAAGAATTTCCCTTCTCATCCAGATAATGGCGTAGCCG
>NZ_PGVA01000096.1 GCF_002860125.1 Bacillus canaveralius
AGCGCAAGCTAGTAAGATCCCTGAAAGATGATCAGGTTGATAGGTCAGAGGTGGAAGCGTGGCGACATGTGGAGCTGACTGATACTAATCGATCGAGGACTTAACCACAATTTGAAATGGTGTTCTCGTGTTTACACTTACTTCTTCTAGATTATCTAGTTTTGAGAGAACGAATCTTTCATTTTCTCTTGCAATAATTTTAAAAGGCATTATAATAAAATATGTCTTTAACTTGTCTGGTGACGATAGCGAGAAGGTCACACCCGTTCCCATCCCGAACACGGAAGTTAAGCTTCTCAGCGCCGATGGTAGTTGGGGGTCTCCCCCTGTGAGAGTAGGACGCCGCCGGGCAGTTTAAATTTGGAGAATTAGCTCAGCTGGGAGAGCATCTGCCTTACAAGCAGAGGGTCGGCGGTTCGATCCCGTCATTCTCCATTATGCCGGTGTAGCTCAATTGGTAGAGCAACTGACTTGTAATCAGTAGGTTGGGGGTTCAAGTCCTCTTGCCGGCACCACTATTCTTTTTATTTTGAGCCATTAGCTCAGTCGGTAGAGCATCTGACTTTTAATCAGAGGGTCGAAGGTTCGAGTCCTTCATGGCTCACCATTTTAGAAGTGTGAGAAAATGAAAATCAGAAGTCGGATTCAAAAACTTGTTTCAGAGCAATTTCTTAAAATCTGACATCTAACAAATGCGGGTGTGGCGGAACTGGCAGACGCACCAGACTTAGGATCTGGCGCCGCAAGGCGTGGGGGTTCGACTCCCTTCACCCGCACCATTTTATTGCGGAAGTAGTTCAGTGGTAGAATACAACCTTGCCAAGGTTGGGGTCGCGGGTTCGAATCCCGTCTTCCGCTCTTATTAAATTAGCCGGGGTGGCGGAACTGGCAGACGCACAGGACTTAAAATCCTGCGGTAGGTGACTACCGTACCGGTTCGATTCCGGTCCTCGGCACCAAAGTTTTTTGCGATAGCAAAATAACTTTCAATATATGCGCCCGTAGCTCAATTGGATAGAGCGTCTGACTACGGATCAGAAGGTTATGGGTTCGACTCCTGTCGGGCGCGCCATATTATATCTCGGGAAGTAGCTCAGCTTGGTAGAGCACTTGGTTTGGGACCAAGGGGTCGCAGGTTCGAATCCTGTCTTCCCGACCAGTAAAAACGCGTATGGGGCCTTAGCTCAGCTGGGAGAGCGCCTGCTTTGCACGCAGGAGGTCAGCGGTTCGATCCCGCTAGGCTCCACCATTGATTATTATTGTTTTAAATTTGGCGGTGTAGCTCAGCTGGCTAGAGCGTACGGTTCATACCCGTGAGGTCGGGGGTTCGATCCCCTCCGCCGCTACCAAATAAATAAATGATTATGGACCTTTAGCTCAGCTGGTTAGAGCAGACGGCTCATAACCGTCCGGTCGTAGGTTCGAGTCCTACAAGGTCCACCATTAATACTTATTATTCGGAGGAATACCCAAGTCTGGCTGAAGGGATCGGTCTTGAAAACCGACAGGCGGGTCATACCGCGCGGGGGTTCGAATCCCTCTTCCTCCTCCATATTTTATTTAATAATTTCTATTGTCGCGGGGTGGAGCAACGAGCGTTACTTCACAGAATAAACTGCGAGT
>NZ_PGVA01000097.1 GCF_002860125.1 Bacillus canaveralius
TTCCGCTGCACGTCCCGTTGGATCAATCAGCTTCAGTGGATTATTGTGAACGTAAGAGTATCTGTTCAAGCTTGCAGGAATGTCTTTCCAACCTGTGAAGGTGTCCATCGTGGTGAAGCGGCCTTCATTCGGGCTGTACCATCTTGAGCCGAAATCGATCATGCCTGCTTTCGCGTCATACGATTTGCCGGTGAACCCGACGGCGTTGTATGGTGCCGCCATATGGCTGAACAGGTTGCCGAACGCATCATAGCTGTACGATCCCCGTTTTTCTCCGCTGCGGTCGGTCACATCCAGGATGTTGCCGAGGGCGTCTTCATGGTAATACAACAGTCCGCCTTTTGACTGGACATTGCCTTCGTACTCTTCCTGCTTCCTGCCGTGATAACCGAACGTCTTCCGGGCAATCGTGTGGTCTGCGCCCTGGTAATACTGGGCGAGCGGCTGTCCATGTTCGCCGTATTCTTTGAACACATCCAGTCCGTCATACAGATACTGGGTGGTTTCCTCATAAAGCGGTTTGCCCTTCCACTTTTTCAGGCTGTTTTTCTCTCCGTCGTACCACTTGCCCCAATCGTCCCATTCATCCCAATCTTTCCAATCATCCCGGTTTCCCCAGCTCCAGCCGTTACCTTTCTTGGAAAGGTGATAATAGCCCTGGGTTCTGGAGGCTTTTCTTCTGAGCGCGTCATACTCATACTCGACTTGCGAGCCGTCCGGGTAGTACACGCCTTTCAAGCGGTTGTCGGTCGTGTAGTCATACTTGATCGTGCCTTCCCTTGTTTCCTTTTCAACGAGGTTGCCGTTGGCATCATAGAAATACTTCTTGTCGCCGGCTTCCACGAGTTCGTTTAATTCATTATAACGGTATTTCGTAATTTTGCCGTCTTCATTTTGTTCAATCCGGTTGCCTGCCTCATCATATTGATACTTCGCTTTCCGGATCGACTTCTTCACATAGTCCGGCTTTTCATTCCTAGTGAAAAAAGCACTCGTTGCGACTTCGCATCGAATGCTCTGTATTATCTTCTCCATGCTAATAAACAAGGAGCCTCTCAAGGAATGCAAACTAGTTAGTATAACCAAAACCAAATAGAAATATACAAAGTTACGTTCCGACAGTTCCTCTGTTTACTTATTAGCTTTTATGGGTCAATTTCATAATTTCCCAACTGATCGAGTATATAGAAATATTTAAAGAATAATATTTTCACAGAAAAAACCTCAAGAATGTATGTACACTTGAGGCAAATATAATGTCTTTTATATTTTGTTGTTAATCTTCTCCCCTAAAACAGGCGCAATGTGAGGAACTTCGTCTAATTGAAAGCTAAACAAATTTAGTTGAGTCTCAATGAGTTCTAAAACATCATAGTAGGCATAATTTGCGCCTAGCCTAAAATGTTTATCCTCCAAACTCTTATTACTGTCTGATATGAGAGTTTGATTATACTTTTCTTGCACCTCAGAAATAATGTCAATTAAAAAATTTTTCATTTCGATTGGCACGTTTTCTATCTCCTTTTGTTTCGTAGTAAGCATGGAACACTGGATTCCTTGGCAGTTTGCTTCCCTTCGCTACCTGCACCTGTTGTAATGCTAGGTTGTAAAATAAAGCGTTAGCGCCCGATTTCCCTGTTTGCTTTTTTGTTCCTTGCCTTTCCCACCAGAGCCAAAATAAACAGGCGCTATCCCCGAAAATCGCGCTAATTTGTTGGCATTCGGAAAGCGTCTAACGTCGCCAATTTCTGCAATTAAGGCTGAAGCTGTTACGAGGTCAATCCCTGGCATCGAATCTAACTGAAAGTCTAATAAACTCATTAACTCTTTTAATTCTCTTTCCACATAGCTCATTTCCTGCTTTTTAAACGAAATATCTCGGACGATGCTTCTCACTAGAAAGTCACGTGTTTCTTGATGTTCTTTTCGCTGTGTGTCCATCTTCTTTCATCAGCTTCAATATTTCATTCGCTTTTTTCACTGAACATGTATTGTTACTGGCTTCTAATAAAAAAGTGGTCAATTTCTTCACACTTACACCGTCTAAACTTAAAGGTGACGGGTATTGTTTCCAAAAAGCCAATGCCGTTTTTCCATCTACTTCTGAGAAAAACTTCTTATAGCTCGGGTAATGATGGCTCAATTGAATATGCAGTTGGTTTTTTAAAGCACCTTGAGCTTTCACCAATGCATTTCTTCTAGTGACCAATTGTTGTATCGACCAAAATAAATCATGCGGTTTCGCGTCAGGCAAATGGTTCAGTTTGTTCAACAAAATGCGTGCAACACATTCCGCATCCCAGCTGTCACTTTTTTGTGTGGTCATATGGCTTTTTCGTTCAGCGTATGAAAGAGCTGGGTTTACTTCTTTTACAATTTGCCCGTGATCTGCTAAATACTTCGCTAACGCTCGTCCATAGCCTCCAACATCTTCTAAACCAAATACAGGTGTCAATCCTTCTTCCATCAGTTTATCATTATCCAGTAAAAACATAGAGAAGGCGGCAGGTTTATTTACAAACTTTATTTCACCTAGTTTCTCCTGCCAACAATTAATAATCACTGCCACATGGTGTTGTTTATGCAAATCCACTCCGACATACAAATGTTTCTGTTTTTCATGCATTTTCTCATCCCCTATTCAATAAAAATGAAAATGCCGGCAACCTTAGTTCGAGCGTTCACCTTACAGTGCGCATTGGTACGAAAGCCTATCCATTTTCACCGTTTCAAAAGAACTTATAAGAAAATGAGCCCTTTTTTTAAGTAAACTTTTAAATTATTGCTTCATGTTTCCCATTTGCTTGTATATGTCCGTATGTATAAATCCCTTGATAAAAGCTTTCTCGGTCTAAAATGCGTTTCACTTGTACTTTGGTAAACATTTTACCTTGCGTTGTTTGATAACCTTCCTCATTCAATGTTTCTGCCAACCTAGTCAGTGACCATTTCCTATGTAGCTGTTTAAGTTCAAACAACCGTTTAACTACTTCTGCATGACCGTTATGTATCTTTAGTTCCTTTTCACCTTTCTGCTTTTGGTAGCCAAATGTTGCCCTTCCTCCTGCATAACCACCTTCCTTCGCCTTTTTATTTCTCCCCTTCGTTAGTTTGAGGGCAATTTCAAGCCGTTGATATTGGTCTAATAACTCCATTAATCCATTGACCAAAAAAATCATTTGGGTCTTTCTTATGAATACTGTAAAATGGCTGTTCTATGCTTTTAATATCACATCCATATTTTTTCAACTCTCGCTGTATCAACACCTTTACAATATCTGACCGCCATAATCGGCTTGTATTCAGCACAACCACATAATCAATTTGGACAGACGAAAGGTGAGCCAACATTTCCTGTAAGCCCACCCTGTCAATTTCCAGTGCTTCCTCATTTAGTTTGGCACCGCTAATTCCTTCTTCTCTAAAAATATGTATCAAGTTCCAGCCTTGTTCTTTACAATATGCTTTGATTTCATCTTCTTGATATTTCAAGCTATATCCATCTCTTGCTTGCCCTTGAGTGGAGACTCGTATATACCCAACAACGTTCAACTTTTCACCCTCCCGTTACGAAAATTACAATTTATGTAACGCTTTTTAAACGAATAGCGAGTATTATACGACCGTCTCTAGTAAAAATACAACCAAAAAATTATTTGCCCTTTGCAATAAAACAACACTCTCTCACATTGCACATTGTTTTTCGCCACGAGCTTTGTCATTCTCGTTAGTTTATTGCCTGTGCCATGTTATTACTACCCCTGCCATATAAAATGTCATCTCGCCCAATTCTCACACTTTTCTTCCTAGCCCAGTATTAAAATAAAACTCCATGATGGTACTACTATCATGAGCTCTCAATTCTCAAACACAATCATTTTCGTTTTGTCCTGCTCAAATCATCCTTATTTTCCTTTTTGTTCACTTTTCCTTATGTTCCTGTATTATTTTTGTAGAGTAGAAAACAGGAATTAGATATTGTCTTCTTGTCCTCGGGTTTCAGGGTGTTCCACCTTACTAAGCCAGACAGGGAGACAATTC
Organism: Bacillus canaveralius; assembly: GCF_002860125.1. Lineage (GTDB taxonomy): Bacteria > Bacillota > Bacilli > Bacillales > Cytobacillaceae > Bacillus_BJ > Bacillus_BJ canaveralius. The sequence goes on from NZ_PGVA01000097.1 coordinate 4,042, forward strand.
CTTTTCCTGCTCCCCCTCATCAAACCGTACGTGAG
>NZ_PGVA01000011.1 GCF_002860125.1 Bacillus canaveralius
AAATAAAAATAAACTTAACGTTGACGTTTTTGCTTGCTTGTTCAGTTTTCAAAGAGCAATACTGGTGTTTTGATCAAATATGATCTGCTTGTTTTTGATAAGAAACTATAAAGTCGATACCGGCGAAAAAACTGCTTAAATTTTGTTTTTTCGTTCAGAAGCGACCTTATTAATATAACATGCAGGCCAATTGATGTCAATAACTTTTTTCAAGAAACTACCTTCGCCACTACTGGGTTTCGATCAACCCGCAGGCAGCGACGTTTTTTAATATACCAGGATACAAAAACAAAGTCAACACCTTATTAAAGAAAATCAGATTAAATTTCATACCGTAAATTGCATACGTTAAATTTCATACCTTTTTAATTCTGTTTTTCGTCGGCATGTATTTCATGTATTCATACGGATCAGCGATTCGCTTAAATAAATTAAATAACAAATGATAGCGCTCCTGCATCGCCCGCTTTATCAGTGGTTCAATCCGCTCATCATTTCGATCAAATATAATCTCATCCATTTCTCTCTTCAATAAATATTGCAGTTCCTTGTGTTCTTTTTCGTTTATGATCATTCCAAGCATCCCGACACTTCCTTTCTGGCTACTTCTGTTCTTGTAGTCTTTTCGAATATCTCCTATTTTATAAACACAGTTTTTGATCATATTCATTTTTTCCGCGCATAGGATGGAGACAAGGAGTGCATTGGACGAGGTGAAGGATATGAATTTCTTTTTTGTCTTGAATGGAAAATCTGTAAAACAGTTTATGCTCATCGTTTTTGCTGCTTTTTTCACTGCCTGGTTTTTGTATATGGAATCGATTGTTCAAATTCCTGCTTTTTCAGGGAAGGATGGACCAAAGGCTGTCTTCAAAGGGGAAAAGGATATTGCATTGACCTTTAACATCGGGTGGGGTGATGAGAAGGCCGAGCCAATTCTCGATACTTTACAAAGGGAAAATATTAAAGCTGCGACTTTTTTCCTTTCCGGTTCCTGGGCAGAAAGACATCCGGATTTAGTCAGCCGCATCGTTAAAGAAGGGTTTGAAATCGGGATGCTCGGATATGCCTATAAGGATTATACCGATTTAGAAGAAGCCGAAATCAGAAAGGATCTTATCCTTGCCAGGGAGGCTTTTAAAAAGTTAAATGTTAAAAACATCAAATTAACCAGACCCCCAACCGGACACTTTGATCAAAAAACATTAAAAATCGCTGATCGGCTCGGGCTTACAGTTGTTCACTGGAGTATAAACTCAAATGATTGGCAAAATCCCGGGATTGAATTAATTCGACAAAATGTCTCAAACGCCAAAAAGGGCGACATCGTTCTATTACACGCCTCCGACTCTGCTAAGCAAACAGCTGAAGCACTGCCGCTTGTCCTCGCAGATATTAGGCAAAAAAACCTGAAGCTTGTCAGTGTCTCCGAAATGATCATGAATGGAGAGGCCGAATCGAAAGAGATCAAATAACATGATAAAAGCCGTCCACTTATGATTTGGACGGCTTTTTCTGAATTTCTTGCCTGCGCAGCTCCGAACTTTCGTTCAGCTTATGAAGAATCAGCAATTGATACGCATTACATACTAACAGCGGGAAAAGCATTAAATAGAGCCAGCCTTCTTCATTCACTCGCAAGGCCGGAACCCATTCTACCACAGTAACGACTGTCATGAAAAATAAAGCCGGGATAAAAGCAGCTTTATTAGTTTGTCTTGCCTTCCTATTTGCCACTACTAATCCGACGGCCAGAATAAAGACTGCTACTATCACATAAGGAAGCACGCTTGTTCCTTCTCCAAAAGCCTGATATCGAAAATAAACAAGGTCAAACAGAACGAATGCAATTAATACCACTTGCACCGGCGCCCAAAGCGCTTTAAATATTCCCAAACCGAAGCGGTGTATCGTTAAGTACGCAAAAAAACCCATCTGACTGATGATACTGAAAATCAAGCCAACGCCAACCAACCAAAATAATATCGATAAAACTTCAATTAGATCAAAATCAACGAATGTGGGTTTGAATTCACTCCAACGAACAATAAACCCAACAATTCCAGTTGTAATCCCGCCGATTAACAGCGTGGACATAAATAACCTGACCAAGTTACGGCTAGTCACAAGCTTTCCCCCATACAATTCAATTCACTCCTGATTGTACCAAACTGAGCCTTGAAAAATCTAGGTATTCAGTCTTAAACGAATAATTTTTCTGAGTTTTTCTCATCATAAAAGCATGGATAGTAATACGAAAGGAGCTTAAATATGAATCAAACTTATCATCTGCTCCTGCCTTTTCTTGTAATAGGTCTAATTTCAGGCTGTGCGCAAAATGAGTCAGGCGGCGGTCAAGTTGATTATGAAGAAACGAAGAAAATGGTTGTCGATATATTACACACAGATGATGGAAGAAAAGCAATTGAAGAGGTTATGACAAGTGATGGAATGAAGCAAAATCTTGTCATGGAACAAGCAACGGTTTCTGATACGATCCAAACTACATTAACATCAGATAAAGGAACACAATTTTTGCAAAAATCGTTTGACGATCCTAAGTTTGCGGAAAGCATGGCCAAAAGCATGCAAAAGGAAAACGAGAAACTACTAAAAAATTTAATGAAGGACCCGGAATACCGTGCAATGATGGTGGAAATACTGAAAGACCCGGCGATTCAAAGCGATGTCACCGATATTTTGAAAAGCAATGATTACCGGACTCATCTTCAAACCGTAGTTGCCGAAACATTTGAAAGTCCTTTGTATCAGGCTAGAATCCAGGACATACTTTTAAAAGCAGCAAATAAACCGCAAGGAGGTAAGCAAGCCCAGGGTGGCGGCGGTGGCGGTGATCAGGGCAGCAGTGGAAACCAGAGCGGTGGTGGTGGCGGTGGCGCTTAATGGTTTTATAAGCATGTTGTAAGCAAATAAAGGCTGGCCTTTCCGCAACGGAACGCCAGCCTTGTTTTATTTTCTTTCTAAACTGGTGATAACATTTTCTGCAATTTGCCGATAAATAACTCCCAATTTGTGATCCTCCTGATAAACGGATGGGGAAAAATCCTCTTCATTCCAATCCGGCTGTGATAGAGGAAGCTGTCCGAGCAGCTTTGTCTGCAGTTCGTCTGCCAGCTTTTCGCCACCGCCCTCGCCAAATACATATTCCTTATCGCCCGTTTTACTTTCAAAATAGGACATGTTTTCAATAACACCAAGGATTTCATGTTCTGTCCTTAATGCCATCGCCCCTGCCCGCGCGGCCACGAATGCCGCGGTTGGATGCGGCGTTGTCACGATGATTTCTTTGCAGGCCGGCAGCATCGTATGTACATCAAGCGCTACATCCCCTGTACCAGGCGGAAGGTCAAGAAGAATATAATCGACTTCGCCCCACTCAACTTCGTTAAAGAAGCTATTCAGCATTTTTCCAAGCATCGGCCCGCGCCAAATAATCGGCGCATTGTCTTCAACAAAGAAACCCATTGAGATCACCTTAACGCCAAATCGTTCTACAGGCAAAATTCGTTCGCCCCTAACAACAGGGCGCTTTGTGATCCCCATCATATCCGGAACACTGAATCCGTAAATGTCTGCATCAATCAATCCAACTTTTTTGCCAAGCCGGGCCAGCGACACAGCTAAATTAACTGAAACCGTAGATTTTCCGACTCCGCCTTTTCCGCTCGCAACCGCAATAAAGGTTGTACTGCTTGCCGGTGAAAGCAGGCCTGCTTCCTCAGCAGGGACTTCAGAACGGAACTGAGCCAGCACCTCTTCTGGAAGCTCTGCAAAACGAATCCCAACAGACTCGGCACCAGCCTCTTTTAAAACCGCAACAACTTGCTGCTGAAGCTGAAGCTGCTCTGCAGTGCCAGTTTTCGCAATCGCAATCTTTACACTGACATGGTCTTTTTCTTCCTTAATTTTAATCTCTTGAATCGCATTGAGCTCTCCAAGCGATTTATGTAAAAAAGGTTCCTTTAAACCCGATAACGCTTCCCGAACTTTTCCTTCTGTGATCATTCATAAACACCCGCCTTTTGTATTCGTTTTCAATAGAAGTATAACACAAACCTGCCATCTGGCTGTTAACTCAATCACATCTGGAACAAGCAGTTTTTCCAAATTGTAAAATAAAATCGGCCATAAAACAATAAAGAAGGCTGAATAAATTTCGCCTTCCTTACCATTCCTCGTCTTGCAATTCGCTTTCATTTGCATAATACCGCAAAATCCCTTCATAGATCGATGCTGCCACTTTTTCCTGATAGGCGTCCTTTTGCAGCTTTGCTCTTTCGCCCGGGTTCGAAAGAAAACCAATCTCAACGAGGACACCCGGTTTTTTTGCATGCTTTAATATATACACATTGCTTAGTGGCTTTGCTCTCCTGTCCGTATTTTCCAGGTTGCGCTTCAGCTCATCTTGAATAAATTTGGCAGCTTTCTTATTTTCTTTTATTTTTGGCGAATAAAATGTTTGTGCACCGCTCCAGCGTGAGGAAGGAATTGCATTTAAGTGGATGCTCGCATAAAAATCGGCTTCCGATTCATTGATCATCTCCAGCCTTTTTTTCAAATCCTCAACTTTTCGCCGACTGTAGCCTCTCGTTCCTTTGTCTGCAAGGTCTGTATCGGTCTCCCTTGTCAAGATTACTAATGCTCCCTGCTCCTGCAGGTATTCCCTGATTTTTAATGAGACTTTTAAAGCGATGTCTTTTTCGAGCACTTGTTTAGTACCTGCACCGCCATCGGGGCCGCCATGACCTGGATCAAGTAAAATAATTTTCCCGGACAGGGGCAGATTCCAAGATTTCCATGAACTGTTTTCTATAAAATCGTATTGCCATATCAAAAACAATACGAGAAGTCCTGCCATGAATATGCCCATTCTAAGCTTTTTTTTCATCGTCCAAATCACTCTCCTGCTCGTCCCTTTACCACTGAATATATGGGACAGGGAGCGATTTTAGAACGGTATTAATGGAGACGCAGTTTAAAGCGCCGCTCTCCTTTTAAATAACCCTCTTTCCACCATGTTTCTACATATTGCTCACACATCGATAATAATGTTTCATCATACACGCCTTCTTCACCCTTCCCCCAAAACAGTAGGAAATGGTAAAGCGTGTCCGTTAAATGCTGTTCTTCTTCTGTACACCTTTTCCGCGCCACTTCGATCCCTTCACCGTAGTAGCCGAATTTACTAAAGTTTGCGCCCAGCAAATATGATTCGATCGCGACATCATATAAAGCTTCCTCAAGGCCGGCGTTCATCAGCAATCCCGTAACAAACCTCGACGATCCAAAATATTGTTGCACCTTTTTCTTTAACAAGTTGACCGATATTTCACGCAGTAATGAGCGTTCATATTTCATCTGTTTAGCATGTTTCTTTTCTTTAAAGGAAGTAATGACGTTCAAGATATTTCACCCCTTGAAGATATTGTTCATCCTGAAAAGACGAGACATGCAGGCCCGAGCAGCCTTTCCTCTTCCAGTTTTTTTGGTTAAATTTATGAAGATCTATTGACTTCAGCAGATAATTTTCGATTAAAGCAAAAACATGGCGTAACCCGAAAATTCATGAATCAAAATCACATTTGGTTTAACAATAAGAAATGAAAAAACCCCAAATCCAAGTAGGATTCGAGGCTTGTAACAGATATAATTAACGCTTTGAGAACTGAGGAGCACGACGGGCACCTTTAAGACCGTATTTTTTACGTTCTTTCATACGTGCGTCACGAGTTAATAGTCCTGCGCGCTTTAATGTTGGACGGTATTCTGGATCAGCTTGCAGTAGCGCACGAGCGATACCGTGGCGGATAGCGCCAGCTTGGCCAGTGTAGCCGCCGCCGTTTACGTTAACGATGATGTTGTAGCTGCCAACTGTTTCAGTTGCTACTAGCGGCTGCTGAACAACCTCACGTAAAGCTGCGAATGGAATGTATTCCTGGATATCACGATCGTTGATGATGATTTGTCCATCACCAGGCACTAAACGTACACGAGCAACGGAGCTCTTACGACGGCCAGTACCAATATATTGAACTTGTGCCATATTAATAACCTCCCTTTAAAATTATCCGCGAAGTTCGTAAACTTCCGGTTGTTGTGCTTGATGCGGATGCTCGCTGCCAGCATATACGTTCAGCTTTTTAAACATTTGACGGCCAAGAGAATTCTTTGGAAGCATGCCTTTAATTGCAAGTTCCAGCATTTTCTCAGGGTAATTTGTACGCATTTCAAGAGCCGTTCTTTGTTTTAGTCCACCTGGATGCATTGTGTGACGGTAGTAGATTTTGTCAGTAAGTTTTTTACCAGTTAACTCGATTTTTGAAGCATTTATGATGATTACATGATCACCAGTGTCAACATGTGGTGTAAAAGTTGGTTTGTTTTTTCCACGTAGAATTGATGCTACTTCACTAGCAAGACGGCCCAAAGTTTGGCCTTCAGCATCAATTACGTACCATTTACGCTCGATATTATTGGCATTTGCCATAAACGTTGTACGCATGATTTACCCTCCTAATAAAATCAATTACATTATTGGTTTCATATATTTTCAAGCACGATTCACTTTCCGGGGCTTATCGTGGGGCTAAAATACATACCATATGATATAATACCTTGTTGTTTCCAATTTGTCAACACCAGGATTAGTTGTCATGGACGTTTTTGTGCTTCCTCAATAGAAGACTTTCCATAAATACAAGCCATGTCCCGGGATTGTCTTTCCGGCAAGTGTGCGGTCCCGTTTTTCAAGGATTTCCGGAATCTGATACGGGCTTCGTTCTCCTGAGCCAATTTCCAACAAAGTACCGACAATGATGCGGACCATATTATACAAAAATCCGTTCCCAACCAGGCGGAATACGAGCAGATCCCCTTCTTCAAAAAACTCAATTTCCTTAATCGTCCTGACTCTGTCTTCGATCGTCGTCTTCGCGGAACAGAACGAAGTAAAATCATGGCTCCCGATAAAAAATTTCAAAGCTTCTTTCATCGCTACATAGTCGATTGGATAAGAAAACTGATAGGCATAATTACGCTTAAATGGATCCCGCCGCGCTGATAAATGCACGAAATAACGATATTCCTTGCCGACTGTATCGAATCTCGCATGGAAGCCCGCCGCTGCCTTTTCAATCCTGTTGACAGCAATGTCTCCCGGAAGCAAAGTATTTAAAGCCAGCTCCCATTTTGAAACAGGAATGTGCAAAGGAGAATCAAAGTGAATGACCTGACCCTTCGCATGCACGCCCGCATCGGTCCGGCCGGATGCGGTGACAGGCACTGAATTTCCTTTATGCAGTTTTGCGAGCGCAGTTTCCAATTCTTTCTGAACCGTTCGAGCATTGGGCTGAACCTGGTAACCGGAAAACTGCGATCCATCATATGAAAGGGTACATTGATAACGTTGCATTTTGCAGCAGCTCCATTATGATCGATATATGCTAAGCAGCACAGTGATAGCGAGAAGGAGAGCAATCATCGCCGTATCAAGGCCTGTCCATCTTAGCTGCCGGTATCTCGTCCGTCCTTCACCGCCGTGGTAACCACGCGCTTCCATCGCTACTGCCAATTCTTCCGCCCGCTTGAACGAACTGACAAACAGCGGGATTAACAGCGGGACAATCGCCTTGATCCGGTCCTTGATTGGACCGCCTGTAAAATCGACTCCTCTTGCCGCTTGGGCTTTCATTATTTTATCTGTTTCCTGCATTAGAGTCGGAATAAACCGCAGGGAAATGGACATCATAAGTGCTAATTCATGAACCGGAAACTTTATCTTGTTTAGCGGGTTTAATAGGCTTTCCAATCCGTCGGTAATTTCGATTGGTGTTGTCGTCAGCGTCAGCAACGAGGTAATCAAAATCAGCAGGAAGAAACGCAATGAAATGAATACCCCCTGCCTTAAGCCTTCTTCATATATTTTAATTGGCCCAAGTTCAAACAGGAGCTGTCCTTCTTTTGTTAAAAAAACATGGAGCATAAGCGTAAAAAGAACAAGCCAGAGAACAGGTTTTAACCCTCCATAAAGGAAGCGAACCGGTATTTTTGACATTGCGACCATAAAAACCGTATAGGCAGCAAGAATGGCGTAAGTTAAAAAATTATTGGCGATGAAAACAATACAGACAAACAAAAAGACAATCAATATTTTGGAGCGGGGATCCATGCGATGAATCGCAGATTCGGCAGGGACATAACGGCCGAAAATCATTTTTTCCATCATTTCGGTGTCTCCCCCTTCCAAAAATGCGCAATCTCATCCGTTAATTGCTCCATTGAAAGGTATGTTTTAGCAAATTTCATCTGGAAAACTTCTTCTATTTTATGCTGAAACCGGACCACTTCCGGAACATCAAGGCCAAGATTAATCAGTTCAGCAGGGTTCGAGAAAATCGTTTCCGGCGTCCCCTTTTTGAATACTTTCCCGTCGTTCATAATCACAATTTCGTCAGCATAGCGTGCGGCATCTTCCATGCTGTGAGTGACTAGTATCGTTGTCAGGCCTCTTTCCTGATGCAGCCTGTAAAACATCTCCATAATTTCTCTTCGTCCTCGCGGATCCAGTCCGGCCGTCGGTTCGTCGAGAACAATGACTTCGGGGTCCATCGCTAAAACTCCGGCAATCGCGACTCGCCTCATCTGCCCGCCTGATAGGTCAAATGGCGACTTTTCGAGGATATCCTCCGACAGCCCCACCTGTTTAATCGTTTCGCGGGCCCGCTTTTTTGCCTCATGTTCCGGCACGCCAAAGTTCAATGGCCCGAAGCAGATATCCTTTTCGACCGTTTCCTCAAACAGTTGATGCTCGGGGAATTGAAAGACAATGCCTACCTTCTGGCGAATCGGGCGCAGATTTTTTTCTTTTTTATCAGCTGTAATTTCCCTATCCCCGATTAAGACTTTCCCTTTTGTCGGTTTTAACAGGGCATTTAAATGTTGGAGGATTGTCGATTTCCCTGAGCCTGTATGGCCAATGATCGCCATATATAAGCCTGAAGGGATATCCAGGTTGACATCCTTGATCGCCAGCCGCTCAAAAGGGGTATTTGCCTGGTATGAGTATTCTACTTGCTGTAGCGAGATGTCCATAGCTCAGTCACCAACTCTTCTTCGGATAGAAATTGTTTCGGCACAGGAATACCCTTATTCCGCAATGCTTTGCTGACCTTCACCGGAAATGGAATATCAAGGCCAAGATCGATTAATTCCTCGTCAAGTTCAAATATATCTTCAGGTGTGCCTTCCCGATGTATTTGTCCTTTGTTCATTACTAAAATCCGGTCTGCTTTTGCGGCTTCTTCAAGATCATGGGTAATTGAAATAACGGTCAAATGCTTTTCGTTTTTCAATTGTCGCACAGTATTCAATACTTCTTCCCGTCCGCGCGGATCAAGCATTGAGGTTGCTTCATCGAGAAGAATAATCGCCGGCCGCAGTGCCAGGATTCCGGCAATCGCAACGCGTTGTTTTTGTCCCCCCGACAGATGGTGCGGCTCTTGATCAAGAAATGGTGCCATCTTGACTCTTTCTAATGCTTCTTGAACACGTTTAACCATCACATCTCTTTCGATCCCATGGTTTTCTAAACCAAAAGCCACATCATCCTGAACTGTTGTTCCAACAAATTGATTATCAGGATTCTGGAAAACCATTCCAAGCTGTTTACGGATGTCCCAGACTGTTTCCTCAGTGAGCTCCATGCCACAAACTTCAATCGTTCCTTGTTTCGGGAATTGAAGTCCGTTCAACAGCTTTGCCAGCGTTGATTTTCCAGAGCCGTTATGCCCGACAATCGCCAGCCATTCACCTTCAAATAATGTAAATGAGACATCGTTAAGTGCCAATTCCTGTTGCCCTTCATATTGGAAAGATACATTTTCCAACACAATCAGCGGCTTTTCCATCACTGCTCCTCCTCTCATCTCCGAAAAGCTTCACTCATCTCTTTTTGCTTAAACAATCGGAACAAATTGCTGAAAATATAAAAAAAGCCTGCACCTCTCCCCGGGCGAAAAGACTTTTCGCGTTGGCCACGATATTCCAAAAGGAATAGGGGGAGGTGCATGAGCTAGACGAGACAGGACAGCAATAGGAACAAGCGGGTTTTAGCTTGTGTCCGCAGGTTTTCAGCTTGTTTCCAAACAAAACTTGCTTGCAGAATGCATTTCGCCTTCAGTATAAAGGCGGCATATGACATTTACATCCGGTATAGCTTTACTTGCGCATCTGATATGCCTGAAAGCCCGGCCTAAATGTCACTCCTGCTCATTATAACGCTCTATTTTGGCTTTGCTGGAGATTTTTATAAGAAAAGCATAAGCTTCTTTGGAACTAACACCAGCTTATTCCTGTGCTTTTCTAATTTTTAAAAAAAGGGCATAGAACAAGTTCTTTAAAACTGTCCGCCGCCCTTGTTAAATGTGCAATATTAAACTAGCTCAATGATAACCATTGGCGCACCGTCTCCGCGGCGAGGGCCTAGTTTCATGATGCGAGTATATCCACCCTGGCGCTCTCCATAGCGTGGAGCAACGTCAGCAAATAGTTTTTGCAGTGCATCCTGGTTTGTTTCAGCATCTGCTATTTCATTGCGAATGAAAGCAGCTGCCTGGCGGCGTGCATGTAAGTCTCCACGCTTTCCTAGAGTGATCATTTTTTCTACAACTGAACGAAGCTCTTTCGCACGAGTTTCAGTTGTTTCAATGCGCTCATTGATGATTAAGTCTGTAGCTAAGTCACGTAACATAGCTTTACGCTGTGCGCTTGTGCGTCCTAACTTTCTGTATCCCATGAGAGTTTCCCTCCTTTGTTGAAGTCTTATCATAATCAGAAGCTAACAGCAAAAATGCCTAGTTAAACACATTGTTAACTAGTCAGTCATCTTTACGCAAGCCTAGTCCAAGCTCTTCTAGTTTGTGCTTTACTTCTTCAAGAGATTTGCGTCCTAAATTACGTACTTTCATCATATCTTCTTCCGTTTTGTTGGCTAATTCCTGAACGGTATTGATGCCGGCACGCTTTAAGCAATTATATGAACGAACCGAAAGATCAAGCTCCTCAATGGTCATTTCCAGAACTTTTTCTTTTTGGTCTTCTTCTTTTTCAACCATAATCTCAGCATTTTGTGCTTCGTCAGTTAAACCAACAAAGATGTTTAAATGCTCGGTCAAAATTTTCGCCCCAAGAGCAATCGCCTCTTTGGGACCTGTGCTTCCATCTGTCCAAACATCAAATGTCAACTTATCATAGTTTGTCATTTGGCCAACACGTGTATTTTCCACCTGATATTGAACGCGTGAAACTGGTGTATAGATAGAGTCAATAGGAATAACGCCGATAGGCTGATCTTCTCTCTTGTTCTGATCAGCTGGGGTATAACCACGGCCTCTTCTAGCCGTTAAACGCATGCGCAGGTGACCGTTCGATCCAAGGGTAGCAATGTGAAGATCAGGATTCAGAATCTCAATATCACTGTCATGCGTAATCTCAGCTGCAGTTACATTTCCCTCGCCCTGAACGTCGATCTCAAGCGTCTTTTCTTCATCAGAATAGATTTTCAGTGCTAGTTTTTTAATGTTTAGTATGATAGATGTAACATCTTCCACGACGCCTTCAATTGTTGAAAATTCATGTAGCACTCCATCGATTTGAATCGATGTGACAGCGGCACCCGGGAGTGAGGATAATAGGATACGACGTAAGGAGTTACCCAAAGTTGTACCATATCCACGCTCAAGTGGTTCCACAACGAACTTCCCGTACTTGGCATCATCGTTGATCTCAACCGTTTCGATTTTTGGTTTTTCTATTTCGATCATCAAATATATACCCTCCTTCAAAACGTCGGAACCCCGGCTGGATTTTCCCTACCGAAACTTCCCCCATGTCTACGTTCCCGTTTGTGCACAACAACTGGAGTTAATGTTTCTGTACGAACATAAAAAAATTGTATCATATCCCATTATAGACAGGGATACAAAATCTATACAGAAAAATTATACTCGGCGGCGTTTTGGTGGACGGCATCCATTATGAGGAACTGGAGTTACGTCTCTGATTGCTGTTACTTCAAGACCAGCAGCTTGAAGAGCACGGATCGCAGCTTCACGGCCTGCACCAGGTCCTTTAACTGTTACTTCAAGAGTTTTCATGCCATGTTCTTGAGAAGCTTTCGCCGCAGTTTCTGCCGCCATTTGAGCAGCAAAAGGAGTAGACTTACGAGAACCTTTAAAGCCAAGAGCTCCGGCACTTGACCAAGAAATCGCGTTACCATGTACGTCAGTAATGGTTACGATTGTGTTATTGAAAGTTGAACGAATATGTGCAACGCCTGCTTCAATATTCTTTTTCACACGGCGTTTGCGTGTATTAGTTTTACGAGCCATTAATAGTACCTCCTTTACCGATTATTTCTTCTTGTTCGCTACAGTCTTACGAGGACCTTTACGCGTACGAGCATTGTTTTTCGTATTTTGTCCGCGAACGGGCAAACCACGGCGGTGACGTAACCCACGATAGCTTCCAATTTCCATTAAACGCTTAATATTAAGGGAAACTTCACGGCGAAGGTCACCTTCTACCTTTAATTTATCAATATTTTCACGGATTTTATTTAACTCTTCTTCCGTTAAGTCACGAACACGAGTGTCTTCAGAAACACCAGCTTCAGCTAAAACCTTTTGTGCAGTGTTTTTACCGATACCAAAAATGTAAGTTAAAGAGATAACTACACGCTTTTCACGTGGGATATCCACTCCAGCAATACGTGCCATCTATACAAGCACCTCCTTCTATATTAGCCTTGTTTTTGTTTATGTTTAGGGTTTTCGCAGATAACCATAACTTTGCCGCGTCGACGAATAACTTTACATTTTTCGCAGATCGGCTTAACAGATGGTCTAACTTTCATTATTCTAACCTCCTTGATAGTACGGAGTGCATCAGATTATTTAAAGCGGTACGTAATTCTTCCGCGTGTTAAGTCATATGGAGAAAGCTCAACAGTTACTTTATCACCCGGTAAAATACGAATAAAGTGCATGCGGATTTTGCCCGAGACATGAGCCAACACAGTATGACCATTTTCTAATTCTACCTTAAACATGGCATTAGGCAAAGTTTCAATAACGGTGCCTTCTACTTCGATTACATCATCTTTAGCCATCGAACTCGTCTCCCTTCTTCTTTCAACACGTATTCTTCCAAAAGTTTTGCAGAGCAACGCGTGGTTTTCATCTTTTACAGCCTGCAGCTTCCTGCTGTGAATATATTTGGTGATGCACAATTTTTTAGCAGAAAATGGTTGTGATCCTCATTTTGCTTCAGCATAAATGATAGCTTATGCTGAGATGAATAAATCGTTCAACCTTTCATTTTCCAACCTTATAATTATAGCATATTGAATGATTATACGCCCGCATTTTTATCGGAATTCTATCCAAAACTGCGAATCGCACATTTCCAGGCAATTGGATCTAGACTTTTGTTAAAATCTCATAGCCAGCTTCAGTAATCGCAATCGTATGCTCAAAATGTGCACACATCTTTCCATCTACTGTAACCACTGTCCAATCGTCCGCTAATGTCTTTACATATCGACTGCCTGCATTCACCATCGGCTCAACAGCAAGTACCATGCCAGGCCGTAAGCGCGGTCCTTTATTCGGCGGACCGTAATGAGGAATTTGCGGGTCCTCATGTAAGTCTTGCCCGATTCCGTGACCGACATACTCACGCACAATGGAAAAACCGTTTGTTTCAGCATGCGTTTGGATCGCATGGGAGATGTTTGATAGACGTTCGCCTGGTTTAGCTTCCTTCAGACCTTCATAGAGAGAAGCTTCGGTTACGTCCAATAGACGCACCGTTTCTTCATCTATTTTTCCAACAGGGTAGGTCCAGGCTGAGTCACCATGATACCCGTTAAACTTCGCACCGATATCAATGCTGATTATGTCGCCCTCGTTGAGGACACGGCTACCTGGTATCCCGTGAACAAGCTCATTATTAACAGAAGTGCAAATACTGCCACTAAATCCGTTGTACCCTTTAAAAGAAGGATAAGCATTAGACGCACGGATAAACCGGTCGGCAATTGCATCCAACTCTTTCGTTGTTACGCCGGGAACAATATATTTTTTCAGTTCCTGGTGGGTTAGTGCCACTATCCGTCCAGCTTCCTTCATGATCTCTATTTCACGGGGAGTTTTACAAATAATCATTACTTTAAGCCTCCAAGCAACTTATCAATATCAGCAAAAACTAAATCGATATCCTGCTGACCATCGATGTTGCGTAAATAGCCTTTTGTCTCATAAAAGTCTAATAAAGGCTTGGATTGTTGAATGTTTACATCCAGGCGATTTTTAACTGTTTCTGAATTATCATCTGCGCGCTGATACAATTCACCGCCACAGCGATCACACACATTCTCGACAGCAGGAGGATTAAAAACAAGGTGATAGGTAGCACCACAGTTTTTACAGATGCGCCGACCCGTTAAACGTTCCATTAGAATGGCTTGATCGACATCAATATTGATGACGTAATCTATTTTCATTCCCAAGCCTGATAGCATATCCTCAAGTGCTTCCGCTTGAGCTACTGTTCTTGGAAACCCATCTAATAAGAAACCTTTTTTACAGTCATCCTTGCTTAATCGTTCACGGACAATGCCGATTGTTACCTGATCGGGAACAAGCTCGCCTTTATCCATAAATGATTTTGCTTTTAAACCCAGCTCCGTTCCATCTTTAATGGCTGAACGGAACATATCTCCTGTTGAGATATGAGGGATGTCGTATTTGGCAACAATTTTTTCGGCTTGCGTGCCTTTTCCTGCACCCGGAAGCCCCATTAAAACTAGATTCATCAGTATCCCCCTCAGTCTCTAATAGGCTTTAGGGAACAAAAGTCCCCAAAACCAAATTATTTAATAAAGCCTTTGTAATGGCGCTTTACAAGCTGAGCTTCAAGCTGCTTCATCGTCTCTAAGGCAACCCCTACAACGATAAGCAAGCTCGTTCCACCAATTTGAGCAGATTGAGGCAGTCCGGCAAATTGGGTAAAGAATACCGGCAGAACAGCAATAAGCGCTAGGAAAATCGAACCGACTAATGTCAACCGATATAAAACCCCGGTCAAGTACTCTTGAGTGCTTTTTCCAGGACGTATTCCAGGAATATAACCGCCTTGCTTTTTAAGGTTTTCAGCAACCTGCTCAGGATTCACCTGTATGAAGGCATAAAAATATGCAAAGGCGATAATCAATGCCACATATAGGCTCATCCCGATCGGACTTGTGTAATCAAACGTATCTTGGATCCATCTGGTTACATCATTCGAGCCGAAAAACGAAGAAATCGTCGGCGGAGTAACAACAAAAGAGACCGCGAAAATGACCGGGATAACGCCCGCTGCATTTACTTTTAACGGTAGATGCGTTGATTGGCCACCTGTCTGACGGCCTGCCGCTGCCATCCTTTTCGCATACTGAATCGGGATTTTACGCAATGCTTGTTGAATAAAAATCGTTCCAACAATAATCGCGATGACAGCAAGAACAATCAACAATGCGGTCACAATCCGAAGAAATAATTCTTCGCCTGCATTCTCAAACTGCTGCGCGTAAATTTGATTGACCGCTGTCGGAATTCCGGCAACAATACCTGCAAAAATGATAATTGAAATGCCGTTGCCGACACCTTTTGCTGTGATTTGTTCGCCGAGCCACATTAAGAATGCAGTACCAGCGGTAAGAACAATCGCAATCAGCAGATAAGTTGTCACGCCGGGGTTTTCAATTAACAAGCCGTTAGCCATCGTATTGAAACCATAAGACATACCAACAGCCTGGATTAAACCAAGCACAATCGTAAAATAGCGGGTAAACTGGGCTAATTTACGGCGTCCAACCTCCCCTTGCTTTGACCATTCCGTAAACTTGGGCACGACATCCATCTGTAAAAGCTGAACGATAATCGAGGCTGTAATATACGGCATGATTCCCATCGCAAGAATTGAGAAGTTAAATAACGCTCCGCCTCCAAATGTGTTTAGCACGCCAAAAACATTAAGTTCATCTTGTGCTTTTAAAATATCAGCATTCACATTCGGTACAGGTATAAATGCACCGATGCGAAAAACAATCAACATTAAAAGGGTGAATATGATCTTTCGTCTTATTTCACCCACGCGCATAAAATTGGAGATTGTCTGAAACATTAGATCACCTCAGTTTGACCGCCGGCAGCTTCAATCGCTTCCTTAGCAGCAGAGGAGAATTTATGAGCTTTAACTGTAAGCTTTTTCTCAACATTTCCTTTTGCAAGAATCTTAATTCCTGCTTTCTCGTTGCTTACTACACCTGTTTCGATCAGAAGTTCTGGAGTAACTTCAGTACCGTCTTCAAAGCGGTTAAGCGTCTCAAGGTTCACGACTGCATATTCTGTACGGTGGATATTCGTGAATCCACGTTTAGGCAAGCGTTGGAAAAGAGGTGTTTGACCACCCTCAAAGCCGGGACGAACACCGCCGCCGGAACGGGCGTTTTGACCTTTATGACCTCTACCGGCAGTTTTGCCGTTACCAGAACCAATACCGCGACCTTTACGTTTACGTTCTTGACGAGAACCTTCTGCAGGGTTTAATTCATGAAGTTTCATTGTTTGGCACCTCCTTATTCAAAGAAGAATGGATTTATTGTTCTTTAACCGTCACAAGGTGAGCAACTTTATTGATCATGCCGCGGATAGCGGCGTTATCTTGCTGCTCAACTGTTTGGTGCATTTTCCGTAATCCTAAAGCTTTAACTGTTTCGCGTTGGTCCTGCGGGCGACCAATCACGCTGCGAGTGAGGGTAATTTGCAATTTGTTAGCCATTTGGTTTCCCTCCTTATCCTAACAGTTCTTCTACTGATTTACCACGCAGCTTCGCTACGTCTTCAGCACGTTTTAATTGTTTTAATCCGTCAATCGTTGCACGAACCATGTTGATTGGAGTGTTAGTTCCTAATGATTTGGATAGGATATCAGCTACACCAGCTAATTCAAGTACCGCACGAACCGGACCACCAGCGATGATTCCTGTACCGGCAGAAGCAGGTTTGATCAGGATTTCACCAGCGCCAAAGCGGCCGATTACAAGGTGAGGAGTAGTTCCTCCAACCATAGGCACTTCGATTAAGTTTTTCTTAGCATCTTCAATTGCCTTGCGAATAGCATCTGGCACTTCTTGCGCTTTACCAGTTCCGAACCCAACGTGACCGTTTTTGTCGCCAACTACTACAAGAGCAGAGAAACGGAAACGACGTCCGCCTTTAACAACTTTCGCTACACGATTAACTGTAACTACGCGCTCTTCAAGTTCAAGTTTGTTTGGATCAATACGACGCATCTTTTTGTGTCCCTCCTTTGTTATTAAAATTCTAAGCCGTTTTCGCGGGCTGCATCTGCCAATGCCTGAACACGTCCATGGTACAGATAGCCTCCACGATCAAATACTACAGATTTAACGCCTTTTTCCACTGCACGTTTTGCAATTAATTCTCCGACCTTTTGAGCAGCTTCAACATTAGCGGTAGTCTCTAAAGAAACTTCTTTGTCCATTGTAGAGGCACTTGCTAAAGTAACTCCATTAACATCGTCAATTAGTTGCGCATAAATGTGTTTATTTGAACGGAACACATTTAAACGAGGACGAGCTTCAGTACCGCTAAGCTTTGAACGGACACGAGCATGTCTTTTCAAGCGAACGGCGTTTTTATCAAGCTTCGTAATCATTAACGTCACTCCTTTCGTTTACCTATGCGGCATTACTTACCAGTTTTACCTTCTTTACGACGCACATATTCGCCTTCATAACGAATTCCTTTGCCTTTGTACGGCTCTGGAGGACGAACCTGGCGGATATTGGCAGCCAACGCACCAACGCGTTCTTTGTCAGTACCCTTAATTATGATTTTTGTATTTGCAGGAACATCGATTTCAATGCCTTCTTCTGGTTCAATTTCAACCGGATGAGAATATCCTACGTTTAATACTAGTTTTTTACCTTGCTTTTGAGCACGATAACCAACACCGATTAACTCAAGGTTTCTTTCGAAGCCTTTGGATACACCTTCCACCATATTTGCGATAACTGCGCGAGTAGTTCCGTGCAATGCGCGATGTTCTTTCATATCAGATGGACGAGAAATGTTGATTACATTCTCTTCGACTTTAATTTCAATCTCAGGATTAAAAGAGCGAGTAAGATCGCCTTTAGGACCCTTAACTGTCACAGTGCCGTTATCAGCAGTGACTGTAACACCAGTTGGAATATCAATTGGTTTTTTACCTACGCGAGACATTTATTGCACCTCCATTCTTTCAGAAACTGTATTACCAAACGTATGCTAATACTTCGCCGCCAACTTGCTTAGCGCGAGCTTCTTTGTCAGTTAAAACACCTTGAGAAGTTGAAACAAGTGCGATACCAAGACCGTTCAGTACGCGGGGGACTTCGGTTGATTTTGCGTATACGCGAAGTCCAGGCTTGCTGATACGTTTTAAACCAGTGATAACACGCTCGTTGCTTGCACCGTACTTTAAGAAGATACGGATGATACCTTGTTTGTTGTCTTCGATAAACTCTACATCACGAACGAAGCCTTCACGCTTCAAAATCTCAGCGATTTCTTTTTTGATGTTAGAAGCAGGTACTTCTAATTTTTCGTGACGTACCATATTCGCATTACGAATACGTGTAAGCAAATCTGCAATTGGATCTGTCATGACCATTGTTTTTACCTCCTTCCCAGACTTGGGTTTTACCAGCTAGCTTTTTTGACACCAGGAATTTGTCCCTTGTATGCTAATTCACGGAAACAGATACGGCAAAGCTTAAATTTACGGTATACAGAGTGTGGACGTCCGCAACGTTCGCAGCGTGTGTACTCTTGTACTTTGTGTTTATGCGTGCGTTTTTGTTTCACAATCATTGACTTTTTAGCCACGTTTTCGCCTCCCTTATTTTTGGAATGGCATTCCGAATTGAGTTAAAAGCTCACGAGCTTCTTCATCAGTGTTAGCCGTAGTAACAAGAACGATATCCATACCACGTACTTTGCTTACTTTATCATAATCAATTTCAGGGAAGATTAACTGCTCTTTCACACCAAGAGTGTAGTTTCCACGGCCATCAAATGACTTTTTGGAAACCCCGCGGAAGTCACGTACACGCGGAAGAGATACAGATACCAACTTGTCAAGAAACTCATACATGCGCTCACCGCGAAGAGTTACTTTCGCGCCGATTGGCATGCCTTCACGAAGGCGGAAACCAGCGATTGACTTTTTCGCACGAGTAACAACCGGTTTTTGACCTGTGATTGTTGCAAGCTCTTCAACAGCGTTGTCCAGTGCCTTTGCGTTCGCAACAGCATCACCAACACCCATGTTGATTACAATTTTTTCAAGCTTCGGTACTTCCATTACAGATGTATAGTTGAACTTGCTCATCAGAGCAGGAGTTATTTCTTTAGAAAATTTTTCTTTTAGGCGGTTCACTTCATTGTACCTCCCTTCTTAATAAACTATTTATCTAAAAATTCACCAGATTTTTTCGCAATGCGGACTTTTTTGCCGTCAACCTCTTTGAATCCAACACGGGTTGGTTCTCCGGATTTAGGATCGATAGGCATTACGTTTGATACATGAATAGGTGCCTCCAGGCTGATAATTCCGCCTTGCGGATTGACTTGAGAAGGTTTTGAGTGCTTCTTCACAACATTAATTCCTTCTACAAGTACTCGGCTTTGCTTTGGAAAAGCTGCCAGGATAGTTCCTGTTTTGCCTTTATCTTTGCCTGAGATGACCATAACTTTGTCACCTTTTTTCACATGCATCTGTCGCACCTCCTTAAAGGCATTGAAATTTAAATTATAGTACTTCTGGAGCTAGTGATACAATTTTCATAAAGTTGTTGTCGCGCAGTTCACGAGCAACCGGTCCGAAGATACGAGTCCCACGAGGGCCTTTATCATCACGGATAATTACACATGCGTTTTCATCAAAACGAATGTATGTGCCATCTTTACGACGAACCCCGCTCTTTGTACGGACGATAACCGCCTTAACAACGTCACCTTTTTTAACAACGCCACCTGGTGTTGCTTGTTTGACTGTACAAACGATCACGTCACCAATATTAGCAGTCTTGCGGCCAGAACCACCAAGAACTTTAATCGTTAGGACTTCACGAGCACCAGAGTTGTCAGCAACTTTCAAACGTGTTTCTTGTTGAATCATGAGTGTAACCTCCCTTCGGAATCAACATACTCCGAACAATTAAATAATTACGGCTTTTTCTACTATTTCTATTAAGCGGAAGCGCTTAGTTGCAGAAAGTGGACGAGTTTCCATAATACGGACTACATCGCCAATTTTCGCTTCATTTTGCTCATCATGAGCTTTGAATTTCTTAGAGTATTTAACGCGTTTACCGTATAAAGAATGCTTTTTATGTGTTTCAACAAGAACAGATACGGTTTTATCCATCTTGTCTGAAACAACGCGCCCTGTGTAAACTTTGCGTTGGTTGCGTTCACTCATTGTGCGAACCTCCTCTCAGGTTTTCTACTTGCTAAGGCCAATTTCTCTTTGACCAATAACTGTTTTCATGCGGGCAATCGATTTACGTACTTCACGAATGCGAGCAGTGTTTTCAAGTTGTCCAGTCGCCAATTGAAAGCGAAGGTTGAAAAGCTCTTCTTTCAATGATTTAACTTTTTGTTCTATTTCAGCAGTGGTTAGGTCACGAATTTCATTAGCTTTCATTTGATTCACCACCAATTTCTTCTCGTTTCACAAACTTGCACTTAATTGGAAGCTTGTGTGCCGCAAGACGCAATGCTTCGCGAGCGACCTCTTCAGGTACACCGGCAATTTCAAACATTATTTTCCCTGGCTTAACAACAGCTACCCATCCTTCAGGAGCACCTTTACCTGAACCCATCCGGACTTCAAGAGGCTTTGCAGTAAATGGTTTATGAGGGAAGATTTTAATCCAAACTTTACCGCCACGTTTCATGTAACGAGTCATGGCAATACGAGCAGCTTCGATTTGGCGGTTTGTAATCCAGCTAGCTTCTGTAGCCTGCAAACCAAATTCACCAAATGTTACTTCTGCTCCGCCTTTCGCGCGTCCGCGCATTTTCCCGCGATGATCACGACGATATTTAACGCGTTTTGGCATTAACATATTATTTGCCTCCTTCCTCAGTCTTCTTCTTGGTAGGAAGGACTTCTCCACGATAGATCCATACTTTTACGCCAAGCTTACCATAAGTGGTATCAGCTTCAGCTGTAGCATAGTCGATGTCAGCACGAAGAGTATGAAGTGGAACTGTTCCTTCGCTATAGTGTTCAGAACGAGCGATGTCCGCTCCGCCTAAACGACCAGAAACCATTGTTTTGATTCCTTTTGCACCGGCACGCATTGCACGTTGGATCGCTTGCTTTTGAGCACGGCGGAATGAAACACGGTTTTCTAATTGACGAGCAATGTTTTCAGCAACTAATTTAGCATCAATATCTGCTCTTTTAATTTCGAGAATGTTGATGTGTACACGTTTGCCTGTAAGTGAGTTTAGAGCTTTACGAAGTGCTTCAACTTCTGTACCGCCTTTACCAATAACCATACCTGGCTTAGCAGTGTGGATAGTGATATTTAAACGATTGGCAGCACGTTCGATTTCTATTTTAGAAACAGAAGCATCACTTAAACGCTTAGTGATATATTCGCGAACTTTGATGTCTTCGTGTAATAGATCCGCATAGTCTTTTCCAGCGTACCACTTGGATTCCCAATCACGGATGATTCCGATACGCAAACCGACTGGATTTACTTTTTGACCCACTGATTATCCCTCCTTCTTTTCTGATAAAACGATAGTGATATGACTAGTGCGTTTGTTAATTGCGCTTGCACGGCCCATTGCACGAGGACGGAAACGTTTCAATGTTGGTCCTTCGTCTACATAAGCTTGTTCTACGATCAGGTTGTTTATATCCAGTTCATAGTTATGCTCTGCGTTGGCAGCAGCTGATTTTAATACCTTTTCAACGATCAGTGAAGCAGCTTTTGGAGTGTGGTTTAAAATTGCAACCGCTTCTCCCACTTGCTTTCCTCGAATTAAATCTACGACTAAACGAGCTTTACGAGGAGCAATACGAACTGTTCTTGCAACAGCTTTTGCTTGCATCTGAATGCCCTCCTCTCATTAACGTCTTGTTTTCTTATCGTCACTTGCATGGCCTTTATAAGTACGAGATGGAGCGAATTCTCCAAGCTTGTGACCTACCATGTCTTCAGTGATGTATACAGGCACATGTTTGCGACCGTCATAAACAGCAACAGTGTGTCCGATGAATTGCGGGAAGATCGTAGAACGGCGAGACCAAGTTTTTACAACTTGCTTGCCTTCAGTCTCATTTAACTTTTCGATCTTGTTAATTAAATGCTCATCAACAAAAGGTCCTTTTTTTAAGCTGCGACCCATGGGTGAACCTCCCTTCGTGATTGTGCTACGGCTCTATGTGTGAACCGTAGTTCAATCCCGTTATTTTTTACGGCGACGTACGATAAATTTATCTGATTTGTTCTTTTTCTTGCGTGTTTTGAATCCAAGGGTTGGTTTGCCCCATGGAGACATTGGTGATTTACGTCCGATAGGGGCGCGTCCTTCACCACCACCGTGTGGGTGATCGTTAGGGTTCATTACAGATCCACGAACTGTCGGGCGCTTGCCTAACCAGCGTGAACGACCTGCTTTACCAATGTTGATTAGTTCGTGCTGCTCGTTGCCCACCTGGCCGATTGAAGCGCGGCAAGTAGCAAGAATCATGCGAACCTCACCTGAGTTTAAACGAACCAATACGTATTTGCCTTCTTTACCAAGCACCTGCGCGCTTGTTCCAGCTGAACGTACCAATTGTCCGCCTTTACCAGGCTTTAACTCGATATTGTGGATAACTGTACCCACAGGAATGTTTGATAGCGGAAGAGCGTTTCCTACTTTAATGTCAGCTTCAGGACCTGACATAACCTCTAAACCTACTTCGAGGTTTTTAGGAGCTAGGATGTAACGTTTTTCTCCATCTACATAGTTAATCAATGCAATGTTTGCGGAACGGTTTGGATCATACTCAATAGTGGCAACGCGTCCTGGAATGCCATCTTTATCGCGCTTAAAGTCGATTAGACGGTATTGACGCTTATGGCCGCCACCTTGATGACGAACAGTTAACTTACCCTGGTTGTTGCGGCCGCCTTTTCTTGTTAAAGGAGCAAGCAAGGATTTTTCCGGTTTGTCAGTTGTGATTTCAGCGAAATCAGAACTAGTCATGCCGCGACGACCGTTGGAGGTAGGTTTGTACTTTTTAATCGCCATTTTATTTCCCTCCTCTTCTAGTTAAAAATATTAAGCCTCAAAAATTTCAATTTCTTTGCTGTCTTCAGTTAGTTTCACAATAGCTTTGCGACGTTTGTTTGTATAGCCGCCAAATTTACCCATGCGCTTGAATTTACCTTTGTAGTTCATGATGTTGACTTTCTCAACTTTCACATCAAAGATTTCTTGAACAGCGTCTTTAACTTGGGTTTTGTTCGCTCTAACATCGACTTCGAATGTGTATTTCTTCTCAGCCATGGCATCAGAAGAAGCTTCAGTGATTACGGGGCGCTTAATGATTTCTCGTGCATCCATTATGCAAGCACCTCCTCTACTTTTTCAACCGCTGCTTTCGTCATGATTAACTTATCATGATTCAAAACATCTAAAACGTTGATTCCAGAAGCAGTTACAACAGTTACACCAGGGATGTTGCGAGCAGATAATGCTACGTTCTCATCGAGGTCAGCTGTAACGATAAGCGCTTTTGATTCAACTGAAAGACCTTTAAGGAGTCCTTTGAAGTCTTTTGTTTTTGGTGCTTCGAAAGCAAGGTTTTCTAATACTAGGATATTTTCATCTATCACTTTAGAAGATAGTGCAGATTTAATCGCTAAACGACGTACTTTTTTCGGTAGTTTGTAGCTGTAGCTGCGTGGAACAGGTCCAAATACAGTACCACCGCCGCGCCATTGTGGAGAACGGATCGATCCTTGACGTGCACGTCCAGTTCCTTTTTGGCGCCATGGCTTGCGTCCGCCGCCGGCTACTTCAGAACGAATTTTAGTTTTATGAGTTCCTTGACGCAATGATGCTCTTTGCATGATCACAGCTTCAAACAACACATGGTTATTAGGCTCGATGCCAAATACAGATTCATTAAGCTCGATTTCACCAACTTGTGATCCGTCTTGGCTGTATAATGCTACTTTAGGCATTTTGTTTCCTCCTTTCCTGTGAAGATATTATGCTTTTACCGCAGTTTTGATCTTAAGCAATGCTTTTCTGGCTCCAGGTACGTTACCTTTCACTAAAAGCAAGTTGCGCTCAGCGTCAACCTTAACGATTTCAAGGTTTTGTACAGTGATTTGCTCTCCGCCCATACGTCCAGGTAATGCTTTACCTTTGAATACACGGTTTGGAGCAACAGGTCCCATTGAACCAGGGCGACGGTGATAACGAGATCCGTGTGCCATTGGTCCGCGAGATTGTCCATGGCGCTTAATTGAACCCTGGAAACCTTTACCTTTTGAGATACCAGTTACATCAACTGTATCGCCTTCTGCAAAAATATCAACTTTGACTTCTTGACCAACTTCATACTCTGCTAAGTTAACTCCGCGTAATTCACGAACGAAGCGCTTAGGAGCAGTATTCGCTTTTGCAACATGTCCTTTTTCAGGTTTGTTGGAAAGCTTTTCGCGCTTGTCTTCAAAACCTAGTTGAACCGCTTCATAGCCGTCAGTTTCAACTGATTTCTTTTGAAGAATAACGTTCGCTCCCGCTTCAACAACTGTTACCGGAATAAGGTCCCCGTTTTCAGCAAACACTTGAGTCATACCAATCTTTCTTCCTAAGATTCCTTTGGTCATTTCAGTCACACCTCCTAAATAATTGTGTGGTTTATTTCATTAAAGTTTAATTTCGATATCTACGCCTGATGGCAAGTCTAACCGCATTAATGAGTCAACAGTTTGTGGTGTTGGGTTAATGATGTCGATTAGACGTTTGTGTGTGCGCATTTCAAACTGCTCACGAGAATCCTTGTACTTATGCACCGCACGAAGAATAGTGTAGATTGACTTTTCTGTCGGAAGCGGGATCGGACCTGATACTGCTGCACCGGAACGTTTCGCTGTTTCAACAATTTTCTCTGCGGATTGATCAAGAATCCTGTGATCATACGCTTTTAAACGGATACGAATCTTTTGTTTTGCCATTACTTTCCCTCCTTTTCGCCTATTTTAAAATAGACATTCTCCGTGGAAATTTCCCACACACTCGCCATGGCAAAGCGGCCGGGTGTGTCAGCAACCTTCCACATCATCGCAGTCAAAGACCAACATTGTCTATTATACAGAAATCATAAAGCAAACGCAAGCTGTTCTTTGAATTCTTTATGTTTCACACACTTTTTTATTATAGCGATGTCCGTACCTCTTTTCAAGAGATTCCTTGTTTCCAATAATTTTTCCTGATATGGAGATTCTGCAATGTAAAAATCCCGCTGAAATTTCCAGGATGATTTAAGGGAAACGGTAAAATAATATTTTTTATGTGTTGCAAATATAGTGGATACATTCTAGTTAAAAACAAAAATCAGGCCTGGTGGCCCGATTTCAATCTTGCTTACTCCGAATCTTTTATCTTCTATTATATATATCTTAACAGCTCGTTTCCTTTTTGCTCCTGTTCGCCCTAGAGTTGATAGGCACGCTCGTGTAATATACTTTCTATATGAGGATGGTATCCCAAGTAATTGCTTAAAATATATTGTTTATAATCATTTTGACTATGATTTTTAATCGTATTTTCAATTGTTTTCATCAAAATTCCTGTGAACAACAAATAGGGAATGACAAAAACTTTACTGAAGGGACTTTCAGCTGCGATTTTCAGTCCTTCTTCCAGACCAGGATCGGCAGCTGTTAAGTAGCACGTATCGACTCGTCTTATGCCACTGCGTTGTTTCAGCAGCTTGGCAATGTCGCCTAGATCCCGCTTAACATCAGGATCTGAACTTCCTCTTCCTATTATCAGGACCATGGAGTCATCGGTAAGGGGCTCGTTTGTTTCTTCAATGCGTTCGATCAAGGTTTCAACCATTTTTGGATGGACGCCAATTGGGCGCCCGTAGTTCAACTGCACTTCAGGAAACTGGGAAGCTATTCTATTTAGCTCATTGGGAATATCTTCTTTAGCATGAACGGCCGTCAGCAGTAATACTGGGACTGCTGCGATTTTCGTTGCCCCTTGTTCAATGCAGCGTTTGTACGCTTCCGCAATATTCGGCTGCGCAAGTTCAAGGAAGCAAAACTCGTTTATCGGTGCCGGGCTTTCTGTCATCGTTTTTTCAATGAAAGCGACTGCTTGTTGTTGTGCTGCCGGAACCCGGCTTCCATGGCAAATATATAAAATAGCTTCCATTAATATGCCTCGCTTGCAAACAGGCTTTCTTTTATTTGTTTATTTTCAAACCAATTGATTTTGTCGCGCATATTAACAACATCTCCGACAATGATCATGCAAGGATTTTCTACTTTCCCCTTAAGAGCGGCCTGCACTACGTCACCAAGTGTAGTGACGACAGTTTTTTGTGCATGTAATGTCCCCCAGTTAATAAGCGCGACCGGTGTATCTTCCCGTTTCCCATAGTGGAGAAGTTTCTCTCTTATATAAGGAAGGTTTTTGACACCCATATAGATTGCAAGCGTATCGATCCCTTTCGCGAGAAGCTCCCACTTGATGTTGTCATCTTCGCCTTTCTTCCGATGTCCGGTAACAATCGCAAAGGATGAACTGTGGTCCCGGTGCGTTACGGGGATGCCGGCATACGCCGGTGCTGCGATTCCTGCTGTGATACCGGGAACAATTTCGAACTCGACGCCGTTTGCAGCAAGCACTTCCGCTTCCTCTCCTCCCCTGCCAAACACGAACGGATCGCCGCCTTTTAAACGGGTTACGACTTTTCCCTTCTTGGCATGCTTAACGAGAAAATGGTTAATCGTTTCCTGTCGCAGCGAATGATAGTTCGGAAGTTTCCCGCAATAAATCAGCTCTGCTGTCGGCTTTGCATACTGCAGCATCTCAGCATTTACCAGTCGGTCATACAGAATCACATCCGCTTCTTTAATGCTGTTCAATCCTTTTACCGTGATTAACTCCGGGTCTCCAGGACCGGCCCCTACCAGATAGACTTTCCCCGATTGCATGTACCTCACCCCTCATCATTAAAGAATTGTTTCAAATCGCGATAATACAAAACCGTTGCCGTTGCGGATTTTTTTCTTTTCATATAGAGAAACGTCGTTGACTTCCCTTTCCTTTAAAAAATGCTTCTCCAGTTCAACATCGACAAGGCGAAAGGCCGCTTCATCATTTTCAGCTGCAATGATGACATGGGTCACCTCTTGATCGATCGTTACTTCAAATCGGTATAGATTCATGTTTACGTCACCTTTCTTTATTAAACAGCGACACTGCCAATTATGACGTTTAAGCGCTCCTGCAATGGCTCCGTCCCGATTCGCTCAACATAATCGAAAAACGATTCACCTGCTATTTTTGTATCTTTAAAATAGATTAAAATCTCTTTAAGAACAAAATCGAGCTGATTTGCTTCCACTTTTCCCTTTAGTTTAGCGTTTAATTTACCGCCGTTATCAAGCGTGCCACCGACATAAATTTCAAAGGCTTCAACCATCACCTTATCTTTGTTCTTCATTTTAATACCCTGAAGCCCGATCTCGGCAATTTGCCGCTGTCCGCAAGAATTTGGGCAGCCGACCATGTGGATCCTTACCGGGACATCAAGTTCTACTTGCTTATCCAACTGTTCGGCAATTCTTTTCATTCGCTCCTTCGTTTCAACAAGCGCAAGATTGCAATATTCTATACCGGTACAGGAAACGGCATAGCCGATAAACTTGCTCGGAGCGATCGGGAACTTTTTAAAAATTTCCTCGCTTTGAAGTGCTTCGACATGTTGATCGGGTATATTCGGAATAATGACATTTTGAGAGTTGCAGTTTCTAATTTCGCCATTTCCGTATTTTTTTGAAATTCGCGCTAATTCTAAAACTTCATCTGGAGTCAAGCGGCCCACAGGTACGTTTATACCGACATAGTTAAGCCCCGCCTGCTTTTGTTGATGAATTCCATAAAAGTAACCGGCATTCCATCCTTTTGTCGCATCTTCCCCTTTTTCAGGAAGCGGCCCGGTCAGTTCAATGAGCTTTTCCTTCAATTTTTCAGTGCCCCAATCGGCAACGAGAAATTTAAGACGGGCGCGGTGACGTTTTTCACGGTAACCGTAATCACGGAAAATCGTTGTAATTGCTACCGCAACATCAAGTGTCCTGTCTCGGGTAACAAACACATCAAGGGTCTCAGCCAGAAAAGGAACAGCTGATAAACCTCCGCCCACCTTAACGTGAAAACCAGCAACTCTTTCCCCATTTAATTCTTTATAAGCCGGTATAAAAGACAAACAATTAATTTCCGCATTCGAAGCATTGTGCACATTTGAGCTGATCGACAGCTTGTATTTCCTTGGCAGATTTGAAAAATCCTCATTGAATTGGAAGTATTCATAGACTTCCTTCACGATGCTGCTCGTATCAAACAATTCATTTGGATCGATTCCGGTCAGCGGATTACCGACAATATTTCTCGTAATATCCCCGCATGCACCTGCACTGGACAGCCCTACTTTGTCCAGCCTTGCGAATATATCGGGCATTTGTTCAATCGTCAGCCAGTGAAACTGGATCGCCTGCCTTGTCGTGACATCATAGACTCCCCGCCCGTAATCCTTCGCAATATTAGCAAGTGTAACAGTCTGGTCATAGGTTAACATCCCTGATGGAACACAAACACGCATCATGAAATAACCGTCTTCCTTAGGGCGCTGTAAGTATAATCCGGCCCATTTGAACATATCCCATTCTTCTGTTGGGATCGATGCGAAACCATGCTCGGCATAATAAGGGATATCATCATAAATCTTTAAGCCGTCTTTTTCGAGCTTCCTCGTTTCAGTCTTGTTGATTGCAGGATTGCCCGCCCAGAACTTTTCATAAGCCATTTCAATTCCCCCAGTTTATATAAATTTTTTTAATCTAAGATAATCAATGATCTGTTCAACACTTTCTTCGACTGTATAAAGGTCTGTTTCAATTGTAATCTCAGGTTCAACCGGTTCCTGATAGGGAGAAGTTATCCCGGTAAAATCCCGGATAAGACCATCTCTCGCTTTTTGGTAAAGGCCTTTTGGATCGCGCCTTTCACATTCTTCAAGCGGGCATTTAATATATACTTCAATGAACTCATCCTGTTCGAGAAGGCTTCTGACAAGCTGCCTGTCCTCTAGAAAAGGGGAAATAAAAGCCGTTAAAATCACGTGGCCGCTATCAATAAACAGCCTGGAAACTTCTCCTATCCTTCTAATATTTTCTTTTCGATCAAGGTCGCTAAAACCAAGATCCTTATTCAATCCATGACGGATGTTGTCACCATCTAACACATAGTTATTGATTCGCTGGTCAAAGAGCCTTTTCGCTACCTCATTGGCAACAGTCGATTTTCCTGATCCCGATAAGCCAGTAAACCAGATGACAAAACTGTGATGACCGTTTTGCTCTCTTCTTAACTCTTTTGAAAGCGATAAATCATGCCAGGTGATATGTGAACTTTTACTCAAAAATAATCCTCCCCGATCCGTTATGCTCTCACTGCATTTTCCTGTAATCCTGCAATTAACACTTCGACCACTTCTTTGCGGCTGAAGGTACTTGGAGGGGTTTCGCCATTTCGCAGCAACTCTCTTACCTTTGTTCCCGAAAGAATGACATGGTCCGCGCTTGAGTGCGGGCATGTTTTCGCTGACGCCATATTTTCGCATTTAGAGCAATAAAAGCTGTGTTCAAAAAATAATAGGGTAATCCCCAGTTCTTCCTGATTAAATTCGCTGAAAATCTTCTGTGCATCATAAGTGCCATAATAATCGCCAACCCCGGCGTGATCACGGCCGACTATAAAATGGGTACAGCCATAATTTTTCCGGACGATTGCGTGGAACACCGCTTCACGCGGCCCTGCGTACCGCATCGCTGCTGGAAATACAGCCAGAAACACACGATCGAGCGGATAATAGTTTTCAAGTAAAATTTGATAGCTTTTCATTCTGACATCAGCGGGAATATCATCCGATTTTGTTTCACCAACGAGCGGATTTAAAAATAATCCATCAACCGTTTCGAGCGCCGTCTTTTGGATATATTCATGGGCCCTGTGGACGGGATTCCTCGTTTGAAATCCAACGACGGTTTTCCAGCCCTTATCCGCAAATATTTCTCTCGTTTCCTGCGGATCTAAGTAGAATGACTGAAAATCGTTCCGCTCGATCCGTTTTATAAGGGTAATCTGCCCGCCGATATAGACATCACCTCTTTGGAAAAGTTTGTTTACCCCTGGATGTTTAAGCTCTCGTGTCCGGTAGACAGATTGCGCTTCTTCATGCTTATCCGAATAATAGATATCGGAGATCGTCATGATTCCGTATGTCTCGTCCTTGCTGACCAGCCGCACTTCATCGCCGAGTGAAAGCTTGATTGCTTCTTGTTCCGTAACCGGCAGCGTAATGGGAATACTCCACACTGTACCATCCGAGAGGCGCATTCTATGTAAAACAGATTCGTAATCTTCCTTTCTCATAAACCCATCTAACGGACTGTACGCGCCTGTACCAATCAATTCAAGATCACTTAATGCGATTCCATCCAGCTCAATCTGTTTGGCAATTTTTTTATAATCAAATGAAGGATTCCAGCGATTGATTAATGTTCCCCCATGCGGAAAGCTTAATGTCATATTAATTTCCTCCTGTCCTTTTCAAAATCAAGTATCCTTATAGGAAAAATAGGTTTTTCAGCTAGATGCCTCCGCCTTTTTCATAAATAATCCTGCCGTCTTCTCTTATTGTTTTCGCCAAGCTAAGCGTTCCAAGCGTTGCAGCACAAACACTGAATAAAACAATCACAGAATATAGGTCACTCTCGACAAATATCTTCACAAAGCTGTATGAAACCACCAGCGAGACGATTGGCGAAACGATCCATACTTTAAGAATTTTGTTGATGATTTTCTTTTTCAAAATACCCCATCCATTTTGCGATGCGCCGATTCCAATAATAGCTGTGCTGGTTACCTGTG
Organism: Bacillus canaveralius; assembly: GCF_002860125.1. GTDB lineage: Bacteria > Bacillota > Bacilli > Bacillales > Cytobacillaceae > Bacillus_BJ > Bacillus_BJ canaveralius. Next base: position 31,386 of record NZ_PGVA01000011.1, read on the forward strand.
TCAGCGGAACGGGCAGGCCGTAAATGGAAGCAAGGATAACCAGGAATGCCCCGGTTCCTGAAATCGCGCCTCCTTCCAGCAAGGAGAAGTTAGTAATCTTTTTCCCATTTGTTTGCAAGACACCCCCGCCCATAAATATCGCACCGAGGGCGATAAATAAGCCGCCAATGAGAATACCTGTATGAATCGGTACGATTCCAGCGCCTACCAACGGCCCAACCGCATTGGCAACATTGTTCATGCCCGCTGAAAAAGCTTCAAAGAATCCAACAATGATCACAAATACAGCGAGCGTTTTTTGCATCTTTTCATTTTTCAAGCCCGGATAGTGCTTCTCCAGCTTTTTTATAAACTTTCCTAACAGAAGTGCAATCGCAAACCCTGCAGCAGGAACGATAATCCAAAAGCTGACGATGACCAAAATATTATTGATGTACAAAGCCTGATAGGCAATTCCCACACCGACAACAGATCCAACGGTAATTTCACTGGTCGAGAGCGGTATCCCCATCAGGTTGGCGATAAATAAAGATATGGCTGCTGAGGATAGGATAATCAACACCACTTTTACGGTCAGCAGCGACTGCGGAATAATGTCTGTTCCAATCGTTTTGACCACTTCACTCCCGCCCACGGCAGCCCCGGCAAAAATAGCAATTCCGCACAATACCAATGCCTTTCTCCTGCTTGGAATAGCGCCCGAACCGTATGCGATGCTAATCGAAGCCGCTGCCCCGCTCGCTCCAATATTCATCGCAAAAAACAGGGCGACGATACAAGTTATATAAGTTAGGATCATATTGATTACCTCTTATTGGTGAAGTCCGCATTCAATTTTATTCTGGCCGGTCCATCGGCCTGACCTTAAGTCCCCACTGTTGAAAACAGGTGCAGTGCACGTCTTGCAGCCGATACTTGGGTAACCATGATCATGGAGAATGTTATACGGCAAATTGTTTTTGTGGGCGTAACGCCAAATATCCTTCCACGTCCAATGGATGAGCGGGCAAATCTTCACCGATTGAAAGCGGTGGTCCTTGTTGATAAATTGTGTATGTTTCCTTGTTTCGGATTGTTCTCTTCTTAATCCCGACAGCCAGGCCGCTGTTCCTGAGAGCACGCTGTTAAGCGGAATAACTTTTCGAAGTTCACAGCATTTGTTCGGGTCGCTCTTCCATAGTTCATCTCCGTATGTGTGCGCCTGTTCTTCCAGAGACAAATCGGGTTTGTTCAATTCAATGACTAATTGCGGATATTTCTCCTTCACTTGGTCAATTAACTTGTAAGTCTCCGCGAAATGAAGTTCTGTATCGAGAAAAACGATTCTTGCTGTTTCATTCACTTTGGAGATCAAATCGATTAAGACAATCCCTTCAATCCCAAAACTGCAGGCATAAACAAGGTTTCCCTCTCCATAATGCGAATACGCCCACTTAAGAACGTCTAAGGCCCCTTTTGTCTCGTTATCATACGAAAAGTCCAGTGCCGAAACTGTATCAAAATTTTGATACGTGATTAATTGCGCCAAATCAATCCCTCCAAATTCCAAAAAAAGAGACAGTTCTAACCGGTAAGGTTAAAACTGCCTCTAGTTTATCTAGTCAGCAAGCTCACTTAATTCTAAGTTTTTCATTTTTTTCAATTTGCACGACTACACCGTCCTGAACAACCAGTGTGATTGAACCGTACTTCATCCCCGCCAGGATTTCCTGCAAATGCGAATAAATTTCATCGAACTGATTTACTTTCTTTCCCAAGCAAGCCCCTCCTTCTAAATAAAAAAACCTTTCCACTTCGGAAAGACTCATCAGGTAAGAATATGTTTACCTTATCTTCCAAAATGGTTTCACATTTTGTTGGATTTAGCACCTTGCTTGTTCAGCAGGTTGCCGGACTTCATCGGGCCAATTCCCTCCGCCGCTCTGGATAAGTTTATTTTTTCTAAATTTTAACACAAAGGAATTCCATGTCAATACTTTAAAGTACTGAAATGAAAAATAGGAATTTAGTCCGGTAGAACCGAGCAAAGCTACGAAAAAGATTAAATCCTATAATTCCGATGAGTTCTATTTAAATTAACAGGATACCAGTTTAGTTGTCAATCGTAATTTTTAAGTTTCTCTTTCCCCGGTGCGTACATATGATGCAATACATACAATTTAAATTTTTTTCAAAATCTGATGATTTGACATTTTTAGCGGCTCGTAAACCGTCCTGAAAGACTATCTCAATTCTCTACGTCCACCCTATTTTAAAAAAGAGTGATTTTCTTAATTTTTAAAAAATGGTTGACACAAGTATTTGGATGTTGTAAATTTTAGTCAATTGAATACAAACGATTTCTTATCGAGAGAGGTTGAGGGAATGGCCCGAAGACACCTCAGCAACCATCAATGCCCTTAAACGCATTGAAAAGGTGCTAAATCCTGCAAGTTTTTTATGAACTTGAAAGATGAGAAGAACGGCTGCGTCCAGCATACAAAGTCTTCTTCTTGAAGGCTTTTTTTATTTCTTAAAGGAGTGGTGGCAATGTACAAAATTGATACGAAGCTGGCCCAAATCGGCAACAGGAGCGATATTACAGGATCGGTAAGTCCGCCTGTTTACTTCTCTACGGCATACATGCATGAAGGGATCGGCGAATCATCCGGCTATGACTATATCCGAACAGGCAACCCAACCCGCCAGCTCCTCGAAAAAGCGATCGCAGACCTTGAACATGGTGACCAGGGTTTTGCCTGCAGTTCGGGCATGGCAGCGATTGCCACATTGCTATCATTGTTTCAATCAGGCGATGAGTGGATTGTCAGCAAAGATTTATACGGTGGCACATATCGATTGCTTGAACACGGTTTCAGGAAGTGGGGATTAACGTGTCAATATCTCAACACAAGCTGTGTTGAGGAGTTGGATAAAAAAATAACTCTAAAAACGAAAGCCATTTTTATTGAAACCCCAACCAATCCCCTAATGGAGCAAACCGATATTGGCGCTATTTCAGAGCTGGCCAAAAAGCATGGATTATTGCTGATTGTCGATAACACATTTTATACACCCATTCTCCAGCAGCCCCTCCTTCTCGGCGCTGACATTGTCATACATAGCGCAACCAAGTACCTCGGCGGTCATAATGATGTGCTGGCCGGGTTGATTGTTGCCAAAGGTAACGATTTATGTGAAGCTCTTGAATTCCACCATAATGCAGTGGGCGCAGTGCTCAGCCCTTTTGATTCATGGCTGTTAATCCGCGGCATGAAAACTTTAGCGCTCCGGATTGAAAAACACGAGGAGAATGCAAAGAAGCTTGTTCAGTACCTTTCAATCCATGAAAGTGTAACAGATGTCCTTTACCCCGGGAGAGGCGGGATGATTTCTTTCAGAATCAAGGATGAGACATGGGTGAACCCTTTTTTAAAAGGATTATCCTTGATCACATTTGCTGAAAGCCTTGGCGGTGTCGAAAGCTTTATTACTTATCCCGCAACGCAAACACATGCGGATATCCCGGAGGAAATCAGAATCGAAACCGGGGTCTGCAACCGTTTATTAAGATTTTCCGTTGGCATAGAAGCTGTGGATGATTTAATTGATGACCTTGAGCAAGCATTCACTTCCGTCGTTGAGGAGGCTACCTTATGAAAGTGAGCAGGGAAATACATTTTGAAACGAGGCTTCTGCATAATAGCCAGAAAACGGATCAGGCAACTGGTGCTGTAAGTGTTCCGATTCACCATGCCTCCACTTTTCATCAATTCGATATTGAAAACTTCGGAAAATACGATTATAGCCGGAGTTCCAACCCGACACGCGAAGCTCTTGAGCAGGCAATCGCCGCTCTGGAAGAAGGCACAAGAGGCTTTGCCTTTTCATCCGGAATGGCAGCAATCTCGACAGCCTTCCTTCTTTTGTCTTCTGGTGACCATGTCGTGATTTCCGAGGATGTTTACGGAGGAACATACCGCATGGTTACAGAAGTTCTTTCGAGAATGGGAATTGAATATACGTTTGCCGATATGACAGATCTTCACGCCGTCCGGGAGGCCGTTCAGACTAATACAAAGGTTTTTTATGTTGAGACACCTTCAAATCCCCTCTTAAAAGTTACCGATATACGAGCGGTCAGTGAACTGGCAAAAGAGCACAACGCATTAATTTTTGTCGACAATACGTTCCTGACCCCGGCTCTGCAGAAACCTTTGTTATTGGGAGCCGACGTCGTCCTGCACAGTGCAACAAAATTTTTATCCGGCCATAGTGATGTTGTCGCCGGACTCGCTGTCGTCAAAGATGAGGAATTGGCCGGGCGACTTTATTTCCTGCAAAATACGATTGGTGCCGTTCTTGGTGTCCAGGACGCCTGGCTGGTATTGAGAGGGTTAAAAACGCTTCATGTCAGGCTGGAACAATCTTTAAAAAGTGCAGCCCAAATTGCCTGTTTTTTAAGAACTCACCCTGCCATTCATAAGGTGTATTTCCCGGGATTTGAGGACCATCCACAGTATGATCTCCAGCACAGGCAGGCAAACGGAGCAGGGGCGATTCTCTCGTTTGAATTAGCCGGAAAAGAGGCACTTTACCAATTTGTCTCGAATGTTGAAATCCCTGTTTTTGCTGTCAGTCTCGGCGCAGTCGAGTCAATTTTATCCTATCCGGCAAAAATGTCGCATGCATCGATGCCGATTGAAGAAAGGAAAAAACGAGGAATCAGCGATAGTCTGCTGCGCTTATCAGTCGGTCTCGAAAATCCTGCAGACATCATTAAAGACTTTTCAGCTGCGTTGGAAACAACGATGCAACATTTCGCTCACCAAGGAGTGAAACTATGAGCTTTCTTAAAAAAATGGAAAATCAAATATTGATAGCAGATGGTGCGATGGGTACACTTTTGTACTCTTATGGCACGGACTGCTGTTTTGAGGAACTGAACCTTTCCGAGCCGGAACAGATCCTAAATATTCACAAAGCGTATATCAATGCAGGCGCGGACCTTATCCAAACGAATACTTATGCAGCCAACTACTTGAAGCTGCAGCGATATGGACTGGAGGATTCAGTTAAGGAAATTAATAGTGCTGCTGTGAAAGTTGCCAGGAATGCAGCACAGGACAAAGCATACGTACTCGGAACAATCGGCGGGAACCGCGGGATAAAGCCCCATTCGATTTCGATTGAAGAAATAAAAAGGAGTTTTCGTGAACAATTATACTGTCTTCTTTTGGCAGGGGTAGACGGCCTGCTCCTTGAAACGTATTATGACCTGAAAGAGCTTGAGACCGTTTTGTCGATTGCCAGGAGAGAAACTGCTCTCCCAATCATTGCCCAGGTATCCCTTCAAGAAACAGGAATACTGCAGGACCGGACACCAATCAATGAAGCTTTTGAAAGATTAGAGCTAGCAGGTGCTGATATTATCGGGCTTAACTGCCGGCTTGGCCCACATCATATGTTGTTGACGCTCGAACAGGTGGCGCTGCCAAAGCATGCCTATCTTTCTGCCTATCCAAACGCCAGTCTTCCTGCCTATGTCGATGGCAAATTTCATTACGAAGGAGATGCAGAATATTTCAGAAAATCGGCACAACCTTTCCGGGAACAGGGAGTCAGGCTGCTCGGCGGCTGCTGTGGGACAACGCCGGAGCATGTCCGCGCCTTTGCTGAAGAACTGAAAGATAAAGCCCCTGTAACAAACAAAATCGTTAAATTAAAAGAAAAGAAAATTATCGTAGAAACAGCTATAGTAAAAAGGGAGGAGCCTCCCCTCGATCACGTCGTCAAACAAAGACGTTCGGTGATCGTCGAGCTGGATCCGCCGAGAAAGCTTAATACGGGGAAATTTTTCGAGGGAGCTAAGGCCCTTCAGGATGCCGGGATCGACGCCATAACACTGGCCGATAATTCACTTGCTACTCCAAGAATCGCGAATGAAGCATTAGGGCATCTCGTGAAACAGAAACTGGGCCTGAGGCCGCTCATTCACATTACATGCCGGGACCGCAATATCATCGGGCTGCAGTCCCACCTTATGGGACTTTATACACTCGGTTTACACGATGTGTTAGCCGTAACCGGAGACCCGGCCAGAGTCGGTGATTTTCCCGGTGCATCTTCGGTATACGATATGTCATCGTTTGAATTGATTCAAATGATTAAGCAATTAAATGAAGGGCTATCCATTTCCGGAAAGGAACTGGGACAAAAAACTGCTTTTTCCGTTGGCGGTGCTTTTAATCCCCATGTTCGCTCATTGGATAAAGCCGTTAAACGCCTTGAAAAGAAAATCGCGTGCGGAGCCGATTATTTTATTTCGCAGCCCGTTTTTTCTGAAGAAAAACTGATTGAAATCCATGACGCAACTGAACATATTGAAGCACCGATTTATATTGGAATCATGCCCCTAATCAGCAGTAAAAATGCTGAATACCTGCATAACGAAGTCCCCGGTATCAAAATATCAGAAAGTATCAGGGAAAGAATGGCTCGTTTTAAAGACCTTCCTGCTGACGCTTCCAGGGAGGGGCTCGAGATTTCAAAATCTTTAATTGATGCTGCTCTTGAGTTATTTAATGGCATTTATTTAATCACGCCATTTCTACGGTATGAATTGACAGTAGAATTATCGTATTATGCCCGGCGCCATCACAACGCCTTAACTGGGAGGAACGACCATGTCCAAACCAATATTCTCTGATCAAATCAAAGAGCGAATCCTTATTATGGATGGGGCCATGGGAACGATGCTGCAAAGAGCTGGCCTTACAGCGGAAGATTTTGGCGGTGAGCAGTATGACGGCTGCAATGAATATTTAAATTTAACTGTCCCCGATGTTATTGAGCAAATCCATTATGAATACTTGGAGGCAGGAGCAGATATTATTGAAACAAATACGTTTGGCGCAACAAGCCTGGTCCTCAATGAGTATCAACTTGGCCATAAAGCCTATGAACTTAACAAAGTTGCTGCGCAAATTGCCAAAAAGGCCGCAGACAGAGCTTCTGCGACAGGCCGGCCGCGTTATGTTGCCGGATCAATGGGGCCGACAACAAAAACGTTAAGCGTCACCGGCGGGACGACGTTTGCTGCATTAATCGAAACATACGAAGAACAAGCAATTGGTTTAATTGATGGTGGTGTTGATCTTCTGCTCCTTGAAACAAGCCAGGATCTTCTCAATGTCAAGGCAGGATACATCGGTATTGAAAGAGCATTTGCGAAAACCGGCACGACGCTTCCGTTAATGATATCCGGTACGATTGAGCCAATGGGAACGACCCTCGCCGGCCAAACAATTGAGGCATTTTATATTTCAGTCGAGCATATGAAACCAGCCGCTGTTGGGTTGAATTGTGCGACAGGTCCGGAATTTATGCAGGATCATATCAGGTCGCTTGCCAACCTGTCTTCAACCGCAGTCAGCTGTTACCCGAATGCCGGTTTGCCTGACGAAGAAGGACAATATCATGAAACACCTGAAACGCTCGCAAAGAAGCTCGCCGGTTTTGCCGAGCAGGGCTGGCTGAATATAGTCGGTGGCTGCTGTGGTACGACACCCGACCATATAAGAGCGATTGCTGCTGCGATGAAGGATTTTAAACCAAGAACTATAAACCAGGACCACAGCCATAAGGTTTCCGGAATTGAACCATTAATCTATGATGACCCGTCACTTCGTCCGATCATGGTCGGTGAACGTTCCAATGTGATTGGCTCCCGAAAGTTCAAAAGGTTAATCAGCGAAGGCAAATATGAAGAAGCATCTGAAATTGCCAGAGCCCAGGTCAAGGGCGGTGCTCATGTCATTGATATATGCCTCGCCGACCCGGACCGGGATGAGCTGTTCGATATGGAACAATTTATTATCGAAGCTGTTAAAAAGGTAAAGGTCCCGTTAGTAATTGATTCAACCGATGAAAAAGTAATCGAAAAGGCGTTAACCTACTCGCAAGGGAAAGCGATCATTAATTCAATTAATCTTGAAGACGGTGAGGAACGTTTTGAAGCGATCTGTCCGCTCATTCATAAATATGGTGCTTCAGTAGTGGTTGGCACGATTGACGAAAAAGGAATGGGCGTAACAGCTGAACGCAAGCTTGAAATCGCGAAGCGCTCTTATGACTTGCTTGTTCACAAATACCAGATTCGCGCGGAGGATATAATTTTTGATCCACTCGTCTTCCCAGTCGGTACGGGAGATGAACAATATATTGGTTCAGCTAAGGCTACCGTTGAAGGGATCCGTTTAATAAAAGAGCAGCTTCCGGACACACAGACCATTTTGGGAATCAGCAATATATCTTTTGGCCTGCCTCCCGTCGGCAGGGAAATTCTGAATTCTGTGTTTCTGTACCATTGTACACAGGCCGGGCTTGATTACGCGCTTGTGAACACGGAAAAACTCGAGAGATTCCCGTCGATTCCAAAGCAGGAAGTCGCATTGGCAGAATCACTTTTATTCAAAACTGATGACAAATCTTTAGCAAAATTTACTGAATTTTATCGTGGTAAAAAGAAGGAGTCGAAAAGCAAATTACCAGCAATGAGCTTAGCTGAACGACTGTCCTATTACATTGTTGAGGGAACGAAAGAAGGACTGCTGCCTGATCTGGAAAAGGCCCTCAGTAATTATCCGGCACCGCTTGATATTATTAATGGCCCGTTAATGGAGGGAATGAAGGAAGTCGGCCGCCTTTTCAACGATAATCAATTAATCGTTGCAGAAGTCCTCCAAAGCGCTGAAGTGATGAAAGCATCTGTAGCTTTTCTGGAGCCGTTTATGGAAAAGGGCGCCGTTTCCTCTTCGAAAGGTAAAATAATATTAGCGACCGTTAAAGGTGATGTTCATGATATTGGCAAAAACCTGGTTGAGATTATTTTGAGCAATAACGGTTTTCACGTTGTTGATCTTGGCATAAAAGTGTCACCAACGGATCTTGTCGCGGCGATTCGAACCGAACAACCCGATATAGTCGGGCTGTCTGGTCTGCTTGTTAAGTCTGCCCAGCAAATGGTGTTAACTGCCCATGATATGAAGCAAGCCGGGATTTCTGTGCCAATTTTAGTAGGCGGCGCTGCCTTATCGCGTAAATTTACAGATACAAAAATTTCCAGAGAATATGACGGAATCGTCCTGTACGCTAAGGATGCGATGACCGGACTAACTCTTGCCAATCAGCTGCAAACTCCTGATAGTTATGATAAGTTGTTGGCCGACAAACAGGAAAAGATAACGGCCATGGTGGAGGATTGGCGAACTCAAGCCTCCGTTTCCACTGCCATCAAGTCGATTCCTGAAGTAACCGTTAAGCCAGAGCCGGTTTTTATCCCCAAGGATACAAAGAGGCATATATTGAAAAACTATTCCCTGTCCTATGTTCTTCCTTATATAAATCAACAAATGCTGATTGGCCACCATTTAGGGGTTAAAGGAAAGGTCTCCAGACTGCTTGAGGAACAAGATGAAAAAGCGTTAAAAGTTAAAGCAGTGGTGGATAGTTTGATACAGGAGTCGCTGGAAAAAGATTGGATTCAGCCTGCGGCTGTTTATCAATTTTTTCCGGCAAAGTCAGATGGTAACCGCGTTGTTGTTTACAGCCCTGAGCAGCATAGCGAGGTGCTCGACGTATTTGACTTCCCTAGACAGGAAGCTGATCCTTACCTTTGTTTAGCAGACTATTTAAAATCGTCCGAAAGCCCGGAAATCGACTATGTTGGTTTTTTTGCGGTAACAGCTGGCAGAGGAATTCGCGAAGCAGCCGAAAGGTTAAAGAAGGAAGGCCGTTTCCTGGAAAGCCATGCACTGCAAGCACTCGCTTTGGAAACTGCCGAAGGTCTGGCAGAGTTGATTCACCGGCAGATGCGCGATCGCTGGGGTTTTCCTGATCCGACAGAAATGACAATGAAAGATCGATTTTCAGCAAAGTATCAGGGGCAACGTTTTTCTTTTGGATATCCGGCCTGCCCAAATCTTGAGGATCAAGCAAAGTTGTTTAAGCTTATACGTCCAGAAGAGATCGGTATTCATTTAACAGACGGATTTATGATGGAGCCGGAAGCTTCTGTAACAGCCATCGTGTTTGCACACCCGGAGGCACGCTACTTTAATGTTTTAAAATAGGCCTATCAGCAGTATTTATATTCCGATACACCAAAAAAGCAGATGGGTCGTCACCCATCTGCTTTTTATAAACGAAAATTATTCTGTGATTGTAGCAACAACGCCAGCGCCTACTGTACGTCCACCTTCACGAATAGAGAACTTAGTTCCTTCTTCGATTGCGATAGGAGCGATAAGCTCAACTGTCATTTCGATGTTGTCGCCAGGCATAACCATTTCTACGCCTTCAGGAAGGTTACAAATACCAGTTACGTCAGTTGTACGGAAGTAAAACTGAGGACGGTAGTTTGTGAAGAATGGAGTATGACGTCCACCTTCTTCTTTTGATAAAACGTAAACTTCAGCTTTGAATTTTACGTGTGGAGTGATTGAACCTGGCTTTGCTAATACTTGGCCACGTTGGATTTCTTCACGTGCAACACCACGAAGAAGGGCACCAATGTTGTCACCAGCTTCAGCGAAGTCAAGAAGCTTACGGAACATTTCAACTCCAGTTACCGTAGTTGATTTTGGCTCTTCAGTTAAACCGATGATGTCGATAACGTCACCAACTTTAACTTGTCCGCGCTCAACACGACCTGTCGCAACAGTTCCACGTCCTGTGATTGAGAAAACGTCCTCAACAGGCATCATGAAAGGCTTGTCAGTGTCACGGGTTGGAGTTGGGATGTATTCGTCAACAGCAGCCATAAGTTCAACGATTTTTTCTTCCCAAGCAGCATCTCCTTCAAGAGCTTTAAGGGCAGAACCTTTGATTACAGGAATATCGTCACCAGGGAAATCATATTCAGAAAGAAGGTCACGAACTTCCATTTCTACTAATTCAAGTAGCTCTTCGTCGTCAACCATGTCACACTTGTTCATGAAAACAACAAGGAAAGGTACACCTACTTGACGAGAAAGAAGGATGTGCTCACGAGTTTGTGGCATTGGGCCATCAGCAGCAGAAACAACAAGAATTCCGCCGTCCATTTGAGCAGCACCAGTGATCATGTTCTTAACATAGTCAGCATGTCCCGGGCAGTCAACGTGTGCATAGTGACGGCTAGCTGTTTCATACTCAACGTGTGCAGTTGAGATTGTGATTCCACGCTCACGCTCTTCAGGAGCTGCGTCGATTTGATCGTATGCACGAGCTTCTGCACCACCAGCTTTAGCAAGAACAGTAGTGATTGCAGCAGTTAAAGTTGTTTTACCATGGTCAACGTGACCAATTGTACCGATGTTAACGTGTGGCTTTGAGCGATCGAATTTAGCTTTTGCCATTAGGAAAATCCTCCTTTGGATATTAAAATTAAGTATATTTATGGGCTGTGAATAAGTTTAGGCTTTAGTCACAGCTCCATGCTTACATAGTAGTTATACTTTATTAAAGGGTGAAAATCAATTATTCACCTTTATTTTTTTTGATGATTTCTTCAGAAATTGATTTTGGTACTTCTTCGTAATGGTCAAAGTGCATTGAGAATGTTCCACGTCCTTGCGTATTTGAACGCAATGATGTTGCATAGCCGAACATTTCAGAAAGTGGAACCATTGCGCGAACAACTTGAGCGTTTCCGCGTGCTTCCATACCTTCTACACGTCCACGACGGGAAGTAACATCTCCCATGATATCTCCCATGTATTCCTCTGGAATGACAACTTCAACCTTCATGACAGGTTCAAGGATAACAGGGTTACATTTGGAAGCTGCGTTTCTAAGAGCCATTGATGCAGCGATCTTAAACGCCATTTCACTGGAGTCAACATCATGGTAAGAACCATCAAACAATCTTGCTTTAATATCTACTAATGGATATCCGGCAAGAACACCTCTGCCAAGAGCATCTTCAAGACCTGCTTGTACAGCCGGGATGTATTCACGAGGAACTACACCACCAACGATTCCATTTTCGAATTCAAAGCCTTTACCTTCTTCGTTTGGAGCAAATTCAATCCAAACGTGTCCGTATTGCCCGCGTCCACCAGATTGGCGCGCGAATTTCCCTTCAACTTGTGCTGAACTGCGGAAAGTTTCGCGGTAAGCAACCTGAGGTGCACCAACATTAGCTTCTACTTTGAATTCACGGCGCATACGGTCAACAAGAATATCAAGGTGAAGTTCACCCATACCGGCGATGATTACTTGGCCAGTTTCTTGATCTGTATGTGCTCTGAATGTTGGATCTTCTTCTTGCAGCTTTTGAAGAGCTGTAGTCATCTTGTCCTGGTCCGCTTTTGATTTAGGTTCAATTGAAAGCGAGATAACAGGCTCTGGGAATTCCATAGATTCAAGAATGACAAGATTCTTTTCATCACACAGAGTATCACCAGTAGTTGTATCTTTAAGACCAACTGCGGCAGCGATATCCCCTGCATATACTTGTGAAATCTCTTCACGGCTGTTCGCATGCATTTGCAGGATACGTCCTACACGCTCACGCTTGCCTTTAGTAGAGTTCTGTACATAAGAACCTGAGCTCAATGTACCAGAGTATACACGGAAGAATGTAAGCTTTCCAACATAAGGGTCTGTCATTACTTTAAATGCAAGAGCTGAAAATGGCTCTTCATCGCTTGAATGGCGTTCAATCACTTCTTCCGAATCAGGAAGTGTACCTTTAATTGCTGGTACATCGAGCGGAGATGGAAGATAGTCGATTACGGCATCAAGCATCGGTTGAACACCTTTGTTTTTGAAAGCTGATCCACAGATTACCGGGTAGAATTCAACGTTTACTGTACCTTTACGAATTGCCGCTTTCAGCTCTTCGTTAGAGATTTCCTCTCCACCAAGGTATTTCTCCATTAAGTCTTCGTCAAACTCAGCTACCGCTTCAATTAACTTTTCGCGGTACTCTTCAGCTTGATCCATGTATTCTGCAGGGATATCACGCTCTTCGACTTCTGTGCCCAGATCGTTGCCGTAGAATGTAGCTTTCATTTCAACTAAGTCAATGATGCCTTCGAATGCATCTTCAGCACCGATTGGCAATTGAATAGCAGCTGCATTTGCCTGCAAACGGTCATGCAAAGTTTTCAAAGAGTATAAGAAGTCCGCACCGATTTTGTCCATTTTATTAACGAACACAACACGCGGAACTCCGTATGTTGTAGCCTGGCGCCAAACAGTTTCTGTTTGCGGTTCTACACCGGATTGGGCATCAAGAACAGCTACCGCACCATCAAGTACACGGAGGGAACGTTCAACTTCAACTGTAAAGTCTACGTGTCCCGGTGTATCGATAATGTTTACACGATGGCCTTTCCATTGAGCAGTTGTTGCAGCAGAAGTAATTGTAATCCCGCGCTCCTGCTCTTGCTCCATCCAGTCCATTTGAGACGCGCCTTCATGAGTTTCACCGATCTTATGGATACGGCCAGTATAATAAAGCACGCGCTCAGTTGTAGTTGTTTTACCGGCATCGATGTGTGCCATGATGCCGATATTACGTGTATTGTCCAAGGAGAACTCTCTTGCCATTTGGTCTTTCTCCTTCCTAGTATCAATGTTTTAATTAGAGTGCAAATAATTCTACCAGCGATAGTGAGCAAATGCTTTGTTTGCTTCAGCCATCTTGTGTGTGTCTTCACGCTTCTTCACTGATGCTCCAGTGTTGTTGGCAGCATCAAGAATTTCATTAGCTAAACGCTCTTCCATCGTCTTTTCTCCACGAAGGCGTGAGTAGTTTACTAACCAGCGAAGACCAAGAGTTGTCCGGCGTTCTGGACGCACCTCAATCGGTACTTGGTAGTTAGAACCACCTACACGGCGAGCTTTAACCTCAAGTACTGGCATGATGTTTTTCAGTGCTTGTTCAAACACTTCCATCGGCTCTTTGCCAGAACGTTCGCTAATAATATCAAATGCAGAATAAAGAATTGCTTGTGATTTACCTCTCTTGCCGTCTACCATCATTTTATTGATCAGGCGAGATACCAGCTTTGAGTTGTAAATCGGATCCGGTAATACGTCTCTCTTTGCAACAGGTCCTTTACGAGGCATGGATGTTCCTCCTTTCAAAAAAAGCTTAGATTTAATAGATTATTTTTTAGCAGCTTTAGGCTTTTTCGTTCCATATTTAGAACGGCCTTGCATACGGTTAGTTACTCCAGCAGTGTCAAGTGCGCCACGAACGATGTGATAACGTACACCAGGTAAGTCTTTTACACGTCCGCCACGGATCAATACAACACTGTGCTCTTGCAGGTTATGCCCGATGCCAGGGATGTAAGCAGTAACCTCGATACCGTTTGTTAAACGAACACGCGCATATTTACGCAATGCTGAGTTCGGCTTTTTCGGTGTCATAGTACCAACACGAGTACAAACCCCGCGTTTTTGTGGTGAAGATACATTTGTTTGTGCTTTCCTGAAGCTGTTGTACCCTTTATTAAGCGCAGGAGATTTTGACTTTTCCTCTTTAGTTTTACGAGGTTTGCGCACTAATTGATTAATTGTAGGCATTGATTTTTTCCTCCCTTCATTTCTACATTTAAAGCCCACACATCCAGGTGGTTCATTTTAAAACAAAAAACAAAGTTCTTGCATGTATCATACTGCAAAAACAGTTTTTAAACGATTATTGCGACCGCTGAGGCACCCACTTCAATACCGCATGCCTTACCAAGTTTTTTCATGGAACACACATGGGAAATCGGTATGTCCATTTCCGTGGCTGTTTGCTTGATCTTTGCTATTACCCTTGGGTCAGCATCGTCAGCAACAACTAGTTCAATGGCTTTACCGGATTGAAGCGCCTTAACCGTCTGTTTTGTTCCTACGATAATTTTCTTAGCCTGAATTACTTTTTCATAAGACATTTATCATATCCTCCAAAGCACCAGGTAAATAGGAGCACCTTTGCTATATTAACATTTTGCTATAAGGATGTCAACATTGTAAAAGGTTTTTTTAAAAAGTTATATATCATAATTCTTTTTTTAGAAATAAAAGCGGTACTTACGGTGTGTTCGACCGTGCAAGTACCGCTTAATTATTAAGCTTTTTTACTCAACCGTTATAGCATCTTCAAGCGTATCTTCTTTAAGAAGCGGCTCCGCTTTTCGATACCGCTGCATGCCGGTTCCGGCTGGTACAAGCTTGCCGATAATAACGTTCTCTTTCAGGCCTAGAAGTTCATCGCGCTTGCCTTTGATCGCAGCATCGGTAAGAACCCTTGTTGTTTCCTGGAAGGAAGCCGCTGAAAGGAATGAATCTGTTTCAAGCGATGCTTTTGTGATTCCAAGCAATACCGGTCTTCCTGTCGCCGGAAGTTTTCCAGAGAGAAGTGCTTTTTCGTTTGCATCGGTAAACTGATGGATCTCGAGAAGCGTTCCTGGAAGAACATCGGTTTCTCCAGCATCGATCACGCGCACTTTCCGAAGCATCTGGCGGACCATTACTTCGATGTGCTTATCGCCGATTTCAACGCCCTGCATCCGGTATACCTTTTGCACTTCGCGAAGCAAGTATTCCTGAACAGCTCTAACATCTCTAACTTTGAGCAATTCTTTCGGATCAATAGAACCTTCCGTAAGTTCCTCTCCGCGCTCGACTCGATCGTTCACAGCCACTTTTAAGCGGGCAGTGTACGGAGCATTATACGTACGGGATTCCACTTCACCTTGAACGACGATCTCATGCTGGCGGTCTTTTCCTTCGTTAATTCCGACAACCGTTCCCGCAAGCTCTGAGATAACCGCTTGCCCTTTAGGATTCCGTGCTTCAAACAGCTCCTGGATACGAGGCAGACCCTGCGTAATATCGTCACCAGCAACTCCGCCTGTATGGAAAGTACGCATCGTTAACTGGGTACCCGGTTCACCAATTGATTGAGCAGCAATGATACCAACTGCTTCGCCAACTTCAACCTCTTGGCCGGTTGCCAGGTTGCGGCCGTAACATTTTTTACATACACCATGGCGGGTATTACATGTGAAAGCAGACCGGATATTTACTTCTTCAATATTAGCTGCAACGATCTCTGTAGCAATATCTTCGGAAATTAAGCCGTTTGCTTCAACAATCACATTGTTTGTTTCAGGATGCCTGATCGCATTTCTTACATGACGGCCAATTAATCGTTCCTCAAGAGATTCGATTACTTCCGTGCCGTCTTTAAGCGCTCTGATCAACAAGCCTCGGTCCGTTCCGCAATCATCCTCACGAACAATCACATCCTGGGCGACATCAACAAGGCGACGAGTCAAGTAACCTGAGTCAGCTGTTTTAAGGGCTGTATCAGCAAGACCTTTACGGGCACCGTGTGTGGAAATAAAGTACTCCAGTACTGTTAAGCCTTCACGGAAGCTGGACTTGATCGGTAATTCGATAATCCGGCCGGCCGGGTTGGCCATCAGACCGCGCATCCCGGCTAACTGGGTAAAGTTAGACGCGTTACCACGGGCACCTGAATCACTCATCATAAAGATCGGATTCGTTTTATCAAGAGATTTCATCAGCTTCGCTTGAATGTTATCTTTCGCAGCACTCCAGATTGAAATAACCCGGTCATAGCGCTCATCTTCAGTAATGAGACCGCGTCTGAACTGCTTTAAGACATTATCAACCTTGCCTTGCGCTTCTTGAATAATCTCCTGCTTTTCTTTTAATACAACGATATCCGCGACACCAACTGTAATTCCAGCTCTGGTAGAGTGCCTGAATCCAAGGTCTTTCATGCGGTCAAGCATTTTCGACGTTTCTGTGATTTTGAAACGTTTAAACACTTCAGCGATAATGTTTCCAAGGATTTTCTTTTTAAACGGATCGACAAGCGGCATTCCGCTAATGACTGATTTAACGTCAGAACCCGGCTCTACAAAGTATCTTTCTGGAGTTTTCTCCTCAAGATTTTGTTTAGTAGGCTCATTAATATACGGGAATGTCGAAGGCAAAATCTCATTAAAGATAAGCTTTCCTACAGTTGTAATCATCAGCTTTTTGTTTTGTTCTTCTGTAAATGTCTGGTTGTTTAACGATCCGGCATGAACCGCAACTCTTGTATGCAAATGGACATAGCCGTTTTGGTAAGCAATCAGTGCTTCGTTTGTATCTTTAAAAATCATGCCTTCCCCGACAGAACCTTCGCGCTCGACCGTTAGGTAGTAGTTACCTAATACCATATCCTGTGATGGAGTAACAACCGGCTTACCGTCTTTAGGGTTCAGGATGTTTTGAGCAGCGAGCATGAGAAGTCTTGCTTCTGCTTGCGCTTCTGCAGACAATGGAACGTGAACTGCCATTTGGTCACCGTCAAAGTCGGCATTGTATGCTGTACATACAAGCGGATGAAGACGGATTGCACGGCCTTCCACCAATGTCGGTTCAAACGCCTGGATACCAAGTCTATGAAGAGTTGGGGCCCGGTTAAGCAATACAGGGTGCTCTTTAATGACGTCTTCAAGCACATCCCAGATTTCTGGTGACACTCTTTCAATTTTGCGCTTAGCCGATTTGATGTTATGGGCTAAACCTTTTTCTACAAGCTCTTTCATCACAAACGGTTTAAACAGTTCAAGAGCCATTTCCTTCGGCAATCCACATTGATACATCTTTAAATTCGGGCCTACGACGATTACAGAACGGCCAGAATAGTCAACACGTTTTCCCAAAAGGTTTTGGCGGAACCGTCCCTGTTTACCTTTAAGCATGTGAGAGAGAGATTTTAACGGACGGTTACCAGGTCCTGTTACCGGACGGCCGCGGCGGCCGTTATCGATGAGTGCATCAACCGCCTCCTGGAGCATCCGCTTTTCATTTTGAACAATGATGCTTGGAGCGCCTAAATCCAACAAGCGCTTTAAACGGTTGTTACGATTGATTACACGGCGGTAAAGGTCGTTTAAATCCGAAGTTGCAAAACGGCCTCCATCTAATTGCACCATTGGACGAAGCTCAGGCGGAATTACAGGAAGAACGTCTAAAATCATCCATGACGGTTCATTTCCTGAACCACGGAAAGCTTCCAGTACTTCAAGGCGTTTAATCGCACGAGTACGGCGCTGGCCCTGGGCTGTTCTCAGTTCTTCTTTAAGCGTATCGACATCTTTATCCAAATCAATGTCGGAAAGAAGCTTTTTAATCGCTTCAGCACCCATCGAAGCCTGGAACTTATTTCCGTATTTATCACGATATGCCCGGTATTCTTTTTCAGAAAGGAGCTGTTTCTTTTCAAGAGCAGTATCGCCAGTTTCCGTCACCACGTAAGAGGCAAAGTAGATGACTTCTTCAAGTGCCCGGGGGGACATGTCAAGAACAAGTCCCATCCGGCTTGGAATCCCTTTAAAATACCAAATATGAGATACAGGTGCAGCAAGCTCAATATGGCCCATGCGCTCACGGCGAACCTTCGCTCGGGTTACTTCAACGCCACATCGGTCACAAACTACCCCTTTGTAACGGACACGCTTATATTTGCCGCAATGACATTCCCAATCCTTTTGTGGACCGAAAATACGCTCACAAAACAAGCCGTCTTTTTCTGGTTTTAATGTACGATAGTTAATCGTTTCTGGCTTCTTAACCTCACCGAAAGACCATGAACGGATTTTGTCCGGTGACGCAAGACCAATCTTCATATACTCAAAATTATTTACATCTAGCAAGGGGCCTACCTCCCTTTCGATCTCTAGGTTTTACCCTTATTGCTGAATCGGGATTATTCTTTGATTCCAACTTTTTCCGATACAGAGTCCTCTGGTTCCGGTGCGATCGTTAATGATTCAGCCTGCCCGAGCTCCTCATCATCTTCCGTGTCACGCATTTCTATTTCTTCTTCATCACCTGAAAGGATTTTAACATCCATACCCAAACTTTGAAGTTCTTTCATTAATACTTTGAATGATTCTGGAACACCTGGTTCCGGAACATTTTCACCTTTGACAATTGCTTCGTACGTTTTCACACGGCCAACGACATCATCTGATTTAACGGTTAAAATTTCTTGCAATGTGTACGCAGCACCGTATGCTTCTAACGCCCAAACTTCCATCTCACCAAAACGCTGTCCGCCGAATTGAGCTTTACCTCCAAGCGGCTGCTGGGTAACAAGTGAGTAAGGTCCAGTTGAACGGGCATGCAGCTTATCGTCAACCATGTGGGCAAGCTTGATCATATACATAACACCGACAGAAACGCGGTTATCAAATGGTTCACCTGTACGTCCATCATATAAAATGGTTTTCGCATCACGGGCCATTCCGGCTTCTTCGATCGTTGACCAAACGTCCTCCTCACGCGCTCCGTCAAATACTGGAGAAGCAACGTGAATGCCAAGGCTTCTTGCCGCCATGCCAAGATGAAGCTCAAGTACCTGTCCGATGTTCATCCTTGATGGTACCCCGAGCGGATTTAACATAATATCGACAGGTGTACCGTCTGGAAGGAACGGCATGTTTTCTTCTGGAAGAATTCTTGAGATAACCCCTTTGTTTCCATGGCGTCCCGCCATTTTGTCACCCTCGGAAATTTTCCGTTTTTGGACAATATAAGCACGGACGAGCTGGTTAACACCAGGTGGTAATTCATCGCCATCTTCACGGTTAAACACTTTAACATCGAGAACAATTCCGCCGCCGCCGTGTGGCACACGAAGGGATGTATCTCTTACTTCACGGGCTTTTTCGCCAAAAATAGCATGAAGGAGGCGTTCTTCGGCAGTCAGTTCAGTTACACCTTTAGGAGTAACCTTTCCAACAAGCAAGTCGCCGTCTTTCACTTCAGCACCAATCCGAATAATTCCACGCTCATCCAGGTTGCGAAGGGCATCTTCCCCGACGTTCGGGATATCACGGGTAATTTCTTCCGGCCCAAGCTTCGTGTCACGAGACTCTGATTCATATTCTTCAATATGGATAGATGTATATACATCGTCTTTTACAAGACGTTCACTCATAATGATTGCATCTTCATAGTTATAGCCATCCCATGTCATGAAAGCGACGAGAACATTACGGCCAAGCGCAAGCTCACCTTTTTCCATCGAAGGGCCGTCTGCAAGGATTTCTCCTTTTACGACACGGTCGCCGACACTGACAATCGGACGCTGGTTATAACATGTACCCTGGTTTGAACGGATGAATTTTAACATCCGATATTTATCAAAGTCACCTTTGACTTCCTGGCCATCAACTTCCTTGATTCGGCGCACCCAAACCTCGCGGGCTTCAACATGTTCAACAATTCCTTCATGCTTGCAGATAACCGCAGCACCAGAATCTTTTGCCGATACGTATTCCATACCAGTACCTACTCGTGGCGCTTCCGGCTGCATAAGCGGAACTGCCTGACGCTGCATGTTTGCACCCATTAATGCACGGTTAGAGTCGTCGTTTTCCAGGAACGGTATACAAGCTGTTGCAGCAGATACCACCTGCTTTGGAGACACATCCATATAATCGACGCGGTCTCTTGGAACGACTGTATTTTCTCCACGGAAACGGGCAATGACTTCCTCATCAAGGAAAGCACCGTCTTCACCAAGAGGGACATTCGCCTGGGCAACTACATAATTATCTTCTTCATCAGCGGTCATGTAATCGATCTGCCCGGTTACTTTTCCTGTTTCCGGGTTAACACGGCGATATGGAGTTTCAATAAAGCCGAATCGATTTACTTTTGCAAACGATGATAAAGAGTTAATCAATCCAATATTCGGGCCCTCCGGCGTCTCAATTGGACACATGCGGCCATAGTGCGAATAGTGGACATCGCGGACTTCAAAGCCTGCACGCTCACGCGTTAAACCACCAGGTCCCAATGCAGACAAACGCCTTTTATGCGTTAATTCTGCAAGCGGGTTTGTTTGGTCCATAAACTGAGACAGCTGTGAGCTTCCAAAGAATTCTTTGATCGAAGCAATAACAGGACGAATATTAATCAGCTGCTGAGGCGTGATCGTATTTGTGTCCTGGATCGACATTCTTTCGCGCACGACGCGTTCCATACGGGACAATCCGATTCGGAATTGATTTTGCAGCAATTCTCCGACAGAGCGCAAACGCCTGTTGCCGAGATGGTCAATATCGTCTGTATCGCCTACTCCATGCAGAAGATTAAAGAAATAGCTTATTGAAGCAAAAATATCTGAAGGTGTAATATTCTTCACCGTCTCTTCAACATAAGCATTACCTAAAACATTGATTTCTTTTTCCCCTTCATCATTCGGTGCATAAATCTTAATCGTTTGCATCACAATGTCATGATCCACTACACCGTCAGTAGCAGCGAAAGTTTTAAAACCAATATTCTTTTCTAAATGAGGAAGGACCCGATCCAGTGTACGCCGGTCTAAAGTCGTCCCTTTTTCAGCAATAATTTCACCAGTTTCAGGGTCTACAAGCGTTTCCGCAAGACGCTGCCCAAATAACCGGTTTTTAATATGAAGTTTCTTATTAATCTTATAGCGCCCTACATTTGCCAAATCGTAGCGTTTTGGGTCAAAGAATCGGGACACAAGCAAACTTTTTGCGTTTTCGACTGTTGGCGGCTCGCCCGGGCGCAGACGCTCATATATTTCTAATAGAGCTTTGTCTGTGCTTTCTGTGTTATCCTTTTCAAGCGTGTTGCGAATATACTCGTTATCACCAATTAAATCGATGATCTCTTGATCGGAGCCAAACCCGAGAGCACGCAAAAGAACCGTAACGGGCAGCTTCCTCGTACGATCTATTCTTACATATACGACGTCCTTGGCATCTGTTTCATACTCAAGCCAAGCGCCGCGATTCGGAATTACTGTTGCAGTAAAACCTTTTTTTCCATTTTTATCGAGCTTTCCGCTATAGTAAACACTCGGAGAGCGGACTAACTGGGAAACAATGACACGCTCTGCGCCATTAATCACAAATGTGCCTGTTTCAGTCATAAGCGGGAAGTCACCCATAAAGACGTCCTGGTCTTTTACTTCGCCTGTTTCTTTGTTTACAAGACGAACTTTAACACGCAAAGGTGCTGAATATGTTACATCTCGTTCTTTTGAATCTTCAACTGAATACTTTGGTTCGCCAAGACTGTAGTCAATAAATTCAAGCGATAGGTTACCAGTAAAGTCCTCAATCGGTGAAATATCCTGGAACATTTCACGCAAACCTTCATCAAGAAACCATTGATATGAAGAGGTTTGGATCTCAATTAAGTTTGGTAATTCTAAAACTTCACTGATTCGTGCATAACTTCTCCGTTGGCGGTGTCGTCCATACTGAACTAGTTGACCTGTCAACTGATTCACCCCTCAAATCAAGCGTTATAATTGGATCTATACCGTCTTACCGGGTACAAGTCCCTTCCGTAAGACAAAAAGAAAAAGGGTTTTTAACTCAAAAACCACATTTTCATATTACGAACTATTATTTTGTTATTTTCTCCTTAAACAACCAAATTTATACAACGATTGTTTAATTTAGCTAATATCCTGAATATAATATATTGGCATTTTATAATATTAACATAGTCAAAAATTTACGTCAATGTTTTTTTTGCTTTTATTATACAGTAACCCTTTTTCTTTTCGACTGTCTCAACTTCAGCGTACAATTCCTTCAATTTATCAATCGCTGACGGTGCCCCCTGCTTCTTTTGAATTACTACCCACAGTTCCCCTCCGGAAACGAGCAGGCTAAAGCTTTGCTCAAAGATGTCGTGAACGACTGTTTTTCCTGCACGGATGGGCGGATTGGTTAAAATAGCTGCAAAGCCGAGATCTGCAACATTTAAGAGCCGGTCACTCTCATAAATAGAAACATTGTTTACACTGTTGGCCGCTGCATTTTCTTTTGCCAGCGCAAGCGCGCGTTCATTGACGTCTACCATATGGACCGTTCTATCAGGGAAACTTTTCGCGATTGATAACCCAATTGGACCATAGCCGCAGCCCACATCCAATACAAGACCTTCCGGCTTTGGCATCACAAATGTTTCAATCAACAGTCGCGATCCAAAATCCACATCTTTTTTTGAAAACACTCCATTATCTGTCTTAAAGCGGAATGAGTAGCCTTTAAGGTTATAGTCCCAGTAATTCGGGTCACTTTCTACCTTTTGTGTTTTAGAATAGTAATGCTCTGACAAGAAGATCACCTCCAGCGGAGAAATGTCTTGAAGGGAAATGAGGCCTTATTGATTCGAACCGAATTATAAAGGATAGAAATATAAAAAGCAAAAATCCAGCTCATTTTTAGTTCGGCTATTTTTGTTAACATTTAAGAGGAAAAAAAGCCCGCTTTAAACAGCGAGCTTTTTTATAGTTTCATTACTTAACTTCAACGCCAGCTCCAACTTCTTCAAGCTTAGCTTTAACTTCTTCAGCTTCTTCTTTAGAAACGCCTTCTTTAACAGCTCTTGGAGTGTTGTCAACAAGTTCTTTCGCTTCTTTAAGACCAAGGCCTGTGATTTCACGAACAACTTTGATAACTTTGATTTTTTGGTCGCCTGCAGAAGCAAGGATAACATCAAATTCAGTTTTCTCAGCTGCTGCGTCGCCGCCGACAGCTCCACCCGCAACAGCTACAGGTGCTGCAGCAGTTACACCAAATTCTTCTTCGATTGCTTTTACTAAGTCGTTTAGTTCTAAAACAGTCATGCTTTTAACTGCTTCAATGATTTGTTCTTTTGTCATGATTTGTTGCCTCCTTATTTTTGGTTAATCTATTTTCCAGTTCCGGCCCATGTTTAGCCGCCTCTGCTTTTGTTACACTAAAACGAGAATGCTAACTTACGCGCCTTGCTCTTCCTTCTGGTCTGCAACAGCTTTTGTTGCAAGAGCAAAATTGCGGATAGGTGCTTGAAGAACGCTGAGTAGCATAGAAAGCAAGCCTTCGCGAGATGGTAGATCCGCAAGAGCTTTTACATCTTCAACTGTTGCGATTGTTCCTTCAATTACACCTGCTTTGATTTCAAGAGCTTCATGTTTTTTGGCAAACTCATTTAAAATTTTTGCTGGCGCAACTACATCTTCGTTACTGAACGCGATCGCGTTAGGACCTGTAAGAGCTTCGTTCAAGCCTGCAAGCTCTGCAAATTCAGCGGCACGGCGCGTCATGCTGTTTTTGTAAACTTTAAAGTCAACGCCCGCTTCACGAAGTTGCTTGCGAAGTTCAGTTACTTCAGCAACAGATAAACCACGGTAGTCAACGACAATTGTTGATTTACTTGTTTTAAGTTTATCAGTAATTTCTTCAACGATTTGTTTCTTTTGTTCAATAACTCTGTTCATCCTTACACCTCCTGTATTATCATTTGCATTCATACCGGGCAAATAAAAAAACTCCATGTCCCTTAAGCAGACATGGAGGAAGTATACAATAGCCGTTTCAAAAACGTCTTTTAAAATCTATCGTATGACCTCGGCAGGAAATTAAGCCCATCCAGGCACCTGCTGTCTGCGGTACAAATGTATTCATATATTCATAACAAAAAACATTATAATACAATGTGTTTTTGTTTGTCAACCTGATTATTTAGCTGCAGCAGATGAAGGATCTACCTTTATGCCAGGGCCCATTGTTGAAGCAACAGCAACGTTCTTCATGTATGTTCCTTTTGCAGCGGCAGGTTTAACCTTTACCATTGTATCGAAAATCGTGTTGAAGTTTTCAACAAGCTTTTCATTTTCGAAAGATGTTTTACCGATCGGAACATGAACATTCCCGTCACGATCAACACGGTATTCAACTTTACCAGCTTTAATTTCATTTACAGCTCTTTCAACATCAAAAGTAACTGTGCCTGTTTTAGGGTTTGGCATTAAGCCTTTAGGGCCCAATACGCGGCCAAGCTTACCAACTTCACCCATCATGTCAGGTGTAGCAACGATTACATCAAACTCAAACCAACCTTGAGTGATTTTGTTGATGTACTCAGCATCCCCTACATAGTCAGCTCCTGCTGCTTCAGCTTCTTTCGCCTTTTCACCTTTGGCGAAAACAAGCACGCGCTGGGTTTTACCAGTTCCATTAGGAAGCACTACTGCTCCACGGATTTGCTGGTCTGCTTTCTTAGGGTCAACTCCTAAACGAAATGCTACTTCTACAGTTGCATCAAACTTCACAGTGCTTGTTTTCTTTACAAGCTCGATCGCTTCGCCGACCGGGTAAGCTTTCGCACGATCTACAAGCTTAACAGCTTCTAAATAGCTCTTACCTTTTTTAGCCATTTTCTTTTTTCCTCCTCGAATGTGGTTTTAGCGGAATAACCTCCCACGAATAAAGGTTGCGAGTGAAACCAAATTCAGCGTCGCAACCCCGTCAATCCTATGCATTTTCAGCATGATTAATCTTCGATAACGATACCCATGCTGCGTGCAGTGCCTTCAACCATGCGCATAGCTGCTTCCACGCTAGCTGCATTTAAATCAGGCATTTTCGATTCAGCAATCTCGCGTACTTTATCACGCTTAACTGTAGCTACTTTATTACGGTTTGGTTCACCAGAACCAGACTCGATG
The DNA here is from genome assembly GCF_002860125.1 of Bacillus canaveralius. GTDB lineage: Bacteria > Bacillota > Bacilli > Bacillales > Cytobacillaceae > Bacillus_BJ > Bacillus_BJ canaveralius. The sequence continues at coordinate 56,926 of NZ_PGVA01000011.1, forward strand.
CCAGCTGCTTTCTTAAGAAGAACGGCAGCAGGAGGAGTTTTCGTAATAAATGTAAAAGAACGGTCTTCAAAAACCGTGATTTCGACAGGGATGATTAAACCAGCTTGTTCAGCTGTACGAGCGTTAAACTCTTTACAGAATCCCATAATATTAACACCTGCTTGACCCAATGCTGGACCAACCGGTGGTGCTGGATTTGCTTTTGCTGCCGGGATTTGCAATTTAACTACCTTAATTACTTTTTTAGCCACGAGACACACCTCCTTAAAGTCCGTGATGTGGTAATAGGGATTTTCCCTCCCACTCAAACTTAGTCTTTATATCAATAAAGAACTCGACAAATGTCCAGTCTCTTTGTCCGAGACATACTGACCTATGAAATTCTAACACTTTTCGAAGTTAATTTCAAGGTTTTTAAGATTATAATTTATCAATTTGTGAAAAGTCCAACTCGACCGGCGTATCACGGCCAAACATATTAACAAGAACCTTCAGCTTCGCTTTATCTTTATCAATCTCTTCGATCGAGCCCGTAAAGTTTGCAAACGGCCCTTCTTTCACTTTCACCGTTTCTCCAAGTTCAAAATCAATATCGATTCGTTTTTCATCGACACCCATGCGTTTAAGAATGACCATAACTTCTTCCGGCAATAGCGGTGTCGGCTTGGAGCCAGACCCGGCCGAGCCAACAAAGCCTGTAACACCCGGCGTATTGCGGACCACATACCATGAATCATCTGTCATGACGATTTCTACTAACACATAACCCGGGAAAACCTTGCGTTTTACGACTTTCTTTTTGCCGTTTTTGAAATCCGTTTCTTCTTCTTCCGGAACAACCACCCGGAAGATCTTATCTTGCATCGCCATCGACTCAACCCGTTTTTCAAGGTTGGCTTTTACTTTATTCTCATAACCTGAGTACGTATGCACAACATACCAATTTTTTTCCATTAAAGAGGACTTGTATGTCCTTCCCTCCCCATCATTTATATAGTCAATTCTCATCGGCTCGCTCTAAGTTTGTAAAAATTTTTCCCAAATGAAAAAACCCGTTATCCGGGTTTTGCAATAATATCCTGCGTTATTTTCCATTATACCATGAGAATGCAGGGGTTATTCAAGAATTAATCGAATCAACTCTGAAATTCCTAAATCTAATACCGCAAAGAAAAGAGCAAACACTGTAACAGTTGCGATAACTATGATCGTATAGCGGATAAGCTCTCCCCGCTTAGGCCAGCTGACTTTCCTCATCTCACGGCCCGTATCACGGAAAAAATTAATTAAGCGCTGCATTTCGTAACCTCCAACTTTCAAGGAATACCTGATAAAATCTATAAAAAAATAAGTGCTATTTTGTTTCGCGATGAATCGTTTGCATTCCGCATGTTTTACAGAATTTCTTCAGCTCTAAGCGTTCAGCCTGGTTTTGCTTGTTACTCATTGTTGAGTAATTACGGGATCCGCAAACACTGCAGGCAAGAATAGCTTTTTTTCTCATTTATGGCACCTACTCATTGCATCTTTTGCGTCCTTAAAACTGTAACATGGCATAAAATCAGTGTCAATACAAGCTTCAGGCCGGTCAACGATTACAATGAAAATTCTCTGACTTCAAGATACCGCTCGAGCTTTCTTTTTACACGCTGCAAAGCATTATCAATCGATTTCACATGGCGGTTCAATTCTTCAGAGATCTCCTGATACGATTGGCCATCCAGGTATAAAGCAAGTACTTTCCGTTCCAGATCACTCAAAAGCTCTGTCATTTTCACTTCAATATGATCAAACTCTTCTTGATTAATAATCAGTTCTTCCGGGTCCATTACTTTAGCCCCGGAAATTACATCCATTAATGTACGGTCGGATTCTTCATCGTAAATGGGCTTGTCCAATGAAACATAAGAATTAAGCGGGATATGCTTCTGCCTTGTTGCCGTTTTTATGGCTGTAATAATTTGTCTTGTGATGCAAAGTTCAGCAAAAGCTTTAAAAGAGGTGAGCTTGTCCTCCCGAAAGTCGCGAATTGCTTTATACAGGCCAATCATGCCTTCCTGGACAATATCTTCTTTATCAGCACCGATTAAAAAGTAAGATCTGGCTTTTGCGCGTACAAAATTGCGATATTTGTGGATCAAAAAATCAAGAGCTTCGCTTTCACCTTTATGGACCAATTCTACTATTACTTCATCATCAAGCTGGGTATACTTTTCGTTGATTCTCATCCTGAAGTCAGTATTCACACAGATCCCCTCCGACTGAAAACGCATAGATAGAAATATTATACAGTACGTATTTTTTAAGCGTCAACCAACCTTATTGTCCCCGGCGCCATTTTTCGAAAATTTCTGCCACTTCCTGGCTAAGAGGGATTTTTGCACCCGGTCTTTTTTCCTGAATTTTTTTTACCTTTTTTTCAATTCCTTTTTCAATCATATTCATTTCTGTTAGCAGCTCCCGCGCCGACTTTCTTAAGGCGCCTTGTCCAAAAATAGCCCATTGTTCAGTGAAATCCGAGGTCGCTACATGGATTTGCGTTTTTCTGTTACTTAAAGAAATCGCCAATTTTTCAATCCGTTCATCAGCCGTTTCATTTTCCTTCGTAAAAATAACTTCAACCTTATAGTTTTGGTATTTTTTTTCGGTTCCCTGAACATAATGAGCATCAAAAACGACAATGACACGATATCCAGTATACGCTTGGTATTCAGCCATCTTTTCAACAAGATCATCTCTTGCTGCGGCTAAATCTTTCATCTTTAAACTTTTGAGCTCGGGCCAATCACCGATCATGTTATAACCGTCAACGATGAGGATGTCCATATCTTAGCCCTCTAGAGGATGCCGCCTGCGGTATACCTCATACATTAGAAGGGCAGCTGCCACGGATGCATTTAATGAGGTTACATGTCCTGCCATTGGCAAATGGATGAGAAAGTCACATTTCTCCCGAATGAGCCGTCCAATTCCTTTTCCCTCACTGCCAATCACAAGTCCAAGCGGCATTGTCGCATCAAAAGCGCGATAATCTTCCCTGCCTTTTGCATCGGTGCCGGCGATCCAGACACCCCGCTCCTTTAGTTCATCAATTGTTTGCGCCATATTGGTGACGCGGACGACTGGAACATACTCGATAGCTCCCGTTGATGATTTCGCAACCGTTGCAGTTAAACCGACCGCCCTCCTTTTTGGAATAATGATACCATGAGCGCCGACTGCATCAGCCGTTCGCATAATCGACCCTAAATTATGCGGGTCTTCAATTTCATCAAGCAGCAAAAAGAAAGGAGGTTCATTTTTATTCTCAGCTGCGGCAAATAAATCATCCAATTCAGCGTATTGATAGGCCGCAACAGCAGCGACGACACCCTGGTGGTTTCCTTCCGCCATCTGGTCGAGCTTTTTCCTGGGGACAAGTTGCACCAATACTTTCGATTCTTTAGCCATTCCGATAATTTGCTGCATTGAACCTTTTTGCGATCCTTCAGCAATGAAAATTTTCTTAATATCCCGCTGTGATTTAAGCGCTTCGATAACCGGATTTTTGCCGATAATATATTCTTCTGTCATGATGTTGTTCCTCCTTTCTCGTTTTCAATCAGAGCGAAGCAGGCAGAGATGATTTCCTCAAGCCTTTCTTCTTCTCCGGATAAATATAAATAGCCGACCAGCGCCTCAAATGCCGTACTGTACCGATAAGTTTGCACATCTGTGTTTTTCGGAACCGTACCTGACTTCGCGTTTCGTCCCCTTTTAACCACCGCAATCTCTTCCTGGCTTAAAAAACTATTCTCAAGAAAATGATGAATGACCCGGGCCTGGGCTTTGGCTGAGACATACATGGTTGCTTCCTTATGCAAAAAATGCGGCCTCACTTTCCCGCCCTGAAGCAGGTGGCGCCTGACATATAACTCAAAAACCCCGTCGCCCAGATAGGCAAGAGCAAGACTGTTTAGCTGTTTTTCATCGATTTTATTTTCGTAACGAAGCATATAGAGTTCAGCCTCTTTTCCAGCGCGTGCCTTGCGGAGTATCTTCGAGAATGATGTTCATGTCCTTCAGCTGATCCCTGATTTGATCTGAGAGCTGGAAGTCCCGATCCTTACGGGCTTGATTCCTCTTTTCGATCAACGCTTCAACCTCATCATCGAGAAGCTCTTGTGTCTGAAGAGATAACCCGAGAATATCAAAAAGGAGCCCAAATTCAGACATAAAAGCATCGATAACCTCTTTAGATGTATTTTTTTCAAGCATATAATAATTTGCCAGCTTAGAAAGCTCAAATAAAACCGATATCCCATTTGCCGTATTGAAATCGTCATCCATAGCGGCAACGAATTCATGATGAAGCCCGTTAATCCTGCCAAGCCACTCCGCGTTTTGGTCGGTTAATTCCGAGCTTGCTTCCTTTCGGTGCACGAGGTTCTGGTAAGAGGTTTTAATTCGCTCGAGGCCTGATTTTGTGTTTTCGAGCAATTCGTGACTGTAGTTAACCGGATGGCGGTAATGGACAGACAGCATGAAAAACCTGAGAACCTGCGGATCATGAACCTTAATAATATCGTTTACGAGTACAAAATTCCCAAGCGACTTCGACATTTTCTCATTATCAATATTAATATACCCGTTGTGCATCCAGTAGCGGGCAAAGGTTTTTCCGGTCAGCGCTTCAGACTGGGCTATTTCATTTTCATGATGCGGAAACGCCAAATCCTGTCCGCCTGCATGAATATCAATAGTATCGCCCAAATATTTTTTTACCATCGCAGAGCACTCAATATGCCAGCCTGGGCGCCCCTTTCCCCATGGACTTTCCCATGCAATTTCGCCTTCTTTCGCTTTTTTCCAAAGGGCAAAGTCCAACGAATCCTGCTTTTTCTCACCGGGCTCGATCCTGGCCCCAACCCGAAGCTCATCGATCGATTGATGGGAGAGCTTTCCGTATTCTGCAAACTTTCTCGTCCGATAATAAACATCGCCGTTTGATTCGTAAGCATAGCCTTTTTCAATTAGCGCGCCGATAAACTCAAGAATAATCTCCATGCTTTCGGTTACGCGAGGATGGATATCAGCCCTTTTGCAGCCAAGCGCAGAAACATCTTCAAAATATGCATTAATAAAGCGGTCAGCAATCGCAGGAACTTCTTCACCAAGCTCCTTTGCGACGCGAATTAATTTGTCATCCACATCCGTAAAATTAGAAACAAATTGAACTTTATAGTCGCGGAACTCAAGGTAACGCCGAACTGTATCAAATACGATCGCTGGACGGGCATTGCCGATATGGATGTAATTATAAACAGTTGGCCCGCACACGTACATCTTTACTTTTCCTTCTTCGAGCGGGACAAACTCTTCTTTTTTCCTCGTCATCGTATTAAAAATTTGAATTGGCATTCATGTTACTCCTTTCGTTCCTCAACTCAGTTAATTCACGTTTTAATTTATTTATTTCTGCTTCCAGTTCCTTGAGCCGATCTGCAATCGGATCAGGTAAATCGGTGTGGTTAAAATCCTTCACCCTAATTCCATCTTTAACGACTATTCTCCCTTTAATTCCAACAACCGTAGAATTCGGGGGCACATCCTGAAGGACGACAGCACCCGCTCCGACTTTGGAATTTTCACCAATCGTGATCGATCCGAGGACTTTGGCCCCCGTTGCAATCAAGGCATTGTCTTTTACCGTCGGATGCCGCTTTCCTTTTTCTTTGCCGGTTCCCCCCAGGGTAACTCCTTGAAACACCGTGACGTTATCGCCAATTTCACAGGTTTCACCAATGACAACCCCCATGCCGTGGTCAATAAAGAAGCGCTTCCCAATCTTCGCACCGGGATGAATTTCAATACCGGTAAAAAAGCGGCTGATCTGTGAAATGACCCTCGCTATAAAGAAGAGCTTCCGCTTATAAAAACTGTGCGCAAAACGATGAGACCAGATGGCGTGCAGCCCGGAATAAGTAAGAATAACTTCTAAATAAGTTCTTGCCGCCGGGTCCTGTTCGAAAACAACCTCTATATCTTCTTTCATTATTTTAAACATGGTTCTTCCCTCCACGTATACTCTCCTGTTTTATTTCCATAAAAAAAGCGCCTCTGTACATAGACAGAGACGCTTATCCGCGCGGTTCCACTCTGTTTAAGCCATAAAGAAAAGCGAGGGTACACTCTTCCCAATCAACCAAAGGTCAGATGCTTTCGGCAGTTCACATTATCGCACGAAAGGTCTTACGCTTTGGGAGCCTGGGTGCTGTTGCTCACTATATTAGGCTTCAACTTTTATCCTGTTAACGGAAGGAGTCCGCCCGAGTCTACAGGTTTAGTTTCGACAAGGGACTCAGAGGTGCATTTCAAAAAATAAGCGGCTTGAACCACTTTCAGCCGACGATGGTCCTCTCTGGCAAGCATCATTTTTCTACTTTTCCTCTTCAACATTTTCATATTATAGAATTACTCTTACTATATTACATTTGGCCGGATATGTTAACTAATAATATTTCGTAAACGCTTCAGAATTTTTTCTTTTCCTAACAATTCAATGGCTTTCGGCAGGTCTGGTCCGTGTGTTTGTCCTGTCGCAGCAGCCCGAATCGGCATGAAAAGATCTTTGCCTTTTTGTCCTGTTGTTTTTTGTACATTTTTCATGGCCGCTTTGATATGATCCGCTGTAAACTCAACCAGGTCATCAATCTCCGCTGAAAAAGCTTTAATCACTTCAGGAACCTGGTCACCTTGCAATACAGCCTTCGCTTCTTCGTCATAGTCTGCTTCATCGGTAAAAAACATATCCGTCAGCTCAACAATTTCAGCACCGAAGCTCATTTTTTCCTGGTAAAGCCCAATCAAATTCCGCACCCAGATCCGCTCCTCTTCAGACAAATTGTCGCTGACTCGTCCGGCATTGATTAAATGCGGCAGAGCCAGGTCAACCAGTCTGTCCAGCTCAAGCTTTTTCACATATTGATTGTTCATCCACGTCAGTTTTTGTTTATCAAATAAAGCCGGCGATTTCGACAGGCGGTTTGGATCGAATATCTCAATAAGCTCTTCCTTGGAGAAAATTTCTTCTTCCCCCTGAGGAGACCAGCCCAATAACGCAATAAAATTAAACAGGGCTTCAGGTAGATAACCTAATTCCTCATATTGCTCAATAAACTGAATGATTGATTCATCACGCTTGCTCAGTTTTTTGCGGCTTTCATTAACGATCAGCGTCATATGACCATATTCCGGTGCTTCCCAGCCGAGCGCCTCAAAAATCATTAACTGCTTCGGCGTATTAGAAATATGATCATCGCCCCGTAAAACATGCGATATTTTCATCAAATGGTCATCAACAGCAACCGCATAATTATAAGTTGGCATACCATCCTTCTTCACAATAACAAAATCGCCAATCCCATCTGATTCAAAGGAAACATTCCCTTTCACCATATCATCAAAAGAGTATACTTTGCCATCAGGAACAAGGAAACGGATGCTTGGTTTTCGGCCTTCCGCTTCGAGCTGTTCGCGGTCAGCTGCACTCAGATGGCGGCATTTCCCCGAATACTGGGGAGTTTCCCCTTTCGCAACCTGAGCTTCACGTTCGGCTTCCAATTCTTCTTCCGTACAATAGCATTTATAAGCCAAGCCTTTTCCCAACAGCTCTTCATTGTATTTTTCATAGATCGCATTTCGTTCGGATTGCCGATAAGGGCCATAATCTCCACCATTATCAACGCTCTCATCCCAATCGATGCCAAGCCAATTTAAATATTTTAACTGGCTTTCTTCTCCGCCTTCAATATTGCGCTTTTTATCGGTATCTTCAATACGGACAATAAATTTGCCGCCTTGATTCCGGGCGAATAAATAATTAAATAATGCTGTACGAGCATTTCCAATATGTAAATGTCCAGTCGGACTCGGAGCATAGCGGACACGGACTTCCTTCGACATAGTACTTCCTCCTTGTTAACGAGCTTTGCTTGCTTCATTGTATCATTGTGCTTTATTGTAATAAAGCTGCGTTATGCATTTTTTTCTTTTAAAAGAACTACCGCCTGGGCCGCGATGCCTTCGCCGCGTCCGGGGAATCCGAGTTTCTCTGTCGTGGTTGCCTTTACATTGATATACTGCGTGGATGTACCGAGAAGACCGGCAATACGGTCCCGCATCTTATCAATATAAGGAGCCATCTTCGGCTGCTCGGCAATAACGGTACAATCGGCATTGACGAGCTCATAGCCCCGTTCCGACACGATTTTCCAGACATGCTCCAGCAGTTCCGCGGAATCAGCATCTTTAAAAGTGGGATCGGTATCTGGAAAGTGTTTGCCTATATCGCCTTCCCCGATCGCACCTAAGCATGCGTCAGCAATCGTATGTAAAAGAACATCTGCATCCGAGTGCCCTAACAGGCCTTTTTCAAATGGAATTTCAATGCCGCCAATAATAAGCGGACGGCCCTCTATTAATTGATGAACATCAAAGCCCTGTCCAATCCGAAACATTCTCATTCCCCTTTGTTTTTAATCGCGGAGTTCCTTTTTTTCATAATAGCTTCGGCGAAAAAAAGGTCCTCCGGTGTTGTAAGCTTAATATTGTCATAACTGCCTTCGACGACAGTTACGGGAACGCCGATCCGCTCGATGAGGCTTGCATCATCGGTGCCGATAAACCCGCTTTCCGCCGCGTCCTTATGCGCCTTAAGCAAAAGCGAAACGCGAAAAGCCTGTGGGGTTTGAATTGCCCACAAGCTTGAACGCTCAATCGTTGTAACCACTTTACGCGCTTGAACCTTTTTAATCGTATCCTTTACCGGAACAGCAACAATCGCCGCCCCGTCTCGTTCCGCCACCTCGGCCAGTTGATGAATAATCGGTATATCAATAAAAGGCCTAGCGGCATCATGAACGAGAACGATACCATCGTTTTTCAGCGTTTTGATGGCGTTATACACACTATGCTGCCGCTCTGTTCCGCCCGCAACAAGTGAATGTACTTTTTGAATGCCGTAGTCCTTTAACAATCTCTTTATTTCCGGTTCTTCTTGAGGATTAACAGCTAAAACGATTTCACTGCACGCGTGATCTGCCTCGAACACTCTTAACGTATGAATGAAAACCGGAATTTCGTGAAGATGAACGAGAAGCTTGTTCTTGCCGGCTCCCATTCTTTTCCCCTGACCGGCTGCAGGAATAATAACCTGGTAAGCCATAGACTAACCCCTATCTCACTATAAAGCTTTTTCCAATAGCTTCGGTTTTGCAAAGATCATGCGTCCGGCTGATGTTTGCAGGACACTCGTAACTACAACATCAATTCGTTTGCCGATAAAATCGCGGCCGTCTTCCACCACAATCATCGTGCCATCATCAAGATAGGCAACACCCTGATTATATTCTTTGCCATCTTTAATAACCTGTACATTGAGCTCTTCGCCCGGAAGAACGACCGGTTTAACGGCATTAGCTAGATCATTAATATTTAAAACAGAAACATTCTGAAGTTCGCACACTTTATTTAAATTGAAGTCATTTGTAACAACGACGCCGCTTGTTATTTTTGCTAATTTAACAAGCTTGCTGTCAACCTCCTGGATCTCTTCAAAATCGCCTTCGTAAATCTCGACTTTCATGGCCAGTTCTTTCTGGATGCGATTCAGGATATCAAGTCCGCGGCGGCCGCGATTTCGTTTCAAAGCATCCGATGAATCAGCGATATGCTGCAGCTCCTCAAGAACAAATTGCGGAATGACAATAGTGCCTTCCAGAAAGCCAGTCTGGCATATATCCGCTACTCTTCCATCAATGATTACACTCGTATCAAGAATCTTTAAAGAATTATTGGCATGCGGATCCTGTTCTTCATCAACAGGCTTCTTTTTTCGGTTCGCAAACAGGTTTAAAAGCTCGTCTCTCTTTTTAAAACCGACCTGGAAACCGAGGTAGCCAAATAAAAGCGTTAGTACAGTGGGCGCTACCGTATTCAACACAGGCACTTGAATCGCATTGAGCGCAAACCCAATCAGGAATGCAAGAACAAGGCCGAATGCCAGCCCCACACTTCCAAAAATGATATCTGTAATCGGCGCCTTCACCAAGGAGTCTTCGAACCATCTGACAAAGTTGACAACATAATCAATGGCCCAGAAACTAATAAAATAAAATATAAGTGCACCTAGAATGGCAGCCACATACCCATTATTTAAAAATAGAATGTTGTCTGCACTCACCAATGTTAATAAATCAGGTATTAAAAATATGCCAAGCGTTCCGCCGATAATAAGGAAGCACGCTTGAATGATACGTTTTAACATTCCTTCACCTCCTTCTAACCATTATAAACAAATTCTATAAATTGAAACGTAGTATTGCAGATTAATTTCATTTTTTTATGGTCAATCTTGTTATCTTAAAATAACTTTCTCAAGTGAATAAAAAAGATAATCCTTATGGCTAAAGGACAATATTCCATCTTTAAGGGTAGCATCGCAAAAATGAAGTGTCAAATAATAAAGGTTTTTATTTTATCATAGGACTTTTGTCATTTCAATCTAATTTTTTAAATCCCAGTGAATTTTACTGTACGGGCGAAGATCTCCTTATCCCCCAAGCACGGCCTGAAGGGCCTGGCTGACGGAAGAAACTCCTACAAGCTGAATGCCCGACGGCTCTGTCCAGCCTCCCAAATTATTTTCAGGCAGAATGACTCTCTCAAACCCAAGCTTCGCTGCTTCCTGGACTCTCTGCTCGATTCTTGAGACACGCCTTACTTCGCCGGTCAATCCAACTTCGCCAATAATACAATCTGAAGCTCGGGTCGGTTTGTCGCGAAAGCTTGAAGCGATGCTGACTGCAACTGCCAAATCAATGGCAGGTTCATCTAATTTGACACCGCCGGCCACTTTTAAATAGGCGTCCTGGTTTTGTAAAAGCATCCCAACTCTCTTTTCCAACACCGCCATCAACAGCGATACCCGGTTATGGTCAATTCCGGTCGCCATCCTTCTTGGATTTCCAAAGCTGGTCGGTGAAATTAACGCTTGTATTTCAACCAATACAGGGCGAGTCCCCTCCATAGAAGCGACGACAGTTGACCCTGATGCCCCCTGCGACCGTTCCTCGAGAAAAATCTCCGAAGGATTTTCCACTTCTTCAAGCCCAAATTCCTTCATTTCAAAAATACCCATTTCATTTGTCGAGCCAAATCTATTTTTCACGGCACGCAAGATTCGATATGTATGGTGCCGTTCACCTTCAAAATATAGAACGGTGTCGACCATATGCTCGAGAAGACGGGGGCCAGCGATTGAACCTTCCTTCGTAACGTGTCCTACGATAAAAATCGCAATCCCTTTTGTTTTAGCAATTCTCATTAATTCTGCTGTACATTCCCGAACCTGTGAAACGCTTCCCGGAGCCGAAGTTATCTCGGGATGATAGATCGTTTGAATCGAATCAACGATCACAAAGCCCGGCGACATCCCTTCAATCGTTCGGCTGATTTCCTCCAAATTTGTTTCTGCATAAACGTTCAGGTTTTCAGAGGTTACTCCAAGGCGATCCGCTCTCAATTTCGTTTGCCTCATGGACTCTTCACCTGATATATAGAGAACCGAATGCTCTTTTTTTGCAAGCTGCGCCGACACTTGCAGCAGCAATGTCGATTTGCCTATCCCCGGATCCCCGCCGATCAGTACTAATGACCCTCTAACCACTCCTCCGCCAAGCACCCTGTTCAGTTCTTGCATGTCTGTCGTAATTCTCGGTTCGCTTGTTGTTTCAATCGCAGTAATCGGGGTTGCTTTAGCCACGGCAGCCGATGCTCCCTGTGAATGGGCAAATGCTCCACGCCTTCCTGTACTGGCCGGTTCAATTTCTTCAACCATCTTATTCCATGTTCCACATGCCGGGCATTTTCCCATCCATTTCGCGGATTCATACCCGCATTCTTGACATATAAACTTTGTTTTTTTCTTTGCCATCAATTTCTTCCTCTCCAATGGGGCGTAACGATGTCTTTCACTTTATTATAAGGTATCTTGTCCTCTTTTTCGAAAATCTCGAAGCATCTCAGGAAACAAAAAAAGAGGTACACGTAAATGGTGCTTATTTACGCGTACCTCACGATGTTTAGTTTAAAAACAAATGCTTTTCCCTACAGTTTAACTTTCCCGCTTTCTTCAGCCGCTTTGACGACAAACTCGCCGTCCTCCACATCAATAATGACATGATGGCCGGTTAAGACCTTGCCTTTTAGCAGTTCTTCAGACAAACGGTCTTCAATATGCTTCTGAATAGCGCGTCGCAACGGACGTGCTCCGTATTCAGGGTCGTATCCTTCTTCAGAAATTTTCTCTTTTGCTGCATCTGTCAGCTCTAAATTAATGTCCTGCTCCTTCAAGCGGTTTGTTAATTGATCGGACATTAATGAGACAATTTCTTTCAAGTGTGGCTTCTCAAGAGCATGGAAGACGATAATTTCATCGATACGATTGAGGAATTCAGGTCGGAAGGCTTTCTTTAACTCTTCCATTACCTTGCCTTTCATATCTTTATAATCGTGCTCTCCATCCTGAATATTAAAGCCGACATATTTGTTTCGTCTCAGCGCTTCAGCTCCGACGTTAGAAGTCATGATCAGTACGGTATTGCGGAAATCGACCGTGCGCCCTTTCGAATCTGTCAGGCGTCCGTCCTCCAATACTTGAAGCAGGATATTAAATACATCAGGGTGAGCCTTCTCAATTTCATCGAGCAGGATGACTGAATATGGTTTTCTGCGGACTTTTTCGGTCAACTGACCGCCTTCATCATATCCAACGTATCCCGGCGGTGAACCGACAAGGCGTGATGTCGAATGCTTCTCCATGTATTCCGACATGTCGATCCGAATCATCGCATCCTCATCCCCGAACATTGATTCCGCTAGAGCACGGGCAAGCTCGGTTTTACCGACACCAGTCGGTCCAAGGAAGATGAATGAGCCAATTGGGCGCTTTGGATCTTTCAGGCCGGCACGGGCACGGCGAACTGCTTTGGAAACTGCCTTTACAGCTTCCTCCTGCCCAATTACTCGTGAATGAAGAATTTCTTCAAGGTTCAACAGCTTATCTGTTTCTGTTTGGGCCAGCTTGGCAACAGGGATACCTGTCCAGCTCGCAACAACGTGCGCAATATCTTCGACAGTAACCTCACTGTTTTCTTTACCTTGCTTTTCCTTCCAGTTCTTTTTCGTTTCTTCGAGCTTTTCACGCAGGCGTTGCTCGGTATCTCTTAATGAAGCTGCTTTTTCAAACTCCTGGCTTTGAACAGCTGCATCTTTTTCTTTTCTTACTTCCTCCAATTTCAGTTCAAGCTCTTTCAAATTCGGAGGAGTTGTATAGGAACGAAGTCTTACTTTTGAACCGGCTTCATCAATTAAATCGATCGCTTTATCCGGTAAAAAACGGTCTGAGATATAGCGGTCGGACAGCTTAACTGCCGCATCAATCGATTCATCCGTGATCGAAACACGGTGATGGGCTTCGTAACGATCTCGAAGTCCTTTTAAAATTTGAACGGATTCTTCAACAGTTGGCTCATCGACCGTAATTGGCTGGAAGCGCCGTTCCAACGCGGCGTCTTTTTCAATATATTTTCGATATTCATCAAGAGTTGTCGCGCCAATACATTGCAATTCACCGCGGGCAAGTGACGGCTTCAAGATATTGGAAGCATCAATTGCGCCTTCAGCTCCCCCTGCTCCAATCAATGTGTGAAGTTCATCAATAAACAAAATGATATTGCCAGCCTGGCGTATTTCATCCATTACTTTTTTAAGGCGGTCTTCGAATTCACCGCGATATTTCGTTCCGGCGACGACCGTTCCCATATCAAGGGTCATGACACGCTTATCGCGGAGAATTTCCGGCACCTCATTATTGACAATTTGCTGGGCTAGCCCCTCTGCAATTGCCGTCTTACCGACACCAGGTTCACCAATCAGTACCGGGTTGTTTTTTGTACGGCGGCTTAATACCTCAATAACTCTTTGAATTTCTTTGCTTCTTCCGATCACCGGATCAAGGCTTCCTTCACGCGCAATCGAAGTCAAGTCCCTCGCAAGACTATCCAATGTAGGAGTGTTGGCATTTGCAGACGCACCGCCCTGGTGGCTTCCCGATTCATTGCTTCCTAATAATTGAAGCACTTGCTGACGTGCTTTATTCAAGCTGACGCCGAGATTGTTTAAGACTCTTGCTGCCACGCCCTCTCCCTCACGGATAAGCCCTAGAAGAATATGTTCAGTACCAACATATGAATGACCGAGCTTTCGTGCCTCATCCATTGAAAGTTCAATTACTTTCTTCGCTCTAGGTGTATAATTAGGCGTCTGTGTCACTTCTTTACCAGTGCCAATTAAATTTTCAACTTCTTTTTGGATTTTTTCTGAACCAAGACCTAAAGCATACAAAGCTTTAGCGGCAATCCCTTCACCTTCACGTACAAGGCCTAAAAGAATATGTTCTGTACCAATATTGTTATGTCCTAGGCGGATCGCTTCTTCTTGAGCCAACGCCAGCACCTTCTGAGCTCTCTCGGTAAAACGTCCAAACATCATATGCTCTTCCTCCTGTCTATTCTTCCATTTTCAATCTTTCCCGTATTAAAGTAGCACGGCGGATATCACGCTCATTCGGTCGCAAAGGGCCGCCGGCATATTGCTGTAAAAATCCTGGCTGCGTTAAAATCATTAATTCATTTAAAATGGTCTTCGAAACATTTTTTATAAAGCCCATATCGATCCCGAGACGTACATCTGACAAACAGCGAGCTGCTTCCTTTGTTTCAATGATTCGGCTGTTGGCGAGAGTACCCAAAGAACGGAAAACCCTGTCTTCTAATTGTATGTTTGCCGTTTTGGCTAATGCTTCCCGCGCCGATCTTTCCTGTGAAATCAACTGGCTGACGACACTTTTTAAATCTTCAACAATATCTTGTTCCGATTTTCCAAGTGTCATTTGATTTGAGATTTGAAAAATATTTCCCAACGCTTCGCTGCCTTCTCCATAAATACCTCTTACTACCAATCCGAGCTGGTTAATCGCCGGGATGATCCGATTTATTTGCTGAGTTAAAACAAGGGCGGGCAAATGCATCATCACCGATGCGCGTAGCCCTGTCCCTACATTAGTGGGACAGCTCGTCAAATACCCGAGCTTCTCATCAAACGCGTAGTTAACTTGCTCTTCCATCCAGTCATCGACCTTGTTCGCCATATCAAGTGCTTCTGCCAGCTGAAAAGCAGGAAACAGGCACTGTATCCGAATATGGTCTTCTTCATTAATCATGATGCTGACTTCTTCATTTTCCGAGAGCAAACATGCCCCTGAGCTTGAATCTTTGGCAAGCTGCGGACTGATCAAATGCTTTTCAATCAGAACCCTTTTTTGTAAAGGCTGCAGCTCTTCCATCTTTAACAGCTCTAATTTTCCAAGGCTGCCCGGTCCGCCAGTGAGAACACGTTCTTCAATCGTTTTTAATATCCTGGATGCTTCTTCGCTTGAATAAAGTGTTGAAAAGGTAAATTCATTAAGGTTTCGAGCAAGGCGGACCCTGGAGCTTAATACAATATCGGAATCGGGCCCTTCAGCGCTCATCCACGAACTTATAGCCTGGCTCATAAATCGGTTAAGAGACACACTTACTCCCCTCCCTTATTGGCTTCGTTCATGCTTTTTTCCACTGAACGAATTTCATCCCTGACTTGCGCAGCTTTTTCGAATTCTTCCTTCGAAATTAGCTCGATAAGACTCTGTTTTAAAGAATCCAGCCGTCGGCGCATTTGGATGCTGCCGCCAATTCTTTTTGGGATTTTGCCGTTATGGCTCCAATTGCCACTGTGAAGTCGCCTTAAAATTGGTTTAAGCTGCTCTTTAAATGTATCGTAGCAATTTGCGCAGCCAAACCTGCCCACCTTTGCAAACTGTGGAAAGGTCATCTTGCAGTTTTCACACTGAACAATGTCATCCTGATCATACTGCGGTTTTGTTGATTGCGGGAATGCCGGCTCAACATTCAGAAGACCGGCTAATAGGTTGTTGATCGAAAACCCCGATCCACTGTTGAACATAAACATATCGCCTTTTTCCTGAGCACATTTTTCACAAAGATGGACCTCTGTCTTTTCGCCATTCACTATTTTTGTAACATGCATTGTTGCCGGCCTCTGATTACAATCTTCGCAAATCATGATTTCACCCCTCAGCTCAACTTATTATTTATATTTTAATGAGGTCAACATCGCCTGCAGCATTCTTGCCCTAAGCTCATCACGATGGGGAAGGTCTATATATAGTACAGAGCGGTCAATTACACTGAGCATAATTTTAGCTTCTCTTCGTGTAATAACCCCTTCATTTGCTAGACGATAAATTACATCCTCGGCACTACTTTGAGATACACGGTTCTGAACTAACAGCAAAAGATCATTTATTAGATGGGCAAAGTCATTGGTCTGTACCTTCATAATTCGAATATAACCGCCCCCGCCGCGCTTACTCTCAACGATATAACCTCTTTCAACCGTAAACCGGGTATTAATAACGTAATTAATCTGAGACGGTACACATTGGAACTTATCGGCTACTTCACTTCTCTTAATCTCAACAATTTCCTTCTCACTCAGTTCCAAAACGGACTTTAAATAGTGCTCAATAATGTCTGAGATATTCCTCATTATAGCCCCCCAATCTGACTTTGACTATATTTGACTTTCATTATACATGATACCCTCAATTGAATGCAAACGATCTGAGAACTCCCTTATATTTTCTCCAAAATCCCCTTTCTCAAACCTGCAGCGCAACTATGTAATAGCCTTTTGCCAATTATAAAAGCTCCAGTCCGGATCAACTATTTTCATACATAACTGCGTGATTTTAGTTACCGGGGTTTTGGGAGAGTGGAGACATCAGATCTGCTGACTGATTCGGAATTGGCCGAGGGACTTTTAGCTGATTTTCGGATCTAAAAGTCTACTTGACTTAGAGTATGTAGCAAAATTATTTTCAAAATGAGCTTGGTTGTGAAAGAGATGAAGTATTTGAGGTGGATAAACGTAGAAAATCACGAATTTTTATTGAAAATGTTGATAATTTGTTGGATGGTAAAAAAGAATTAAGCGGAAAATCCGGTGATTCACGCGAAAGTACGGAGGAATTAAGCGGAATCCTGCTTAATTAAGCGGAAAATCCAGGAATTAAGCGATAATCGTGATTAATTAAGCGAAGACGGTGTGGCGGATGTTTTTTCTCCGTGTCTAACGAACAAAAAAAGAACAACCATCATCGGCTGTTCTTTTGTATGCGCTTGGCGGCGTCCTACTCTCACAGGGGGAAACCCCCAACTACCATCGGCGCTGAGAAGCTTAACTTCCGTGTTCGGGATGGGAACGGGTGTGACCTTCTCGCTATCGCCACCAAACTATTT
>NZ_PGVA01000098.1 GCF_002860125.1 Bacillus canaveralius
GCAAGTACCGTAATGCCAAAGAAAGAAGAACGTCGGAAAGCCGTATGAGGGAGAACCTCACGTGAGTCTGTCTAACAATTTTCACTTTTTCCTTATTTATCCGATAGGAAAACGCATACTATTGTCGAATTAACAATTTAAGGAGATGATAGTATGCCATATATTCTTGGTGAGGATAGAAATCAGTTAAATTTATTACCAAATACATTGGAAGATTTTGTTGATGAAGATAATCCAGTTAGAGTAATTGACGCATACGTGGATAGCTTAAATCTGGAGGAACTTGGTTTCGCTGTTTTTTCGGGTTCTAAAGCCGGACAAAAACCTTATAGAAGACAGGATCTCCTTAAATTATATATATATTGTTATATGAATAAAATTAGATCATCACGCATGATGGAGATCGAGGCAACTAGAAACATAGAATTAATGTGGTTGATTGGGAAAATTAAACCTGACCATGGTACCATATCGTCATTTATGAAAATTAACAAAAATGCCATTAAGCAATTGTTTAAAGAATTTACACTTATGTTAAAAGGATTTGGCCTTATTGATGGCACCCTTGTCGCTATTGATGGAACAAAGTTAAAAGCAAGTTGTGCAAAAAATAAACACTATAATGAAAATATTATTAAAGAAAAATTAGAATACTACGAAACAAAAATTGAGGAATATATCAATGGCGTTTTAAATACAACAGATGATGAAAATATGAAACAGAAAATTAATGATAAAATTGAGTGTTATCAAGAAAGAATAAAGAAGTTAAACGACATTAAAGAAGAACTCAAAGAACAAGGAAAGAAACAAATTTGCTTAACTGATTCTGATGCAAAATCGATGAAAAACAACGGGAAATTTGAGGTTTGCTTTAATTTCCAAGGAGTTGTAGACAATAAAAATAAATTAATTGTAGACTTTGATGTAGTAAATGATGTTAATGATCAAGGTCAATTATCAAACATGGTTAAAAAAGCAAAGGAAGTATTTGAGGATCAAAATATTACAGCTTTAGCTGATACAGGATATTTTAATATGTCAGAAATAGTAGACGTGGTTGATGAACAGACCGAAATCCTAATTAAACCTCAAAAAGGAAAACAACAAAAGGTTGAAAATGGATTTGATAAATCAAACTTCAAATATGATCACATAAATGATGTTTTTGTTTGTCCAATGGGTTACTGTTTAAATTTTAAATGGAATGGAAAGCAAAACGGTAAAGATTTCAAACGTTATACGTGTGTAAATTATAATGAATGCGGGAAAAAGGAGGTCTGTACTTCTGCAAAAGGCGGCAGATCTATAATTAGGTTTAAAGATGAAGATATCATTGACCAGGTTACTGAAAATACCATAAAAAAAGATAACATATACAAGAAAAGGGGTTCCATAATAGAGCATTTTTTCGGAACCATTAAACGACATTTTGGTTATACATATTTTTTAACAAGAGGGCTTGAATCAGTAAACACTGAGGTAAGTTTTATTTGTCTTGCTTATAATTTTAAAAGAATGATAAAAATAATCGGAGTAAAGGAATTAATAAGAAAATTCAGGGGGGATTTGCCTCCCTTTTTATATGATTTTTGTGATTTTAATTATTATTGTTATAAATATTCATGAATTTTTTTACACTTTATAAAATTTGAATCAATTGTTAGACAGACTCACGTACGGTTTGATGAGGGGGAGCAGGAAAAGGAATTGTCTCCCTGTCTGGCTTAGTAAGGTGGAACACCCTGAAACCCGAGGACAAGAAGACAATATCTAATTCCTGTTTTCTACTCTACAAGCAGAAGCAGCAACCAATCGTATACTGCTTATTTGACGATTTGCAGCTCCTTCGGGAACGTTGTCAAGATTTCGGCGCCATCTGCAGTGATGACGAGGTTATCTTCAATTCTGACTCCGGCAACACCAGGAACGTAAATCCCCGGTTCAATCGTGAAGACCATTCCTTGTTCAAGAAGCAGCGGATTTGTTTCGGTTAAGGACGGGTATTCATGAACGCTTATTCCGAGGCCATGGCCAAGCCGGTGCGGGAAAAACTGTCCGTATCCAGCTTCGGCAATAATGGTGCGGGCCGTCAAATCAATCTCTGCAGCGGTGGCGCCCGGTTTGCTCGCCGCGACTGCTGCAAGCTGGGCACGAAGAACGGTCTCGTATATTTCCCGTTGTTTTTCACTGATCTCTCCAAAGGCCACGGTTCGCGTAATATCGGAACAATAGCCGTCCACGACTACTCCAAGGTCGAACAGGACGAAATCTCCTTTTTGCACTTTTGCCATACCCGGAGTTCCATGCGGAGATGCTGCATTCGCGCCTGTCAACACGGTCGTCGCGAAAGACATCTCTGTTACGCCTTTTATTTTCAGGGCATATTCGACGGCTGCAACAATCTCAAGCTCGGTTTTTCCTTCTTTAATTTCCTGGACGCCTGTTTCGATGGCGAAATCGGCCAGCTCGCATGCTTTGCGAATCTTGCTCAATTCTTTTTCATCTTTGATCATCCGCAGGACTCTCATTTTTTCCTCAGCTGAAATGAAATTCACTTCAGGAAACAATTGTGATAAAATCTCAAAGCGTTCGACATTCATGTGTTCCTTTTCAACCGCCGCTTTGCCAACAGCCAGTCCCCGCGCGCCAATCGCATTTTTAATCATTTCCCACGGGCGGTCAATATCGCTGTAGCCAATGATTTCGCCGCTCCAGCCAGAGCGCTTTGCATCCTCAATTTCCATGGCGGGACAGACGAGGAATGGTTCTTCGTCCCGAAAGACCGCGAGTGCCAGGACACGTTCATGAGGTTCGCAGTTAAACCCGCTTAAATAAAACACATTTTCCGGGGAAGATAATAAACTTACGTGAACTTCGTTTTCTTTCATCCATTCGGACAGTTTCTGCAATCGCCTGTTCATGGCCATACCCCTTTCTATCTCTCATAGCTTCAGGTTAGCAAGACAGATTCAGAAAGTAAACTTTTATATTTCTGCGGATATGGGTAAAAAGAAAAACGAGGCAGGAATCAATTTTGCTTTTGTTGAAGTAATCGTATAAATTTGTTTTTTGAAAGGAGCGGAAAAAATGAAAGTATCGTACCATGGGCATTCCGTTGTAAAAATTGAAACCAATCATAAAACGATCCTGATTGACCCATTTATCAACGGGAATGGATTAACAGATTTGAATGTGAACGATGTAAAACCCGATGTTATTTTGTTAACACATGGCCATGGTGACCATTTTGGCGACACGGTTGAATTGGCAAAGAGAAACAATTCGTTGGTAGTGGCAAACGCTGAAATCGCTACATACTTAAGCTGGCAAGGAGTCCAATCACATGGAATGCATATTGGCGGTGCATACGAGTTTGATTTTGGCAAAGTCAAATTAACGCAGGCTTTCCATGGGTCAAGCCTGATGACGGAAAACAAGGAAATCATCTACCTTGGCATGCCTGCAGGTATTTTGTTTATGGCGGAAGGCAAAACGGTTTACCATGCCGGAGACACCGCTTTATTTTCCGATATGAAATTAATTGGTGAACGCCATCCGGCCGATGTTGCATTCCTGCCGATCGGCGATAACTTTACGATGGGACCGGAGGATGCCGCCTATGCCGCAAAGCTGTTGAATCCGAAACTGGTTGTGCCGATTCACTATAATACATTCCCGCCGATCAAACAGGACCCGGAGCGTTTTATCGGGATGCTCGAGGGCCAGGAAGGAAAGGTAATGCAGGCAGGAGACTCGCTCGAACTTTAACAAATATTAAAAAGCACAGAGGCTGAGCTGTGCTTTTTTTATCTATACAAGCATAAAAATGGAACAAGAAGGAGGGACAAACGTGAAAAAGAACCGATATTTATTTTGTTTATTGGCGGGGGGCTTGCTTCTCTATATCGCAGTTCCGCGCCTTTCTGTGTTTGCTTTGGGCCTGGAAGGATGGTTTGCGGTGAGCTGGCTCATGTTCGCGCTTTTTGTGATTGCCGGCAATTTAACTGCGCTTATTTATGCTCCGATAAAACAGCAGGGAAATCGGGGTTTTTCCGGACCAAAAGGCGCGAAAAGGAAAACCCGCTCTTATGGGAGTTAACAATGTTTGCTGACATTTTTACTGGAAGCTCGCATATCGAATTGTATTCATGGGTGTAAAGACCTTATAATAAAGGAAAAGAAAAATTTTCTAGGACATTCCGCGGAAATTTTTATAGAGGGTGAAGGTCTTGGCAACAAAGCATGAGCAAATACTGCAATATATCGATGAGCTTCCGGTAGGTGAAAAAATTTCTGTCCGCCAGATCGCCAAGGCGCTGGCTGTCAGTGAAGGCACAGCATACAGGGCGATCAAGGAAGCCGAGAACAAAGGGTATGTCAGTACGATCGAACGGGTCGGGACAATCCGCATTGAGCGCAAGAAAAAAGAAAATATCGAAAAGCTCACATATGCGGAAGTGGTCAATATCGTCGATGGCCAGGTTCTCGGGGGGAGAGCCGGCTTACATAAGACGCTTAATAAATTTGTCATTGGTGCAATGAAGCTTGAAGCGATGATGCGCTATACCGGGGCAGGCAACCTGTTAATTGTCGGAAATTGGACAAGAGCGCACGAGCATGCTTTAAAAGCAGGCGCAGCCGTTTTAATAACAGGTGGTTTTGATACGGATGAAGCTGTGAAACAGCTTGCCGATGAATTGCAGCTTCCGATTATTTCAAGCAGCTATGATACATTTACGGTAGCGACGTTGATAAACCGGGCCATTTATGACCAGTTAATTAAAAAGGAAATTGTTCTTGTTGAAGACATCTTGACTCCGCTTGAGGAAACGATCTTTTTAAGAACGGATGAAAAAGTTTCTGATTGGCATAAGCATAACCAGGCGACGCAGCATGGCCGTTTCCCGGTTGTCGACCACAATATGAAGGTACAGGGGATGCTGACTTCCAAAGATATTGTCGGCCACAGCCCCGACACTCCGATCGATAAAATCATGACAAAAAACCCGATGACGGTTGGTGAAAAAACAAGCTTGGCATCATCGGCCCATATGATGGTATGGGAAGGTATTGAAATGCTCCCGGTTGTCGATGATGGAAACAAGCTCGAGGGGATTATCAGCAGACAGGATGTCCTGAAGGCACTGCAAATGATCCAGCGCCAGCCCCAGGTCGGTGAAACGATTGACGATATTGTCACAAACCAGCTTGTGCTGACGAAAGGAAAAACGAAGGGCGACGATGTTTATCGCTGTGAGGTTACGCCGCAGATGACGAACCATCTCGGGACGATCTCGTATGGAGTCTTTACGACGATTGTGTCCGAAGCAGCAAACCGGTTTCTCAGAGGCTATAAAAAAGGGGACCTGGTTGTTGAAAATATGACAATATACTTTATCAAGCCTGTGCAAATAGACAGCGTTATCGAGATTTACCCGAAAGTTCTTGAAGTCGGAAGGAAATTTGGGAAAGTTGATGTCGAAGTCTTTAACGAGGGAGTGCTTGTCGGCAAGACGATGATGATGTGCCAGCTCATCGACCGGCCATAAGCCAAGAAGCGGGGCGGCATGTAAAAAAGCCGTTTCCCGATGATGGGGAAACGGCTTTACCTTTGTCCGAGTTACGTAGGACAAAATCAAATTTACCGCTTACCTGCTTTTTTTTGCAAGCTCTTCGGCTTCAAGAATCGCTTTAGGCAGGTAAAATTGATAAGTTTTATACCCGGCCCAGATGCTCAGTCCGCCGACGACAATAAAGACGGCACCGACAATATATGAAACCGTTGATCCGGATAGAAACAGCTGATTGATTCCAAACAGGGCCACGAAAGCTCCGAGGGCAATCCTTGACTTTCCAGAAATCCATTGTTTTTCAAGAGGACGATTGCACCTGAAAAATTTTAGTTTATAAAATACGTAAAACGATAAAGATATTACGATTAAGATGACCAGAACTGGCATGTTATAAACTCCTCCAAATTCGACAAGCTTCTCTTATTTTAACGATTTTGGACTGGAAAAGCTATCATTTACATAAGGAATCGTCATTTTAAAAAAAATATTCATGTGAGCAAAGGAGCTAAATAATGTTCGAAAAAATTTTAAATACAATCCGCCAATACGAAACGATTATTATTCACCGCCATGTTCGCCCCGATCCTGACGCTTACGGATCACAGGGCGGTCTTGCCGAGATTTTGCGCACGTCATTCCCGGATAAAAAAATTTTTGCGGTCGGAAAGGAAGATCCCTCCCTCCGCTTTCTAAACAAGCTTGATGACATATCGGACGAAGTATTCGAAGGAGCACTCGTGATCGTTTGTGATACGGCAAATCAGGAGAGAATTTGTGATAGCCGCTATAAACTTGGCGATAAACTGATTAAGATCGACCACCATCCAAACGAGGATGCCTATGGGGATTTAATGTGGGTTGACACGGATGCCAGCTCCGTAAGTGAAATGATTTACGAGTTTTATCTGGCAGGGAAAGATCAAGGCTTAAAAATGTCCAATCAAGCAGCAAGGCTTTTATACGCTGGAATTGTCGGGGATACGGGGAGATTTCTGTTTCCAAGCACGACAGAAAAGACGTTTAAGTATGCAAGTGAGTTGATCCATTATGATTTTTCACGAACAGAGCTTTACGATCAAATGTATGAAATGAAGCCAAACCTCGTCAAACTGAATGGCTATGTGCTGCAAAATTTCGAGATGCGCCCAAGCGGTGCGGCATCGATGTTCCTGACAAAAGAACTGCTTGGCCGTTTTGATGTCGTTCCATCAGAAGCATCACTTTTAGTCGGGGTACTTGGAAATGTAAAAGGAATAAAAGCATGGGTATTTTTTATTGAGGAAGAAGATCAAATCCGGGTCAGGCTCCGCTCAAAGGGACCAGTGATCAACGGGATTGCCCGAAATTACAAAGGAGGCGGCCATCCGCTTGCCGCCGGTGCGTCGATCTACTCCTGGTCGGAGGCAGAGACCGTGTTAAAAGAAATTGATGAGGCTTGCTTAAAATAAGCAGCAGGCCCTGCTTCATTGCAGGGCCTGGTTGATTATTCTTCAAGAGTAAGACGGAGCTGGATATACAGAGTTGTATAGATGAAAACTTCTTCAACCTTAATGTTGTACCTTTTTTCGTTTATGCGTACAGGTTTATTTTCGATGACCCTTTTTAATAGTTCCCTGCTTTTATAAACGGTTTCCAAATCCTTTGCGAGCATCATTTTGATGTCCTCTTTTACTTTTTTTTCAGCCTCAAACACACTCAAAGGATCAAGGCGATACTTTTCACCATTGCTTATTTCCACCTTTATCTCCTGAACCGTCAGCCGCTCAATATTTTTTTTGTTTAACTCCTTATATTCCTCCTGCCAAATCTGTTTATCTTCCTCCAGCTCCTCAATATCATCTCTCAGTTTCTTAATGTCTTTACTGTATTCCTCCTGCCAGACCCCGTATATATACAAAAAGATAAACCAGCTGATAATAGCGCCGATTGCCATACCGGCAATGAAACGCTGCCAGCCCGGCTGGCGATAATATGATGGAATTCTCATGGAGAAATATGCTCCTGGGTCAGCCAGTGAAGCAGAACAGCCCCTGTTTTCGCGCCTCCAAAAGCGGAAAGAATCAGCAGCGAGTGTTTGAAAAGATCTTTTGTTTCACTTTCAAGAATGCCCCTCTCAAAGCTGTAGACAGTATCGAAGGTTCCGCCGATTGCCGCAATAATCGCCCAGATTCGAATCATGGCACCAAGTCTGGCAATTTCCGTAAGCGGCGGCTTCCCAGTTAAAAAAGCGGCCAAGCCGCCGATCAGCGCCCCGCCAAGCAAGACACCGAGCGCAATAAAATAGCTTTCAATCAAACCGACAAAAAAGGGTTGTTCACGTTCCATTGTTTTATCCATCCCTGTATTTGATGATAAAGGCTCTGATAATTCATCATATGGACAATCCCTGCTAAATATGATTATAAGATTGCAGGCGCATGGATCGGTTTACCCCGGAGAAAAGAAAACATATTTTCTTTTTCAATTTGCAAGTTCTATAATAATGAAGAGAAGAAGAATAAGGGTGTGAATCATTTGTCATTTATCCACCTTCATGTATACAGTTCATATAGTCTGCTTAATAGTACAGCAACGATCGAACAGCTTGTGGTTGGGGCAAAGGAACGCGGCTTTCATTCGCTTGCCCTGACAGATCGAAATGTGATGTATGGAGCCGTTGCTTTTTATAAAGAATGCCTTAAGCATGCAATCAAGCCAATCCTCGGGCTGACGGTCGATGTGATCAGCGGGTTAAACGGTGATGGCGCTTATCCCCTCGTTCTGTTGGCTAAAAATGAACTGGGTTTTAAAAATTTAATTAAAATAACAAGTGTTGTGCAAACGAAATCTCCCGAAGGCATTCCCGTCAAATGGCTCAAGCATTATGCGGAAGGAATTTTTGCCTTAACGCCAGGTGCAGAAGGTGAAATTGAACAATATATCGTAAACGATGAAACAGATAAAGCGCTGGAAGCTGCGCGGGCATATGCGGGAATCTTCGAAAAAGGCCATTTTTTTATCAGCCTGCAAAAGCACAGCGCTACGGAAAGACCCGAGTCAATTGAAGCGCTTGTTAAGCTTGCCGGGTCGGCAGGCAGTCAGCTGGTCGCGACAAACCGGGTGCATTACTTGAACAAAGAGGATGCTTTTGCCCATGAATGCCTGCTGGCCATCAAGAATGGCGACAAGTTGCAGGATGAGCAGCGCGAAAAGCTGCCAAGTGATCAATTTTATTTGAAAACGGGCCAAGAAATGGCCGAGTTGTTTGCGGACTACCCGGATGCTTTAGAAAATACGATCAAAATCGCGGACAATTGCAATGTTCTTCTTGAAATGAATAAACAATATCTTCCCAAGTATCCGGTTGAACATGGCGGATCGGCGGAGGAAATGCTTGAACGGCTTTGTTATCAAGGACTGAAAGAAAGGTATCGAAATCCGGGTGATGAACACCGTGAGCGTCTTGCCTTCGAGCTTGGCATTATTCAAAAAATGAATTTCAGCGATTACTTTTTAATTGTTTGGGACTTTATGAAGTATGCGAGGGACGCGGGGATCCTGACTGGTCCGGGCAGGGGATCTGCTGCCGGCTCACTCGTGGCCTATGTGTTATATATTACGGATGTCGATCCAATTGAACATGATTTGTTGTTTGAACGGTTTCTTAATCCGGAACGGATTTCCATGCCCGATATCGATATTGATTTTCCCGATCACCGCCGTGATGAAGTGATTAAATATGTTGCTCAAAAGTATGGTGAGCTCCATGTTGCCCAAATCGCGACATTCGGGACACTGGCGGCGAAAGCGGCCGTTCGTGATACAGGCAGGGCATTTGGCTTGAATACAAAGGAGCTGGACAGGCTGTCGAGATCGATTCCGTCGAAGCTCGGAATCCGTTTGGCAGTGGCGTACAAGGAATCGGGCCCGCTGCGCCAGTTTGTCGACGAATCGGACTTTAACAGGCGTCTTTTCGAAACAGCAAAGAAAATTGAAGGGTTGCCACGGCATACTTCGACCCATGCAGCCGGCGTCGTGATTAGTGAACAGCCGTTAATCAACCTTGTCCCGATTCAGAGAGGGCATGATGAAGTTTTCTTGACCCAATATTCGATGGAGCATTTGGAAGACATCGGACTGTTAAAAATGGACTTTCTTGGCCTAAGAAACCTGTCTCTCCTTGAATCTATAATAAGCAATATTCAGAGAAAGACCGGCGCAAAGATTGATATTCATTCCATCACTTTTAATGACAGTAAAACGTTTGAGCTGCTAAGCCGCGGCGATACGACCGGGATTTTTCAGCTTGAATCGGAGGGGATGCGCAAAGTGCTGACAAGGTTAAAGCCGACACACTTTGAGGACATCGTTGCCGTCAACGCCCTGTACCGCCCGGGCCCGATGGAGAATATTCCGCTTTATATCGACCGTAAGCATGGGCGCCGGCAGATCGAGTATCCGCATCCCGACCTTGAGCCAATCTTGAAGAACACATACGGAGTGATCGTCTACCAAGAGCAAATTATGCAAATCGCTTCTAAAATGGCGGGCTTCACACTGGGGGAAGCAGATTTGCTCAGAAGGGCCGTCAGCAAGAAGCAAAAAGCGGTTCTCGATAAAGAAAGAAGCCATTTCGTGCAAGGTTCTCTCAAGCAAGGCTACAATGAGCAGACAGCAAATGAGTTGTACGATCTGATCGTCCGCTTTGCCAATTATGGATTCAACCGGAGCCATGCGGTTGCCTACAGCTTTATTGCTTACCAGCTCGCCTATCTGAAGGCTCATTACCCGCTGTTCTTCATGGCAGCGCTGTTAACGTCGGCTGCGGGGAACGAGTCCAAGCTTATCCAGTACATTCGTGAACTGAAACAGATGGATATTAGCATACTGCCTCCTTCTATCAATAAAAGCGGCTACTCATTTCTCGTTGAAAAAGATTCGATCCGCTACAGTCTCGCAGCCATCAAAGGAGTTGGGGCAACTGCGTTAAAGGAGATATTTCCGGCCCGCAAGCAGAGACGCTTTGAAGATATTTTCGATTTTTGCCTGCGCGTTTCTTCAAAAGCAGTTAATCGAAAAACGCTTGAAGCGTTCGTTCATTCCGGCTGTTTTGATGAATTTGGCCATGATCGGGCAGTGCTGCTTGCAAGCATAGATGTCGCGCTCGACCATGCCCAGCTCGTAAAACCGGAAGGAGTGGCACACGGCGATTTATTTGCCGATGACGATTTCTTCCCAAAACCGAAGCATGTTGAGATGGATCCGATCGGAATAGAAGAAAAGCTATCTTCCGAAAAAGACGTGCTTGGCCTATATTTATCAGACCACCCGCTTTCCGTATTCGAGCTACAGTTAAAAGAAGCAAGCATCCCGCAGCTTTGGGATTTAACTGTCCCGGGAAAAAGGGTTCGCACCGCTGCCTATATAACAGAGGTAACCAAAATCCGCACAAAAAAAGGCGAGGCAATGGCTTTTGTTACATTGAGCGATCCAGGTGCAGAGCTTGAAGCGGTCGCCTTTCCGCAAGTATTCAGCAAATATGCGGTCCTCTTAAAACAAGGAAATACCGTACTGCTGGATGGGAAGCTAGAGGAAAGAGACGGGAAAAAACAGCTGATCATTCAGGCCGTCGATGATTTGAAAGATTGGGCGGAACAATCGGCAAAAAATAAACCTGTCCTGTATTTAAAAATCAGCCGGGATCAGGAAAACCCGGAGCAGCTTAACCGCTTAAAGGAGATCTTAAAGAGCTTCAAAGGCGGCATTCATGTCGTTCTTCATTATGAAAGTACTGAAAAAACGGTGCGATTGGCTGATAATATGAAAGTCGACGGTTCAAAAAATTGTCTTGCTGGATTAGTAACTTTCCTCGGAAAAAGCAATGTTATTTTGAAAGAATAGTTCTTTACATCTTTTTCAAGTATGATATATTGATAAGAAGAATGCGTGGTCTGACCACTGGGCAGGATTATCTGCGTCTTGTCTGATAAGCTGTGTTTTTGAAGAAGGTAGTGTAAAAAGTTCTATGAAAACTCGGCTTTGAGGGTTCCGTTCTGCCACAAAACAGATG
>NZ_PGVA01000099.1 GCF_002860125.1 Bacillus canaveralius
ATGAATCTAAAGAAAATGGCTAACTGGACCTGGAAAGGTCCAGAAATGGCTTAACAAATGAGCTAGTGATAGGCCATTCACACTAAAAACAGAGACAAATAGATAAAAATAACCAAAAGGGGTTCGGAATGAGACCATTCCGAACCCCTTTTGTCGACAATCTGAATCCGAACTAGTTTAGTTCGGATGAGCATACATTTGTAATTATCATGAGTATCTAAGGTCCTTTTCTTGATAGTGCAAAATATTTTATTGTTTAACATGGGAAATATTTGATCAGATACTTGTCTATGTACTGCTTAATTTTTTAAAACATTAGTTCAACGTGCGATTATCGGAACTAAGTAAAAAAAGAACCGACCATTCAATGCAAAGGAACGTTAGCGCAAGGGTAAAATCAATAAACTTGTCTCTCATTTTTACCAACTCCCAGTTAAATGTACGACTCAATTATAAGGCAATTACTGAGTAAGAATCGCATACGAAAGTGATAAATTGGTGAACAGTTAGAAGATTATATTCCCCTTCGTGGTAGGCGCTAGTAAGGTATGTTCAGTTATTATTGTAAGCGCTTTTTTCTTTGGCAGCATAGAAACTCTGAAAAAGCGTGCGAACAGATTCAATGGGCAGGTCTATCTTATATACTCATTCAGCTATCCGATTATTGTGGAGAATAATAAAGGACAATCATGGTTTGGCATGATCGTCCTTGTTGAGGATTTATTTACTTAAACGCCTTGCTAACTTTCAGCTTCTTTCCTTTGATTGTTGTGTTCTCCATGGCTTGCAACACTAAAGAGCCTTTTCCATTAAGAATATCAACATATGACAAATTATCATGGATCGTTATAATTCCAATATCATCTGCTGTTACTCCAGGGATTTTCGCAATAGTTCCAACAAAATCGACAGCTCGAATCTTCTTCTTCTTTCCGCCGCTGAAATGGAGTTTCATGATATCTTTGTTTATTCGGGCTGTTTTATTATTTTGCACAACCCGGCGGCCGCTGAGCTTTTCTTCGAAAGCGGCTTTTCCTCTAGCAACTTCCTGATGTCCAGGCGCTTCCGCTGTAGGGATCTCAAAACCAATATATTTTTCAATTGCCTTAATGAATTTTTCTTCATAAGGTGTTGCAAACGTAATCGCTTTTCCTTTATTTCCGGCACGTCCGGTTCTTCCTGTACGGTGGACATAGCCCTCTTTTTCCATTGGAACGTCATAGTTGATGACAAGTGTCACATTATCAATATCAATACCTCTCGCCGCTACATCGGTGGCGACAAGATAACGGAAATTCCCCATTTTGAATCCATCCATAACTGCAAACCGATCTTCTTGTTCTAACCCGCCATGGAGTCTTTCACAAGAATAATTGGACTCCTCCAATTCGGCATACACTGTATTGACATGTTCTTTTGTTCGGCAAAAAATGATGCAGCTCTCAGGGTTTTCAACGACCGTAACGTCTTTAAGCAGTGAAATCTTTTCATCTTCTTTCACTTTGATCAAGATATGTTCAATTGTATCCGTCGTTATCCCGGTAGCAGCAATCTCGATATTAATAGGATTTTTCATATATTTGTGACAGAGATTTTCAACATCTTTAGGCAATGTAGCAGAAAATACCATCGTTACTCTGCTTGAAGGGATTTCTTTAATAATCGCTTCTACGTCGTCGATAAAACCCATATTAAGCATTTCATCAGCTTCATCGATAATAAGATACTTTATTTTATCCAAAACTAGGGTTCCTCTTTCGATATGGTCCATCACACGTCCAGGTGTACCGACGACTACATGAGTTTTTTGTTTCAATTCTTCTTTTTGTTTCGCAAAAGGTTCTTTACCATAAACGGCCATCGCTTTAATACGTTTAAACCTTCCAATATTCGTGATATTTTCCCGAACCTGAACAGCTAGCTCCCGAGTTGGTGTAAGGATTAATGCCTGTGGCTTTTTTTCTTCCCATTCAATCATTTCGCAAATAGGTATACCAAAGGCTGCAGTCTTGCCACTGCCTGTTTGGGATTTTACTACAAGATCTTCATTTTTCAGTGCTACTGGTATTACTTGACCCTGAACCTCTGTGGGAGCTTCGTATTTTAACACAGAAAGTGCTCTTCTTATTTCATCGCTTAAATTATAATCGTCAAAACTACTTTCACTCATTTATTAACCTCGTTTTTTTGTATTTATCCGACTTATATATAGGATTATCCTCAAAGAAATATCATATGCAAAATCTGACTATGGTTCATTATACTTGAAATACGAGATAAGTCGGGGTTTTTATTTTGAATTATAAAAAAGGAAGTGATCCAGCACTTCATAAAGAACTTTTAAAATCTATTACCCATACCATGACACAATAATATACCACCCGGCATATACTGGAATTTACTTCGCTGGCAAATGAATAGTCGATAAGCTGCAGCAGAATCAAATGAAGAGAGAGCAAAGAAATTAATTAAGCCTGACTCAACAAACCTGAAACTAATCAACACGATGATGGAGCGTGGTCGGTCATTTTTTACCGATATATTAATGGGTACAGGGTTTATGTAAGACAAACCGATAAGGGGAGTGTTTGAAAATTAGGGACGAGATATCGACAGAAGGTCGAAGAACAAGACCTTGGTTTTCTGTAAGTGTTAACGGTCGATATGTTCAAAATCCACCGCTTGAGTTTAGAAGGGAGCGAATATGAACAATACAGTTACATTTATCGCAACCGGCGATTCCTTTATCACCAGAAGACTACCTGCAGGTGACAAAAACTTTCGAGGGATCGCTAAGATCATCACTAAAGCAGACTTTCGTCTAACAAATTTAGAAGTAACCATTCACAATAAAGAAGCCGCGCCTGCTGCTGAAAGTGGCGGAACTTGGGCAATGGCACAGCCGAGAGTTCTTAAAGATTTAAAACGGTATGGCTTTAATATTATTTCCTGGGCGAATAATCATGCGCTAGACTATTTATATGAAGGATTGGAGCATACAAAAAACAATCTTGAAAAGCATGGTTTTACGCATGCTGGAGCCGGGTTGAATTTGTCAGAAGCTGAAGAACCAAAATATTTGGCGACAAAGAATGGAAGGATTGCCTTAATCGCTGTTTGTTCAACTTTTCATTCATTCAATGTCGCTGGTGAACAACGACGCGATATGAAGGGGAGACCCGGTATTAATCCTTTAAGACATGATCAGATTTACTTGCTACCGAAGGACAAAATAAATGCACTAAGTGAGATAGCCGATTTATTGGGGATAAATAACTTTTATCATTATGCGGTAAAGCAAGGCAGGGTGGACCCATTGCCAGATGATATGACACATTTCGGTCCCCAGTTTCTTTTTAAGGCAGGGGATAAACAGGGCAGTATTACAAGGCCGGACCCAGTAGATTTGGATAGGATTTTGGAGAGGATCGCGGAGGCAAAACGGCTGGCAGACTATGTAGTCATTAGTTTCCATGGACATGAAATGAAAGATAATGCACCGATGATTGCTGCCGATTTTATTGAGATTTTTGCCCGTACCTGTGTCGATGGAGGCGCCGATGCAATTATTGGTCATGGTCCCCATGTTGTTAGAGGTATTGAGATTTATAAAGGCAAGCCAATATTTTATAGTTTAGGCAACTTTATTTTTCAAAATGAGACGCCTTCCCATTTACCCCAGGACTTTTATGAAAATTATGGTTTGGGACATTATGATACGGTGGCTGATGCGTTAGACGCGAGGTCGAGAAATGGAGCAATCGGGTTAGCATCTATGCCATCTGTTTATGAATCGGTCCTGCCCTTCTGGAAAATGACAGATGGATTATTAGATGAGCTAATCCTGTATCCTCTTGAACTTGGCTATCATCTTCCCAGGTATAACCGTGGCTGGCCGAAACTATCTTATAATCAAGATATTTTGCAAGGGCTCAAGGATCTTTCAGAGTCATACGGTACCGAAATAACCATTGAAAATGGTATTGGCAGGGTGAAAATATAATTCTGCATTTAGCTGGCCTAATGCTGTCGGACCGTACGTAAGCAGGCCAGTCTGTTTTATTATTGCAAAATGGCAGAAAAGCCACCTAAAATAAGAGGTGGCTTTAAATGGGATTTTAGTGCCTTAATCTACTAAAAAGCACTTTAAGAATTTCTTTTCGCGAGGTTTTTTCTTTTTAGGCTTACAATACCAGTCATGCTCTTGATCATAGTCTCCATTACTGTCATAATACTTGTCCTCATGCTGCTTTTTCGGATGACATTTATGCTTCTTACTAAACTTGTCGTAGCCATCATACCACATACACATCACCTCCTTGTTTACTTGCTATATAATATCCAGAACTTGTACAAGCTGTAACGGCTTTTGCCAATGATGAAGATTACTTAAAGTTGTTTTGAAGCACAGAAAAAACCTGATAGTTTCATATTCAGCAAACAAATATCATAAAACCATTGCGTGAATAACCAAGGTGAAGATGGTTTTGTATTAGTCTTGCCTTTATTTAGCCGCTTTCATTTAATATAATGAATAAAAAACACATGTATTACAGAGGAGAGAAAATGTTGAACAGTTACGCCGCAAAGCTTGCACAAATGCAATTGGATGCATACAACAATCAGGATATTGAACAATTCTTGCAGGTTTATTCAGATGACGTTGAAGTACTGGATTTTCCTTCAAATAAAGCACTGTATACCGGAATAGAGAAAATGCGAGAAAGATATACAAACCTTTTTGCTGATAATCCAAGTCAGAACGCTGAGCTCTTATCAAGGACCGTAAAAGGCAATATTGTCATTGATCATGAGTATGTAACCGGAAGGGCAAGCGGCGTCAATACAGAAGCTATTGCCATCTATGAAGTAAAAGAGGATAAAATAGCAAAAGTTTGGTTTATTAGATGAACACCATGATTGAAGAAGTGCGCGCTGCATTATAAGATGTTGCTCGTACTAGTATGAAATGATTAGGTGAAGTCCTGAGAAAAAAGAAAAAAGACACCACAGTACAACTTTAGGCATTACTAGGGGAGAGACGAGATGTGGATATTACAAAAGTTGATTTCGAAAATTGTTAAGGTTAGCTTGTGGCAAGTAGCTGGTGGAACAGTTATCGTAATTGCCTTGTTCAGTTTAATTATGCAGAAAATTGAACCAGAAACATTCCCGCGTTTCATTGATTCGGTTTGGTGGACGATGACAACAATTGTCACTGTTGGCTATGGTGACTACTTTCCGAAGAGTGATTTTGGCCGAATTCTGACAATGGTGTTTCTGTACACCTTTGGAATTGGTGCTATGGGGATTATGATCGGGAAGATATTTGAAAGCTTAAGCTTATACCAGCGACGAAAGGAGGAAGGCAAATTGACATATGCAGGGAAAGACCATTATATCTTAATTGGTTCCTCACAGGACAAATTGCATAATGTCTTGGAAGAAATCATTAGCAGTGGACACAAAACTGACATCGTTGTTATTGATAATGCAAGCAAATCTCCTATCGACCATGAAAGAGTACACTTTGTGAGCGGCGACCCGGCTGAGGAAGACGTGCTGCTACGGGCCAATATCCTTGAGTCAAAATCCGTGTCTATTTTTACGGATGATAAAATGGAGTTATCTGAATATGCTGATGGGAAAACGCTATTGATCGCTTCAAGGGTGGAGCATATCTCGAAACAGCATGAAAAAAGTATTTACACTATTGTGGAAATCAAGAAGGAAAAGCATATTTCCCTGTTCGAGCATGCAAATGTTGATGAATTCATCCTATCAAACGAGTCTGTCTCACGGTTGATGGCCCATGCCGCAATCCATCACGGTTCAAGCAAACTTTTTAAACAGTTGTTAAGCAAGGCCGATGGAGACAATCTGTATGAAATTGTTAAAAAACCACATTGGAACACATACAAGGACGCTGCCATTGAGCTATTTGAAATGGGGGCAACATTAATTTCCGACGGCAGCAGCCTCGATATTGCCCGCAGGCCGAATGATCGTATTCCGGAAAATGCTAAACTGTTTGTGATATGTGATGAGCAGACATATACAAGCATCGCAGGTACACACTAAATAATATATGCCCTTGTTCTAAGCGGTCCGTCATAAACGAGGACTGCTTTTCAGCGTTCTTCATAATGGCCGGCCTGTATCTTCAAATTATTAAAGATATTCGACATTTTTGTGCGGTTTTCTGTAACTATAATTATATTATGGGTTATAAAATTTCATTGAATTAGCTATGTTAGATCATGAGTGTTGATTATCCATAATTAGACAAACCTATCCCGTTATTCGTACTGTACTTACTTAT
>NZ_PGVA01000100.1 GCF_002860125.1 Bacillus canaveralius
CATCTGGTAATCCATGGCTCCACCTACTTGCGACGGAAACGGCATCTGGCAGTCCATGGCTCCGCCTACTTGCGACGGGAACGGCATCTGGTAATCCATGGCTCCACCTACTTGCGACGGAAACGGCATCTGGTAATCCATAGCTCCACCTACTTGCGACGGGAACGGCATCTGCTGATCCATAGCTCCGCCTACTTGCGACGGGAACGGCATCTGGTAATCCATAGCTCCGCCTACTTGCGACGGGAACGGCATCTGGTAATCCATAGCTCCACCTACTTGTGACGGGAATGGCATCTGCTGATCCATCGCCCCCAGCACCTGTGGCGGGAAGTATGGTGTCTGGTAATCCATGGCTCCCTTCACTTTCGGCGGCAAATGCGGGTATCCGTAAGGCGGCGGGCAAGGAGCAAACCCAGCTCCTGCTACAGATGGTCCAAGTGGCGCCTTATGCATCGGGGCATAAGGCATTTGCGCTCCTGCCACCTGCTGTGGATACTGCCCCTGCATTTGTGGCGGCATCTGATAATCCTCTGCGCCTGCCACGCCTGTCGGTAAACCAGATTGCATTTGTGGCATTTGCGGCATGAATGGAGAAGATTCATCATCCATTTGGTTCGTATAATTTATGCTTTGATTTCCTGCCACTCCATAGCTCGGGGGCATTTGCTGCATCGGCATCATGGACGCACCTTGTACTTGCGGATAAGGCATCCACGGCTGTTGCGGAAAAGCTGCTTGTTGATGTCCGGGCATGGCAGGTGAATTGTGGAAAAAGTTCGGTGAGTATGGATACATTGGTTCTTTGTAACCTCCTTGTTGTTTAGGCAACTGCGGTGCTGCTTCTTCTTTTACATTTGGGCTCTCTTCATTCATCATTCCGGGCAGAATATTAGTAGGTTTTGGCGGTATTTGCGGCAGGGGTGCTTGCTCGGTTGGCTGCTCCACGGACATATTGGCCATGTTGAGCGTATAATAATGATTAATGTCGATTTCAGGAATGACAGGCTGAGGCATTTTTGGAGTATACGGTGCTTTCGGCTTTTCTTTTACGGGTTCCTTCTGTTTTTCAATGGCAGGCGCTTCTTTTTTGGGAGTTGGCGCAGGTTTTGGTGCTTCTGTTACCGGCGAAACTTGCGGCTTTTCTTTTACTAAAGGATGTTCGACTTTCGGCATTTCCTTTTTAGCACCCACACTGATTTTTGCTTCCGGCTTCCCTCCAGTCAGCGGAGCTTCTTTTTTGATCGTTCCTCCAGATGTGGGAACTTTTATCTTCATCCCGGGCATAATCATATCAGGGTTGCTGAGCTGTGTATTCATCTTTTTCAGCTCTTCAAAGTTCACGCCGTACTTCTTGGCGATCTTCCAAAGAGTATCCCCTTTCTGTACGATATGGATCTTCACTATGATTTCCCTCCTATGGCATAAGTCCATACATTGTATGTCAAAGTAGGCAAATTGCTAACAGTCTACACAAAAACTTATGCTGCACTCTCCAGAAATATGAACGAAGCAAGGCATGAGCCATTAAAAATGCTGAAAGAACGGACTGCGAGTTGAGACCGTAATACGTCTTTAGAAGCAAAATCTGCGT
The DNA here is from genome assembly GCF_002860125.1 of Bacillus canaveralius. GTDB lineage: Bacteria > Bacillota > Bacilli > Bacillales > Cytobacillaceae > Bacillus_BJ > Bacillus_BJ canaveralius. Next base: position 1,595 of record NZ_PGVA01000100.1, read on the forward strand.
AAATAGTGATTTATCGCAGGTTTTTATGTTAAAATGGGACATCATTTATACAAGGAGTAATGTGATGAAGGACCAAATGAAGGTGCTCGGAGATGAACGACGCGAGCTGCTGTTGCAGCTGTTGAAAGAGAGCGAAAAACCGCTAACCGGCAGTGAACTGGCAGCGAGAACGAATGTAAGCAGGCAGGTAATTGTCAGCGATATCACCTTATTAAAAGTAAGAAAGGAGCCGATTATCGCAACGAGCCAGGGTTATATATACTTAAGGCCAGTCTCGCAAACGCCGGTTTTTGAGCGGACGGTCGCCTGCTTTCATCCTCCGGAAAGAACGGAAGATGAGCTTAATCTCCTCGTCGATTTAGGCGTAACCGTCAAGGATGTTAAAATTGAACACCCGGTCTATGGAGATTTAACGGCTTCGATCATGGTATCGAACCGAACGGAAGTTCAACGATTCATGCGAAAAATCCACGAGACGAAAGCTGCCTTTTTGTCTGAACTGACAGCAGGAATTCACCTGCATACGATTTCAGCCCGATCCGAACAGACGTTAATCGAAGCAGAGTCCGCCCTCAAACAAGCAAATTTCCTTGTCTCGTCTTAAACTAAGTTTAATTTAACAGAAAAAGGATCCTGCCCGGATCCTTTTTGTATTTTCTTCTATTAAGTTCGCTGTTTTGCTTCAAGATGGAATGAAGGGTAGCTTCCAAGAAGCTTTACTTTGCAGCCAAGTGCTTCAAGCTCCTGGATAACGCCGGGAATCAGGACTTCATCCATCTTCATCTCAACATCAATAATGAAAAAATAATTACCGAGCCCAGTTTTCATCGGCCGTGATTCAATCTTCGACAAATTAAGCTTTCTCCATGCAAACGCAGATAAAACCTGGTGCAGGGCCCCGGCATGGTCTGACGGAAGAGTCACCATAATTGATGTTTTATCACCTTTATATAGGGATTGCGGCCCCCCTGGAGCAACAGGGGATAATGATAGAATAATAAAGCGGGTATGATTATCCGCAAAATCATGGATATTTTCTTTAACAATCTCAAGTCCGTATTCCTTTGCGGACAGCTCATTGCCAATCGCTGCAGCATTTATTTCAGGATGTTCTTGTATGTATTGCGCTGCTGCTGCTGTCGATGTCGTATTTTGACAGCGCACACCGCGCAGTTCACTATGCAGAAACTTATGGCATTGGGCAATAGCATGTGAATGGCTGTAAACAAATTGCAATTGCTTCCATGATTTGCTGTTATCGGGATGTACCATTAAATGCTGGCGAATCGGAGCAGTGATCTCCCCGATAATCGGCAGGCCGGCTTCATGGATTAAATAGTCGAGCGTAATGTTTACAGAGCCTTCAAGCGTATTCTCCATCGGAACAACCGCAAAATCGACGTCCCCTTCTAAAACGGCATCCATACATTCAGGAATAGTCAGGAATGGAACAGATTCTTCATCTCCAAACACCGCTTGCACGGCTAACTCTGTAAAGGTTGCCCGCGGTCCTAAAAAACCAACTTTCACGATAATTCCTCCTCAGTATTTAAACAAGCACACCGCTATAGTTTTTATAAAAAATAGCCGAAACCAGCCGTTAAGAGCGAGCCCTTAAGCACCTGATCCCAGCACTTCAACTTTTTCAACAAATTCAAGCCGCCGTAAGTTTAAAAGCAGCTCATCCATGTCGATTTCCATTCCCGTTGTATTTAAGGAGAGTGTCACATTTGCTCTTCCTTGCAGCGGAATTGTCTGGTGGATCGTCAGGACATTGCAGCCGGATGAAGCTACAACACCTAGCAGCTGTGACAACGTTCCAGAACGATCTTCCAGGTGGAAAAACAGTGTGATCAGCCGTTCCTTTACAATCGTATGAAACGGAAACACGGTATCTCGATACTTATAAAAAGCGCTTCGGCTCAAGTCAACCTTATGAACCGCATCCCATACCGATTCTGCTTTTCCCCGTTCAATCATTTCCTTCGCTTCAAGTGTTTTTTTCATTGCCTCGGGAAGAACATCTTCACGAACTAAATAAAATTTTTTATCGAATTTATCCTGTCTCATTTCCCCACCCCATTAAATCAAAAACAGTACATGCCAACTCTACTCGATAAACTCAAATTCGTAATCCATTAATTTTATTGTATCTCCGTCGGCAGCCCCTTTTTTGCGAAGCGCTTCGTCGATACCCATGCCGCGCAGCTGCCTGGCGAAGCGGCGTACAGATTCATCTCTTGAAAAATCGGTCATTTTGAATAAACGTTCCAATTTTTCGCCGGATAAAACAAAAGTACCATCCGGGTCTCGAGTGATCATAAATTCCTGTTGTTCTGCTTCATGCTTATACATGACGCGGTGGACATCTTGATCCGCTTCTTCTTCCACAACAAGAGGGAATTCCGGTGTATCCTCCAGCTTATCGGCAATTGCAAACAGTAAATCTCTCAACCCTTGACGGGTGATTGCAGAAATCGCAAAGACCGGAACGTCATCTGTAAGTTTAGCCTTAAACTCCTTTAAGTTTTCCTCCGCACCCGGCATGTCCATTTTATTGGCAACAATAATTTGCGGCCTCTCGGTCAGCCTTAAATTATATTCCTTTAACTCATTGTTAATAGTCAGATAATCGTCATATGGATCGCGGCCTTCGCTGGCTGCCATGTCAATGACATGCACAATAACCCTGGTCCGTTCGATATGCCGCAAAAATTGATGACCAAGGCCAACACCGGAGTGAGCCCCTTCGATCAGTCCCGGCAAATCGGCCAATACAAAGCTTCGCCCATCCTCTGTTTCAACCATCCCGAGATTCGGGACAATCGTCGTAAAATGGTACTCGGCAATTTTCGGCCGGGCCGATGACACGACGGAAAGAAGTGTTGATTTTCCGACGCTTGGAAAACCGACAAGCCCTACATCTGCAAGCAACTTGAGCTCCAGTATTATTTCGCGTTCCAGTCCCGGTTCTCCATTCTCTGAAAGTTCCGGAGCAGGATTGGCTGGGGTCGCGAAGCGGCTATTGCCCCGCCCGCCTCTCCCGCCCTTGGCGATGACAGCCCGCTGTCCATGCTCGGTTAAGTCAGCGATGACTTCACCCGTTTTATCATCCGTTACGATTGTTCCCGGCGGTACCTTTACCACCATATCCTTAGCGTTTTTTCCATGCTGATTTTTCGACATACCATGCTCACCGCGCGGAGCTTTAAAATGGCGCTGATAACGAAAATCCATCAGTGTTCTTAAACCTTCTTCGACTTCAAAAACAACATCGGCCCCTTTTCCGCCATCCCCTCCGGCAGGGCCCCCTTTCGGTACATATTTTTCCCGGCGAAACGCAACCATTCCGTTGCCGCCGTCTCCACCTTTTACGTATATTTTCACTTGATCAACAAACATTTTATTCCTCCCGTCTACAGTCCTGTATCCCCACTTTTCCCAAGACGAGAATCGCTCTATCTCCCATTCCCTAGCCCAACGGCACGAAAACATCGAGTGCGAGTTCCTGTTCAGAGAATTCCTGGATTTTTAACGACACAGCATGTTCATTAGCCTCCAGAAAATATTCTAGCTGCTGTTTATTTGTTATTATTCCGCTAAAATCAAAAAAGAAACGAACCCCTTTTTTTCCGGGTTGAATCGTCACCGATAAATGGTTTTCCCGGAAAGCTTCTATCGATGCATTTAAACATGAAAAAAAAGACCTTGTCCAGCTTGAAATGATCCGGTCATTCCCCGGTGACAGTTCATGCTCGTTTATCACTTCATATTCGAGTTGGAAGGAATGGTTTTCCCAATTATATGTAAGCAGCAATGAGGCTAGCTCCGGCATTTTTAAATTAGAAAGCTTTGCTTCATTTTGCGCCTCTACGACAATTTCATCAATGATTTCTTTTGCCCGGTCCATTTTATTTAACGCTATATTTCCTTTTATTAGTTGCAATTTATTTAGCCAATCATGCCGGGCGTGCCTGAGCACCTCGACAGTGTTCCAGTCTTTTTTCATACATCGACTCCTCAAGTTATTCAATCTTAGAAGACCGCTTGCTGATAGTATATCAAAAAAGACTACAATCGTAAGCAAATTTAAGGGCAAAAATGAAAATTTTAGAAAAACGCATCCTGCTAAATCGATGTTTTTTCCATTGTAGAGTAGAAAACAGGAATTAGATATTGTCTTCTTGTCCTCGGGTTTCAGGGTGTTCCA
>NZ_PGVA01000101.1 GCF_002860125.1 Bacillus canaveralius
TGAATCCGCTTACACGTTTTAGGTGGAAATAAATTCCGCCAACAAATGCTTGACTCAAACCAACATGGATTTCGATTTGAAAGAAATTTTAACTGCAGATAATATTAAGCGGGTTGTTGAAAAATTCAACTTCATGAATGAAGAGGATATGTATGCAGCGGTTGGATACAACGGGATTACGGCCCTGCAGGTGGCGAACCGCTTAACAGAGAAATCGCGGCGTCAGAGGGATCGCGAGCAGGAAGCGAATATTTCCGATGCTGTTACTGAATTAAAATCATTTCCGTCCGTCAAAAAACGGGAGTCAGGCGTTCGTGTTTCCGGCATTGATAACCTGTTAATCCGCCTTTCCCGTTGCTGCAACCCGGTTCCTGGCGATGAAATTGTCGGCTTTATTACAAAAGGCCGCGGCGTTTCTGTGCACCGTGCCGATTGTACCAATATCAATTCGGGAGATGCCCGGGCCCGCCTGATCCCTGTTGAATGGGAAACCGGCTTGAATGACCGAAAGGAATATAATGTTGAAATCGAGATTAGCGGATATGATCGCAGGGGGCTGCTCAATGAAGTCCTCCAGGCGGTCAATGAAACGAAAACGAACATCTCGGCTGTTTCCGGAAAGTCTGACCGCAACAAAGTGGCAACGATCATGATGTCTATTGCGATTCACAACGTCAGCCACCTGCAAAAGGTAGTCGACCGGATCAAGCAAATTCCTGACATTTACTCGGTTAGAAGGATCATGAATTAAGGAGAAAAACAATGCGTGTTGTCGTGCAAAGAAGCAGGGAAGCAAAAGTGACTGTTGCAGGAACGGTTGTCGGAAATATCCTATACGGCTTTGTCCTGCTTGTTGGTATAACCCACGAAGACGATGCAAGTGACGCTGCATATCTTGCAGATAAAATTGTGAATCTCCGCGTCTTTGAAGATGAAAACGGCAAAATGAATTTATCATTGCTTGATGTGGGCGGAGAGATTTTATCTATATCACAGTTCACCTTATACGGCGACTGCCGCAAAGGGCGGCGCCCTAATTTTATGGATGCCGCAAAGCCCGGACAGGCGGTCGAGATCTATGCCATTTTTAATCAGCTGCTCAGTGAAAAAGGCATTCACGTCGAAACAGGCCGGTTTGGCGAGATGATGAATGTTGAGCTGAACAACGATGGACCTGTAACATTAATCATCGACAGCAAAGAAGCAAAAAAACCGGAGAGACGCTAAAAGTCTTTCCGGTTTTTTACTGTTCTATTACTTGCTTTTAAAGCTTGTCCTATTTTTTGAAATAGCGGGTTAGGCCGTCAAAGACTCCCGAAGCAATCGATTCCTGATAGGTCCCGGATGTGATAAGTATTTCTTCAGCTGGGTTGCTAAGGTAACCAAGCTCCAGAAGAACTGCTGTCTGTTTATTTTCCCTTAAAACTAAATAATCGCCGTGGCGCACGCCGCGATCCTTGATTGTTGTCCGGCCTGCGGCAGCTGCATGAATGGAATCAGCTAAAGGTTTTTGATAGTCATGATAGTAAAAGCTGGTCATTCCTCTTACAGTCTGGTCGTCAATGCTGTCGTAGTGAATACTGATAAAGGCATCAGCACCCTCGGAATGCGCAAGTTTTACTCTTGCTTTTAACGATTTGTATGTATCGTTGCTGCGGGTAAGAATGACATTGGCACCCGCTGCTTTTAGCTTATCATATAACAGCTTTGCAGTTGTCAGGGTCAGTTCATTCTCGTTGGTTCCAGCTGCGCCGGTCGCGCCAAGATCCCTTCCGCCATGACCTGGGTCAATGATAATTGTTTTCCCTTTTATGTGCTTCTCGCCGCCAGCCTTCTCTATTTTCGGGGCCGGGCCGTTGACTGAAACAAGCCAGCCTGCGATAAAGCCGGTTGATCCGTTTGAAAGTTCGATTTCATACCAGTCATTTTTCATGCTGGCTACTTGAAAGGATGTTCCCTGGTCTGCCCGACTGATAACAGAGTGATCAACGCCCGGTTTACTGCGAATGTTCGTTCCATCATGTAAAATCGTAACCGCGCTGTTTTTAATCTCTTCTTTTGTCGCTTTGCTGCTCTTGCGCGCCGATTTACTCAGATACCAGCTTGCCACCCAGCCGGATGACCCTGATTCATATTCGATCTTTGTCCAATTATTTTTTTCTTCAAGGATTGGATATTCCTCACCTTTTGAAATAGAACTGATAACCTCAGCTTCAAATGTTCCTTCTGCACGGACTTGGAGGTTATCGGCGGTTGCTGTAGCAGTTACGCCGTTCGAGTCAGGCGCTGCTGATTTCTCCATGGCTTTTTTTGTCTTACTCCGGGAATTTGTTGCCACATACTCGCTGCTAACCCATCCAGTCTGTCCTGAGATGCTGATTTCCATCCAGCCGTCTTTTTCAGACACGATCTGAAATGTCTCGCCTTCCTCGAGTTTTTTAACCACACTGCTTTGCCGTGATGGCTGATCCCTGACATTTAACAAGTTCACGGTCGCCGTCCCGCTTTTTTTTCCGGATTTATTAGTCCGCTTCTTTTCTTGGTCCGGGGCGGCTGTTTCCGTCAAATATTCCTTTGAAATCCAGCCTTCTCCGTCCGGTGTTTTGATCTTTGTCCAATTGTCGTTCGTTTCAAGAATGTCTACCGTCTGGCCGTTGCTTAAAACCGCAACAACTTGAAACTCGGTGCCCGGCCCTTTTCTCATTCGCAAACCATCCGTTGTAACGCTTCCTGTGCCGCTTGTTGCAGCAACCCTTTCGGCAGAGTTTTTCAGATCAGAAGAAACATGCCAGTTCGCGACCCAACCGTTCCGGCCATTATCCAGCTTTATTTGAATCCAATCTCCGTCGACTTTTTTTACAGAATATTTTTCTCCGTTTTTCACTTTGCCGACGACCTTGGAGCTGAGTCCAGGACCCTCCCTGACATTCAGCGTGCTTGCCGTAATCGTGACGGAACTGCCGGATGCATCCGCGAGGCGCGGCTGCGATGTGCCGGTGATTAAAAGTATGCAAGTGAGGAAAAGGATTAATTTATTTTTTTTCAGACAGATTCCCCCCTTGATCAAATATATAAACTTATTTTAACGGACAAACAAAATAAATTCATTCCTTATTTGTTAATATCGTCCATAGTTCCTAAACTTTTAAAAAATCTCATTAAGTTTGAAAAATTTTAGCTGCCATGGGCAGAATAGACGATAGAGGAAAACAGATACAAGCGGTTTTCCGCTTGTCCCAAACAAAGGATGGTCAAAGATGAGATTTAGTGAAAAAGGGCTGTCGGCCCATTCGGGTGAGAACCAGCTGTTCGGTGTGGATTTTCATGATTTTATTGAGAAGGAGCAAAATACAAGTACTTTTGAACTCGCTTCTGAGTTCGGTTTAACGATCAGAGACGTCCGCAAGCTAAAGAAGCAAATGGAGAGGTCGTAATTGGCCCTTGACATTCAAAAGGATGCTCCGTATTATTATATAAATAAAAATGTCCTAAATTTCACTTAAACCGATGATGGAGAACAGTAGTTAAGAACTGCATGAAAAGAGAGGATTTGTCCCAGGCTGAAAGCAGATCCGCATGATCCCTTAATGAACGAACACTCCGTAGGCTTCACTTTGAAAAAGACTTGTTCTTTAGTAGGAGATGAACGTAAGCAGGCGTTAACTGTTAAAGAGGAAGTCTTTTTTCAGGCTTCAATTGGGGTGGCACCACGGGAATCTAAACTCTCGTCCCTTGTTTAGCAATAGACAAGGGACCGGGAGTTTTTTTGTTTTGCCATACATAACCAGTTTCAGGAGGAGGAAAAACCATGTCGATTCAAATCCCAAGAGGAACGCAAGACATCTTGCCCGGACAATCAGATATATGGCAGCTGATTGAACAAAAGGCGCGCGACCTCTGTAAAAAGTATCAATACCGCGAAATCAGAACGCCAATTTTTGAACATACTGAATTGTTCACAAGAAGTGTTGGTGATTCGACAGATATTGTCCAAAAGGAAATGTACACCTTCGAAGACCGGGGGGAACGGAGTCTGACGCTAAGGCCGGAAGGAACGGCTTCGGCTGTTCGTTCTTTTGTCGAAAATAAGATGTTTGGCCATGCAAACCAGCCGGTCAAGCTTTACTATATGGGTCCGATGTTCCGGTATGAACGGCCCCAGGCAGGCAGGTATCGCCAGTTTGTCCAGTTTGGAGTGGAGGCTCTCGGCAGTGCTGATCCAGCGATTGATGCTGAAGTAATCTCGCTCGCCGTCATGCTGTATCGGGAGCTTGGCCTCAAATCCCTGAAAGTTGTCATCAACAGCCTTGGTGACAAAGACAGCCGTAAAGCGCACAGAGATGCACTGGTTAACCACTTCCAGCCCCGGATCGGGGAATTTTGCGCAGACTGCCAAAACCGACTTCGGACAAATCCGTTGCGGATTCTCGATTGCAAGCAGGACCGCGACCACGAGCTGATGGAGACAGCCCCATCGATTCTTGATTTTTTAAATGAAGATTCCAGGGAATATTTTCTAAAGGTGCAAAAATACTTAACCGATCTTGGCATTTCATTTGAAGTCGATGCCAACCTAGTGCGCGGCCTTGATTACTATTATCATACTGCTTTTGAAATTATGAGCGAGGCAGAAGGGTTCGGCGCGATTACGACCCTTTGCGGCGGCGGCAGATACAACGGGCTCGTCCAGGAAATCGGCGGACCGGAGACACCAGGCATCGGTTTTGCGCTCAGCATCGAACGTTTGATTGCTGCACTTGAGGCTGAAAAGGTCGAATTGCCCATAGCTCAAGGCATTGATTGTTACCTTGTTTATCTCGGCGATGAAGCAAAAGATTACACGGTTGGCTTACTGCACGAATTGAGAGCGGCAGGGTTTTCTGCAGAACGCGACTATCTTGACCGGAAAATTAAAGGACAGTTTAAGGCGGCGGACCGAAGCCATGCAAAATTTGTGGCCGTCCTCGGCGATGATGAGTTGCAAACGAATAAAATTAATTTAAAGAATATGGAGACTGGGGAACAAACTGAGATCAGCCTTGATTCATTGATAGATAAATTGAAAGAGCTGTTGAACTAGAGGAGGATGAATATGTTTGGGAGAACCTATTTTTGCGGTGAAGTAACAGAGAAAGCTATTGGTGAAAAAGTAACGCTAAAAGGCTGGGTTCAAAAACGCCGCGATCTCGGCGGGCTGATCTTCATTGACCTTCGCGACAGAACAGGCATCGTCCAAGTCGTTTTTAACCCTGATGCTTCGAAGGATGCGCTTGCGGCAGCCGAAAAAATCCGTTCAGAATACGTGCTTGATGTTGAGGGAACGGTTGTTGCCAGAGAAGCAGGAACCATCAATGAGAATTTAAAAACAGGCAAAATCGAAATTCATGCAGAAAAAGTGTCGATTATCAATGAATCGAAAACACCTCCATTTCCGATTAGCGACAAGACAGATGTGGCGGAAGAAATCCGTTTAAAATACCGCTATTTGGATTTGCGCCGTCCTGTCATGGTTGAAACCTTTAAAATGCGCCACAAGGTTACAAAGGTGATGCGCGACTACCTTGATGGAGAAGGGTTTTTAGATATTGAAACGCCGATCTTAACGAAAAGCACACCAGAGGGAGCCCGCGATTACCTTGTTCCAAGCCGGGTTCATCCGGGTGAGTTTTATGCTCTGCCCCAATCTCCACAGCTTTTCAAGCAGCTCCTTATGGTCGGCGGAATTGAACGATATTATCAGATTGCCCGTTGCTTCCGTGATGAGGACTTGCGCGCTGACCGTCAGCCCGAATTCACCCAGCTCGATATTGAAACAAGCTTCATGAGTCAGGAAGACATCATTTCTTTGATGGAAACGATGATGGAGAAAATCATGAGCGAAGTGAAAGGAATGAATGTACAGCTGCCATTTCCGCGCATGACGTATGCAGAGGCGATGAGCCGCTATGGTTCAGACAAACCGGATACCCGCTTTGGAATGGAGCTGACTGACCTTTCCGAAGTTGTTAAAAATTCAGGTTTTAAAGTGTTTGCCGGCGCTGTTTCCGGCGGAGGGCAGGTTAAGGCTCTAAATGTTAAAGGAGCCGCTCCGCAATATTCAAGAAAGGATATTGACGCCCTAACCGAATTTGCTGCACGTTACGGGGCAAAAGGCCTTGCCTGGCTCAAGGCAGAAGAAGACGGCTTAAAAGGTCCAATCAGCAAATTTGTCTCGGATGAAGAACAGGCAGAGTTCAAGAAAATTTTGCAAGTAGAACCGGGCGACCTCATCCTGTTTGTTGCTGACAAGAAAAACGTTGTTGCCGACTCCCTCGGAGCGTTAAGATTGAAGCTTGGCAAAGACCTGGGTCTTATTGACCAGAGCCAGTTCAACTTCCTCTGGGTGACCGACTGGCCGCTGTTGGAGTATGATGAAGAAGAGGGCCGCTACTATGCGGCACATCATCCGTTCACGATGCCGGCAAGGGAAGATATGCACCTGCTCGAATCGGATCCTGCCAGGGTAAGGGCACAGGCCTATGACCTTGTTCTTAACGGTTTTGAGCTTGGCGGAGGCTCCCTCCGTATTTTTGAACGTGACATCCAGGAGAAAATGTTTTCAATTCTCGGCTTTACACCAGAGGAAGCGAACGAACAGTTCGGTTTCCTGCTGGAAGCCTTCGAATATGGGACACCGCCGCACGGGGGCATTGCACTTGGGCTTGACCGGCTTGTGATGCTGCTCGCCGGAAGATCAAATCTTCGTGATACGATTGCTTTCCCGAAAACGGCGAGTGCCAGCTGTCTATTGACGGACGCCCCGGGAGAGGTCGATCCTGCCCAGCTTAAAGAATTGCATTTGTCACTGAATGTTAAGAAAGATGAGTAATTACCTATAACCAGTTTCTTGAAAACGGCTTGCGAATATGGTAAGATACAATCAATAGAAAAAGAGTCCTGATGTGTTCGTTGTAATTCCTGAAGTTTTGACCGAACATTTTTAACTTCGGGAGTCTGCGTTTCCACTCTGCGTAAATGCCTATCCAAGGACTTACAAAAGTTTGGAACAGGACACCCACCTGCGAGAGCGGGTTCAAAACGAAGGCATCAATTAAAGTCAACGGCACGATTGGGACTCTTTCAGTACATACGGCTTTAAACCTCATGCGGTCTTCGTATGGGGTTTTCTTATTGATAATCGCGGAAACCACTTGTTTTTGCCGGTAAGTATGATATATTCATTATCGGGTAATACATAAAGGAGTAAATTTCACAATGTAACAAGCTAAACCGAAAAACGAATGAAGTTGTCTAAATTAACAGGAGTATGCCGTAGGAAACGAATAATACTGTCTTAATTATAAATAACCGTTCGTTTCTCAGTTAAAGACTGCTTTTATGAAATTCACTCAAAGAAATGCTTTATGAAATTTATACAATTTAAGAGAATAACGGAGTTGAAATAGATGTTACACCAATTTTCGCGCAATGAGCTCGCGATCGGTAAACAAGGGCTCGAAAAGATGAAGAATGCAACTGTCGCCGTGCTTGGCATTGGCGGGGTCGGTTCTTTTTCAGCAGAGGCTCTGGCAAGATCAGGCGTCGGCAGGCTGGTATTGATAGACAAAGATGATGTTGATATTACGAACGTGAACCGGCAAATTATTGCCTTGCTGTCGACAGTGGGCAGGCCCAAGGTGGAGATCATGAAAGAGCGGATTGAGGATATAAATCCTGACTGTGAAGTGATTGCTTTAAAAATGTTTTACACGGAAGAAACTTATGAAGAGATCTTTAGCTATAATCTTGATTATGTCGTTGATGCTTCCGATACCATTTCCTATAAAATTCATTTAATCAAAGAATGCTTAAAGCGCAATATTCCGATGATCTCCAGCATGGGAGCGGCCAACAAAATGGATCCGACCCGCTTTCAAATTGCCGATATTTCAAAAACGCATACAGACCCGATTGCAAAAGTAATCCGGACAACATTGCGGAAAGAGGGCATTCGCACAGGAGTCCCGGTTGTGTTTTCCGATGAAAGCCCAATTGTGATTCGTGAGGACGTCAGAAAAGAAGTCGGCAATGACAAAGCGCCAATTCGCAAAGCAAAGATGCCGCCATCATCCAATGCGTTTGTTCCATCCGTTGCCGGCCTGATCATGGCCAGTCATGTCGTGAAAGAATTGCTGCACGGAGTTAAAATCCATCGCGTCAGGAGCGAACAGTAGGCTGGATTTACGAGTTCAATATGAAAGATAAAAACCAGACAAAAACGCCTCGCGTTTTTTGTCTGGTTTTGTTTTTATCTGACTTTCAGTTTCTCATAAACTGCAGCAAGTGCCTGCTCAAATTTCCCCGTCTTCTTCGGATGGTAATACTCTTTATTCTTGATTCGATCCGGTAAGTACTGCTGCTTCACCCATCCGTTCTCGTAATCGTGTGGATATAAATAGCCGATTCCTCTGCCAAGCTCTTTTGCACCTTTATAATGGGCATCCCTTAAATGGTCAGGAATTTCGCCGCTATTGCCTGCCCGGATATCAGCAAGCGCAGCGTCAAGGGCTGTGTAGGCAGCGTTGGATTTGGGCGATAGGCAAAGCTCAATCACGGCATTGGCAAGCGGAATCCGGGCTTCAGGAAAGCCGAGCCGTTCTGCAGTTTCGACCGCTGCTAATGTTCGTGCTCCTGCCTGGGGATTGGCCAGGCCGATATCTTCGTACGCAATCACGAGCAGCCGCCGGCTCAAGGAGACAAGATCACCGGCTTCAATTAATCGGCCTAAATAGTGGAGCGCAGCATTGACATCACTTCCCCTGATTGATTTCTGAAATGCCGAAATCACATCATAATGGCCGTCCCCGTCTTTATCATAAGTTAAACTTTTTCTCTGGATGCACTCTTCAGCAGTGTCTATTCCAATTGTAATAATACCTTCATTATTTTTTTCACTGGAGAGAACAGCAAGCTCCAGCGCATTTAAAGCACTTCTGACATCACCATTTGAGGCGGTTGCAAGATGCATAAGGGCATCTTCGGAAATGTTGACTGTATATCCGCCAAGCCCCCGTTCCTCATCCTCCAGGGCCCGCATCAACGCAGCTTTAATTTCATTTACCTCTAACGGCTTTAATTCGAAAATTTGCGTCCGGCTCCTGATTGCCGGATTGATGGCATGATACGGGTTGCTTGTCGTTGCCCCGATTAAGGTTATCATTCCATTTTCGAGGTAAGGAAGAAGAAAATCCTGTTTCCCTTTATCCAAGCGATGAACCTCGTCGAGCAAGAGGATCACTTTTCCTGACATTTTTGCTTCAGCCGCAACAATTTCAAGGTCTTTCTTATTATTGGTAACAGCGTTTAAGGTTCGAAACGCATATTTTGTACTTCCGGCGATGGCGCTTGCAATCGAGGTTTTGCCAATGCCTGGCGGGCCGTATAGGATCATCGAAGACAATTGCTTTGCCTTCACCATTCTGGCAATAATCTTGCCGGGACCGACTAAATGCTCCTGGCCGATGATTTCTTCTATTGTACGCGGCCGCATCCGAAAAGCGAGCGGTTTTTGACTCATATTCATCTCTCCAATATAAATCGATGATAAATAACTGAATGTTTTTTTAAATGTAACATACGAACTTCTTGTATGAGTAAAATGTTTGTAGGAGAATTATTTCCCTTCTCATCCAGATAATGGCGTAGCCG
>NZ_PGVA01000102.1 GCF_002860125.1 Bacillus canaveralius
CTTAAATAAAAATAAACTTAACGTTGACGTTTTTGCTTGCTTGTTCAGTTTTCAAAGAGCAATTTTTACTCGTTATCGCTCAGAAGCGACCTTCTTAATATAACATAAACTTAAATCGAATGTCAACAATAAATTAATTATTATCAAACAGTTTATTTAAATTTATTCGCCTCATTTTCAAGGCGGAAAATTAATATACCACGGATAAAAAATGTTTGCAATATAATTTTAAGAAATCGCAAATTATTTATTTCTTGTCCTTTGTTTAACCCTTTTTTATCATTATTATTCTTATTTAACTGAGATAGACTGACCTTCTCTTATTTGCTCTGAACAGTTTTCACTAAGTGATAATAGCAAGGAAATGTTATGACACGCATAATACAGCGGTATGATTGCTTTACATTGTTTTTCGCACAGGATAATCTCTTTTGCATAATGAGGACGAGCAGTACATAAACTGATGGTAGTTTAAATGAAAAGGTGTGGAATCATGGCAGAAACCTTTGCACTATATCTTTCATTAGTTATGGCAATATTTCTGATTGCGTTTGCCTATTTCGAAGCAATAAAAATATCGAATGCCGATGGCAAAATATATGGGGGTACATTCATTTTTAGCGTGACATCAGGATTTATTTTTTTCGGTTTTACGCATATTTTTATGTAATTTCATGATTTGGATCCGGATAAAAATCCGGATCCCTTGTTTACCTATGCGAATCATTTACAATAGCGGAGATAGCAGCGTCAACAAACTGGCCCTTTTCGAAAAATCTCTTCTTTAATATACCTTCATATTCAAAACCATTTTTCTCAAGTACCCTTCTCGAAGCAGCATTGGCAGGATCATAGAAGGCCTCAATCCGATTTAACCCCATTTCCTTAAAACCATAGTGAACGATTTGTGGATTACTTCAGCCATGATTCCTTTATTCCAGAAGTCAGGATGAAGTTCATAGCCGATTTCCGCTTTAAAATGTTCAGGCTCGATCGCATGAAAGCCGCATGTTCCGATTAATTGCTCAGGCTGTTCTTTTAAATCAACCGCCCAGCGGAGTTGCTCGCCTGTACGGTAGCGTTGCTGCAATCTTTGAATCAGATCAACTGCTTGCTGTTCATCCGTAAATGATGCCAGATCATAGTATTCAGTTACTTCATTCTTTGAAAAATAAGAAAACATCGCAGGAGCATCTTCCAGTCTCACTTCTCTTAAATACAGCCGATTCGTTTCCAATATCGGAAACTTTTCAAAAGCAATCTCGATCCCCATCTATACTAATCGCCACTACTATTATTTTTGAGTAAATTCTTTATGTCATCCCAGTGATATGCTGTTTCTTTATATTCTTTGCCGCCAATGTCGATCATCTGTTCAGTTAGCTTTATTGGCTTAAAGCTTTCATAAAAAAGCCTGCTTGGATTATCATTAAGCACCCAGACAACCACTGAACTAAAACCATTGGCCAATAATGCTTCTGCCCCTCTTTTGAAGAGTTTTGTCCCAACTTTATTTCCTTTGTATTCATTAAGAAGATAAATCGCATATAATTCGCTATCAGCATCGAGTTCACCTGTGCGCTCTTTGCCAAATGAAGCAAAGCCAATGATCTTGCCTTTTTCTTCTGCGACAAAAACGGCTGCACCTGGCTGAGGTGAAGATAGGATCTGCCTCCATATTTTCAATCTTTCATCTTCACTTAATTCATCAAGGAATTGTTGACTGACAATACCTTGATACGTCTGTCTCCAGCTTTTCACATGCACTTCGGCAATTCCAGCAGCATCTTTTTCCATTGCTTCTCGGATTATCATCTTTTTCCCCCTAGCTTGGAGCTGATTTTTCTTTTAACTTTTTCATCTTTATTCTTCGTTCATCCATTAAAAACATTGAAATTCCCATAATTACAATCATTCCGCCGACAATTTGTGTCATTATAACCTGTTCCCCAAGTAAATAGTAAGCCAGTACTGCCGCTCCTACTGGCTCGAACAAGATTGCCATTGAAATCGTTGATGTGCTCAGCCATTTCAATGACCAGTTAAATAATGTGTGGCCCAACAGCGTGGGTACGACGGCAAGCAATAAAAAGTAAATCCAATCTCTGCTGGCCGTTGGAATTAATGGTTCATTTCTTACCATTACATAAACAAACAAAGTTAAAGCACTTATACTGTAAACAACAAATGTATAAGTCATCAGCGATAGCCGTTTTCTGACTGTTTGTCCGAATAATAAATAGGCTGTTATGAGCGCACAGGCTGCCAATGCCAGCAAATCTCCGAACAGCGCGATGCCGCTAATTCGCAAATCACCCCAGCTAATAATAATACTTCCCACGATAGCGACAATCCCGCTCATGATTGCTTTTGCTGTCAGCGCTTCTTTAAAAAACAAATATGTCCCGACGAATGCAAATAATGGCTGCAGGGTCACAAGCACAGTGGAGCTGGCGACAGACGTATAGTTTAACGATTCAAACCAGAGGATGAAGTGAAACGCTAAAATCACTCCCGCAATCATAGAGAAAAGCCAGTCCGTTTTCCTAATAAGACGGAGCTCGGACACATACCTTAGAAGAAAAAATGGCAGCATTAGCAGCACTGAAAACAACAGCCGATAAAAAGCAATAACTCCGGCAGGTGCTGACGATACTTTCACAAGAATCGCAGAGGTGGATACGGATATCACCCCGATTGCAAGGGCAAGATATGGGTTTATTCTCGGTTCATTCATGCCTGTACTCCTTGCCAGTTGCTATTTAGAATTTATATACATAATATTACAACGTTTCATCATAAAATTTCTATACTATTACAAATTTTTATGAGAAGGATTAACTTTTTTCAAAATCGGTTAATATACATCAATACAACTTGATTTATGGGAGAGAAAGAATGACACATGCAGAAATAGAAGTTTTAATTAAGTTAGGGATATCAGCAGTGCTTGGCCTTGTGATCGGCCTTGAGCGTGAAATTAAAAGAAAGCCGGTCGGTTTAAAAACGAGTCTTGTTATTTCAATTGTCAGCTGTTTGCTGACGATTGTTTCAATTGAATCAGCCTACATGTTTCCGGGCAGTGACTCAGTTAATATCACGATGGACCCGTTGCGACTCGCTGCCCAAATCGTTTCCGGAATTGGATTTCTTGGTGCGGGGGTTATTTTACGGAGAGGCAATGACAGCATATCAGGCTTAACAACTGCCGCGATGATCTGGGGAGCAGCTGGAATCGGAATTGCCGTCGGTGCCGGATTTTTTTTGGAGGCGATTGCCGGTGTCACGTTGCTGATCATCAGCGTCGAATTCATGCCCTACTTAATGGGGCTAATCGGGCCAAAGCAACTCCGGGAAAAAGAAATTCGCCTGCAATTAAAAGTGCGCGAGAAAAAGAATATTGCTGACATTATCACACATATTAAGAAAGAGAAAATTTCGATCAAAACCATTCGTATTAAGGATCTCGAAGAAGGCGACCAACTCGTCCAGCTAATCATCACGGTGCATTTCAAACGATTGACGACCGATGTATATTATGCAGTCTCGGACATTGACGGCGTCGGCAATGTTGAAATAGAAAACCTTCATTAAAAAGAGGAGCGATTTTTTGCTCCTCTTTTTAAATTTCGCTTGCATATAAGGAAAGTTCAAGCTATAATCTTTTTTGTACCTTAACAAAGCTTCATCCCGGGGAATTAGCTCAGCTGGGAGAGCGCTACGCTGGCAGCGTAGAGGTCAGGGGTTCGAGCCCCCTATTCTCCATCACCGGAAACCCTTAGAGCCTCAATAGTTCTAGGGGTTTTTCTTTTTCTCCAAAAACTACTCGAAAATAGCCATTGATGTAATATTGATGTAAATCTCAAAAAGTGCCGATTAAAATGAAACTTTATTAAAACCCACTCGTATAATAATAAAAGGGCAACATTTAAAAGCGCGCCCTTCAGTGGTATAATTATGAAGTATTATCAGGATATTCCAGCCGTGATCTCTAATCCTGATTACGCCGGACAAAATCCAAAAGAACCAGGCACAGTCGAGTTATATAAGGCGATGAGCGATCATTGTCTGTTGGCCATCAAAATGAGTCCGACTACTGGCCTATTTTTAGGTTCATTTTATACTCTCAACAATGGCCAAAAAAAGGTGGCCGGCCGACTAAGAACAGGAAGAATATACCCGTTTTCATTTTTCAAATAACATGGACCAGAGATGACGGAAGGACACAAAATGACACTTAGGGTTTACAAAAGTAAACTATTTGGGTATCATAAAGGTGTAGAAAGCACGCATGTAATCGGACAAAACTGAATATATTAACTCCGTAAAGGACTTTGAGGTGGGAAAGGTTCCCCACGCGCTACCCGCGCGCAGCAAGTTTTGGGTAGTTACCAGAGATCAGGATTGCCGCCCTGCAAAATCATTTACATTAAGACCATCTTCTTCGGAAGATGGTCTTTTTTGATTTATCTAACATCAGGCGTGTTGATTAACCAGTTTTATACAGTAAAATAAATGAAAAAAAGACACTTTTCTTG